>NZ_JBHXNJ010000016.1:50293-200985 GCF_042719655.1 Nocardia sp. NPDC058518
TTCTTGTGGGGGGGGGTGGCCGCGCGTGCGCCCCCCCCCTCCCGGGCCGCCCGCCCCCCCGCCCCCCCCCTTCTCTGCTCTCCGCAGCATGTCACACTCGCCGCCCCCACATCGTCGAATGGTTATGAGCATCAACGATCTGCATACCGATATCCGGGGAAACGTTCTCCTGCCGGGTGACACCACCTTCGACCTGGCCGCCTGCCCCTGGAACACCGCGATCACCCAGTCGGTCGCCGCCGTCGTGGAGGTCGCCGACGCCGACGATCTCGCGAACGTCGTGCGCTACGCGAACCGCGCGGGCCGTACGGTGGTCACCCAACCGACCGGCCACGGCGCGACCGGCGACATCGACAACGCCATCCTCGTGCGCACCGGCCACCTCGACACTGTCGACATCGACCCGGCCCAGCGGGTGGCGCGCATCGGCTCCGGCGCCGAGTGGGGCGCCGTCCAGACCGCGGCCGCCGCGCACGGCCTGAGCGGCCTGGCAGGCAGCAACCCCGTGGTGGGTGTCACCGGATACACCCTCGGCGGCGGCTTCGGCTGGCTGGCGCGCAAACACGGGTGGGCGGCCGAAGCGGTCCGCGCGTTCGAGATCGTCGACGCCGACGGCCGACGCGGCCGGGTGAGCGCCGACTCCGATCCCGAGCTGTTCTGGGCGCTGCGCGGCGGCGGTGGCGACTTCGCGATCGTCACCGCGCTCGAGATCGACCTGTTCGAACTGCCACAGCTCTACGGCGGCCGGGTGAGCTGGTCCGCCGAGCGCACCCGCGACGTGTTCGACGTCTTCACCGAACTCACCACCGACGCACCGCCGGAGCTGTCGGTCTGGCTGCAGCGCTACCAGATCCCCGGCGCCGCACCGACTGTCGCCATCGATTTCGCCTACCTCGGCGACGAGGCGCGGGGCCGCGAGCTGACCGGCCGCCTCGACACCGTCACCGGCGCGCTCGCCGACACCCGCACCACCATGACCCCCGACCGGATCGGCACCATCACCGCCGAACCCACCGACCCCAGCCCTTCGCTGTCGCGCGGCGAACTGCTCACCGACCTGGGTGACGCGGTCGTCAAAACACTCATCGACGCCCCGGTCGCGCCCCTGCTCAACATCCAGATCCGCGGCCTCGGCGGCGCCCTGGCCGACACCACCCGCGAACACGGCGCGCGCGGCCCGGTCACCGAGCCCTACGCCCTCTATCTGCTCGGCCTCGGCCTGCCGCACCTGATCGACGACGTCAAGGCGGCCTTCACCACCATCGTCGACAACCTCGGCGCCCACGTCACCGGCAAGAAGCCGTACACCTTCCTCGCCCCGGGCGAATCGGCCGCGGCCGCCTTCGACACAGTCACTCTGGACCGCCTCCGCGAGATCAAACAGGCCCGCGACCCGCGAAACGTCTTGCGCGCCAACTTCCCTGTCCTTGGCTGACCGCCGACCCGCGCCGTCCACAGCCGACGGCGCGGGTCGCGCGTGTCGGCCGCACAGGCCGTCATCGCGAGTTCGGATTGTTCGCCGCGCCGACGAAGGGCGCGCCAGGGAGTGAATCCGCCGGACGACTGTCAGGCGGAGGCGCGGTTCGCCCGGTGCCGTCGGACGGCCGACCGGTTCGCACAGGCCGGGCTGCAGAAGCGTTGTCTGCCGTTGCGTGAGATGTCGGCGTACACCTGTGCGCACCCATCGGCCTCACAGGCGCCCAAACGGTCCATACCGAGCCCGGTCAGGTGCAAGGCGGTGCCGACGGTGATCAAGGCGGCGATCTGGCGGTCCGTCGCCACTACTGGATCGCGGAAGTGCAGATGCCAACCGTCGCCGACATGGTCGGTCAAGCGCGGCGCCGACGCGTACTCGGCCAGCAACACGTTGAGCCTGGCCGCGCGCTCGGTGCGGTCCGCGCAGTCCACCACACCTCGCCAGCGCCCCAGAAACGCCGTCACCGACACGAGATCGGCGTCGGACACCCCCGCCGACAGCACCAACCCCGCCGCCGCACAGCGCCGCGCCAGCTCCGCGGCGCTCGAACACGGATCGTTGAGCAACTCGACGCCGAGCAGCACCGGCTCCCGTCCGTAATGGTTGTAATGCACAATGCCATTACAACACACTCGATTCATGACCAGTCATCCCGCGCACACCTGGCAGATCGAATCGCGTCACCGGACCAGCGAGGGCCTCGTCGCCTACCAACGCTGCCGCTGCGGCGCACGCCGAGTGGTCGTCGACCACCTGAGCGTCGCGTCCGAGATCCACCGCGACGAACCCGGCCTCGCCGCCACCGGATAACTCGCACCACCATGACGAACATCACGTTTGACCGCTACACTTTGGACCGCTGCCCAGATGTGGGGCAGATCTCGCCATAGCGTCAGCGCTCGACCGGAAAGACCCCTTGATGAAGCGTTCCACCGTTGTCGCCATCCTCGCGGCCGCCACCGTGCTCGGCCCCGTCGCGGGTTCCGCGGCGGCCTCGCCCGGCCTGCCCCTCACCGACTTCGCGGCGGAGACCCCCATCGGCGACTTCGGCCTGCCGAGCGATCAGCCCGAATCCGGTTCGGCGCAGAGCGGCTCCACCACCGGCCTCGAGACCACGGGCTCCTCCGGCACCGGCTCGGCCGGCCTGCCCAACCTCGACCGCCTGCTGTTCGGCGGACGCATCCTGTGCGGCGCCTTCGGCAGCGCGCTCGCCGTCGCGGGCGAGGCGATGATGGACTGCAGCCAGCTCCCCACACCGCTCTGAGACAGCCACAGACACCACGAAGGGGCACCGGAAGTTTCCGGTGCCCCTTCGTTTTTCGTGCGCTACGCGGCTACGGAGCGTCGGCGTTGCCCGCCTTCCATTCCGGCCACGCGATGTTCCAGTCACCCAGCCCGTCGACACCGGACAGGGTGCCGCCGACCGTGTTCTTGATGACGGTGATGTCACCGCGCTTGGCGTTCTCGTACACCCAGCGCGCGTTCGCCGGACTCAGATTCAGGCAGCCGTGACTCGCGTTGGAGTAACCCTGCTGCCCGACCGACCACGGTGCCGAGTGGAAGAAGATGCCGCTGTAGGAGATTCGCGTCGCGTAGTCGACCGGCGTGCGGTACCCGTCGGCCGAGTTCACCGCCACACCGTAGGTCGAGGAATCCATCACGATCTTCTCGTGCCGGTCGCTGACGATGTAGATGCCGTTGTCGGTGGGCGTGCTGTCCTTACCCATCGAGGTGGGCATGGTCATGATCACCTGACCGTTCTTCTCCACCGTCACCTGGTGGGTGTTGTCGTCGGCGGTGAAGATCACCGCGTCGCCGATGGTGAAGAACGAATGGATGTTGTCCTGACCGAACAGGCCCTTGCCCAGGTCCTTGCCATAGACGTTCACATCGACGGTCACCTTGGTGCCCGGTGCCCAGTAATGCTCTGGGCGCCACCGCACTTCGCGATTGTTCACCCAGTAGAAGGCACCCTCGACAGCAGGCTCGGTGGTGATCTTGATGGCCTCTTGCGCGGCCCGGCGATCGGGGATGTTCTCGTCGAACTGGATCGCCACCGGCTGACCGATGCCGACCACATCACCCTCGCCGGGCAGCAGGTACGGCTTGGTCTGGCTCTTCGGCGAGCTGGTGGTGAAGCTCAGCGTCGAGGAGTTCGCGCCACCGAGCCCGATGGCCGAGGCCGTGAGCTGGTAGGTCTTGCCGTAGCCGAGAACCTCGGCGGTCGACCAGGAGCGGCCGTCCGCGGCCAGCTGGCCCGCCACCGTGGTGCCCTGCTGATTGGTCAGCTTGACGTCGGTGAACTTGCCGTCTTCGACCTGGAAGGCCATCGGCATGCCGGGCGAGACGCCGACCTGCCCGTCCTTGATGGTCGAGACCAGCTTCGGCTTGATGAGCTCGGCGAGGGGGTTGCGATCGATCGCCACCTCCACACCGGCACCCTCCGCCGCCGAACACGCCGACGCCCCGAGGGCGAACACCGCCAGCAGCACCACCGGAACGATCGTCCGTAGCGACCGAGGTCGCCCCCGCTTCTTACCCATGTCAACCCCGTTTCCGTACCGACGCGATTACAGTGCGCCGCAGATCCCACCGACCCGAATCGCTAGAGCCATCCGTGTGAGCGGGGGGCGTTACGAACTCGACGTCTCGCCCATTCTGCCAGCTGGCCCGGCCGGTTCCAACGGGAAAGACCCCGCGACACGACCAAGTCACAATCGTTAGATACGCGCGAGGGCCGTCGGCGTTAACAACGCCGAGTGTGCGGCATTGTTGCTGGTCAGCGCCCGATTTCACTTTCCGGCCCACCGCCTGCTAATGTTTGTTCCGCACCGGAGACGGGGCAAAGAACAAAAACACGCGCCATTAGCTCAATTGGCAGAGCAGCTGACTCTTAATCAGCGGGTTCGGGGTTCAAGTCCCTGATGGCGCACTCACGGGATGCCCCGTCACCATTCGGTGACGGGGCGTTTCCTGTTTCCAGCCAGTACAGATCGACGCCGGTCGCCATCGACCACGCCATGTAGGTGGTGCGTCGCGGCTTGGTAGCTCCCGACTCGGCACGCTGCACCGTGGCAGTCGTCACGCCCAGCCGATCGGCCATCTGGCCCTGGTTCAGCTTCGCGTGCATCCGCGCCAGCATGAGCCGCTGCGGCCCTGTCGGCACGGGAATTACCCCGGCCTGCTGCTGCACCGAACTGGTCATCTGTCCTCCAAAGCAGTAGTTACGACTCCCCGCATCGTATCGCCGCGACTGTCGTACTTACAACAGTCTCGCCGTGTCGCATCGGTGTGTCGGTGGTTGACGAAAGTACTGGATTACTACATTCTGAGCTTATGCCCATCCAAGTCGGAATAGCAGACTTTCTATCTGCCGCCGCCGCCGCGAGGGTCATCGGCGTTACCGATGTCACCGTTCAGCGGTGGGCAAAGAGTGGCCGAATCGCCGCGACGAAGCTGCCCGGTAGTACCGGCGCCTATCTCATCGCTCGCGCGGATGTCGACCGCGCCGCAGCGGAGCGCAGCGCACGCAAGGACGCAGCGTGACGGCCCGCGCGTATCTGGCCGCGATGCTGGCCACGTTCGCCGCTGTCTACGGCCTCGGCTGGCTGGGATTGGTGTTGCCGTCATGATCGCGCAGCGCGCCCGGCGAATCGCCCGGCCTGACTCTCTGGCCGGTCTGCTGCTCGACCTGAGCCTAGTCGCTTGCTGCATGGGATGCGTTCCCGCGCTTGCCATTCTGATGTCTGTGCCCGAGTTGGTGCACCCATGATCCGACGTACTGAGCCGCTGCCACGCTGCCCGCAATGTGAGCGCCCCTACTCCCCCCGTACCCGAGTGCCTCGGTTGCCCTCGGGGGAAGTGCGCCCGTGCTGGGAATGCCGTGGTGGCCGGATAGACGCCCGACCGCGCCCGGTGTTCCGGCCTGGGCGCGGTCGGGAATTCACGGGTGGTGATGCCGCCTAGCCGTCGCTCTCTGCGCGGTCCGACGTAAACCGACTGCGCCCGCACCGATACGCGACTTAACCCACGGAGACGGTGCCCGAGGGACGTTCGACACGGCTCGCTACCGCGTTGAATGTTGTTCCAGCACACAGCAATTCGTACCGCACCCTCACGGGTTCGGGGTTGCTGGCTGGCCGAAACGAGACGCCGGGCGTTGCTTCTCGGGAATTCCTGGGGGAGGTCAAGACCCCGACCACACACCTACCTATAGGGAGATTCAATGAGTCCCAACGCTCAACGGAAACCGGACCGGCGCACCTGGCTGGCCAAGTTCCCGGACACCTGCGCCGAGTGCAAAGAACCGATCAAGCGCCGCCAGCCAGTGACGTGGCTGTCGGCGAAGATCGCCCACGAGTCATGCGCACACACGGTATGGCTCAAGACCCGCGCAGCCAGTCCCGCAGCCGCCCGCGCCGCCCGTCACCGTATGGCCCGCAAGCAAGGCCACAGGAAGGCCACCGCCGCGCAGGTGCGCGCCGCCGCCGCCGAGGCCGAACGCAACCGTGACGCGATCCTCCGTGGCGACACGTTCCGCGCCGGTGGCCTCCCCGAGGCGCCCTCGGGCCCGTCGCGGCGCAGCAAGGCCCGGAAATGACCCTCGAGGACACGAACGTCTGCCGAGTGTGTTTCGGCCCCATCTGCTACCGGCAGACGGTCGGCGGCGTGTGGCTGCCGATCGACTGTGAACCGACCGCAGACGGCACGGTGCGCATCCGCGCTGATCGCGCCGTAGTCCTGTCCGGCGCCGACCTCACCGAGGCGCGGCGCCTACGCCCGATCCCGCTCTACCGGCTGCATAAGCCCTCGGAAGGCTGCCCGAAATGACCCACCACATCACGCCCATGATCACCCGAGGCGCCGCGCTGCTCGTGTTCGACTGTGACGACCCGGCGTGTGACTACCGAGGCCCGGACACGTCTACCTCCGGCACCTGGCCGATCAGGAACGCGTGCGCCGCTGCCCTGGCCCTCAACCGTGCCGACTGGCTCGACACCTACGACGGCGCGCCCGGTGCCGTGATCGCCGCTGCGCCAATCGAAGTGCGCCTAGAGTCGCCCGGCGCCATGGCCACCTGGCGCTATGGCGGCTAGGTGGGGCGGCAGGAAGGCAGCGGCATACACCGCTGCCGTCCTGGAGCGTGACGGCACGTTGTGTGTCCTCCAGCGGCCCGGCTGCACGCACATCGCCACTACCGCAGATCACATCGTGCCCCGGTCCCTCGGTGGTGATCCATGGGACCTGGAGAACGGGCGCCCGTCCTGCCGTCCTTGCAATTCCAGCCGAGGCAACGGCCTGGCCGGTGCTACGCCGGGCGTGCGGATCGTCATCGTGACCGGCCCACCGGCCGCCGGGAAATCGACCTACATCAGGCAGCGCGCGCAGGGTGACGACGTGGTGATCGACCTCGACGTGATCGCCTCGGCGCTGCGCGGGCCCACCAATGACGCGCAGCACGTGTACCCGTCGCACGTGCGGCACGTGGCGATCGCGGCCCGGCAGGCAGCCATCCGCAGGGCGACGCGGCTGGCCGAACGGGTCACGGTGTGGATCGTCCATTCCATGCCGTCTGCGGCACAGCTGGACGGCTACCGCGCGCAGGGCGCCGAGGTGGTCACGATCGACCCCGGCGCCGATGTCGTGGTCGAACGCGCCCGCGCCGACCGGCCCGCCGAGGCCATGCGCCATGTCGATCGCTACTACCTCGGCGCCGGTGGTGACGTGCCACCGTCGCGCGAGTGGTGATGCATGAAATCATGCATAGTCCATGCATGAATATGCAGCGGATCATGCATCGTCTATACATGATCCATGCATGACCCTCGGGTGCGCGAGTCTGTATCAACATTCGTACCTTGGTACAAACACGCATTCAGCCGGCCTTTTGAGGTCGCGACCCCCCGGCAGCCCCCTGCCCAGCTCCCCTGTTTCTCTCGGTCTGTATTGACACAGGGGTTGGTACAAAGGTGTATGAGAAGATGAACATCTCAGTTTATAACGGGTTTGTAACAATTTCTGGGTGAATTTTATGCATGGCCATGCATGGCAGCCTTGCATATTATTCGGGGTTCATGCATGGTCGTATGCATGCCCCGACCCGACCCCCGCGCACCCCGCGCCGGACAAGACGCACTGTTCGACGGTGACGCGCTGCCGGTCGCCCGGCCCGGCCACATCGTACGCGGGCGGCACTCCGAAGCGGTCGACCGCGCGTTCTCCTCGGCCACCGAGGGCGGACTACTGCGCCCAGAGCATGAGGCCCTACAGACGTTCGTGCGCGGCTGCGCGTGGGCCCTGGACTCATTCGAGGGATCGAACCTCCCCTACGGCCCGGCCAAACTCGTGCCCGCCGCTGTCGAAGCCCTGCGCGAATTGAACCTCACCCCGGCGCAGCAAGCCGACGAAACCGACGACAAGCTGAGGGAGTTGCTAGACGACATCGGCAAGCCGAGCACCGACGCGCCGACCGATGCGTAAGCGGACCGGCACCCTTCCCGCGGAGCTCGCCGGCCTTGGCATCCTGGCCGGTCACAGCGTTTTGGTGGCCGATCGTAAACGGACCGGCCGGTGATTCCTACCCCGCCGCCTCGGTATCACACGCCTCGGAACTCCGATCGTCCCAGCTTCGGCCGCGCGATCGACCGCACCTCTACCGGCCTCGGGCGTCCGCTGATGCCCTGGCAGCGTCGTGCGGTCGACGTGGCTACCGAAATCGACACGAGCACAGGACGTTTCGTGTATCCGCTCGTCATCATCAGCGTGCCTCGGCAGTCGGGTAAGACGGCGCTTGTCCTGGCCAAGGCGTTTCATCGCGGGCTGATGCTGCCCAATGCGCGCGTGTGGCTCACCGCGCAGACCGGCATGCACGCCCGAGACAGCTTTCTGGAGATGGCGCGCCCGGCCAAACTCACCCCGTTCGGCAAGCTATTCGACCTCAAACGCGGCGCCGGAGATACGCGAATTGAGTTCGCGCACAACATGTCTCAGCTACGCCCCCACCCGCCGACCGAGGACAGTTTGCACTCCAAGCAATCCGACCTGAATCTCATAGATGAGGCGTGGGTGTTCGGCGAAGATCAGGCAGCCGGGCTCATGGCCGCGATCACGCCGACGCAGGCCACGCGCCCAATGCGCCAGACAGTCATCCTGTCGACGCGCGGCACGGCAGCGAGCACGTGGTTTCACGGGCTGATCGACCGCGTACGCGAGGACAATCCGCCCGGTGTGTGCCTGGTCGACTACGGCATCGGCCCCGATGACGACCCGCAGAACCTCGACGTGATCGCCGCTGCGCACCCGGCCTACGGGCACACCATCGACATGGCCGCGCTGGAGTCGGCGCAAGCACAGCTGCCGCCCGGCGAGTTCGCGCGCGCGTACGGCAACATCCCGACCGCTGCCGCCGAGAGCCTGTTTCCGCCCTCGGCGTGGGCTGCCTGCCAGACAGTGGACCGGCTGCCAGACGGGCCCGTGACGCTCGCCGCTGCCGTGTCGATCGACCGGTCGGAAACCGCGATCGCTGCCGCGATCATGGCCGACGGTGTGCCGTGGTGCGAGGTGATCGAAGTGCGCGAGGGGACCGAATGGGCGGCACCTCGGCTTGCCGAGTTGGCCGAACGGCACAGTGACGGCCCGCCCTGGATCGACCGAGGCGGACCCTCGGGAACCGTTGCGGTGCAACTGGATCGGCTCATGGTGCCGGTGCGTGACGCCACGTCCTACGACGTTGCGACCGCTGCCGCCGACATGTCCGATCGCGTGATCGTCGGGCGTATCCGCTGCCGCGTTCACCCCGCGCTGACCTCGGCTGTCGGCTGCGCCGCCTGGCGCAACCTCGGCGACGGCGCGCGGGCGTTCGGGCGCCGGGCGTCCGCCGGATCAATCGCCGCCCTCGAGGCTGTCTCGACCGCTGCCCACGGTGCAGCTCAGCACGTGCCCATGCCCCCGCCGAAGATATGGACCCCTGATGCCTAAAGCGCTGCTCGATGCCAGTAGTTCGTCCGTGCTCGTCACCTGTGATTCGTGCACCTGGCGCGCGATCGCGGGCACGCGCGGTGGTGCCTGGAAGTTTGCCGCGATACATCTCCGGTTGGTTCACCGCGACATCCACGCCGCGCGACGCGCCGTAAAGGCGAGTTGCCAATGGGTTGCTAGAGAACGTGGGCACCGGCAGGAAGCTGGGAAGCGTGGGAATCAGGGACGCAATCCGAGCGATCGCGCACGCGCCGTCGACGATCGCGGCAGCGCATAACACGCTGTCGGGCCCGGCGTCGCCGTGGGCACAGTGGCCTAGCCACCTGGCGCACGTCGACGTTCCGGAGTGGACAGACGGTTACGAGTGGCCCGTCTCGCGCGCCGAGGCCCTAGGCGTACCGGCAGTGAACCGCGCACGAAAGCTGTTGTGCGGCACTATCTCCCGCATGCCCATGCGGGTATGCGACCCAGCTGGCCCGGTCGCCCAGCAACCGCGATGGATCGACCGCACCGACCAGCCACTGAGCCCGTTCCACCGCACATCCATGCTCGTGGACGACTTGCTGTTCTACGGCTGGGGCCTGCTCGCAGTGACCCGCGCCGAGGACATGTCGGTCGAATCGCTCGACTACGTGCCATGGGATCTGTGGGAGTTCGACCCCGAGGGGCGTATCAGGATCGGCGGACAGCTGGCCGCGCCCGGCACGGTGTGCGCCGTGCCCGGCCCGGATGAGGGTTTGCTGAGGTTCAACTCTCGCGCCATCCGTATCGCTGATTCGCTGTCGACCACCACCGAACGCGCAGCCAAAACGCCCGTGCCGAACATCGAATTGCACGACACCTCGGATCGGCCGATGGACGACACCGATATCGGCAAGCTAGTCAGTCGGTGGGCGGCTGCGCGCCGAGGCGAAAACGGTGGCGTCGCGTACACGAACAAGAGCATCGAAGTACGGGCGCACGGACAGCAGAACGCGGACGTGTTGATTCCGGCCCGCAACGATGCCGTGGTCGACATCGCCCGCGCGATCGGCATTCCCGCCGCGATGCTCGATGCGACTGCCGCACAGGCCGCCCTGACCTACGAGACATCGCAGGGCAGAAACGCGGAGTTCATCGACTACGGCCTGTCACCGTTCATGGCCGCGATCTGCGCGCGCCTCGGACAGGACGACATCACCGCGCCCGGCCTACACGTAGAGATCGACCTCACCGGCTTCTCGTCGCTGGCGCCCCCGGATCGGGCGATCGCACCCGACGACGGCGCCACCATGCCGCAGCCACCCGCACCCGCGCCGACCCGATTGGGGATCGCCTCATGACATTTCGCACCGTCTACGGCAACACACACTCTGAAAACGGTTGGCGCATGGCCGATCGCAATGAGTGCGTGGTGGCCAACCCCGTGCCGTTCAGCGACACAGCGCCGGTCCGTTCCGGCGTCGCCGCGACGATCCTCAATGCCTGGCTGATCTGGTACCACCTCAACGTCGAACAGATCGTTTCGCCGGTGTGGGGATGGTCGCGTGACAACGACGTGACTACCAGCAATCACCTTTCCGGAACGGCCCTCGACATCAACGCGCCCACGTATCCGTGGGGATACCGCACCATGCCTGTCGAACGAATTCACAAGGTGCGCAAGGGATTACAGCTTTTCAACGGCTGCGTGTTCTGGGGCGCCGACTGGGACCGCGCCGACGAAATGCATTTCCAGATCGCCTACCCCGAGGGCGACCCACGGCTATCGGCCCTGGCCGAGGCACTGAGTGACGGATACCTCGGGCTGTACGGACCACCGACCACCGAACCGGAAGAGGAAGACATGCCATTCACCGAGGCCGATCGCAAGCTGTTGCAGGACGTACACCGCGAGCTGCGGCAGCCGTACCCGTCGCGCAGCCGGTACCGCGCCAACGCCAAGCCGGTCGACACCCTGGCCGGAATGGTCCTCAACGCAGACGCCCGCATCCATGAGGACGCGACCGAGCGCGCCGCGATGCTGGGCGACGCCGAGGCCGGTGCCCGTGTGCGCGCTGCCGCCGAGGCGGGCGACCCGCACGCCGCTGCCATCCTCGGGATTGTCGACGGGATCAAGTCATGACGTGGTATCTGATCCTCGCGTACGCGATCGCCACCGGCGCATTCATCGCTGCCGGTGCCGCCGTGATTCTCGTGATGTCGTTCGCAAATGCGTTGGCGCACAGCCAATCCCGAACAGAGGGGCGACACACGGTCGGCGCTGGCCGAGGTGGGCCCCCGTGAGTACGCCCACCGATCCGCCGACACAGTGCACGCACCCCGGCCGGTCGACCGCGCGATCCAGCGTGGCGACCCTGGTGGGTATCGGGCCGCTCGTGCCGGTGCTCGTGATGCACCTCGGCGAGACCCGCGCCGCGCTCGTGGTCGGCGCCGCGCTGATCGGCAACGCGGTGGTCACCCGAGTGTTGGCCATTCCGCAGGTAGAGGCGTGGCTACGCGCCGTCGTGCCCCTGCTCGCAGCCTCGAAAGGTCCGACACGATGACAGTCCGAATCACTACGGGTGCAACGGTTTTCGCTGAGGCGTCGACGCGCACGGTTACCGGCATGGTCGTTCCGTTCGGTGTCACCGGCCGAGGTTCGATCGGTCCGACCACGTTCGCGCCCGGCGCGATCGAGCTGCCCGCCGACCTCGGGCGCGTCAAGTTGTACCGGGATCACCGCGATCAGTACGGGATCGGTACCCCGGTCGGCTGGATGACCCGTGCGGAATCGCGCCCTGATGGGCTCTACGCCACGTTCGCGATCGGCGTGGGCCCGGATGGCGATCAGGCCCTACAGGACGCGCAGGGCGTCCGTGACGGGCTGTCGATCGAGATCAACGGACAGATGGACCGGGCGCCAGATGGCACCGTGCGCCGCGCGCAGCTGGCCGCCGTCGCCCTGGTCCCTACGCCCGCGTTCGCCGACGCGCGCGTGTTGACCGTCAACTACTCCGAAACCCCAGAGGGAGCCCAAATCATGCCTACCGAAAACGAAAACCCGCAGGTCGCAGCCCCGGCCGTCACGGAATCCGCCGGCGGAATTCCGGCCCCCGCCACCACCGTCGCGCCCGGCACTGGCGCCGGTGTCCCGGTCACGCCCGGCACCACGGAGCCGCTGCCCGCGCCGGTGCCCGCGCCCGCCCCGACTGCCTCGGCTGCGTTCGCTGCCTCGGCATCGCGCCCGGTCGGTGTGCAGGTGACCGAGCGAGCGCCCACGTTCGCGCAGGTGGTGACCCATCTCCAGCACGTGATGCGCGGCGAGACGCCCGCGGCTTCGTTCGCCCTGGCCGACATCACCTCGACCGCGTTCACTCCCACGATCAGCCTGCCGGGCTGGCTGGGCGAACTGTGGCAGGGCGTCGCCTACCAGCGCGAAATCATCCCGCTGATGACACAGCGCCCGCTGACTCACCACAAGATGGTCGGCTGGAAATGGGGCGTCAAGCCCAAGGTTGCGAAGTACCTGGGCGACAAGACCGAGATCCCGACCAACGTACCGACCACGCTGCCCGATGAATTCGAGGCCGAGCGGTGGGCTGGCGGCTGGGATCTGGACCGCAAGTTCATCGACTTCAACGACAGCGAGTTCCTGGCGTCGTTCATGCGCGCGGCAGTCGAGTCGTACGCGATGGAGACCGACACCGACGCGGCGGTGTTCCTCAACACGAGCGCCACCGTGGTGCCCGGTACCGCGCCGGACATGCTGCGCGCTGTGTCGCGCGGCGCGCAGGCGATCAAGCGAGGCAAGGCCGGTCGCGCGTCGTTCGTCCTGGTGAACGACACCGATCTCGAATCGCTGCTCGACTTCGCAGAGCTCGACGTACCCGCGTTCCTCGGCGTGCTCGGTATCGAGCCGACGTCGTGGGTTCCGTCTGATCTGGTCCCGGCCGGTGGCGTGATCGTCGGCGCAGCCCCGGCAGTGGAGTTCTACGAATTGCCCGGCAGCCCGATCCGGGTGAACGCGCTCGACCTGGCGCGCGGTGGTGTGGATGAGGCCGTATTCGGCTACACCGCAAACCATCTCGTGAATGCCAAGGGACTCGTCAAGGTCGCATGGGCGACCCCGGCGCAGCCCTGATCATGGCCGCACCACTGACCACCGTTGAACTCGTGCGCGCATATCTGGCGCTCGAGGAAGACGGCGCAGCAGCCGACGAAACCTACCTGGCCGCGACCGTTTCGGCGGTCGTGTCCAGGGTGGCCACGTGGCTAGAGCCGCTGGCCGCTGGCGCCGAGTGGCCCGACCACGTGCGGCACGGTGCGACCATGCTGGCCGCCCGCGTGTGGAAGCGCCGAGGCACGCCCTCGGGCGTAGAGACCCAAGGCGATTTCGGGGCGTTCTACGTCCAGCGGACAGACCCCGATATCGCGATGCTGCTCGGTCTCGGCAATCACCTACCGCCGAAAGTTGGGTAGCGCATGAACATCGTTCGTGAGCTTGACCGGATCGTCATTGCCCTACGGGCACAAGGGATTCGGGCAAACATTGATCCGGTCAAGCTCACCCCGCCGTGCGCGTGGGTGCAGGTTACGCAGGTGGCGCACACCCGCCTATGCGGCGGCGCCGAGGCAACCGTCACGGTGCTACTGATCACCACCGACCGACCCCCGGCGCTGGCACACGTGGCCCTCGGTGAGCTGCTGGATAAGGCGCTGGCCGTGGTCGAACCCACGGAACCGACCGTCACCAATGAGGCGGTCAAGCTCACCGACAACGGGCAGCCGCTCCCGGCCTACCGGATCACGACCACAACCGAAATCGGTTAGGAGACAACACAATGCCCGCACAGACATACAAAGTCGGCCCCGGCACACTGGCGTTCGGTGAGGTCGGCACGCCCAACGATTTCAGCTGCCAGTTCACCGACATCGCTCTAGAGCCTTCCAAGGATTCAGAGGACGCGCTGAAAGTCCTGTGTGGCGATCAGATTCCGGGCGACGTGACTTACACGTGGGTGCTGAAAGGCACGCTCGTGCAGTCCCTCCAGGACACCGGAATCACGCTCTACACCCTGGCGCAGGCCGGTAACACGGTGCCGTTCCGATTCTCGCCGAAGTCCGGCGCCAACGGATTCAGCGGTTCGGTGGTGATCGACCCCACCAAAATCGGCGGTGAGGTCGGTAAGACTGCCACCGCGGATTTCGAGTTTCAGGTAGTCGGGCTGCCCGTCCTGGTCCCGCCGCCGGTCGGTCCCTGATGCCCGGACAGCTGCGCGGGAACCGCAACTTTCAGCGGACCATGAACCGCGCGCAACGCGATCTCCGATCGGGTGAGCCGAGCAAGAAGGCTGCCCAGATCGCGGCGCGCGCTGCCCGCGCAGCTGCGCCCAGAAAGTCCGGGCGCCTGTCCCGGTCGATCCGTGCCAACGGACGCACGGTGTCAACCCCGATCGTCTACGCAGCCGTCCAGAACTACGGGTGGCCCGCGCGCAACATCCGCGCACGGGCGTTCATGTACGACGGCATGCGCCGCGTAGAAGCCACCTGGCTACGCCAATTCACCGACAACACAGACCGCGCCCTCGGGCGAGTGAGAGGTATCTGATGGGCAAGGTACAGCGACTGCTGATCGACATTCTCATGGTCGACGGCACCGAACACGATTCCGTCGAAATCATTGGCGCAGACCGCAAACGGTGGTCCGAAACCGCGCAGCGGCACAAGTGGCCCAGCCAGCAAGACGACCCCGACCTGTGGCTGATGTTCCTGTGCTGGGCTGCGCTCTACCGCACCGGCAAGTTCCCGCAGGGGTTCGACCAATTCGCCAATGAAGTGAGCGCCTACGACATGGCCGAGGCGCCCGAGGTGGACCCTACGGCCCCGACGACTACGGGCGTCTAGTCGTCGGCCTGGCGCTCGCGACGCACACCGCCCCGGCGGTGTGGTGGGAAGCGTCGCCCGAGGAAATCGCAACGGCCCTAGACATTTTGGAAGAGCAAGCCGAGGAGGTTCGCCGTGGCAGCCGGTAGCGCAGTGCTCGCCGTTCACATCATCAGCCAGCTAGGCGGCGCCGGGTTCAACGCGGCGCAGCGCGCGGCGAACAGGCTGGCGCGTGCGGCTGCCTCGGCTGGCCGGGCGGTCGACCGAGTAGCCCGCACGACCACCAAGATAGCGGCGCTCACCGGTGCCGCTGCTGCCGCTGCCGGTGCGGTCGGCTCACTCGGTATCGGCCTGGTCGGCCTCGGTGTGCTGGCCGGGCCCGCAGTCGCCGCGATCGCCCTCGGCATGGATGGCATCAAGCAAGCTGCGCAGGGCGCCAAACCCGCGCTCGATCGGCTGAAAGCTGCTGTTTCACAGACGTTTGCGCGCGAGATGGCGCCAGCATTTCAACAGCTGTCGGGCGTCATGGACCGGATCACCCCGGCCATGCAAGGTATTGCGTCGTCAGTGTCGACCGTGTTCGGCGCGGTCGTCGGTGAGCTGGCCGGGCCCGGCGCTGCCGCCCTCGATCAGCTGTTGGTCGGCACACAGAAGTTCATCGGCGCGATGGCGCCCGGCCTGGCGCAGATGACGCGCGGCATTCTCGACATGGGCGCAGCCGCCGCGCCGGTGGCGGACAAGATGGGCGCCGCGTTCGGCAGCGTGTTCGGCGAGATCGGTAAGGCGTTCTCTCGGCTGTCCGAGGACGGCACGATGACGCGCCTTATGGACGGGTTCGCGCAAGCGCTGTCCGGCCTGGCCGTGTTCATCGGCCCCCTGGTCGAACTGCTCGGACGCCTCGGCGCCGTGATCGGTCCCGTTCTGGGACAAGCCTTTACGATCCTCGGCAACGCGCTCACAGCCATGATGCCGTCCCTTGTGCAGATGGCTGGCACGATCGGCACTGCGCTAGTGCAGGTGTTCGAGGCCCTGGCGCCGGTGCTGCCCGTGATCGCCTCGGCGTTCGCCTCACTGCTGACCGCGATCGCGCCCCTGATTCCGCCGCTGGCGCAAGTGGCCGCGATCCTGCTCGGTGGTCTGGCGCAGGTAGTCCAGGCCCTGGCGCCCGCCTTCCAAGCTGTCGCCGAGGCACTGGCCGCTGCTCTGCTGCCGGTGCTGCCCATCATCGCTGATCTGTTCGTTCAGATGGCGCCAGTGATCGCACAGGTAGCGGGCGAGATCGGCGCCAATCTCGTCGCCGCGATTCAGACTCTGGCGCCGGTGCTGCCCGGCCTGATCGGCGCGTTCGTCGAATTGCTGGCCGCGCTGCTGCCGATCATGCCCACGATCCTGTCCCTGATCACCTCGCTGTTGCCGCCGCTGGCGAATCTGCTAGTTGCGTTGTCCCCCTTGATAATTGCTGTCGTCGGTGCCGCTGCGTCGCTGGCCTCGATGATGGGCGGCGCCGTGTCCGCCAGCCTCGGCGTGGTCGTCGGCGCGATCAACGCGGTAGTGAACGCGATCAGTTCCCTGATCAGCTGGATAGGCCGGATCAAGTGGCCCAGTCCACCGTCCTGGCTGCCAGGGTTCGGCGCTGCCGGTGGCGGCGCCACGTTCGCCGTGCCGTCGCCCACGGTGGCAGCGTTCGCCGGTGGCACCGGCCTGGCCGGTGCGTTCGCCGCGATGGCCGCGCCGGGCGGCAGTGGCGGCGGCACCGTGCAGACGGTGAACATCACGATCACTGGCGCGCTCGATCCGACCTCGGTCGCGCGCCAGGTGCGCCAGCTGCTGGCCGACGATCAGCGATTGTCCGGCATGATCGCTGCCCGCCGCGTGCAGGTGGTCGGCTGATGGCCCGCATCATGCCGAAGCCAACCATCCTGATCGACGGTATATCGCTGCCGACCACGGGCGGCCCGGCCACCAATACCAACGTCGCGATTGACGACCTGGCCCTTACGTGGGGACGCACGTCCGAGGATGCCGACGTGGTGGCCGCGATCGTCACCGTAAAAATCTGGGTACCAATGGGCGACACGTTCTTTACCGATGACGTTGTAGGCAAACCGCTCACACTGCAATGGACCCATTCGGGCGAGACGTTCGTGTTTTTCCGTGGCCGGGTGAACGCCTACAAAATTGCGGTGGGCCCGCGCCCGAATGTGCCGCAAGAATTCTCGCGTGGATTCATCGTCACGCTTGTCGGGAGCGACAAGATTACCGACGTAGTAAATGTGGGGTTCGGCCCGAACACGCTGAGCCATAATGACACTCTGATCATCAGGGCGAACCTGATTAAGAATGCGGCCAACGGTGGCGGTATTGATCTGGAGGGCGTCTATTTCGAGCCGCAGACGGTTAACTGGCCGTGCGGAATATACGACACGAATAACACGAACCTGCGTCAATGGTTGGACGCGTTCTATATCAGCCTCGGGAATTGGTGGACCTACGCCCACGACACGAACGCCATCCGTGGTGTGCGCCGGTGGACCGATCCCACGGCCCGGCACTGGCGCGCCTACGTCGACAACGACAACCGGCAGATGGTCACCTATCACCCGGTCTCGGTGGTCTACGACACGATCACCTATCAGTCAACGGTCATGCCCGGCCGTGAGTGCTTCTTTGATGGCGCAGCCGAATTGGACAGTGGCACAGCATCATCTATCAACACGATCGCCTGTCACTACTACGATCCGGCCGACGTGGAACACATGCTCGTGATGACGCCGGGCGGCCACCAACGCACCCTGACGTATGACTCTTGGCTGTCGACGGAATCGACCGTGACACAGGTCTGCCAGGATCTCTATTCAATGTACGGCGCGAATATGCAAAACCCGAAGCTGCCGCCGATCACGTGGGATACCTCGGTGGGTGGCGGATTCCTCGGCATCAGCAATGCGAAATGCATGACCCGCGCCTACGAGAATGCAGGCGAAATCACGATGGGCGGCAGCCCCCTGGCCGCTGTCCTCGGCGCCAAGAATCAAGTACAGGCCAACGGCGGAACGATCCGGTACCTAGACGACCATTGGGAAATCACGATCAATCCGAAATGGTGCGGCAACTGGGGCAATACCACGCCGATCACGTGGGACAACATGCCCGCTGGCTGGCCATTCGATGCACCGGGCAGCGCCTATCTAGACCCCGGTCTCACCGCGTTCGATATGTACGACATGCCGGATAAAGTTGTCTACCAAGGGGATGCATAACAATGGCCGGACAGACACCGAATTACCAACTGATCTACGCCACCGGCACCGATCCCGTTGCCAGCTACCCGGCCATGAATCGCCAGAGCATGGAAAAGGTAGACACCGTGCTGACCCAGATCAGCAAGGCGCCCGGCCCCGAGGGACCGCAGGGCCCGCAGGGTATCCAGGGCCCGACCGGCGCCACCGGCCCGGCCGGACCGCAGGGCATCCAGGGCGTGCAGGGCGCCACCGGTGCCGAGGGCCCGCAGGGCGACGGCATCGAGCTGCGCGGCGCCGTGGCCACCGCCGCCCAGCTGCCGACGCTCACACCCGCCGACGCAGGGGCGGCGTACACCACCGACGACGGACACCTCCACGTGTGGGATGGCACCGCATGGCATGACCTCGGCGCAGTGCAGGGCCCGGCCGGGCCCGAGGGCCCGCAGGGTGTCCAGGGCCCGGCCGGTGCCGTGGGCCCGCAGGGTATCCAGGGCGCCACCGGTGCGACCGGCGCCACCGGTGCGACCGGCCCGGCCGGTGCGGCTGCGCCTGTACCGGCCTCGGCGTGCGCCATTCGTACATCGTCGGTCAACATCAACAACGCGACAGACACAGTGGTGTCGTGGAACTCTGCCGCGTGGGACTACCGGCCCGCAGGTGAAGCGGCGCAATACAGTTCGGTCGGCATCACCATTCGCGTACCCGGCCTGTACCTGATCGAAGCGGAATGGCCATGGGCTGGCAACTCCACCGGGCGCCGTGCCGTCAAGGTCACCAAGAACAGCAGTGTCGTCGGTGGCGCGATCCTGTCGACTGCCACAAACGCAAACGCCTGGATCGACAACACCTCGGTGACGGGCACCCGGCCACTGGTCGCGGGCGACGTTCTACGGCTGATCGTCTCCCACGATTCCGGCGGTGTTCTCGCTGGCGGCGCACTCGTCGCGGCAGACGTTCGGGGGCGACTGACTGCCACGTTGGTCCGCCCGGCGTAAGCGGACCGAGGGTGCTCGCCGGCCTCGCCGCGGCCGCTCGCCGGCCTCGACATCATCGCAGGTCAAACGCCCGAGTGCACTTATCATCTTCGGCGCGTAAACGGACCGCAGGCGACCGAACCGCGCGCTAGGTGTCGGCACGCCCGCCGAGTTCCCCGATTTCGCGCGTGCGTTCCTGCCTGGCTCGCGCCGCTTCGCGCTCGTCTGGTGTCAGTTCCCGCAGCGTCTCCGCGTGATCGCCCACGTGCGCCTTGTGCACCGAGCGGTAATACTCTTCGTTGTCCGACTGAGCCATGGTTAGACCTCCGGGAATTCGGTAATCGGGCCGTCGTGCCGCATGAGCCATTCGAGTAGCAGTTCGGCGCGCACGGGGTCACGGGCAAGCACCCCGTATCCGCCGCCGAGGATTCCGTCTACCCACTGGCCCGACCAGCGGCCAATGGCAGCGTCGCCGGTGTGACCGAGGACGAAATACAGCGAGCCGTGTTCGTTGCGGTGGACCTCGACCGCGCGGTAGGTGCCCGCGAGTGACGTGCCGTAGAGCTGCTGGTCTGAGTTCCAGCCGTAATCGCCGGTCGCTCGGAAGTTGACGAACTCGCCCGCGTGCGTCGCCTCGAGTTCGTGGGTGTTGATCGTCGCCTCACCGCGACGGCTGGTCTGCCACACCGCATTCCACTTCCCCGACATGTCCAGCCCGATCGGCATGAGGCCGAGAAGCTGTCCAACGGACATGTCCAGCGCCTTGGCGATGTCGACCAGTCGATCCGACGGCGGGGACGTTTGTGTCTCCCAGCGCTTTACCTGTGTCTCGTTGGTGTCCAGGGCCCTTGCCAGTGCTGCTCTGCTGATTTTCAGCGCCTCGCGCCGAGTGCGCATGTTGCCGCCGATGCTGGTCATATCGCCTTTTCCTGCCCCTGAGTTGGACAAATATGTCTGGACAACTACGTCCAAAGGGTACCCCTGATTGTCTGTCCAACACAGGGGATCTCGTGCTTCACTGTCCAGCAGGGGGACAGAAACGTCCCGACAATTTTGACCCTGTAGGGGACACGATGGGCGCACGTTGGTGGTTCGTGTGGGGCCGCAGCTGGATCGAACGTGAGGCCGTGAGAGAGGCGGACAGGATCATGCGAGACGCAGTAAGGGCGGATGCCGAAACGATGCGCCGCGTTGCCGATGGCCTACGCGAGCAGGACCGGGAGCGGTCGACGTCCGCGACACAAGCCGAAGTAGATGCGGTCATCCGTAGGTGGATGGCCGCTCACCCGGACGGGCTGCGCGCAATAGGCGAATGACCGCGCAGCCCGTGAACAGCGGAACCCCCCACTGCCACAACGGCGGTGGGGGGTTCTGCTATATCAGGCTGTCCGCTGGACCGCGTTCACCGTGCGGCGCAAGGACTCGGACGGTAGCCGCACGTATCGCTGCGTGGTCACCGGCGAGGCGTGGCCTAGTAGTTCCTGCACCACGAGGATGTCTCGGTCGACGCTGTAGGCCACCGTGCCGAACCGGTGCCGAAGCGAGTGCATCGACCACACACCAGGCATCAACCGGGCGATCAGCTTGCCCACCCAAGCCGCCGATAAGTGACCCTTATCGGACCCTGGGAAGGCCCAGCCGGGCGGCAGCTTGCGCAGCTCGGCCGCGAGATCATCCGGTAGCGGCATGTTCCGTGTCTTGCCGCCCTTGCCGTGAACTACCAACGTCCAGCCGTCGAACGTCTGCACAAGGTCATTGCTGTGGACGCGGGCGACCTCACCCCGACGCAACCCGCACTCCGCAGCAAGACGCAGCATCAACCGTTCTCGTGGCTGGGCTGTTGCCAGCGCCCGCGAGTAGACCGGCTCCGGCGCTGGCATCGCGGTCGGATCGGCCGCTTTGACCTTCGGCAGCTTCTCGGCCGGGTTCGTCTCGGTGCGCCCGGCGTCGACTGCCCACCGGTAGAACATCAGCACCGACGATCGGAAGGACCGGCGCGTCTCGCGCTGCCAGTCCTGGGCGCCAGCCCACGCGATCAGCTGATCGGTGGTTACGCCCCATGGCGAGGAGTTCTCGCCCATGCCGCGCGCCAGTCGCCGGATATGGGACAGCCGCGTTGTGCACGTGGTGGCAGGTGCCCCACTGGCGCGCAACGCGGCTGTCCAATCGGTAATGGGATTTGCCCAACCGGCTGGTACTGGCCGGTTGTTCCCCCTCACTCTGGTCATGGGCAAAGATTCGCACAACCGGACTTGGAACCTCCGGATTTAAGACCCACAAAATAATGCCTTGTGGACCTACCTTTTACCAACCTTGTCGTGGTATAGCGACGCGCGATCACAACGCCAATTCCGAATGTGAAATGCCCAGTGCGGCAAGCAGATTGTCCCAGCGCACCGTGTACGCGAGATGCCGCGTTGCATGGTCGGTGCCGAACTGGATTATGTAGTTCTGGCCGGAAGCTTCGGCGAGTCGCAGCAGGATTACCAATTCACTTCGCGTGATCGTCGGCTCATCCTCGGATGTGACCACAGTCACAGTCTTGGCGCTCATGCCGCACGCCCCACGCGGGCAACGCGGGCAACGTCGGCAGCCCACCGGTAGTGATCGAGCTGCGTCACCTGCGGCAACGCGGACCGAGTGCGCTTATCAGCGGGTTCGGGGTTCAAGTCCCTGATGGCGCACAACAGGAAGCCCCTGACCAGGTCAAATGGTCAGGGGCTTCCTTCGTTTCACCGATCGGAGCCGTCACCGACCGCACGTGTATGCGTAGGATGACGCCTGTCTGTAGGGAAGTCCGGTGCGAGTCCGGCGCTGTCCCGCAACTGTGAGGCCCGTGCGCGGGCCGAAGCCAGATACCTGCGGATGAGGTACTGAACACGGTCGTGATCACGTGGGTATTGATCGATGCGCCGAACCGAGCCGTGCTCTAACGGCTTGTTTCCGCATGTCCTCATCGCGTGAGAGCCAGACGCGATAGGAGCTCTTCCCATGCAGTCCTCGACTCTGCGTCGTCGCACGTTCCTGCTCGGTGGCGCGCTCGCCGCGGGCACTGTTCTGGCCGGCTGCAACCGGTCATCGACATCCGCGGACGGTGCGGTCGACACCTTCACCGCGGCCTTCCAGGGTTCGGGTGCGGGCGAAGGCATCGACCCCGGCGTGAACACCTTGTTCATCGACGAGGCCAGGATGAAATCGGTCTACGACGGGTTGTTCGAGATCGATGCGACGATGACACCGATTCCCCGGCTGGCGGTTTCGGCCGAGCCGAACGCCGACGGCACACGATGGCGGATCGCGCTGCGTGAGGCGCGCTGGCACGACGGGAAGGCGTTCACCGCCGATGACGTGCTGTACACGTTCTCGCGGGTGCTCGGCCCGCCACAGCGGCGCCCGTTCATCGCCGCGTCGTCGCTGGCGAACGTCGACCTGGCGCGGAGCCGTGCCGTCGATGCCCGCACCGTCGAGATCGCGCTCACCGAACCGTCTTTCGAGTTCCTGATCGCGCTGTCGGCCTACGGAACCAAGATCGTGCAGAACGGTGCCACCGATTTCGACCGGCCGGTGGGCACCGGCCCGTTCGTGTTCGAGTCCTTCGAAGCGGGAAGGCAGTTCGTCGCCACCGCCAACGATCACTATTGGGACGGCGCACCGGAGATCCGCCGGTTACGGATCGTGAGCGCGGAATCCGACGCCAGGCTCTCGGCCGTGCAGAGCGGCGAGATCGACTACGCCGACAACCTCACACCCTCGGCGGTTCGGACCTTGCAGGGCAAGCGCGGGGTCTCGCTGGGATCGACCCCGAACAGTGGAATCTATTTCTTCGCCATGAAGACCGACCGGGCACCGTTCGATAACCCTGACGTCCGCCGGGCGGTGATGCGGATGCTGGACCGCGACGAACTGGTCAAGGTCGCGCTGGAGGGCCAGGGAGAGGTCGGCAACGATGTTTTCGGCAAGGGCTTCCAGTACTCCGCCGACCTGCCCCAACACAGCTTCGACCCCGACGAGGTGGGGCGCCTGCTCAGTCGTGCCGGGGTGCGCGACCTGTCGTTCGATCTTTTCACCGCGCCCGTCGCGCACGGATTCGTCGAGACGGCAAGGCTTTTCGCCGAGCATGCCGCACGCTGCGGGGTCAAGGTGAATGTCGTCCTCGGCTCGAAGGACACCTACTACACCGACGCGCTCAACACCGGCCAGCTGACGATGGGCCAGTCCGGACCGTTGCCGATTCCGAACCATTTCGCCTCGCGGCTGCTGACCGGTTCACCACAGAATCGGACGAAGTGGTCCGACCCGGAGTTCGACGCCCTGTACGCGAGGGCACAGGCGACACCGACCGAGCAGGCCCGCGCGGCGATCTATCAGACGATGCACGAGATCCTCTACGACAGAGGTGGATTCGTGTTCTTCGGCAATACGGCGTGGAACACTGCCGCCCGCGATCGGTTCCAGAACCTGCCGGACGCCGTGCCCAATTCGCACGGTTGGGCTCGATTCAACCGAGTGGGTGCTCGATGACCGTCCTGAACGCGGCGCGGTACTGGGTCAACCGCTGGGATCGCCGCATCGTGACCAGTATTCGGTAGCGTCCGTGCGTGTTTCGACACCGTATGCCCGATTCCTGGTGCGCCGCAGCGTGATCGGAGCAGGGCAGCTCAGCATACTGATGGTGCTGGTGTTCGGGCTGTCGCTGCTGTTGCCCGGCGACGCGGCCGATGTGCAGAGCAATGATGTACTCGGCGAACAACAGCGGGCGGCGGCACGGCAACTGCTCGGACTCGATGTCGCGCCGGTCAGACGCTTCGCCGACTGGCTCGGTGACGCGGTGACGGGCGACTTCGGTGTCTCCTATGCCAACGGCCGCCCGGTCGCCGAGGTGATCGCGGACCCGTTGCTGACTACCGCGCTGATGGCCGCGCTGGCATTCGTGCTGCTGGTCCCCATCGCTGTCACGGCCGGGTTCGCGGCGGGGCTGCGGCCGGGATCGTGGGTTGATCGCCTCGTCACCACGATCAGTATCGGCCTGGATTCCATTCCGGACTTCGTCCTCGCGGTGCTGTTGGTCAGCTATGTCTCCCTCGAACTCGGCCTGCTCCCCGCGACGTTCCTCGGCACCGACCTCGACACCTTGCTCGACCGGCCGGAGTATCTGGTGCTGCCACTGGTGGTGATGGTCGCCCGCGTCGCCGCTCCCCTGGTTCGGCTCGTGCGCGCCGGGGTGATCGACGTGATCGATCAGCCCTATATCGCCCAGGCCCGACGGCTCGGGGTCGGCCGGGTATCGCTGCTGGCACGCCACGTCGCACCCAACGCGCTCGCGCCCGCGATGCAGGAACTCGGACGCACCGGTGACGGGCTGCTCTCCGGCGTGCTGATCGTCGAGGCGATATTCGTGGTTCCCGGTATCGCCTCGACGCTGATCGGTGCCATCGGTAATCGCGACGACCCGGTGATCCTGGCGATCGTCGCGATCACCGGTGTGATCGCGATCGGGATCAACACCGCCATCGATATCGCCGGGCAACGGATGGTCCCGCATTCGGCCGAAAGCTCGGCCCGATGACCACGCGCCGCTGGATCTACGCGGGCATCGTCGCGGTGCCGCTGATCGTCGCCTCCACCGGTCCGTTCTTCGCCGGCGCCGCGCCGACGCGGCGGCAGGCTCCGTTCGGTCCCTCGGAATGGTCCCCGTTCGGCACCGATCGGCTCGGACGTGATGTCCTGGCCGCGGCACTCACCGGTGGGCAGACCTTCATCCTCATCGCGGCCGTCACCGTCGCGCTCGCCTACGTCGTCGGCGCGGCGATCGGTCTCGCCGCCGCGGCGGCACCTCGAGCGTGGATCGACGAATTGCTGATGCGTCCGATCGACGTGATGCTCTGTCTGCCTTCGCTGCTCATCATCATGGTGGCGGCCCTGCGCACGCGCGGGTCCGCGGTGGCGATCGCGTGCGCGATCGGACTCGCGCTGATCGCGCCGATCACCCGTTTCGTCCGGATGGCGGCCAAGGGGACAGTGCGCGGCCCGGTGATGGACGCGCTGCGGATGCAGGGTGAGAGCCGCACCTTCCGCTACGGGAACTACACCGCCAGGGCGATGGCCCGGCCGATCGCCGCCGACCTCGCTATCCGCTTCACCGCCGCCGTCTATTTCCTCGCTTCGGCGAACTTCCTCGGCCTCGGCTTCGACACCACCTCCACCGACTGGGCGGTGTCGGTGGCCGCCAACAAGGACGCGCTGACCATCGCCCCCTGGTCGGTCGTCCTGCCGGGCGGGCTGATCGTGCTGCTCATCATCGGGATCAATCTGCTCGCCGACGACATGCTCGCTGACCCACGCACCCTGGCCGCTCGGCGGGCAGTCCGGGCGGACCGGCATGGCTGATACCGAGGAACCTCTCATCCGGGTGCGCGGTCTGCGGGTCAGCGCAGGCGAGACCGTGCTCGTCGACGGGGTCGACCTCGACGTACACGGCGGCGAGATCGTGACACTGTTCGGGCCCTCCGGTGCGGGCAAGACCACCATCGCTACCGCGCTCGCCGGTGTTCCGGCGGCGGGCACCGTCGTCTCCGGACAGGTTCTCCACGGTCGCCGCGGCGCGGTCCGCATCGGCTACCTCCCCCAGAACGCGGCGGGGACACTGAATCCCGCCCGCAGGATCGGCACCGCACTCGGCGAACTCGATCGAATCCGCCGACGCCGCAACGGGATCCGCGGGAGCAGTCGAGCCGAGCGGCAACGTCGCATCGCCGAGACCTTGGCGGCCGCGGCCTTCGATATCGACGCACTCGGTGGCGTCCTGCGGAAATATCCGTTCGAGTTCTCCGGTGGCGAACGTGCCCGGCTCGCCCTGGCCCAGGTACTGACCTTCGACCCCGACGTGCTCGTAGTAGACGAGCCGACCGTGGGGCTGGACCCGATCGCGCGCGCGAAACTGCTCACCGGGCTCGATGATCTGCGCCGCGCGGGCAAGGCCGTCGTTCTCGTCACCCATGACACGTTCGCCCTCGAACAGGTCAGTGATCGCACCCTGTTCATCCGTCACGGCCGTCTCCACGAAACCGGCGAACTACCGGTAGCGGTGACCACCGGGCCTCTCGATCGAACGCCGAAAGCACCGGCCGAGCCCGCGTTGCGGGTACGCGAAGTATCGGTGTCGTACCGCGGTTCGACCGTCCTGCACGCCGTCGACCTCGAACTGCGTCGCGGCGAGATGCTGGCCATGATCGGTGCGTCCGGCGCGGGCAAGTCGACGATCGGCCGCTGCATCGCCGGACTCGTCACCCCGGACGTGGGCGAAGTACGCCTCGACGACCGCCCGCTGCCGTCGCTACGGCGACGCACCCGAGCCCAGATCGCCGCGGTGCAGTACGTCTGGCAGGAGTCCGCCGCGTCGTTCGACCCGCGCCGCACCGTCCTCGACCAAGTCGCCGCCACCGCGATCCGGCTGACCGGCACCGACCGTGCCCGCGCGACGGCGGACGCGCTCGAGATACTGCACCACCTGGGAATCGACCACCATCAAGCCGAGCGTTATCCGGCCGGGTTGTCAGGTGGCCAGTTGCAGCGTGCCGCGCTGGCCAGGGCACTGGGCGCCCGGCCACGAGTCCTCGTGTGTGACGAGATCACCACGTCGCTGGATCAGCCTCTGGCCCAACGGATTCTGGACCACCTCGACGAGTACCGGCACCGCACCGGCGCCGCGGTGCTGGTGATCAGTCACGACCTGCGCGGTTACCTGCCCCGCGCGGATCGGGTCGCGGTCGTCGACGCCGGACGAATCATCGAAACGGGCTCACCCGCAACCGCTCTCGACCGTTAGCTCAGCCGGACTCCGCGAGCCGGGTGGCGTCGCATCGGGCGCGCATCACCGCATCGGCGCGGGGTTGCGCCGGTGCGCGCGGGTGATGCGCGCGGTTGACATCCATGAGGCCGTCGAGGGCGTCGCGAGCACGGGTGAGTTCGGCGATGTGGTCGGTCAACCGGTCACGTTCCTGAGCCATCCGCTCGAAGGCGAGCTCGGAATTCTGCTCGCTGGGAGCGTCCACACAGCGCAGCAGCTGGGAGATCGTGCGGCTGGACACCCCGGCCGCGTACAGCCGGCGCAGCAGCAGCACCCGGTCGACGTGGTCGAGGGTGTAATGCCGTTGGCCGCTGGGACTTCGAGTGCTGGTCAGCAGCCCCTGTTCCTCGTAGTAGCGCAGCGACCGGACACTGACTCCCGTGTTGGTGGACAACTCCCCGATCCGCACAGGTTCCTCCTCGTGATCTGCGACACAGACCGTTGCCTCTCACATCCGTGTCAGCTTTTAGCGTAGATCTATCGCCGGCAACCCGGCGAGTCGGACTATCTGGAGAAGCGACATGGCATCCCTATTCGAAAGCTCTCGGCTCGGTGACCTGGTACTGCCCAACCGCGTGGTGATGGCCCCGATGAGCAGGGTCCGCGCCGCCGCGGGCGGCCTGGCCACCCCATCGATGGCCAGTTACTACGCTCAGCGGGCGACCGCCGGCTTGATCGTGAGCGAGGGAACGCACCCGAACCCGGTGGGACAATCCAATCCGGGCACCCCCGGACTGCACACCGACGAACAGGTCGCGGCGTGGCGGCAGGTGACCGACGCGGTGCACGTCAACGGTGGCCGCATCTTCGCCCAGATCATGCACGGCGGGCGGGTCTCCCACCCTGACACCACCGGACTGCAGCCGGTCGGCCCGTCCGCCGTGCCCGCTACCGGCGAAGTGTTCACCCCCACCGGACCACAGCCCGTGCCCGTGCCGCGCGCCCTGGACATCGCCGAGATCCCCGAGCACGTCGAGGCCTACGCCGAGTCAGCGCGCCGGGCCGTCGACGCCGGTTTCGACGGCGTCGAACTGCACGGTGCGAACGGGTATCTGATCTCGCAGTTCCTGTCCTCGAACGCGAACCTGCGCACCGACCGCTTCGGCGGTTCGATCCGCAACCGCATCCGGTTCGCCGTCGAGGCGGTCGCCGCCACCGTCGACGCGGTCGGTGCGACCAGGACCGGTATCCGCCTGTCCCCGGGCGGGGAGTTCTGGGGTGTGGCGGAAACCGATGTCCCCGCGCTGTACCGCGAGTTGCTGACCGAACTCGCTCGCCTCGATCCGGCCTATGTCCATCTGGAGGCGACCACCGACCACGAGGTGCTGCTGAAGTTGCGGCGGACATGGCCGGGCACGCTCATCATGAACCCGGTGCTGCCGATGGGACCGAAGCAGACCGGACTCACCGAGGCCGAGCACTGGCTGGAACTCGGCGCGGATCTCATCAGTTTCGGTCGAGCCTTCCTCGCCAACCCGGATCTCGTCGAACGATTGCGCAACCACCTGCCACTCGCACCGGCGGACGAATCGACCTACTACCAGGGCGGAGACAACGGCTACCTGACCTACCCGGCGCATCAGTACGCCGCATGAGCCAGTTCGAGTGACGGCGCACCAACGACCGCATCCCGGCAGTTACCACAACTGCCGGGATGCGGTCGTTCTGCTGCGGGTCGCCTGCCAGACGACGGTCACGGTCTCGTTATCGAACCGCCATGGAGAATCCCGCGCTCGAGCGCTCAGACCCCGGTTCGGACTCCCCCGAGCTGCGCAAACCCCCGCAAAACCCGATTCGGGCGAACTATTTTTGTGACGGCCACCACGTAGTTCGGAGTTCTAAACCTCCTGCATACATAACGATTCTGCAACTGCCCGGAAAGGAAACAAGATCGGCAACGTTTGCCGTTCAAGTTTCGTTTACCTTGCGTTAACCCTTCGTGACCATTCTGTCATCAGGTCACAAACGGACCTGCGGTTTGGTTAGCCCGGAAGTATCCAACCTCCGATAGCACCGAACAGCGCGTGGTCTCCCCGCAGCCAGCTGTGGAGCACCGTGCGACGCCAGCGATGAACTGCCACCGAGCGTTCGTCCCCCGACAGTGTCGCACCTTCCCCATACAGACAGAAACAACGCATCGCCTGACCGGCGTGTACTCCCGTGCGCGCTGCGCGATCCATCGCGCCCTCCTCCAGGGCCTGCGTCGCCAGACAGAGATGAAGGAACAGAAGAAACATGCTCATCAAAGACAAGCTCAGCACCGTTATCGGCCGTCGCTCGCGCCGTGAGGCGTTCACCGTGGCAGTTGCCGCGGTCGGTCTGGTCGCCGTAGCCGCGTCCTCCGCCGTCTCGTTCGCCGACGACAGCGTCCCCGAGCGTGCCGCCATCGTCGAGCAGGTGGAGAACATCCCCGCCGTCGGCGCCGCACCTGCTGTTCAGGCCATCCCGGCGCCCGCGCCGCAGGCCGCTCCGGCCCCCGCGCCGCAGGCCGCTCCGGCTCCCGAGGTCGCCCCGGCCCCGATGCCCGAGGTGAAGTCCTACGAGGACAACCTGCACGGCTGGATCACCGAGGCTCTCGACATCATGGCCGCCAAGGGCATCCCCGGCAGCTACGAGGGCATCCACCGCAACATCATGCGTGAGTCGACCGGTAACCCCCAGGCGATCAACCTGTGGGACATCAATGCGATCAACGGCATCCCCTCCAAGGGCCTGCTCCAGGTGATCGACCCCACCTTCGCGGCCTACCACGTCGAGGGCACTCCCTTCGACGTGTGGAACCCGGTGTCCAACATCGTCGCGGCCTGCAACTACGCGGCCAACCGCTACGGCTCGATGGACAACGTCAACAGCGCGTACTGATACAACCGTCAAACAGACGGGGTAACGCCCCCGCTCCGGTCATCGCCGACCGGAGCGGGGGCGTTTCGTCGTAGAATCGCCGTCGTGCCAGACAGCGCCGATCAGGCACCCGATCACGCGCATTCCGACGCGGCCACCGCCAGCCGCGTCGCCAAAGCCCGCCGCATGGCCGCCTACGCCTGGTCGCGTGACATCCGCAGCGCCGAACTCCTCGCCCTGCCCGCGACCACCCTGCGCAAGCTGGCCCGCGCCGCCGGCACCAACCCGCCGAGCACCGGCGAGACCTGGCAGGTGGTCGCCGACCTCCTCGACCAGAAGGACGCCTGGGCGGCCCGCAACCCCGAGCACGCCGCCGCGGTGCGCACACACGCTGACGAGAAACTGCTGTGGGTGAAGCCCCCGGTGAAGCCGTGGACAGCGGAGTCCTAGCGATACCGGCTCAGGCGAGCAGCAGCCCGACGGCCAGCGCGAGCATGATCACCGCGATCAGCGAATCGAGGACACGCCACGCGATCGGACGCGCGAAGAGCGGACCGAGCCTGCGAGCACCGTAGCCGAGGGCAACGAACCAGATGACGCTGGCGAGCATGGCGCCCGCGGCCAGGAACCAGCGGTCGGGCGAGGCGTAGGTGCTGGCGAAGGAACCGAGCAGGACCAGCGTGTCGAGATACACGTGCGGATTGAGCCAGGTCAGAGCCAGGCCGGTGAGCACGGACGCACCGACGGCCACCGAGGCGCCCGCCGCTTCGGCGATCAAGGCCGACGAACCGAGGGCGCGCCGGGCCGCCAGCAGCGCGTAGCCGACCAGGAAGACCGCCCCCGCGTACCGGGCAACGGTCAGCACCGCCGGAAACGACTCGACGATCGTCCCGAAGCCGGCCACCCCCGCGCCGATCAACACGATGTCGGACACCGCGCACACCGCGATCACCGGCAACACGTGCTGCCCACGCACCCCTTGGCGCAGCACGAACGCGTTCTGCGCGCCGATCGCCACGATGAGCGAGAGCCCGAAGCCCAATCCGGAGAGGGCGGCCAACGCCGCCGATGATGCCGTCACTCCTTCGACGTTAAGAGAGCGTCAATTTTCAGTCCAGCTAATGATTCTTCACAACCATTAGAGTTGCTTATGTGGATCTCCAGCTCGACCAGTTGCGCGCGCTCAACGCCGTGCTCACCGAGGGCACCTTCGACGCGGCCGCGCGCAGGCTCAACCTCACTCCGTCGGCGATCAGCCAGCGCATCAAGGCACTGGAGGAATCAGCCGGAAGGGTGCTGGTGCAACGCTCGAAACCGGTGCGCCCCACCGAATCCGGGCTCGCGGTGCTGCGATTGGCCAGGCAGGTGGAATTGCTCGCCGGCGATACCGCGCGCGAACTCGGCGATGCCGACCGCCCCGCCGACCGGCCGATCCGCATCCCGATCGCCGTCAACGCCGACTCACTCGAATCGTGGGTGATGCCCGCACTCGCGAGCGTGCCCGCCGGGATCTCCTTCGACCTGCACCGCGAAGACGAGGAACACACCACCCAGTTGCTGCGCGACGGCACAGTGACAGCCGCGATCACCGCGACCGCGACGCCGGTACAGGGCTGCACCGTGACCCCGCTGGGCGCGATGCGCTATCGCCCGACGGCGACCCCGCGGTTCGTCCGCACCTGGTTTCCCGACGGCCCGACCCCGGCCGCCTACACCCACGCGCCCGTCGTGCACTTCGACCGCAAAGACGATCTGCAATTCCGCCAGCTACGCCGCCGCACCCGTCGCCAGGTCGATCCGCCGGGTCATTACGTGCCGTCGTCGAGCGCGTTCGCCGACGCGGTGCGGCTCGGACTCGGCTGGGGCATGCTGCCCGACCTGCAAACCGAGAAGGATCGCACCGCAGGCACTTTGGTGAACATCGAGGGCGACTCCCACATCGATGTCCCGCTGTACTGGCAGCAGTGGAAACTCCACTCCCCCGCCCTCACCGCCGTCGCCACCGCGATCGCCGCGGCCGCGGCATCCGCGCTCACGACGCCGGGTTAGCTAACGAACCGTCTCATCGAGATCCGGAACCACGCTCAGCCCCCACTGATTGGCACAGCCGGTACACACCCACGTTCCGTTCATCTCCTGATAGGTGTACTCGTAGTCGCAGGCGGGGCAGTTCGAGGAATCACGCATGACAGATCCTTGTGAGTGGTGAATTATCGAGCAGCGGAGAGGAATTCGATCAGGATGCGATTGACCTCATCGGGCCGCTCCAGATACCCATAGTGCCCACACCGTTCGATCTCGGTGTAGGTAGCCGTCGGGATCGCCTCGGCGACCTCCCGGCAGAACTGAGGCGGCACCATCTGATCATCGGCGAACCCGACAACCAAGCTGGGTACCGAGATCCCCCGATACGCCGCCCGCCGATCCTGCGACCGATCCATCCCCGCTTGCGCCCGAGTCCCGGGAGTTCCCTTCCCCGAAGTGAATTCGAAGATATCGAGCCACTCCTGTGCCTTGGCCGGATCGGCCAGGGTGTGCGGCGACAGATTGATCATCGCCTTGACCGCGGCCGCGTACTCCGGCGGCAACTGGATCCCCTTGTCGAACAACGCCTGCTCCCCCTTGCTGAGGGCGCTCGTCACCGGATGCGGACGCGCGGTGGCCGCGAACATCACGGCCTTGCGCAGCAGCTCCGGCCGAACCAACGCGAGCTCGGCGACAATCCGCGATCCCATCGAGGTACCGACCACATGCGCTGGGGCACCGAGGTGTTCGATCAGCGCGGCGGTGTCACCGACCAGTTGCGCCATGGTGATTCCGCCGGCCGACTCCGACGACGGCGCGATCCCCCGATTGTCGACAGTCGCGACGGTGAAACCCGCCTCGACCAGGGCAGGCACCTGATAGTTGCGCCAGACACGTCCAGGACTCCCACTACCCATCACGAGCAGGACAAGCGGTCCCGAACCGGTGACGTCGTAGTTGAGCTGAATGCCGTTGAGCGAGGCGATGGGCATATCTCAACCTACCGCCACCGGGGGCGGGGTCTGCAGCGAGGACAACCACGCAGCATCATCTGACCGACACCGCGCACAGCATGCCCATTGAAACGATGAACCCGGCTGCCTTCATGCACCACCCCTGCGTGCGAAGTTCGAGCTCTGTCCACTGCGCATCGGGCTGTGGGCCTGAATCGTTAACCGGCCGAATCGCTTCGGGCCTCGCCTGCCGCTGTCACCTTCGCGGCCAGCGAGCGGATCGCCGCGCTTTCCGCATCGGTCATCCGGTCGATGAACAACTCCCGCACCAATTCGACGTGCTCGGGCGCGGCTTCGCGCAACACCTCGCGTCCGGCCTCGGTCAGCGAGACGACGATTCCGCGCGCGTCGTCCTCGGCGGGCACCCGAGCGACGAGTCCACGCGTGGCCATCCGGGCCAGCTGCTTGGACAACCGGGACTTGTCCCAGCAGACCTTTGCGGCGAGCTCCTTGGCCCGCAGACATCCCTCGGGTGTCGCCGACAGCGGCACCAACAGCTCGTAGTCGGCCATTGATAGTCCGTGTTCGGCCAGGCCCGCGGCCAGGACGGCGTCCAGTCGCTGGCGCATCAGGATGTAGGACTGCCAGGTCTGCTGCTCTTCTTCGGACAACCATCGGGGCACGGGAATGATTCTAGAACGTAGTTGGTTGACATGGAAACCAACTACGTAGCACCCAGGAGGCACCCCATGCCAGCTATCACCGTCGACGACATCATGGTGCTGCCCCGGCTGCCCCGTCCCGATGTCACCGAGACCCAGCGTCCGGTTCGCCAGATCGTCACCGCCGCGCGCCAGCAGGAAGGTGCCGGATTCGAGGTGACCCGGCCGTTCCCCAGCGTCGACCTGCGCTCGGCCGACCCGTTCATCCTGCTCGACCAGATGGGCCCGGTGGCCTACGAGCCGTACGAGGCCAAGGGCGCGCCGTGGCATCCACACCGCGGCTTCGAAACCGTCACGTACATGCTCGACGGCACCATGGTCCACCACGATTCCCAAGGTGGTGGCGGCGTGATCGGCGAGGGCGACACACAGTGGATGACCGCGGGCTCCGGCATGCTGCACGACGAACTGCCCGAGGAGAAGCTCGTGATCTCCGGCGGCACGTTTCACGGAATCCAGCTGTGGGTGAACCTGCCGCGATCGAACAAGTTCGCCACCCCGCGCTACCAGGACCTGCGCGCGAGTGAACTGACCCTGGTCAGCTCGCACGACGGCGGTGCGCTCGTGCGCGTCATCGCCGGTGAGGTCGCCGGATTCGCGGGCCCCGGTTCCACCTACACCCCGATCGCCTACGCCCACGCCTCGCTCGTGCCCGGCGCCCAGCTGGAAACACCATGGCCGAAGGACTTCACCGCGATGGCCTATGTGCTGTCGGGCAGCGGCACGGTCGGCGTCGATCGCAGGCCGATCAGCGCCGGGCAACTGGTGGTCTTCGGCAAGGGCGACGCCATCACCCTGACCGCCGACCTCACCCAGCACAGCACCACCGGCGATCTCGAGGTCCTGCTCCTCGGCGGAACTCCCTTGCGCGAACCGGTGATTCAATACGGTCCGTTCGTCATGAACACTCGCCAGGAAATCATCGACGCGATGGAGGATTTCAACGCGGGCCGAATGGGCACCATCCCGGCCGAACACCTGACCGGACACCGGCTGGGCGAATAACCGACCACGACTCGCGGCGAATCCCCCTCCCCGTGCGGTTGACAATCGGACGCCCCGTCACCAAGGTGGACGGGGCCTACCGGCCATCATCGTGGCCGCGACCACACCCGAACCGCAGCAGACATAGAGGAATTCATGAACGTTCGCCGGCTCACCGTCAGCCTTGCCGCCGTAGGGCTCGCCCTGATCGCCGCACCCGTCGCCCACGCCAACCCGTTCGCGGGCTCGGCGGGCACCGGTTCGTCCAGCTTCGACTCCATTCTCGGAGCCACCGGCTCGGCCAACCTGGTCCAGTCCGGTTCGGCCGGTGGGGCGTTCCGTAGCTGCGACGATGCGATGGCCGCGGGCCGCGCGCCGCTGTTCCGCGGTGAGGCGGGCTACTCGCCGCACCTCGATCCCGATGGCGACGGCCTGGCCTGCCCCACGCAGTAATAAGCACAAAAAAACACCCGATGTGACTCGTTGGCACATCGGGTGTTTTTTGTTGTCCGGCCGGCTGATTCAGCGGCGGAAGATCTTGATCAGGACCAGGCCGGCCACGAGGGCGCCCGCTCCGATCAGCGTGTATTTGACCTTCGGCTCGTTCAACTTGGCGACCACCATATTCTTGGTGTCGTCCGCGATCCGTTGCGGATCGGCGCGCACCGCCAGTTCGTCGAGCGTGGTCGCCAACCGGGTACGCGCGATCTCGATCTCGCGTTCGATCCGGTCGGTGTCGTCCTTGGCCACCGTCACCTCCAGGTATATGTCTACTGCTCGGCACCGAGTCTATCCATGCCCTCGACCGGCCCGGTCGGTTACCGTGCGGTGGTGACCGACAACCATCGCCTCTCCCCCGGAGACACCGCTCCCGAATTCACGCTGCCCGACGCCGACGGCAACGACGTGTCGCTGTCGGACTACCGCGGCCGCAAGGTGATCGTCTATTTCTACCCGGCCGCCAGTACCCCCGGCTGCACCAAGCAGGCCTGCGATTTCCGCGACAACCTGACCGAGCTCGGCGGCGCCGGCCTCGAGGTCATCGGCATCTCGCCCGACAAGCCCGCCAAGCTGGCCAAGTTCCGCGACAACGAGGGCCTGACCTTCCCGTTGCTCTCCGACCCCGAGCGCGAGGTGCTCAAAGAATGGGGCGCGTTCGGCGAGAAGATGATGTACGGCAAGACCGTGACGGGCGTGATCCGCTCGACCTTCGTGGTCGACGAGAAGGGCAAGATCGAGGTTGCCCAGTACAACGTCCGGGCCACCGGCCACGTCGCCAAGTTGCGCCGCGATCTGTCGGTGTAGTCAGTCGCCGAACGTGGCGATGAACACCTCGTAACCGTCGAGCAGTCGGGCCAGGCCGAATTCAAAATCGGCCTGTTCCCAATTGATTTCCTCGTTATCGAAGGCCGCACCGGCGAGGGCGGCCGACATCGCGGGAAAGCGGACGGGATCGATCATCGTGGCCATGATCGTGGTGAAGGCGGCCCCCTCGCCGATACGCAAGTCGCGGGCCGCCCGTCGCCTGCCGACCACGAACATCGACAGGTTCATCACCAACTGGAGTTTGATCGGTTCCGGCAGGGGTTGCGCACGGAGTGCCTGTAGACCGGCATCGAGCCAGGCAATACTGTTCGGACCCATCGGCGGTCCACTCTGCGGGATATCCACCCACCACTCGTGGATACCGATGATCTCGAACTCTGCCAGCGCCCACTGCCGCAAACCCTCCCGCCACGCCGCGCCGCCCACCACGGCGGGTGGTTGCCCGACGACCCGGTCGACCAGCAGATTCACCAGCATGGTCTTGCTGTCGACGTAGCGGTACAGCGACATGGCGGTGAAGCCGAGTTGCTTGGCGACCCGGTTCATCGACAGTGCCGCATAGCCCTCCGCATCGGCCACCTCGATGGCGGCGTCCAGGATCTGGTCGAGGGTCAGTGCCCGCTTGGGTCCACGACCGCCCGGTTCGTGCAGGCCCCACATCAACTGGACAGCTTTCGGCAGCGCCGGATCGCCGGGTGTCGTCATCGTCCTCCTCCGCTCGCGTCGACTCTAGCGGTGCACGCTCTTGCGCCAAGGAACTGATTACAGTATAAACTGTCTCTACAGCATAAACAGTTTCTCGATCGGAGAAATCATGGCACCCGATTCCGTGCCCGCCCTCACCGTCAGCCGGTTGCGAAAGACCTACGGCACCCACGTCGTCCTCGATGACCTCGACCTCGACATTCCGGCGGGGACGGTCTTCTCGCTGCTCGGCCCGAACGGCGCGGGCAAGACGACACTGGTCCGCATCCTGGCCACCCTGATCCGACCCGATGGCGGCCAGGTGCGCGTCTTCGGCCACGACCCCGTCCACGCCGGTGACACCGTGCGCAGGCTGATCGGCGTCACCGGCCAGTACGCCGCCGTCGACCTCGTGCTGACCGGAACCGAGAACCTGCGCCTGACCGGCCGACTGCTGCATCTGGGGGCGGCCGAGACCAGGCGCCGCACCGCGGAGCTTCTCGACCGTTTCGAACTCGCCGACGCCGCCGAACGACCGGTGAACGGCTATTCCGGCGGTATGCGGCGTCGGCTGGATCTGGCGATGAGCTTGATGGGCCGACCGCGCATCGTCTTCCTCGACGAGCCGACCACCGGCCTCGATCCACGCAGCCGCCGCGACCTGTGGACGGGGATCAGGGAACTCGCGTCCAACGGGACGACGATCTTCCTCACCACGCAGTATCTGGAGGAGGCCGATCAGCTGGCCGACCGGATCGCCGTGCTCGACAACGGCCGCGTCGTCGCCGACGGCACCCCGGCCGAACTCAAGCGTCTGGTCCCCGGCGGGCACATCCGGCTGAGCTTCGCCGATCACCACCAGCTCGCGTCCGCCGCGAAGGCTGTCGACACCGCGTCCGCCGCGGGCACCCAGGTCGATCCCGAGCAACTGACCCTGCAGGTGCCCTCCGACGGCAGCGCGAGCGAGATGAAGCAGCTGCTCGACCGCTTCGCCGACCTCGGCATCGCGATCGAGCAGCTCACCGTGCACACCCCCGACCTCGACGACGTCTTCTTCGCCTTGACCGGTCAACCCCGCAGCGCCGCCTCGGTCGCCTGAACATCGAAACGAGACACACCATGTCCACTTTGTCGCCCAGCCGGCGCACGCTGCGCACAGTCCAGGATTCGGCCACGATGCTGGACCGCAATATCCGGCACACCCTGCGCAGTCCCGACACGATGATCATGACGATCGCGCTGCCCGTGATCATCCTGCTGATGTTCGTCTATGTCTTCGGCGGGGCGATGGACGTCGGCCCCGGCGCCTACATCGACTATGTGGTGCCCGGAATCATCCTGCTGTGCGCGGGATTCGGTGCGTCGACGACCGCGGTCGCGCTGTCCACCGATCTGGCCGACGGCATCATCGACCGGTTCCGTGCCATGGCCATCGCCCGCTCGGCGATGCTCACCGGCCACGTCGCCGAGAGCGTGATCCGCAATCTGCTCACCTCGGGAATCGTGATCGGGCTCGCGATCGCCCTCGGCTTCCGGCCGACCACCGACCCGTTGCGCTGGCTGGGCGTCGTCGGGGTGCTCGCGATGTTCGTGTTCGCGTTGTCGTGGTTGTCCGCGGCGCTCGGTCTACTCGCCCGAAACCCCGAGGCGGCGAACGGCTTCACGTTCGTGTTCATGTTCCTGCCCTATGTGAGCAGCGCGTTCGTCCCGACCGAGTCGATGCCGGTCTCGCTGCACTGGTTCGCCGAGAATCAGCCGGTGACCCCGGTCATCGAGACGATACGCGGGTTGTTGATGGGCACGCCGATCGGCGACAGCGGGTTGCTCGCGGTGCTGTGGTGCGCGGGTATCGCGCTGGGCGGGTACGTCGCGGCGGGAGTTCTGTTCCGCCGTCGCACCAGCGTCTGAAAACAGTGAGGGGGGGGGGCCCCCGCCCGGCCCCCCCACAGCGGGGACGAACAGTAGGGCCGTTGCGGGTTCCGGGCCCGCGGCGGGATAACCAGCGCAGGGGGTCGGGGGGGGGGGGGGGCGCGCGGCGGGGGTAGTGCGGCCCGCCGCCCCCCCCCGGGACACAAACCGGGGGGGGGCCCCCCCCCGGCCCCCCCCCCCTCACTGCGGGAACTATCAGTCGGCCGATGCCGTGTACGGGCCCTCCGGCGTAATACCCTGCGCAGGCTGCATGGTGAGCGGGATGCCGGTTCCGGGCAGCGTCGGTGCCGCGGCGGGGATCTGCGGCACGGAAGGCGCGACCGGTTCGAGCGGCAGCGGATCCTCCTCTGGTGCATCGCCGTACAGCTGGGTCGGGTAGTCGAGCGGGAACTCGCCCGGGTTCACCAGTTGCGGGTTCGGCGACACCGTCTCGTACGGCGAGGTGGCCGACTCCTCCGCCGGACTCACCTGCAAACCGCTGCCGGAACCCACCCCGCCGCTCGACCCGGTCTCCACCGAGGCGGCTTCGTGTGTCTGGGGGGCTTGCGGAATCATCGGCGCCGACGCGACGCCGGGCTCCGACGACACGGCGGTGTTGTCGACCGCAGGGGTCCCGCCGTTCATCACCGCATACGAACCACCCGCGACGAGCCCGCCCGCGAGCACACTGGCGGCCGCGGCGACCATCGCGGTCCCCCGCTTGGATCGCGAGCCGGTTTGGATCGGCACCACGACCGTGTCGCCGAGCGCGACCAGCGCGGCTCCGGCGGCGGGCGCGAACGGCGCCAGCCGGCAGGGCAGCACCGGCACCCCGAATCCGGCGACCGCGTCGCGCACCGCGGGCGCGTCCGACGACGAACCCACCAGCACCACCGCGCCGGGCTTCACCGACGCCGCCTCGAACTGGTCCCACGCCGCGGACACACCGGTGCGCAGCGCGTCGGGCGTGGGCGCACCGGTCTGCGAGTAGGCGGCGAGCACACGATGGCGACCGGGGTCGATCAGCGTCATCGCCTGGTAGCCGGGCACCGCCTCGTAGACGAGTAGATTCTCGAACTCGTCGAGCCAGGTCATCGCGCCCGCGACGAACAGATGCGCCGACTTCGCCGAAACCAGCGAGGCCGTGCGCCATTCGGTTTCCGCCAGCCGGGTGACGATCGCGCGGCGCTCGTTCGCGTCGCGGTAACTCACCGCCACCCCGGCGATCTCGTGCTCGTCATCGAGTTCGGCGGCGATCGCGTCGAGTGCGGTGTGTACCGCCACCGCCACTTCGGACTTACCGTCGCCATTGGCACGGACGGTGCGCCGCAGCAGCATCCGATCCGTGAGGGTGACGCCCGATTCGGCGAACGCCACCGCGTGCACGGCTCCCCGTTCGGTGCTGACGCCGAGGGTTACCACAGATCCTGCTGCCACAAGTCTTGCCTTCCGTTACCTTTTGGTGAGCAAATGCGTGTGCGCGCCCATCAGGCAGCCATCCCTTCCGAGGCGACGGTCCCGGCCTTACCACCACCACTGGTGGTGTAGAGCCGGGTGGACGCTTCACAGCCGGCCGCGTCCCCTACTTGCGTAGGATCGGTCTCCTGCCTGGCTCCACGTCCTGCCGCCGACCCACTGTCGGCGGGACCCTGTTCACCCACGCTTGACTGGGTGTCGCCGAGTCGGGCGAGGTTGATCGCGGCATTGCGATCACGATCGATCGAAACACCGCAGTGTTCACACTCATAGACGCGGTCGGCGAGGGTCAGGTTTGGCTTTCGCCCACCACACCCCGAACACGTCTTCGAACTCGGAAACCACCGATCAGCTTCCACCAGGTCCGACCCATACCATCTGGTCTTATACGAGAGCATCTGCCGGATCTGCGCCAACGCCGCATCAGCGAGCGCTCGGTTCATACCCTTCTTCCGGGCACCACCCGCCGATCGCATCCCGGCCACGTTCAACGTCTCCACGGTGATGACCTGATGTTGCTGAGCCAAGGTCGTGGTCGCCTTGTGTAGAACATCCCGACGGATCGCGGCGGCACGCCCGTGAGTACGGCCTATCCGAGCGGTGGTGGCTTGCCACCGCTTCGACGGCAGCCGCCTTGTTTTCGTGACCGAGTCGTACGGGCCGTGTTGACGTGCAGCCCGGCGTTGCAACGCCCTCAGCCGGGCCCGCGACGCCGCCAACGGTTTCGGGGCCGGAACCCGCCACAACTCACGGCCGTCGGGAGCCGCGACCACGAGCAGGGCGTCGGCTTTGACACCGACATCCACGCCGACCACTGGGTCAGGTGACCGCCGCGCATGCACGGGACGGATCTTGCCCGCGATGAGTGTCTGGAACGACACATACCAGCGGCAACGTGAGTCCTGCGACAGAGTCGCAGACAGGATTCGCGCGGACCCCGCCTCGACACGGCGGGCGAGCTTTCGGGTGGACTCGTGTGTTCTGAGCCGCCCGAGCCGTGGCAAGACGATGTGGCGGCGGTCCGATTCGACCCGGATCGTTCCGGTGGTGAACCGGACCGATGGTCGGGACCGGGCCGCCGTCTTGAATCTCGGGAACCCGACCGGTTTACCTGCCCGCAGGCCGGTTCGGGAGATGGCCCAGTTGTCCAGGGACCGTGCGAGGGCGTCGAGTCCGGTGTTGTAGGCCTCTTTCGAGTTCTCGGCCCACCACGGCGCGTACTCGTGTTTGCGCTGGTTCCAGATTTTGCGGAGCTTGGGTAGTGACCAGCCGATCGACGGGGTCAAATCGGTGTCAGCTATGCCGTAGCTGCGTTCCGCGGCGCGTTGATCCATCACCGCTGTGACGAGGGTGAGCATGTGGTTGAACGCGAACCTGGCTGCCCCGCAATGAGATCGGAGCATTGTGTGTTGTTGCTGGGTCGGGTCGATCGCGAATCGGTAGGCCTGCACTGTCCATCCGTCGGGGATATCGAACCTAGCCACTAGCAATCAACTCCTTCCCCAGGTTTCGTCGTCAGTCACCAACACACGCCACCACGCCAGAGCGATCTGGCCAGTTCCGAACCGTGACAGCGAACCAAGCCGCCGTCAGTCCCCAGCCGTTCGAGATCGGGTACGGCAAGAAGATCACCGCGAATAAGCGTGCAGATAGACGCACACTTATCTGATGATTCGTCACCGGTCAGGGCATGGATGGGTCGGGATTTCAGCCAGTTGTTGACACGCTGTCGGTAGAGGCGTGTCGCGGATGTGTGTATACCGCTAGCCTGGATGGGTGGAAGTACACGCGCAGGCCCGGTCACCGCAGAGCCGTCCGGACCCTGCGCTGGAATTGCAGGACGACCCGCAGGAGTTGATGCCGCGCAAGCGGCCGACGCAGGAGCGCAGCAAGCGCAAATTCGACGCCCTGCTGGCGTCTTCGCGCGAGCTGCTGGTCGAGGTGGGGTTCGAATCGTTCACCTGCGAAGAGGTCGCGCAGCGCGCCGAGGTGCCGATCGGCACCCTGTACCAGTTCTTCGCCAACAAGTACGTGATCGTCTGCGAGCTCAATCGACAAGACCTGGTTGCGGTTTCCCGCGAGCTGGCCGACTTCCACGGTGAAGTGCCCTCGCTGGACTGGTTGCGGCACATGAATCAGTTCGTCGACCACATGGCGAACCTGTGGACCACCGACCCGTCACGGCGCGAAGTGTGGCTGGCGATGCAGTCGACCCCGTCCACGCGGGCCACGGGCGCGCTGCACGAGAAGGAATTCGCCGCGGTCGTCTCGCAGATGCTGCGGCCGCTGACCCCGCGCACCCCGCGCGCCCGGCGCACGATGATGGCCGAGGTACTGGTGCACGTCGTGTATTCGATGCTGAATTTCTCGGTGCAGGAAGATCAATCGAACACCGATGCCGTCGCCGAACTCAAGCGGCTGATGGTGGCGTATCTGCTCGTCGCCGAAAAAGAATCGCGAACCGCCGAGGAGAAGTAGCGGTTCGCGATTTCTAGCCCCGGCCGTCGATCAGATCGGCCAACTCGCCCGGGTCCTCCAGCACGACCATGGCGGCGGCGGTGTCACCGTCGTGGGTCAGGGACAGGTGCACTCGTACGCGGGGCAGGAACTCCGCGGCGAGGCCGTGGAGTTTGATGCTCGGTCTGCCCCACGCGTCGTTGACGACTTCGATGAGCGGGTAGGGGTTGTCGCCGATCTGTGGGCTGCGGGCGAAGCGAGACGATGCCCAGGCTTTGAGCACCGCCTCCTTCGCGGCCCAGCGTGCGGCGAAGCTGCGGTCCGGGTCGGTTTGCTTGCTCTGGCAGTAGCGACGTTCACCAGCGGTGAATGTCTCCCTGAGCATGGTCGACCCGGGCCGTTGCAGCTGTTCGGAGAACTCGGAGATGGTTACCAAGTCCAAGCCGATACCGAGAATCGTCACGAAGCGGCAGCCTACGACGCTTCGGTCGGCTGCGGAGCGATTTGCCCGGTGCCGCAACCCCATCCGTTCGCGCTGTAGACGCCGTCGCGGTCCAGGCGTGCCTGCGGCGAGAGCAGCATGTCGGCCTCGAGCTGACGAATCTGCTTGGCCGGCGTGCCGTCGGCGCCAAGCCGTCGATCGGCGGGCTTCTCGTACAGTGCCGACCCGCCGCACATGGCCTCGGCGAACCGCTGCCTGCCCGCGAGCTGACGCGTCTGCGCCCGCTCCTGGTACTCGGCGCGCGCGGCCGGTTCGATCGCGGCCAGGAACGCCTGCGGATGGACCACCGCGAGCAGACCGGACACGTGACCGAAGCCGAGCGAGGTCACCAGACCCGCCTTCAGCGCGAACTTCTCACCGAAGCGCAGCGGCTCGCGCGCCCACACCAGATGCGGGTAGTCGGCCATCTTCTCGTCGACGCAGTCCAGACTCCGGTTCGGCGGCACCACACCGTTTTCCAGCACCTGGCACAGGCCGATGAGCTGGAACGCCGCCGCGCCGCCCTTCGCATGGCCGGTGAGGCTCTTCTGCGAGACCACGAACAGCGGTGCGCCGTCGGTACGACCCAGCGCGCCCGCGAGCCGCTCGTGCAGCTCCGACTCGTTGGGATCGTTGGCCGCGGTGGAGGTGTCGTGCTTGGAGATCACCGCGATGTCGTCGGGGGTCACGCCGAGCTTGCGCAGTTCGGCCGCCAGTCGCGACTCGCTGCCGCCACGCCCCGCACCCAGTGCGCCGAGGCCCGGTGCCGGGATGGAGGTGTGCACGCCGTCGGCGAAGGACTGGGCGAAGGCGATGACGCCGAGCACCGGCAGACCCATCTCCACGGCCACGTCACCGCGGGCCAGCAGCACGGTGCCGCCGCCCTGGGATTCGACGAACCCACCGCGCCGGCGATCGTTGGCGCGGGAGAAGTAGCGGTCGCTGATTCCCTTGGCGCGCATGGTCGCCGAGTCGGCGGTGGCCGACATGTCACCGAAGCCGACGATGCCTTCGATACCGAGGTCGTCGAAACCACCGGCGACCACGACCTCGGCCTTGCCGAGCCGGATCTTGTCGACGGCTTCCTCCACCGACACCGCCGCCGTGGCGCAGGCCGCGACCGGGTGCACCATGGCGCCGTAGCTGCCCACGTAGGACTGCACCACGTGCGCCAGGGCGACGTTGGGCAGTGCCTCCTGCAGGATGTCGTTCGGGCGCGGTTCGCCGAGCAGGTTGTCGACGTAGAGCGAGCGCATCGAGGACATGCCGCCCATGCCGGTGCCCTGGGTGTTGGCCACCAGGCTCGGGTGCACCCAGCTCATCAGCTCGTCGGGGCTGAAGCCCGCGCCGACGAACGCGTCGACGGTGCAGACGATGTTCCACAGCGCGACCCGGTCGATCGAAGCGGCCATGTCGGCCGAGACACCCCAGATGGTGGGATCCCAGCCGGTCGGGATCTGGCCACCGACCACGCGCGAGAGCTTCGCCTTGCGCGGCACCCGGATCTCGGTGCCCGCCTGACGGGTCACGGTCCAGTCGTTGGAATCGGCGACCGGCGCGATGACGGTGTGCTCGGGATCGGCGGTGTGGAAGGCCCGTGCCTCCGCCTCACCCGCGACGGTGAACGACAGGTCCTGATCGAGGAACACCGAGGTGAGCAGCGGGGCCGCGTTGTCGAGCATGGCGCCGTCGTCTTCGTAGCGGCGCACGCCGCAGCGTTCGACGACGGTGTCGTGGTAACGCTCCGCGACCTCGGCTTCGGGCACGAAGTCACCGGACTCGGTGTCGTACCAGCCGGGCTTTGGTTCGTTCTCCCAGCGGATCAGACCGGTGGTCCAGGCCAGTTCGAGCACGCCTGCGGCCGAGAGCTTGTCTTCGACCTCCATCTCGAAGCGGGTGCGCGAGGAGCCGTACGGGCCGAGCTCACCCGCGCCGACGATGACGATCATGTCGCTGAGATCCGCGGTGACCTGACCCCACTCCGGCACGGGCAGTGCCGAACTCAGGGTGGGCGGTGCGGGCAGCGCGGCGATGGTCGCGGCGGTCGAGGCTTCCTCGATCTGCTCGGCCGCGGCCTCCTGCGCCTGCTTGGCGAGCGCGGGCAGGTCGAGCTTGGCACGCGCCAGACCACCGGTGAGGTCGATCTGCTGCGGGGCGGTGATCGTCACCTGGCGAGCACGCGAGGTGCACCACTTGAGCAGTTCGTCGGCCATCTCGGTGGTCGACCAGGTGTGCACGCCCGCTTTCTCCACGGCCTCGACCATGGGGTCGTTGTGGCCCATCAGCCCGGTGCCGCGCACCCAGCCGATCAGCGCGTGCACCAGCGTCACCCGTGCCGCCCAGGACTTCTCGGCCTTCCACTTCAAGACCACCGCGTCGAGCGCGGCCTTGGACTCGCCGTAGGCGCCGTCGCCACCGAAGAGGCCGCGGTTGGGCGAACCCGGCAGCACCACATGCAGTTTCGCATCGACGTCGTGGTCGGCGCCGATCGCGGACAGGCCGCCGATCAGCCGTTCCACCGACCAGAGCAGCACACGCATTTCCATTTCGGCGCGGGCGCCCGCGTCGGCGAGGTCACCGGCGACGCGCGGTGCCGCGAACGGCAGCAGCATCGTCGGGGTCATGGCGTCCTTGACCTTGATCTTGGCGCCACCGGCGTTGTCGACCTGTTCGGTGCCGACCCACTCGATCAGCGCGTCGAGGTCCTGGTAGGAGGCCATATTGGCCGGGACCACCCACAGCGCCGCACCGTGGCGGGCGTTGTCGCGGTAGAGCGAGCGGTAGAACCGCAACCGCTCGTCGTTGAGCCCGGAGGTGGTGACCACCACGGTCGCACCGCCGGAGAGGAGCTTGCCGGTGACCGCCGCCGCGATGGAACCCTTGCTGGCACCGGTGATCACGGCGAGGTCGTCGGACCACAGACCCGGCTCGGTGGTGTCGAGCGCGGCCTTCGCGATCTGGGCGTACACCCCGGCCAGCACCGAACGGGCCTCGTGCATGGCCCGCTGCCGCCACCAGTTCGCCTGGGCGGCAACAGCGTCACCGGCACCGGCGAAACCGTCGATCGACTGCTCCGCGGTGGTGGCGTCGTCGCCGAGCCACATCTTCGCGAGGTCCTCGCGGGCGGTGGCCCAGCGGTCGTCGATGAGAACGGCCTTGCGGGCATCGAACGCGGGCGCGACCAAACGCGGCCAGTCCGAACCCAATTCGGCCGAGACGAGGTCGACGAGCGTGTCCGGAGTCGCTTCGGGAGCGCTCATCTTCTCGCTGAGGCCGAGCTGTTCGAGCACCACACGCGCCGCGGTGGCGAGCACGCCGTCGCGTCCGGTGATCTGCTCGGTGAACTCGCCGAGCGCCGCCGCGTCGACGGTGCCGCCTGCCGCGCCACCCGCCGAGGGCATCGAGACCGCGACACCGCGTCGTGCGGCCACAGCCTGCACGGCCGCGTCGATGGCCGCGTCCACCGACGCCGCGTCGCTGAGCGCACCGGCGGCGAGACCGCCGAGGTCGCCGCCGCGCACGCTGGCACCTTCCCGGGTGCCGAGCGAGACCTCGGCGGTAACGTGGCTGGCCCAGCCGTCGCCGAGTTCCCAGACCTTCTTGACCCGGTCGGCGATGGCGGCGGGCCGCTTGCCCGACGGGCCGAAGACCTTGCGCAGGTGGTCGCCGATGGCGTCGGTGAGCACGGTGCCGAAGGGCTTGTAGGTGCGGGCCAGGCGTTCGACGGTGGCGGCCAGTGCGCCCATGTCGGCGTCGGCGGCACCGTCGATGGCACCGAGGGAGAGTTCGGCACCGAGGTCGACGAGCAGCTGGTTGCGCCGCGAGGAGACACCGTCACAGAGGCCCTCGATGGTGTCGACCGGGCCGATCTGGTCCATGCGCAGCTTGGTCCACAGCGCGATGAGCACACGGGTGGCGTCGGCGGCGCTGAAGGCGATGTCGTCGGGGCGCGGGCCGCCGGTGGAGACCGGAGCGGCGGCGGCAACAGGTGCCGCGGCCGGCGCGGCCGTGGCCTCGGCGGGGGTGTCGTCGATGTCCTCGACCGGCGCCGGATCGGTGTCGGTGGAGTAGACGACGGCCGCGTCACGTTCGACGTTGACGACCTCCACGGTCGCCCCGCCGAACGCGGGCAGCTTCAGCGTCTGCGAGGCCAGGTTCGCCACGGTCGGGGTGGCGCCGAGGCCGATCTCGACGAACCGTTCGACGCCGAGACCACCGTGCGCGGTGTCGGTGAACAGCAGGTCCTGGGTCTCGATCCAGCGCACCGGGCTGGCGAACTGCCATGCCAGCAGCTCGATCAGCACCACGCGGCACAGCTCGGCATCGCGCTGCGCCCAGCTGTCGAAATCAGCCAGCACGGCCACGAGCGGCTCCGACGGCACGAGTTCGGCGATCTCGGTGAGGAACGCGCGGTCGAGGGAGAACGGCCGGGGCACCAGGTTCGGGATGTAGCGCCCGACCAGGACTTCCGGGTGCACCTCGGCGGGCAGCAGCTGCTCGAGCTTGTGGCGGAACTCCGGCACACCGTCGCGCAGCACCGAGGAGTGGAACGGCACGTCGATGCCGGGCACCAGGATGAAGGCCCGCTTGCCACCGAATTCGGCACGGCGGCGGTCGATTTCGGTCTCGAGCGCCTCGAGTCCGGCGACCGTGCCCGCGATGGCGTACTGGGAGCCGCGCAGGTTCAGGTTCACCACCTCGAGGAATTCACCGGTCTGGGCGCCGATGCCGTTGACGAAGTCGATCACCTCGGCGTCGGGCAGCCCGATCTGCGACGGGCGGATGGCGGCCATCCGGTAGTCGCTGCGGCCCTGCGCGTCACGCGGGACCAGCTCGTGCATGGCCGAGCCACGCTGGAACACCACCTCGAGCACCGCCTCCAGGGGCAGCACACCGGCGACGGCGGCGAGGGCGTTGTACTCACCGACCGAGTGACCGGCCAGCATCGCGCCTTCGACGAACGCGCCCGCTTCGCGCAGCTCGGCGACCTGGGCAACGCCGAGGGTGGCCATGGCGACCTGGGTGAACTGGGTCAGGTGCAGCACGCCGTCCGGGTGCCGGTGTTCGACGCCGCGCGCCTTGAGGTAGGTCGGGTTGTCGCGCACCACCGCCAGGATCGAGAAACCGAGGGCTTCGCGGGTGTGCGCGTCGGCACGCTCCCACACCCGCTTGGCCGCCTTCGAGCGGGTCAGCGCGTCCAGGCCCATCCCCTTGCGCTGGATGCCCTGGCCCGGGAAGGCGTACACGGTCTTCGGGGCGGCGGTGCGCCCGGTCGCGGTCATGACCAGGTCACCGTCGACGCGGCAGGAGACCTCGACGATCTCGGCGCCCGCGTCCACCGCGATCCGCTCCACCCGCACGTCCACGGTCGCGCCGGGGCGCACCATGCCGAGGAACCGGGTGGTCCATGCCGTGAGAGTGCGTGCGGGAACGGAGCTTTCGGGATCCACCGCGACCACCGCGTGCTGGGCGGCGGCCGAGAGCCACATGCCGTGCACGATCGGGCTGCCGAGGCCTGCCAGCTTGGCGGCGGCATCGGAGGTGTGGATCGGGTTGTGGTCGCCGGAGACCGCGGCGAAGGCGTGCATGGCGCGCGGGGCGGCCATGCTGACATCGCGGCGACGGCGGCGCGGGGTGTCGGTGGCGTCGTCGGAGACCGCACCGGCCGCGCGCGGCGGATCGGTGAGCTCGCCCGCGCCGTTGCGGCCGCGGATGGCGAACCGTTCGACGAGGCGGGCCAGCGGGGTGGCGTCGAGTCCCTGGTCGAGGATCAGGCCGACGTGCACCACGACCTCGACCACGCGGCCCATGTCGGTGTCGACCACCGCGCCGCCCTCGGCACGGACGACGAGAATGCTCGTCTCCGAAGGCAGTTCGTCGAGCAGGTCGATCTGATGGTCCAGGTGGACCAGGTCGAGCATGCCCTCGATGACGGAACCACCCACCGGGGTGCGGGCCGCGCCGAGCACGCCGAACACCGCGGGCCAGCAGGCACCGACCAGCACATCAGGGGCGGTACGGCCGAGGGTGCTGAGGGTGTCTGGCAGACCCGAGCCGGTGACCCCGGCATGGTCGGCGATCAGATCCGGCATCCACGCCAGGTTGAGGTGTGCCACACCGGCTTTCACCTCGGGCAGCGCCTTCCCGGCGGCCACGCCGAGCAGTGCCGACATCGCGACTTCGGCATCGGCCTCGGTGATCACCGGCGCGCCACCGGAATACACGCTGGCGGGCACGGTGATGCGGATCCGGACGTTGTCGCGGGCGAGCGGCACCGTCAGCTCCACATAGCTGAATTCGGCTTCGGGACCGGTGGTTTCGGTCAGGGTGGCGCCGGTGCCGTGGTGCACCGCACTCCCCTGCTCGATGGTCCACTCGGAGATCTCGCCGAGGCGGTGCACCGGGTTGATTGTGGTACGCCCGGCCCACTGCACGTCGGGGGCGGCGAGCACGGTGTCGATCGGACCCGCGACGACGCCCGCGGCGCGACGCGCGTCCACCGGCTCGGGCACGACACCGGCCCTGACCAGGCTGTACGCGGTGTCCTGTTCGAAGCGGTCGAGCAGCTCGCCGACCGGCTCGTCCACCCGGGTGATACCGGCGACGGCGACGGTGCCGGGGATGACGCACACCTGATCGGCCGAGTAGCGCGGATCATGGGCCTGCCACAGCGAATCCGAACGCCACCAGCGCCGCACATCGGCGTCGACGACAGGCACGAAGTTCACCGGCTTGCCCGGCGTCTTGCACAGCGAGACGAAGAACGGCACATCGGCCGGGTGCAGCACGGTGTCGGCGACGGTCGGGTACTGCTTCTTCAGCGCGCACAGCGCCTGCACCGGGTGCTCGAAGGCTTCGTCGTCGGCGAACAGGGTTTCGATCTCGCCGCTGTCGGCCGGGTTGAGCCGGGATTCGGTGCGGCGCATCATCTCCGCGAACCGGTCGCGCCAGCTGATGTCGAGCCAGTCCGAGCGGGTGGCGTCGCGGATCGCGTCACCGATATCGCTGCCGCAATCGAACGAGATCGGCACCTCACTCGTCACAGCGAGGGAGACATAGCGTTCCAGCCACTGCTGGTAGGTCATGGTGGCGATGTCGCCGAAGTAGGGCTTGGCGGTGGCGTCGAGCGCAGCGATGATCTCGGCGCGACGGCTCGCCACGGCGTCGGCATCGCCGGCGACCTCGTCGAGCAGGCGGCCGGTGCGCGAGGCGGCATTGTCGATCTCGTGGATATCGGCGCCCAGTTGGCTTCGCCCGGAGGCCATTCCGCCACTGGCGGTACCCGCACCGACCCAGTCGGGGGTGCCGGGGGTGTCGACGAGCAGCTGCTTCACCTCGGGCGCGGTGGTCGCTTCGAGGGTGGCCATGGCCGCGGTGCCGACGAGCACACCGTCGAGCGGCATGAGCGGGTAGCCGTAGCCGGTGGACCAGGTGCCGGTGAGGTAGTCGGTGGCGCGCTCGGGGGTACCGATGCCGCCGCCGACGCAGATCACCACGTTGGCGTGGCCGCGCAGCTGGGCGTAGGTGGCCAGCAGCAGGTCGTCGAGGTCTTCCCAGGAGTGGTGCCCGCCGGCCTTGCCGCCTTCGATGTGCATGATCACCGGGTAGTCCGGCACGGCGTCGGCGATGCGCAGGACGGCCTTGATCTGGGCGACGGTGCCCGGCTTGAACGCGACGTGGCTGATGCCGGCCTCGGACAGCTCACCGATCAGCGCGACGGCTTCGTCGAGTTCGGGGATGCCCGCGGTGACGATCACGCCGTCGATCGGCGCACCCGCCGCCCGCGCCTTCTGCACCAGCCGCTTGCCGCCCAGCTGCAACTTCCACAGGTAGGGATCGAGGAACAGTGAGTTGAACTGCACCGCGCGACCCGGCTGGAGCAGCTGACGCAGCTCGGTCATCCGGTCGGCGAAGATCTGCTCGGTCACCTGTCCGCCACCGGCCAGCTCGGCCCAGTGCCCCGCATTGGCCGCGGCCGCGACGATTTTCGCGTCGACGGTGGTCGGGGTCATGCCCGCCAGCAGGATCGGCGAGCGACCGGTGAGCTTGGTGAAGGAGGTCTCGACGACGATGCGGCCGTTGGGCAGGCGCACCGGCTTCGGCGCGAAGGCCGACCACGGCGTCGACGGCTCTGGCGCGGCGCCCGGGGTGAGCAGGCTGCGCTGACCGGCGCGGGTGGCGGCCGCGATCACGCCGACGCCGGTGCCCTTGAGCGAACCGCCGGTCACCCGCGAGAGCAGGTCGCCGGGGCCGAGGTCGAGGATCCACTGCGCGCCCGCGTCGACCACGGCGTCGACGGTGGCGACCCAGTCGATCGGGTCGACGAGTACCTGCTGGGTCAGGGCGGCGGCGAGGTCGGCGTCGATCTCGCACTGGCGGGCCCAGCCCGCGACCAGTTCGACGGTTTCGGCCAGCGCCGGGTGATGGAAGGCGACGTCGACGGAGATGTCCTCGAACACGGGCGCGAATACCGCGCCACCGCGGGCCTTGCTCTCACGCTCACGGGTCTGCTCGTCGTGCAGCTGCGCGCAACGCGTGCGCACCCGATCGATCTGCGCGGGCGCACCCGAGAGCACGACGCGCCGGCGGCCGTTGCGGATCGACACGACCGCGGCGGTCGCGGGATCGACCCCCACGGCGACCTCGGTGACGATCGCCCGCAGCTGTTCCGGGTCCACATTCGACACCGCGACCATCGGCGAGCGCTCGCCCACCGGCATCAGTCCACGCCTGCGCGCGACGAGCCCGGCGGCCGCACCGACGAGCTGGGCGATGGCCAGCAGCTCCGCGTCACGCGTGCCGCCCGCTTCGACCGCGGCGGCGGCGAACAGCCCCTGCGAATGTCCGACGATCGCGACGGGCGCGTGCTCGGCCATGTCGAGACCCTGCAACCGCAACGCCCTGGTCGCGGCGAGCTGGGCCAGCAGCACACCAGGCATGGAAACAGCCACCGACCGCAGCACCGAGTCCGCGGGTGCCGAGGAGGGCTCCTCCGGCTCGTCGAGCTCGCTCTCGAGCACCCAGCCCATCGGATCGAAACCACCGGGGCGCACGACCAGCAACTGTGTCGCAACCGGCTCGATCAGCGCGGACGCGTCATTGACCAGCGCGGTCAGCTCGGGCTCCAGCGCACTGTCGCGCCCGATCTCCTCGAGCTCGCGCAGCCACTGCGCACCCTGTCCACCGAACGCCAACGCGTATCCCGCCCCGTTGCGCAGCTGCTCCAGCAGCGCCGCGCGGACACCTCTCGCCGGGCCACGACCATTCGTCTTCATGGTCGCTTCCGTGCCGATTTCGGTGCTCTCGTTGATCGTCAAGACGCTCGACTTCCTTCTCCTGGCGTGTCGCCCACCGACGGCACGCACACGTATCCGGCAGCCCCTCGGGCCTGTTGAGAGCCACAATCGCACAAAATCATGAGGAAAGCCTCACGTTTCTGCCCCCGCCGATGGCTACCGTCCAGTATTTCCGTACGTCCGTACCAGAATCATCTGAAACATGACACAGCCTCATGTTTGAACACGCAGGTCCAGCCTGTTACCGGGATTCTCAAACATGAGTGCCCCTCACATTGAGGTTTACCGAATCGTTATAGTCCCAGGTAGTGTTACCCACGAGTACGCCACGCCGCCCCAACGCTTCGCGCAGCCCGATTCGCCCGGTAGAGTTTGGACGGTCGTACATATCCAAGCGCGAGTGGCGAAATTGGCAGACGCGCCAGATTTAGGTTCTGGTGTCCACGGACGTAGGGGTTCAAGTCCCCTCTCGCGCACTTCTCTTGCACGTTTTTATGTCAGATATGACGCAAAAACGTGGTGGAGAGCCCCTATCGCACCACTCGAGCACGTAGATGCGGCAGAGGGGCCCCACCGCTGTTCCGGCCTTCGCCGACGGCCTCGAGCCACAACAGATGGAACCGGTTCACACACTCGCAGTCGTGGGACGCCCCCTGTTTCGAATGCCTCGAACCATCCACGCGCACCCGGCGTATGGCTATCGCTCCCGAGCCGTGCGGTCGAGACGAACAGGTGATCGAGCGCGCCACCGTCAAGCCCGATGAGGCATTCGCGGGGCCGAGGTCACCGCTGGGCTGGTGGATCGTCTGCCCGAAGGAGGATCGTCTTGTTCACTCTGCCTGCCGCGTAGAGCGGGCGAGGTTGTCGCGAATGGTCAGGGTATCGGGATGATCTAGGCCGAGGATCCGCTCGGCGTCGGCGAGGGTCTGTTCGAACACTGCGACAGCTTCGTGTACCCGGCCCGCCACCAGGTAGACGTCGCCGAGGTTGTTGCGAACGGTCAGGGTATCGGGATGGTCGGGGCCCAGGACCCGTTCATGTTTGGCGAGAGCCTGCTCGGACATGGCAGTCGCCTCACCCACCCGGCTGGCCAGGTGATAGGCATCGGCAAGGTTTTTGCAGACGGTCAGGGTGCTGGGGTGCTCGCCGAGGGTCCGCTCGGTCTCGGCGAGGGTCTGCTCGAAGAGGGTGATCGCCTCGGTGAGGCGACCAGCCGAGTGGAAAGCGTGAGCGAGATTGTTGCGGACAGCCAGCGTGTCGGGATGGATGGGGCCGAGGACTCGTTCGCGGGTGATACAGATCCGTTCGTAGAGGGGGATCGCTTCGTCCACCCGGCCCGCCGAGTGGTAGGCATCGGCAAGATGGTGACAGGCGGTCAGGGTGTCCGGATGGTCACCACCGAGAATCCGCTCCGCGTCGGTGCGGGTTTGTTCGGACATGGCTACTGCCTCGTGAATCCGACCTGCTACCCGGTAGGCGAAGGCGAGGTTGCTGCGGCAGACCAGTGTTTGGGGGGTATCGGGGCCTTGCAGCCGTTGAAGGATTGTGAGCGTCTGCTCGGACAACGCTATCGCCTCCGGTACGCGGCCCGCCGTCACGTACATGTAGGCGAGGTTGCCGTCGATGCTCATGGTGAAAGGGTGGTCGGAGCCGAGGACTCGCTCGGTCTCGGTACGCAACTGCTCGAGCAAAGTAACCGCGTCGGGTGTGCGACCCGCGGCGTGGTAGGCGGCGGCCAGGTTATTGCGGAGGCGCAGGGTGTCGGGATGGTCTTGGCCCAGGATGTGCCCGGCGTCGGCAAGGGCATTCTCGAGCAGCAGGACGGAATCGGCACTGGCTGTGGCTTGGTGCGCGGCGGCGAGGTTGGCGCGGCCGCGCACGGCGTCCAGATGGTCGGATCCCAGGACTCGCTCACGGTCGATGCGGTTTTGCTCGGCCAAGGCGGTCGCCTCGCTCAACCGGCCTGTCGCCATGTATGCGGCCGCAAGGTAGCCGCCGCTGTGCAGGGTGGCGGGGTGATCTGGGCCGAGAGCCCGCTCGCAGTCGGCAAGATTTCGCTCGAATAGCGCGACTGCCTCCCTTGCCCGGCCTGCCGCCTGATAGGCGTGGGCGAGGTTGCCACGTACACACAGAGTGTCGGGATGGTCGTGGCTCAGAACTCTTTCGGAGTCGGCGAGGAGCTTGTCGAGCAATACGGTCGCCTCGTCTACCCGACCAGCTTTCAGGTATGCGGCGGCGAGGTTGCCCCTGCTACGCAGCGTCTCGGGGTGATCGGGGCCGAGAGCCCGCTCGCAGTCGGCAAGATTTCGCTCGAACGACATCACTGCCTCGCTCAGTCGCCCCGCGCTTTGGTGGGCGAGAGCGAGGTTGCCGCGGGAAATCAGAGTGAGAGGGTGGTCAGGGCCCAGGACCTGCGCGCGATCGGTGAGAGTTTGCCCGGATGCCGTAATGGCCTCTGCCAGGTGTCCCGCCGCCAGGTGGGCGAGAGCGAGGTTGCTGCGGGAGGTCAACGTATCGGGGTGATCAGAGCCTAGGATCCGGGCGCGGTCGGCGAGGGTCTGTTCGTGCAGCGCTATCGCCTGTGTCATCCGGCCCGCAATTTGGTAGGTGTTGGCGAGTTGATTGCCCACCGCGAGCGTGAGGGGGTCGAGCCCCAGAACCCGCTCGGTATCGGCGAGGGTCTGTTCGAAGAGCGGGATTGCTTTGTCGATCCAGCCCATCCCGGCGTACCCCTCGGCGAGGTCTTTGCGGGCCAGCAAAGTGTCCGGGTGGTCGAGTCCGAGAACCCGCTCGGCGTCGGTGAGCGTCAGCTCGAATACCGGGACAGCTTCTTCGACGCGGCCTGCCGCGAAATAGGCGAGGGCGAGGTTGAAGCGGGAGGCGACAGTGTAGTGGTGGCTGGTGCCCAGTGTCAGGGCCGCGTCGGCGAGGCATTGGTAGGTATAGGAGATCGCGCGAGTGGTGTCGGCCGCTTCGATCAGGTGGCGCCCGGCCCAGATTCGAGCAAGAGCCAACTTCTGGGCAAGGGTGGTGCTTGTTGCGTGGGCACGGCTGTTCCAGATCGAGTCGAGGTGATCGATCAGGTGTGCGCCGACGTCACGGTAGTTCCAGGACTGACTCGTGTCGAAGGAGTGGTTGTCAAGAACCGTCAGGGCGTTGTTCGCCAACCGCACAAGCCCGGTTTCGGCCACCGCTGCCGGATGCTGGTACGTGGGTGCTTGTTCGGTGGAGGCACGTTCGCGCAGCACCCGGGAGATGAGGCGGTGCATCAGCACGGCGTCACCGGTGGTCGAGCGTGTCAGAAGTGAGCCCCACTCGCAGCGGGCCAACGCTTCGTGCAGGCGGCCTGTCCCGTCGGGCAGGATCTCCACCCACACGCCTGCCGGAGACAGCATCGCAATCAGTTCGAGGAGGTCCCGGACCGCGGTGTCGAGTTCCGCATCGCCGCTGGTGGCTTCGGTGGTCTCGAGTGACAGCAGGATCGCCTTGTCGACCCGGTGCGGGTGCGGTGAGCCGGCCAGGCGGGTCAGCGCCGCGGGCAGTGGCTGGTCGAGCAGTGCCTCATAGCGGGTGTAGTCCAGTCGGCGGATGACGATGGTGGCGGCGGCTTGCGTCAGAGCCAACGGCAGGTCCCCGAGTTGCTGGGCGATGCGGTCGGCGCCGTAGTCGTCGGCGAGACCGGTGGCATTGCGCAGGAAGGCTATCGACTCCGCGCGGGTGTAGACCTCGAGATCGACCAGCGTGCCCAGAGTGGTGAACGAGTGGTCGGTACTGGTGATGACGACCCGGGTGCCGCCACGGACCGGAACGAACTCACCGACCCGGTCGGGGTTGGTGGCGTTGTCGAACACCAGAACACCGGGCTCGCGGCGGGTGACGAGGTGATCTCGCAGTCGATGCGCGGAGCGCTGGGAGTCGCCCTCGGGATCGGCCACCCCCAACCGGGATGCGATGGCCGCCAACCCTTCCAGCAGGGTGCCATCGGTTTCCGCGTCGACCCAGCCCACCAGTCCAACACCCGAATCCATGGCCTCTCGCGCGTAGGCGGCGGCCAGTTGCGTCTTGCCAACGCCCCGCATCCCGGTCACCACCACCGACACCGGTGACGTGGCCGCACTCTGCGCGAGCATGCGCAATTGCTCACGCGCCACGAAATGGACAGGCTCAGCGGGGATCTTCCCCACCACTACAACGTCCCGGGGTTCTTCGGCAGGTGACACGATGACCGAGGAGAGCGCGGCCTCGTCTCCGGAACGGGTCACGCCGGTGTCGAATGCCCGGGCATGTTCGGATTTCGGCGACGTAGTGCGAGCTTCGGCGTAGGCGTCGGCGCGACGTTGCTTCCACCGTTCGAGCGCCTCGGGCGATAGCGGCCATGGTTTGCCCGCCATCGCATGCAGGCATTCCAGCACCAGCAGGAACTTCTCGGAATCACGCGGAATCACCGGATCGGGTTTGAGCCATTCCGCGATCGTGTTGGCCGAGATCCTCCGGTTCCTCATGCTCGAAATCCAGGATGAGACATCCTGGGGATGGGGAGATTTCGCCTCGAGTTGGAGTGTGAAGAACGCCTGGATGTAACTCGTCCGCGTGTACTTCCGGCCTGCGGGCTGGCTGTCCGTCACGGTCTGATCCCTTTCCGACTCGGCCGACTCAGAGCAGACCCTCGATGCTCAGCAAAATCGAGAAAACCCCGCTGACATGGCCTTTCAACGCGTGTTGCGATGGAGCTCACTGGACGAGGTCGGGCTCGGTCGGGCTTGCTGTTCTCGACCGACAACCCCCGGCCGAATACGGAGAACGACACACTCATGCCCACCATCACCAAGGCCCTGCTACTCACCACAGCCGTGCTGGCGGCCACCCTCGTCGCCCTCACCGCTGGCCTGCTCGCCCACACCGACGGCGCCACCCTCGCGGCCACCGCCTGCGCCGCCGGTATCGGATTCGGCAGCACCCTCACTCTGATCCTGCTCGCCATCACCACCTACAAAACCTTGTGACCCTTGCGAACCCACCCGATGCAAGTCGCTACCACACCGGACCGTACCGCTGCTCCGGCCATCACTGCGAACGATCGCGGTGATGGAAGGTATCCACAGCGGGCCAGCTGCCGAAACCCTGCCAGGGTCGGCAGCGGATCGCCTGCCGACCGGGTCCGCCGGTACACGTGCCTGTTCGGCGGTCAGATCCGGATCGTAGCCACCCCGTTTCCACGCTCGGCCCGGCGATTCAGGCCGACGCCACGGCGCTTTCCTTGCGTGCCCGCTCCGCGACGGCGGTCGGCATCGGCTCGTGCCGCAGATACCCGCGGGCGAACGACCCCGCCCCGTGGGTGAGCGATCGCAGGTCGATGACATACCTGCTCAGTTCGAGTTCGGGTACCTCGGCCCGGATCTGGGTGCGGCAGGTCTCGGCCGGTTCGGTGCCGAGAATGCGGCCGCGCCGGGTGGACAGGTCGCTGAGGACGGCGCCCAGATGGTCGTCGGGGACCGTGACCCGCACCGCGGCAACCGGTTCGAGCAGCAGGGTCCCTGACACGTCCGCCGCGTCGCGGAGGGCGAGGGCACCCGCGGTCTGGAAGGCGGCGTCGGAGGAGTCCACCGAGTGCGCTTTCCCCTCCACCAGTGTCACCCGCACATCCACCAGCGGATATCCGGGAGTGACCCCGCGGGCGGCCTGTGCCCTTGCCCCTTTCTCCACCGATCCGATGAACTGCCGCGGCACCACCCCACCGACCACCCGGTCGACGAACTCGAATCCCGTCCCCGTCGGCAGCGGTTCCACCTGGATCTGACACACCGCGTACTGCCCGTGCCCGCCGGACTGCTTCACCAGCCTGCCGCGCCCCTCGGCCGCCGCGGCGAGCGTCTCCCGTAACGCCACCCGATACGGTTCCACGTCCACCCGCACCCCGAACCGCCCGCGCAACCGTTCCAGCGCGACATCCCGGTGGGCTTCCCCCAGACACCACAGCACCAGCTGATGGGTGTGTTCGTTGTGTTCCAGCCGTAGGGTCGGATCCTCGGCGACGAGCCGGGTCAGGCTCTGCGAGAGCTTGTCCTCATCGGCCTTCCCCTGCGCCCGGATAGCCACGGGCAGCAGGGGTTCCGGCAGCTGCCACGGCTCGATCAGCAGGGGTTGCCCGGTGCCGGAGAGGGTGTCACCGGTTTCCGCGTGGCCGAGTTTGCTCACGAACGCGATATCGCCTGCGACGGCCTCGGTCAGTGGCCGCTGTTGTTTCCCCAACGGCGCGGTGACCCCGCCGACCCGGTCGTCGGCATCGTGTTCGGGTCCGCAGACGTGGACGGTGTCCTCGCTGTGCAGCGTGCCGGAGAACACCCGCACCAGCGATACCCGTCCCACATACGGGTCGGACGAGGTCCGGATGACCTCCGCGGCGAGTTCCCCCGCCGGATCGCAGCGCAGTGCGGTGGGCGCGGCGCCGTCGCCGCGCGGCACGGCCGAGAGCAGGTGTTCGATCGGTGTCGGGAACCCGGCCGTGACCAGTTCCAGCAGTTCGAGCGTGCCGAGGCCCTGTTCCGCTTCCTCGGCTGCCGGTGCCGCGAACAGCACCGGATGGAAGCTTCCGCGCGCCACGGCTCGTTCCAGGTCGTCGACCAGGGTGTCGAGGTCGACGGGTTCGCCGTCGAGGTACCGGTCCATCAGCGTTTCGTCTTCGCTCTCGGCGATGATCGCCTCGATCAACCGATCGCGGGCCGGGTCGATCACCGCGAGCTGTTCCGCGGAGGGTTCGGTGCGCACCCGTTTCCCGCTGCGATAGTCGGCGACCCGTCGCTCGAGCAGTTCCAGCAGTCCGATCGCGGGCCGGTGCCCGTCGGGGCTCTTCTGCCCGTAGACCGGCAGGTGCAGGGGCAGCACGGTATCGCTCGCTCCGTCGGTCAGCAGCGCCTGACAGGTCTGCACCAGTTCCTCGTACTCCGCCCGCGCCGTGTCCAGATGTGTCATCACGATCGCCCGCGGCATCCCCACCAGCGCGCATTCGGCCCACAGCTCCCGCGTCGCGCCCGCCACACCCTCTACTCCGTCGGCCGCCGACACCAGGAAAAGGGCCGCGTCCGCCGCCCGCAACCCGGCCCGCAGTTCGCCGACGAAATCCGGGCATCCCGGCGTATCGATCAGATTGATCTTCACCCCGCCCCACATCACCGGGACCACCGACAGCTGCACAGATCTGTGCTGTCGCCGTTCGACCTCGTCGTAGTCCGACAGCGAGGTCCCGTCCTCCACCCGGCCTGCCCGGTTCACCGTCCCGGTCGCCAACGCCAGCGCCTCCACCAGCGTCGTCTTCCCCGCACCGCTGCTGCCAACCAACGCCACGTTCCGGATGCTCTCCGGTCGCTGCGCCCCGTTCGTCCGTTCCACCATGTCGCACGCTCCCTCTGGTTAGGGCCCCGGCTCCTTCGAGCTTCCCACCGCAGGTAGGGGCACGTCCACGGTTCTGGCCGATCGATGCTGCAACCCAGCACGGAGGTCGATTGCCTCGGCACCAGCCGGCAGATCCTGGTCCGCCTCCCGCCACCTTCGTGCCTGACCGCTTCGCCGGCCAGGTCGCGGCATTCGCCGACGGTCCAGTCGACATCCAGGCAGAGGGTCTCGTCCACGCCGCCCGGCAATGTCCGGTGTTGCTCGCGGTCGACGTCGCCGGGCGGCGAAACGGTCGACCTGGTGACCGATGGCATCAAGCCTCGATTGCAGAGTGGTACTCGACAGCAAGGACCAACCGGGTTCGAGCAACACCTCTATGACGTAAGTCATATCGAGCCGACGGAACCGCGAACCGCACTCTCGCGTCAAATTCTGTAGCGGCACAACGGGATACGTTGCGGCGCGGCTGGGGTGGCAAACGCCAGGTCTAGATGAGGATCCTCAACAAGCAGAAGTGTGGACGCAAGTAGCAGTTCGAGTCGCACCGGAGGGAACCGACCATGACATCCACCGAATACAAGTCGCTGCACTTCTCTCGAGCAAACCCGGCTGGCCCCGGCCGAGCTGATGTGTCGACCCTGCTGCGTAGCGTCGCGTCGACGATCGAAGAGCTCGGTCCGGTGACCGTCTCGGACCTGATCTTGCACAACGAGGTCACGGCAGACGGAAATTGGCCGTCGATCACCGTCTACTACAGCAAGGGCACTATCGAGTAACGCGCCATCGTTGAATACGAGGGGCTGACGTGGTCAGTGCCTCCACTCAGCTGGGCCTCTGAGCTGTCGGGTCAGCCGAAGCCGGAAATCTCTTCCGGAAACGCTCGACCTCCTCCTCATCGAGTTCAGCGGAGGAACTGCCCCAGGGAATGGAGGTGGGATCGCCGACTTTCGGCCGACCACCATCTCGGTAGAATTCTGCCAACGCGGCATCTATCGTGTCCTCGATGAATCTGTCCGGCTCTGATTGCGCCGGCGGGTTAAAAACGCAACTGATCTCCAGAACCTTCCGCCGCTCCGGCAGGTCGTCCGTAGTCAGGTCCTCGTTGTATTCCAGCCACTGCCCGACCAGCTTGAAGGAATCGAACCAGTCTTCCTTCACCGAGAAATGAGTAGGCTCATCCCCGATTTCGAACGCCATACGCTTGGCGTAGATCGCAACGAGCCGGACCGCGTCGTCCATTGTGCCGTAGATGTGGACGCTTCCCCGAAATATGGTCATGGGAGTGATGTATACACCGGCCGAGTGCCATCTCAGGGACGTCGATTATCGCTTTGCCTCGCGACCGGCAAACCTATTGCCGAGGTTGTCTCCAGCTGGCCTGTCCACATCATGCTGACGGCTTCTCCGAGGTGAAACCGAACCGAAGACATACTCGGCCGATCAGCGTCTCCGGGTGACTTTTACACCGGTGCCGGGATGCCAGTGGTGAATTACGAGCAGCTCTGTTGCCGGGTCGACGTAGGTGAGAACCGCACCGGTGAGGTCGAGTCGGAAGTCGTGGACACCGGGTGGCGATCCGAAGGCGGCCTTGGCCGGTCCGGTGATCTCGGCTGCGAGGCCCATAACCTTGGCGTCACCGTCGCCGGGATGGGCGTGGATGGCGCACCGCCCGTCGCGGCGCAGGTCGGCTGCCTTCATGGCGTCTGGCATGGAACCGAACATCAGGTCAGGTCCGATGAACTCCACCTCCGATCCGCTCACTCGCGGGGCGCCATCGCGGCGCAGTGTGGCCAGCACGTGTGTTTTGTGCGCCTCGAACCGGGACCTCACGTGGGCGGCCAACTCGGGTGCCTCGTTCGCGAACTGCTGCCATGTCGCCATGGAAGCCAGGATGTCACCGCCCGCTGACAGCTCTTGTCAGGTTTTCCAGATCGATTGAGTCCAGCCAGAGGCCCGGTGCGCACGTGGTTTTCGTTCCCGTGACCGGGTGCCTGACCCGTCGGATCACCGAACGCCGACTCCGCCTCACGCGACGCCGCCTCGATCGCCGTCGCCTTATTACCCGCCATCTCCAAGATCTCGGCGGTCGGACCGATGAACGTGATGCCCTCGGCAGCACAAGCCGCGGCCAGTTCGGGGTTCTCCGACAGAAACCCGTAACCCGGATAGATCGCGGCGGCGCCCGCACTCGGATGGCGATCTCGCCGCGATTGGCTACCAGGACTTGGGAAAACATCCTCTCGGTCGACGTTGTCGAGTCAGGGCGCGGGGGTGGTGCGCCGGAACGAGACGGCGGCCCGCCGACGAGGGACTAGCTGTGGGTCAGGCGACGACCGACCGTTGCGGCACCCCGACGTACTCGCTCAGTGGCCGGATCAGCGCGTTGGACTCGCCCTGTTCGATGATGTGAGCGGTCCAGCCGGTGATCCGGCTCATCACGAAGATCGGCGTGAACACTTCGATGTCGAATCCGAGCAGGTAGTAGGCGGGACCGGTCGGGAAGTCGAGATTGGGCTTGATGCCGGTGGCCTCGTTCATGGTGCGTTCGAGGATCTCGTACATCTGGACCCACTTGTCGCCGTCGGTCGCGGCGGCGATGTCGACGAACGCCTTCTTCATCGTGGGTACCCGGGAGTCACCGTTCTTGTAGACCCGGTGACCGAAGCCCATCACCTTGTCCTTGTCGGCCAGCTTGTTGCGCAACCATTCCTCGGCAAGGGCGGGATCGCCGATCTCGAGCATGTCGTGCATGACCGCTTCGTTGGCGCCGCCGTGCAGCGGGCCCTTCAACGCTCCGATAGCGGCGGTGACCGCGCTGTAGATATCGGACAGGGTCGAGGTGACGACCCTGGCCGCGAAGGTGGAGGCGTTGAAACTGTGCTCGGCGTAGAGGATCAGTGAAACCTCGAACGCCTTCACCAGCTCCCGCGACGGGACGGTGCCGAAACACATGTTCAGGAAGTTCTCCGCGTACCCCAGGTGCGAGTGCGGCGGAATCGGGTCGAGACCCTGACGGCGACGATGATCGGCGGCCACGATCGTCGGCAGCACCGCGAGCATCCGAAGAGCCTTGGCCCGGTTGGCTTTCGCGGAGTTGTCGTCCTCGGCGGGGTCCTCTGCGCCGAGGTAGCTGATCGCGGTGCGGACGATATCCATCGGATGGCAGTTGTCGGGCATCTTCGACACCAGCGACAGCAGCGACCGATCCGCGCGGCGGGAGGCCCGCTCCTGCTGACAGAACCGTTCCAGCTCGATGTGATCGGGCAGCTCACCACGCCAGAGCAGGTAGGCCACCTCCTCGAAGGAGCAGTGCGCGGCCAGGTCCTGCACGGCATAGCCGCGGTAGGTCAGCGAGTTGGTCTCCGGCACCACTTTCGAGATCGAGGTCGTATCGACGACGACACCGGCGAGGCCCTTGTAGATGGTCGGAACGGCGATATCCGTCATCACTGATCACTTCCCAGCGCGAAATTGAAGATGTCGGAATCGAATTCGTTGTAGCGCTCGTACTGCAGCAGCTCGTAGAGGCGACTGCGGTGCTGCATCCGGTCGAGCAGACCGGACTGGGTGCCCTGCTCGTAGATCTCTCGCAGACCGGCCTCGGCGGCGAACATGGCCAAGCGCAGCGTGGAGACCGGATAGATGACGGCGTTGTAGCCGATCGATTCCAGCGTCCGGGCGGGAATCAGTTCGGACTTGCCGAACTCGGTCATGTTCGCCAGCAGCGGAGTCGCCACCGCCGCCCGGAACTTCTCGAATTCGGCTGCCTCGGACAGCGCTTCGGTGAAGATCAGGTCCGCGCCTGCCTCTGCATAGGCCTTCGCTCGCTCGATCGCGGCGTCGATCCCCTCGATACCCGCGGCGTCGGTGCGCGCGCAGATCACGAAGTTCGGGTCGCGTCGTGCCGAGACCGCCGCGCGCAACCTGCGCACCATCTCGCCGACGGGGACCACCGCTTTGCCGTCGAGATGCCCGCACCGCTTCGGGTTCACCTGGTCCTCGAAGTGCGCGCCCGCGATGCCCGCGTCCTCGAGGAAGGTGACCGTGCGCGCCGCGCTCATCGGCTCACCGAAACCGGTGTCGGCGTCGATGAGCACCGGCAGCTCGGTGACCCTGGCGATCTGCTCACCGCGCCCGGCCACCTCGGTCAGCGTGGTGAGACCGATATCTGGCAGGGCGAGGTCGGCCGAGACCACCGCACCCGAGACATAGACACCCTCGAAGCCGATCTCCTGGATCAGCTTGGCCACCAGCGGATTGAACGCGCCGGGAAAGCGCTGGATGCGGTCCGAGGCCAGTCCGGCCCTGAACGCGACGCGCTTGTCGGCGGCCGAGGTCGACGAAGCCAGCAGACCGGTCATCAGAACAGGCCCTTCGCGAGCTTCGGCGTCCGGGCCAGCACCGCATCGGAGACGGTGAAGTTCAGCTGTCCGAGTTCCTCGGCGGTCAGTTCGGGGGTGCGCTGGGCGACGTCGAGGAAGCGATCCTGCTCGACCGGCTCGATCACGCCTTCGGCCAGGGTGCGGAACTTCGCGATGTACTGCTCGCGAGCGAACGGGCGAGCGCCCAGCGGGTGCGCGTCGGCGACGGCGAGCTCGTCGACGATCACTTCGCCGCTCTTCAAGGTGATCTCGGCGCGGGCGCCGAAAGCCTTCTCGTTCGGGTCGGTGGAGTGGTAGCGGCGGGTCCACTCCGGGTCCTCGGCGGTGGAGATCTTGCGCCACAGCTCGACGGTGTCGGGGCGCTGGGCGCGCTCGGGGGCGTAGGAACGCTCGTGGTGCCAGGTGCCGTCCTGCAGGGCGACGGCGAAGATGTACATCACCGAGTGGTCGAGGGTTTCCCGCGAGGCCGTGGGGTCGAACTTCTGCGGATCGTTGGAGCCGGTGCCGATGACGTAGTGGGTGTGGTGGCTGGTGTGCAGCACGATCGTCGCGATCTGGTCGAGATCGCCGACGCGGTCACGCATTCGGCGGGCCAGGTCGATCGGGGCCTGGCTCTGGTACTCGGCCGAGTGTTCCTTGGTGTAGGTGTCGAGGATGCCGCGCTTGGGCTCGCCGGGGCCGGGCAGCGGCACCGTGTACTCCGCCTTCGGTCCGCCGAGCAGCCAGGCGATGACCCCGTCCTCGCCCTCCCAGATCGGCGAGGGGGCGCCTTCACCGCGCAGGGCGCGGTCGACCGCTTCGACGGCCATCTTCCCGGCGAAGGCCGGTGCGTAGGCCTTCCAGCTCGAGATCTCGCCCTTGCGCGACTGACGGGTGGCGGTCGTGGTGTGCAGGGCCTGCCCGATCGCCTGGTAGATCGTCTCGGTGTCCAGGCCCAAGAGGGTGCCGATGCCCGCGGCGGCCGAGGGGCCGAGGTGGGCGACGTGGTCGATCTTGTGTTCGTGCAGGCAGATCGCGCGCACCAGGTCCACCTGGATCTCGTAACCGGTCGCGAGGCCGCGGATCAGGTCGGCGCCGTCGCGGCCGGTGTGCTGAGCGACCGCGAGGATCGACGGGATGTTGTCACCGGGGTGTGAGTATTCGGCGGCGAGGAATGTGTCGTGGAAGTCCAGTTCGCGCACCGCGACACCGTTGGCCCACGCCGCCCATTCCGGGGAGAACCGGCCCGGCACACCGAACACGGCGGCGCCGGGGCCGTACTGGTGTGCCAGTGCCTGGGCGCGTGCGTTGGCCACCGGGCGGCGGGTGATCGAGGCCGCGGCCACCGACGCGTTGTCGATGATCCGGTTGACGATCATCTCCTCGGTCTCCGCGGCCACCGGCACCGCATCGGTGGCAACCTCGGCGATCCGCCACGCGAGGTGCTCTTCTCGCGGGAAGTCCTCAGCGGAACGGTGCGTACGGACGAGATGGTTCTTCACGAGTGCGGCCTCCAGGAGCGGTGAATTTCGACTGCTTCTTTCGCACGTTACACACGGGTCGTTTACCGCGAAATACACCGCAAATGCCAAATGTTGTGGATGAAATTCAGCAAATTTGCGTAAGTTGTGAAAAGGGCTGCTGATACATTTGCCGGTATGCAGAAGATGTACGCGGGCGCACGGCTGCGGACGCTGCGTGAGCTTCGTGGCCTGTCCCAATCGGGGATGGCGAAGGCGCTCGGGTTATCGGTGAGCTACGTCAACCAGCTCGAGAACGACCAGCGGCCGTTGACCGTCCCGGTCCTGCTGCGGCTCAACGCCACCTTCGACCTGGACATGGGTTTCTTCGCGGCCGATACCGACGCCCGGCTGCTGGCCGATCTGCAGGACGTCTTCGCCGACGACCCCGACGCGGCTTCGGTCACCAACGCCGAACTCGATGATCTGCTCACGCGCGTCCCCGGCGCGGCGCGGCTGCTGGTGAGCCTGCATCGTCGCCTGCGCGGTGCCACCCAGCAGATGGAACAGTTCTCCGCCGATATCGAGGGCTCGACCGTCGAACCGGGCACCGCGATGCCATATGAAGACGTCCGCGACTTCTTCTACGACCGCCGCAATCACATCCCCGAACTCGACCAGGCCGCCGAAGCACTGTTCACCCAGAACCGGCTCAGCATCGGCGGGCTGGATCTGCAGCTGACCCGGTTGCTGCACCACCGACACGACATCACCGTCACCATCCGGTCCGACAACCCCACCGATCCCGGGCCCAAACGGATCTACGACCCCGAAGCCCGCCAGATCGTTCTCGCTCGCAGGCTCTCACCGGGTCAGCGTGCCTTCCAGCTCGCTACGCAACTGGCGTTCCTCACCCATTCCGAAACCATCGACACACTGACCGCGTCGGTGGAGACGATGCCCGCCGGCTCCCGTGACCTGCTGCGGGTCGGTCTGGCCAACTACTTCGCCGGCGCATTGATCCTGCCGTACACGCGGTTTCGCGATGCCGCCGAAGAACTGCACTACGACATCGATCTGTTGTCGTCGATGTTCGAGGTCGGCTTCGAAACCGTCTGCCACCGGCTCTCGACATTGCAGCGCCCGAATCAGCGCGGAGTCCCGTTCTTCTTCGTGCGCACCGACCGCGCGGGAAATATCTCGAAACGCCAGTCCGCCACCGCCTTCCATTTCTCCCGCGTCGGCGGAAATTGCCCACTGTGGGTGGTGCACGAGGCCTTCACCACCCCTGGCCGCATCCGCACCCAGATCGCCGAGATGCCCGACGGCCGCAAATACCTGTGGCTGGCCCGAACGACCGATGAGAGCACACCGGGATATCTCTCTCCGAAAAGGGATTTCGCCATCGGCCTCGGTTGCGACCTCGCCTACGCCGAGAAACTCGTCTACTCCCATGGGCTGCCGATCCACGACGAGACCACCGCGGTGCCGATCGGCGCGGGCTGCAAGATCTGCGAACGCCCCGCCTGCGCCCAGCGCGCGTTCCCGCAACTGGGCAGGGCGATCCGCGTCGACCAGAACCGCGCGGCCAATATCCCCTACACCCCGGCCGACCAGGATCGCACCGGGCACGCGCCCTGATCGGCCAGGAGCTCCGGAGCCGCCCGCACGCTCCCGAAGGGCACCGAGTGGGCGGTCCGGTGGTGTGTCAGCGCGGCTTCGGTGCCGCCGTGACGCCGTACCCGAGGTTGGTCAGCACTTCACTGGTCGCCTTGGCGAAGTTCAGCGTGATGAAGTGCAGGCAGGGTGCGCCCTCATCGATCAGGCGTTGGGCCATCTCGGTGGCGATCTCGATTCCCTCGGCGCGCACGGCCGCGCGGTTCTCTTCCTGGCCGTCGCCCGCTGCCTTGCGCAGCCGCGCCATGACCCGCTCCGGCAGGGGTCGACCACACAGTTCCACGGCCCGGTTCACCGTGCGCAGTGAGGTGATCGGCATCAGCTCGGGGATGATCGGCTTGCCGCCCTCGATCGGGTCCAGCGCGATCACGCGGTCGCGCAGCCGCAGGTAGTGCTCGACGTCGAAGAACATCTGGGTGATCGAATACTCCGCGCCCGCACGCAGTTTCGCGGCGAGGTGACGGGTGTCGTGATCGAGATCCGGCGAGCGGTGATGGCCCTGCGGGAACGACGCCACACCGACATGGAAATCGCCCAGGTCGCGCACTATGCGAACCAATTCGTCGGCGTACCCGACCCCCTCGGGGTGTCTGGTCCACTCCCCCAGCGGATCGCCCGGCGGGTCGCCGCGCAGGACCAGCAGGTTGCGGATCCCGGAGTCGGCGTAGGAGCCGACCAGCGAGCGCAGTTCGGCGACGCTGTGGCCGACCGCGGTCAGGTGGGCTACCGGCAGCAGGGTGGTCTCCTTCGCCAGCTCGCCGGTGATGCGCACGGTCCGCTCCTTGGTGGAGCCGCCCGCGCCGTAGGTCATCGACACGAATGCCGGATGCATACGCTCGAATTCACGAACCGCCCGCCAGAGCCGAGCCTCGCCGACCGCGTCACGCGGCGGGTTGAATTCCACGGAGAACGGCACGCCGCTGCCCGCATGGGTGCGCAGGATCTGCGCCACCGAGTGCCGGGTGGCATCGGTAGTCCCGTCGCATTTCGTTCTTGCTGAACCGGTTTCGCTCATCTTTGATCTCCTGGGCCCGAGCCGGGTCAGCTCAACGTCCAGTTCTCGAGGCCCTGGTAGAGCGGCACACTCTGAGCCAGCTTGGAGACACGACCACGCAGGGTCTCTGTGTCGGAGGTCCCCGCCAACGCGGCAGCGATGATGTCAGCGACCTCGGTGAACTCGGTATCACCGAAACCACGAGTCGCCAACGCCGCCGTGCCGATACGCAGACCCGAGGTCACCATCGGAGGACGCGGGTCGAACGGGACCGCGTTGCGGTTGACGGTGATACCGACCTCGTGGAGCACGTCCTCGGCCTGCTGACCGTCGAGCTCGGAATTACGCAGGTCGACCAGGACCAGGTGCACATCGGTGCCGCCGGTGAGGACGGAAACGCCCTTGTCTTTGACGTCAGCACCGGTCAGACGCTCGGCGAGGATCCGGGCACCCGACAGAGTACGGACCTGACGGTCGGCGAACTCCTCGGTAGCAGCGATCTTGAACGCGGCAGCCTTCGCCGCGATCACGTGCATGAGCGGGCCACCCTGCTGGCCGGGGAAGACCGCCGAGTTGAGCTTCTTCGCGAATTCCTGCTTGGCCAGGATCAGGCCGGAGCGGGGACCGCCGAGGGTCTTGTGCACGGTGGACGACACGACGTCGGCGTAAGGCACCGGCGAGGGGTGCAGACCCGCAGCGACCAGACCGGCGAAGTGGGCCATATCGACCCACAGGTAAGCACCGACCTCGTCGGCGATCTCACGGAACCGAGCGAAGTCCTGATGACGCGGATACGCCGACCACCCGGCCACGATCACCTTCGGCTTGGCCTTGAGCGCGATATCACGCACCTCGTCCATATCGATACGGTGGTCTTCCTTGGACACCCCGTAGGAATGAACGTCATAAAGCTTGCCCGAGAAGTTCAACCGCATGCCATGGGTCAGGTGACCACCGTGCGCGAGATCCAGACCCAGCAGGGTCTCGCCCGGGTTCATCAACGCCATCAACACCGCGGCATTGGCCTGGGCACCCGAGTGGGGTTGCACGTTGGCGAACTCGGCACCGAACAATTCCTTGGCCCGATCACGAGCCAGGGTCTCGACCACGTCGACGGCCTCGCAACCACCGTAGTAGCGGCGGCCCGGGTAGCCCTCGGCGTACTTGTTCGTGAGGACCGAGCCCTGCGCCTGCAGGACCGCGCGCGGCACGAAGTTCTCCGAAGCGATCATCTCGAGGGTGTCGCGTTCGCGGGCGAGCTCGCCCGCCATCGCGGCGGCCAACTCGGGATCGAGCTCACCGAGAGACTGGGTATTCACCGAACTGGCGGTGGTAGCGGACTTGGCCACGATGTGTTCTCCGTCGGATGGCAGAAACGGACGCCACCCTTGTGGCGCACAACGGCGAACCCGTACTCGCACAACACGATTCGGGAGCATACCGGTGTGCACCCGATCCACGAGGCGACGACCGCCGGACGCGGCGCGCCCGGCACAGCGGCAGGTCTTCGGACTCGCGGGCGCCGACCGGGAACACCCGGACGACCTACTGACCATCGCTTCCCGGACATGCGAGGCCCAGTGCTGTTGATGGTGTTCGTTCCTGCTCACCGCTGCGGGACAGCCCCGGATTCCCACCGGGTTCCCTCTCCACCCCGAAACGCCGCCGTGCGGCGCGAGATGTCGACACCGACGACCGAGCGGGGACTCCCGACATCCAGGCCACCGGCGAACCAGCTGCCCCGACAGAATACGGCACCCCCAAAAGTCACACGACGGCTCCCTCCCGAGAGGCATCACGCGAACCGAGGGTGCGAGCACCGAACCGCCGACCTCGGCCCCACCGCCTCGCACCCACCGAAACACGCTTGACCCACCGGGGACCGCGTGCGTACGCGGGGTCCCGAGTGGGACTTGATCATTCGGCGATTCACCTCACTACACTGCTACCGTTGGGCCGAGGGGAAATGCTATGAACGACTGCAGTTCAAAGAGTCGAGAAACTGTGAGGCACTTCAGCGGGAAGTCTGTCGCCCTGTACACCGCCGCGTGCATGATTGCTGTCGGGATCGGGGGATGTTCCGCCGATCCGGGCGACGAGATAAGCCACCTGTCGACGTGTGCAGAAATATCCTTCCCCGAGGATGCGGATGTTGTGTGGTATCAGCACGACACCCGTTTCAGAGAGTCGACCTCAGCAGCCGTGGTCGACATTCCGATCGGGTCAGTCGGCGAGTTCAAGCGCCTATCCGGATTCGCGGAGTTCGCTCCCGGGGCACCCTCGTCGTGGAAGTCCTACTGGGCCGCAACGGGAATGAACGATCCGCTGACGACTGACGCCGGAAACGAGCACTCGGTCGAGGGTTACCGGGATCCGAGACGATACGTCGTCATCCACGACGGCGGCAACGAGAAACTACGGATCTTCGTTCATACGGACTGCTGATACGTGTTGAAACACGGGGATGGCGGTCAGCGAGCCAGCCGTGTGGCCCGGCCCCTAGATCAGGACTTCCTGCCGCTGGGGTGCAGAATGCACTACGCTCACGGACGCGAACTAGAACAGGTTCTCGGGGTGGGAGTGTGCCATGGAGATCGCTACATTGCGGGCGACGGTGGTCGGTGCGGTTTTCGCGCTGGTCACGGCGTGCGCGGGTTGGGCTATGGCGGTGCCGCTGCCGGAACAGGATTCGTTCTACGCTGAGCCTGCCGGTCTCGCGGACCTGGCCAACGGGACAGTGCTCGCGTCCCGGGCGATCGCACCGGAGTCGTTCATGCAGCCGCTGCCGGCGGAGGCGTGGCAGGTGCAGTACAAGACGATCGACAATCATGGGGCGCCTCGTGCCTACGTCGCGACAGTTCTCGTACCGCACGGAGAATGGACTGGAGACGGTCCGCGTCCGCTGCTGTCGTACCAGGTCGCCGAAGACGGTGTCGGGTCGAAATGCGCGCCCTCGTACGCGCTGCGGGGTGGTGGGATCGACGGCGGCCCGAGCAACGCGTATTCCGAGACCGGCGTGATTCGGCTTGCACTGCAACAAGGTTGGGCTCTGGTCGTGCCGGACTATCAGGGGCCTGACTCCGATTTGTTCGGTGCCGAGGGTTATGTCCACGGCGTGCTGGACGGTATTCGCGCCGCCAGGGCGTTCGCGCCCGCGGCTGTCGACCCGGCGGCGCCGATCGGCATGTGGGGATACTCCGGCGGGGCGCAGGCCACCGCTATCGCAGCGCAAGCGCACCGCGCCTACGCCCCTGATCTACGATTGACCGGCGTGGCGCTGGGCGGGATCGTCGCGGACCTGGAGGCCACCATGACCGGCTTCAACGGCGGAATCGCCGGCGGCGCGGCTGTGGTGGGACTGGTGGGGTTGAACCGGTCCTATCCGGAGGCCGATGTTGCCCAGTACCTCAACGAATCCGGCCGCGCGATGTTGGCCGCGAGCCAAGGCGATTGCCTGCTCAACGCCGCTCTCGCGTATCCCTTTCTCGATGTGGCGGCGCTGGAGGCTTGGCCCGGATCGATCACGAACAACACAGAACTGAGCAAGGTGGTGCGGATGGCCAGTCCCCTGTTCCGCCCGGGCACACCCGCCGTGCCGGTACTGCTCCATCACGCTGTCGCCGACGAGTTCGCGCCGATCGGCGCGGCGCGGGCGCTGGCCGGGAAATACTGCGCCGCTGGGATTCCGGTGCAGCTGGTGGAGAATCCGGTCGGCGAGCACGGGACCGAAGCCGTGGTGGGATTGCCGACGGCCCTGACCTATCTCGCCGACCGATTCGCCGCGAAGCCGGCGGCGAGCACCTGCTGAGCGGGACCGAACGACGGTTCGCTCTGGGCGCTCGGCGGTAGCGTGATCGACATGAAGAGTCCCTGGATCATCGCTTTCGCCGTGGTGGCGGTGGTCCACCTCGTGCTCAACGGCGCCGGGGCGCAGCCGTGGGAAAGCATCTCCAAGTGCCTGCTCGCTCCCCTGCTCCTCGCCTGGGTCATCGAGCAGAAGGGGCCACGCCTACTGGCGGCAGCGCTGGTGTTCTGCTTCCTCGGTGATCTGCTTCTCGAGTTCGAGGGCCTGTTCATCGTGGGGATGGCAGCGTTCGCGGTCGCTCACCTGTGCTTCATCCGGTTCTTCGTCTCCCGCGGCGCCATCGGCCGGCTCGCGCGCAAACCCTGGCTGGTCGCTCCTTTCGTCGTGGCAGGCATCGCGATGATCGCGTACGGATGGTCCGGCCTCGACGATGCGCTCGAGCCGGTTGTCCCGATCTATGCGGCGCTGCTCGTCGGCACAGCGGTGACCGCACTCGCCACCGACATCCGTGCGGGGATCGGCGGACTGCTGTTCCTGGTCTCCGACGGCATCATCCTGCTCGGTGAAGCCGGCCGGATCGACAAGGACGCCACCGGCACCGGCCTGGCGATCATGGCCACCTACATCGCGGCGATCTTCTTGCTGACCTCCGGCATCCTCGACCGCGAGAAGGTCACCATCGCCGCCGGACCCGGTTTCGACCCGACGGTCCGTACGGACTGCTGGCCGGTCTTCCCCGCCACCAAGACCTAGCGGCTCGCATCAGGGCCGATGACCGTGGAGGGTCAGGGTGTCATCGATGCAGCGAGCGATGAACTCGTCGTCGATCGCCTCGTCGCCGACCAGCAACCTGAAATATATCGGCGCGGAAAGTGTTTCGAGAACTCCGCGAGGATTCACCGTCGCAGGTAGTTCACCGCGCTCGACAGCCCTCGTCACCACCTGGGAGCTGCGCTCGAAGCGATCGTTCCAGAACCGGCGGCGCGCGACGTCGACCTCCGGATCCGACGACAGAGCCACGGTGGTCCCCACCAGACGCGCCATTCCCGGACGCGTGATCAGCTCTGATATCTGCTCCGCGAGCACCAGCAGATCCGCCCGGAGCGTGCCGGTGTCCGGCGTGGGGTTACCGACAGCGGCGAGCTCGGTGACAGCCTCGGCGATCAACGCGGTGCGCGTACCCCAACGGCGGTAGACCGTCGTTTCGGCGACACCGGCCCGCGCCGCCACATCACCGATGGTCAAGCCCTCGATGCCGTGCTCGATGACCTGGTCGAGGGTCGCGGCCAGCACCGCTTCGCGCACACGCGCCGAGCGTCCCCCGGTCCGCTTGCGCGGAGCCGTTGGTGTCACCGACTGCTCGTCGCCGGCATCGCGTCCGCTCTGATCCATGGTCCAGTTCTACTCGACGGCCGTGCCGTACACCGAATGCCCGACCGGCGGGTCCGCTACGGCCTGCACAACGAACGACACGAGTTCGGGCGGAGGCGAACTTGCGGTGTCGACGTCGGCGGCGCGCCCCTAAGAGGCGAGCGGTTCGATGAGGGTGCGGGCGAAGTTCGCTGCCGCTTCGCGGTCGTCGCGGTGACCGGGTGTGGACATGTGGCCGAGGAAGGCGTGCTGGAAGCATGCGCCGAGCAGGAGTCCCGCCGCGGCATGAACGTCGGCGTCCGGTCGCAAGCGGCCCTGTTGCTGTTCGGCTCGCAGGTATGCGGCGACTGCCTCGTTGACCTTGTGGGGTCCGGCGCCGAGGCGCACCAACTCCGCCTTGTGGGTCGCCAGCGTCTCCGGATCGGCGAACATCGAGGCGAACAGCGGGAAACCGTTGCCGTAGAAGGCGATTGCCCCTTCGGCGACAGCGGCGAGGTTGCCCACCACGTCTCCGGTGCCGACTTTGTCGCGGAGCACCTCATCGAGCCAGCCGAAGCCGGGTGACCGTTCGCGCATCACCGCGACGAGCAGGTCGGCCTTGTTGGCGAAGTGTTTGTACAGGGTCGCCTCGGTGAACCCGGCGGCCCGCGCCATCTGGCGTGTGGTCACGTTGGCCAGACCCTGCTCGGCCATTACCTCGGCTGCCGCGTCGAGGATCACGTCCCTGGTACCCATCCACTCCTCCTTCAGCACTTGACATAGTCAGTAAACGCTCACTAACGTCATTCAAGCAAGTTAGCGAGTGTTTACTAACCAAGGAGTTCCGATGAAACCGCTGGGGTACTCACCATGAAGCGAAAGATCATCGTCTTCGTGTGCCTGCTGCTGGCTGCCGCGCTCACGGGCACCGGCACCGCCGGCTACCTCGCCTTCCTGCGTCCGGCAGACAACCCACCCGCCGCCGCCTGTGCGCCGGCGAGCACATCCGACACCCGCCCCATCGTGGTCGCGGCCGGAGCCAGCATGACCAGGGGCACGCTCGGCGCGGACTGGGTGGGCGCACTCCGTACCGATCCCCGGCACCGGGGTCATCAGTTCGTCAACGCGGGCATCAACGGCAACACCACCGCCGACCTGCTCGAGCGGATCGACGCCGACATCGTGGCGTGCCGCCCCGCCGCGGTCACGCTCCTGATCGGTACCAACGACGTCCGCGACGGCCTCCCGCTGGAGCAGTACAGGGAGAACCTGCGAGCGATCGTCGAGCGCGCCAAGACGCGCACCACCGCCCGGATCGCGCTGATGTCCCTGCCGCCACTCGGCGAAGACCTGGACACACCGATCAACCACACCCTCAGCGGCTACAACGCTGTGATCGAGCAGATCGCGGCCGACACGGGCGTGAACTATCTCCCCCTGCACGAGCACATGACCGAGGTACTCCGGCAGGTCGACACCCCCGGGCCGGAGTACTCCTTCAGTTTCGCCGGCGCCCTCGCCGCGGCGACCCGGCACTACCTGTTCGGACAGAGCTGGGATCAGGTCGCCCGCAACGGCGGCATGCGCCTGCTCGTCGACCACATCCACCTGAGTGACCGAGGCGGCGCCATCGTCGCCGATCTCACCTCGACCTGGCTCTCGTCGCTCCCCCGCGTTCGCCGCTGAAACACCTCACCACACCAGGAGAACACCATGGCCCTCACCATCACGCTGGTCCCGCTCGCACTGCTCGCCGCGGGACTGTGCGCCCTTATGTACGTCGCCTTCAGGCGCCCGGCCACCAACGCGCCGAAGAAGTTCCTCGCCAAGGGTCGCCGTCCCGGCTCCCACACCGTCATGGTCGCCTTCGGCGACAGCATCACGCATGCCACCCTCAGCGCCGACTGGGTCGGCGCCCTGCGCGACCGATTCGGCCCCGGCGGGTACGAGTTCGTCAACGCCGGCGTCAACGGCCACACCAGCACCGATCTTCTCCGCAGGCTCGATGAGGTGGTGGCCTGTCGCCCGGACGCCGTGGCGATCATGGTCGGCACCAACGACGTCCGCAACGGGATCCCACTGGCGCGGTTCCGCGCCAACCTGGAAACGATCATCGGCAGGCTCCAGACCCACAGCACCGCCCAGATCGCGCTGCTGTCAGCCACGCCCCTGGGCGAGAACCCGGCCGACCCGGCCAACCAGACCCTCACCGACTACAACACCGCCGCGGCGCGCATCGCCGACCGCATGGGCGTCGGTTATCTGCCGGTACACGAGCGGATCGCCGAGCACCTCGGCTGCGGCACCGCCACGCCGAAGTTCGCCTTCAGCTTCGGCCTGGCAATGAAAGTCGCGGTCCAGCACTACGTGTTCCGCCGCTCCTTGGACGACATCTCCGGCGGCAACGGCCTCACGATGCTCACCGACCACATCCACCTCAACGACCGGGCAGGCGCGATCGTGGCCGACCTCGTCGCGAACTGGCTGTCCCGCATCCCCGCCCCGCACTAACGTACTGATATGCATCCCTTCCGAACTGCCGTCGAGACCCGCGACACCGACGCGGTGGAGGCCCTGCTGGCCGACAATGTGGTGTTCACCAGCCCGGTGGCATTCCAGCCGTATCCGGGCAAGGCCATCACCGCCGCGATCCTGCGCGCCGTCATCCGCGTTTTCGAGGACTTCCGCTACGTCCGTGAAATCGCCGACGGGCCCGACCACGCGTTCGTCTTCGAGGCGACCGTGGACGGCAAGAAGATCACCGGCTGCGACTTCCTGCACTTCGACGACGACGGCCTCATCGACGACTTCATGGTGATGGTCCGTCCGCTCTCGGCCGCCACCGCGCTCGCGGCCCGGATGGGCGAGCAGTTCGAGCAGATCAAAGCCGAAGCGCTTGCCCAGGTCGAGCGCGAGGCGGCAGGCGGGTAACCGACTACGGTGCCGACCGGCGATCGCGCAGCATCGTGGCGATCAGGATCGCTGCCAGGATGACGAGGGCCGCCGCGATGGTGAGCGCGTAGGAGAACGCTTGCGAGGCGGCCTGTTGATGATGGATCGAGTCGCCCAGCTCGTCGTCGCGTCGCGTCGCAAGAGTGACCAGAACGGCCAAACCCACTGCGCCGCCTAGTTGTTGGACGGAGGTGAGGACAGCGGAGCCGATCCCAGCGTTGTCCCCGGTGGTGCCGGTGAGCGCGGCGACGGTCAGGGCGGGCATCACCATCCCGCAGCCGAGGCTGGTGACGAGCAAAGCGGGCAGCACGCCCGGGGCGTAGGCGTCGTGGCCGTCGATGCCCGTCATCAGCAGCAGACCCGCCGCGCTGATCAGCAATCCGGTCACCAGCGCAGCACGCGCACCGAGCAGGTTCACCGCCCGCGACGACAGCCACATCCCGGCGAGGATGCCCGCCCCGAACGGGAGATACGCCAGACCGGCGGTGAACGGCTCGTAGCCGAGGACGGTCTGGATGTGCAGCATCAGCAGGAAGGCCATGGCGTAGAACGCCGCGGAGAACAGCAGCATGGCGGCATTGGCCACCGCACGTGGCCGAAAAGCCAGAAAGGACAACGGAACCAGCGGTTCATCGGTGCGCTTCTGCACCGCGACGAACGCCGCGGCCAGTAGCGCGGCGGCGAGCATCGCCACCGTGGAACCGATTTCACCCCAACCGGTTTCGGCTGCGCGCAACAGTCCGTAGACCAGCAGTACCGGAGCGCCGGTGATGAGCACGGCGCCGGGCAGGTCGATGCGCGTACGACGATCGCTGCTGCTCTCCGCGACCACGTGTGGCAGTAGTACCGAGACCACGACGACGACCGGCACATTGATCAGGAAGATCCATCGCCACGAGGCGAACTCGGTGAGCGCACCGGAGATCACCAATCCCGAGGTGGCACCCACCGCAGCCGTCGCACCCCAGACGCCGATCGCCTTGGCGCGTTCCCGCGCACCCGGATAGAGCAGGGTGAGCAACGCGAGTGCGGCCGGACTCGCCATCGCGGCCCCGGTTCCTTGGATGAATCGGCCCGCCACCAACTGCCACGGTTCCCGCGCGAGCCCACACAACACGCTCGCCACCCCGAAAAGCGCTACGCCACTGAGGAATATCCGACGCCGGCCGAGCAGATCGGCCACCCGTCCGAACAACAACAGAAATCCGCCGAAGGCGAGGATGTAGCCGTTCACGACCCACGCCAAACCGGCGGTGCCGAATCCGAGGTCATCGCGCAGGGTGGGTAGCGCGACACTCACCACGTTGTCGTCGAGATTCAGCATGAACTGGACCAGGCAGAGCATGATCAGCACCGCCCGGCGGCGGGCAACGCCTCCTGGTGAGGCTGATCTCATCGTGGAAATCGAAGTCATCCATCGACGGTAGGTAGCGATATCGATGGCCGCTATACGTCACCGGGCCAGGTAATAGCGTGTTGAGGACATAGCCTGGTGGCATGTCCGCACCTGCTTTCGAACCCGCCCCGCTCGGCGTCGGCGCGATCGTGGTCGGCAGCTTCCCGCTCGCGGCCGGACAGTGGACCCACGAGCACTATCACCCGCAGCACCAGCTGGCCTGGACCCGCACCGGCGTACTGGGAGTCTCTGTGGGAGAGGCGAATTGGGTCGTGCCGCCGACTCGCGCGTTGTGGCTGCCCGCGGGAGTCGTGCACAAGACCGGCGCCAGCCGCGATGCCGTGCTGTGCAGCCTCTATTTCGAACCGGACCGTTGCGACGTGCCATGGACCGAACCCACCGCGGTCCGGGTCGACGGCCTGCTGGCGCACTTGATCGCCCACCTCGCCCAGCAGCAATTGGCCGATGAGCACCGGATACGCGCCGAGGCGGTCGTTCTCGACCTGCTGCAACCGCTGCCTGCCACCCCGATCGATGTGCCTCGCCCCGTCGACGAGCGAGTGCTCGCGGTCGCGGACGCCCTGCTGGAAAACCCGGCCGATCCACGAAGCCTCGAGGCGCACGCCCGGTCCGTCGGTGTCAGCCGTCGCACCATGACGCGCTTGTTCGTGCAGGACACCGGGATGAGCTTCGACCGCTGGCGCACCCACGCACGACTCCAGGCCGCACTGCCACTCCTCGCCGACGGCCAGCCCGTCTCCCGCGTCGCGCACACCGTCGGATACGCCACGGCCAGCGCATTTCTCGCTGCCTTCCGGCGAACGGTCGGCACCTCGCCGAGGCATTATCTCGGCGGCGATTCCTTCACCGGACTTTGATCCTTCCGCCTCCAGAACACTAGCGAAGTCTGAATATTGCTGTATCCAAACTTCCGAATCGCGACTACATTCGAGTGAGCGCGTCCACGGCGCGAACCAGAACGACAGAGGCAGAGATCGGGGAATCGGTGGCGAGAATCACGCCGTCAGCAGGTCGCTACGGGGGCCTGACAGCCGACGAACGGCGCACCGAGCGCAGGGATCGGCTGTGCGAGACCGCGCTGGAGACCTTCGGCGCGGGCGCCGGATACCGGCACACCCGCCTGGTGGATCTGTGCCGCGCCACCGGCCTGTCCACCAGGCAGTTCTACCAGGAGTACGACACGCTCGAAGACCTCCTGATCGAGCTGTACCTGCACATCGACGACATGGTCGAACAGCAGGTACTCGGCGAGGCAGGCCGCACCAAGGGCCAACCGCTGGCCGACCGATCGGCGGCGATGATCCACGCCTATCTGGCCACTTTCGTCGATGATCGGCGCCGCGCCAGGATCGCCTTCGTCGAGGTGATCGGCGTCAGCGATCGCCTCGATACCCAGCGGGCGCGGTGCCGCTCACGTCGGCTCGACCTGCTGTGCGACCTGTTCGACGACTTCGCCGCCCGCGGGGAGATCGCGCCGCGCGACTTCCGGCCCACCGCCGCCGCCTTCGCGGGCGCGCTCAGCGGCCAGATGCACGACTGGTCGATGGGGTGGGTCGACGCCACCACCGACGAGTTCGCCGAGTCCATGCTGCGCATGCTGCTGGGAATTCTCGGCGCGGCCGACCGGACGGCCGCACCGTCGCGTCCCGGTACCGAGGTCACGCGGCCACCGGTGCGCCGCAGGCCACGCAATCGCCGCGCGACCATTCTGCAGGCGGCCACCAGCGCCTTCGCCGAGAACGGCTATCACCGCACGTCCATGGCCGATATCGCCTCGGCGGTCGGGATCACCCACGCCGCGCTGTACCGGCATTTCCGCACCAAGCAGGACCTGCTCGGATCCTGTCTGCGCGAGAGCCTCGACTTGATCATCGACCGGGTCGGCGGCACGCGAGAAAGCGATGCGGCGCTGGCCGAACTGGTCCGGGTCGCCTTGGAGATCCGGGGGCTGACCCGGCTGTGGCAGCTCGAATTCCGCAGCCTGACCGAGGCCGACCGGGTCGGCGTCCTGAGCCGCGCGGTTCGCCTGACCATGCTCATCCGGCAGGGCATCCGGGCCCGCCGACCCGACCTGAGCACCGCGGATCACGAAGCGCTCAGCTGGATCGTGCTGTCGGCGGTGACGAGCACGTCCAACCACCGCACCCAGCTGCCCGCGGACCGGTTCGTCCAGGTACTCGGCGGTGTGGTGGATGCCGTCATCGATATCCCCTTCGGCGGCGGCGAAGCGCTCCCCCTGCTCGACCGCGCCGGTGCCGACGAAGCGAGAATCCAGTCCGCGCACGACCCGCGCGGGGAACAGATGATCATCGCCGCCGCCCGGTTGTTCAGCGAGCGTGGTTTCGGCGCGGTGAGTATCGAGGACATCGGCGCCGCGGTCGGCGTCAGCGGTCCCGCGCTGTATCACCATTTCGCAGGCAAGACCCACCTGCTCACCGAGATCATGGACCGCAACAGCCAGTGGATCGAGATCTTCACCCAGCGCGCTCGCACCGAAGCCAGGGACCCGCAGGCCTCGCTACGCCTGGCGTTGCGGTACTACATTCGATTCGCCATCGACCAGACCGACCTGGTGAGCACGGCTTTCAGCGAGATCGGGCACCTGCCCGACGACGCGGCGGCCCGGTATCGCCAGATCCACCGCGAGGGCAATATCGGCTGGGCCCGTCTGTTGCAGACCATCCGTCCCGAGCTGTCGATGGCCACCGCGCGGGTGCTGATCCACACCATCACCACCGTGCTCACCGATACGGTTCTCAACCCGCGACTCGCCCGCCGCGCCGACCTGCCCGACCTGCTGTTCGTCCTCGGCGAGCGGATCGCCCTTGCCGAAATACCACCAGAACTTTGTGATGAGTGACTTGCTGCATTGACAGAAGCAATCGAGCCAGTTCAAGCACTATAAATGCCCTTCAAATCCCCTTATCGGCGCGTTACTTAGTTTGCACGAGCGGATCTGCTGCGACATCATGGCTCCGCGGCATGTGCCGTGCTTCCCGTCGAGAGGTGAGGGCCGTGGGCCACTACAAGAGCAACGTTCGCGATCTGCAGTTCAACCTGTTCGAGGTGTTCGGCCTCGACGCCGTTCTCGATGCGGGCGCCTTCGGTGACCTCGACGGCGATACGGTGCGGACGATGCTGACCGAGGCGGCGCGGCTGGCCGAAGGCCCGGTCGCCGATTCCTTCGCCGAAACCGACCGCACCCCACCGGTGTTCACCCCGCAGACCCACTCCGTCCAGCTGCCCGAACCGTTCAAGAAGTCGGTGCGGGCCTGGCAGGACGCGGGCTGGTGGCGCGTCGCCAAGAGTGAGCAGATCGGTGGCGTGCCCGCGCCGTCGATGCTCGGCTGGGCGATCAGTGAGCTGCTACTCGGCGCCCAGCCCGCGGCCTACATGTACCTGACCGGCCCGGGGATGGCCGATATCCTCACCCGCATCGGCACCGAGCAGCAGCAGCGCTGGGCCACCCACATCGTCGAGCGCAACTGGGGCGCGACGATGGTGCTGACCGAACCCGACGCCGGATCCGATGTCGGCGCCGGCCGCACCAAGGCCGTCGAACAGGAAGACGGTTCCTGGCACATCGAGGGGGTCAAGCGGTTCATCACCTCCGCCGACTCCGACGACCTGTTCGAGAACATCGTCCACGTCGTGCTGGCCCGCCCCGAGGGTGCTCGACCCGGCACCAAGGGCCTGAGTCTGTTCATCGTCCCCAAGTACCACTTCGATGATCACACCGGCGAACTCGGCGAGCGCAACGGTGTCCTGGTCACCAATGTCGAGCACAAGATGGGCTTGAAGGCCTCGGCGACCTGCGAACTGACCTTCGGCGGCGACGGTGGGCCCGCCGTCGGATACCTCGTCGGCGAGATCCACAACGGCATCGCGCAGATGTTCGAGGTGATCGAGGAAGCGCGAATGATGGTGGGTACCAAGGCCATCGCCACGTTGTCCACCGGCTATCTCAATGCCCTCGAGTACGCGAAATCCCGGATTCAGGGTTCCGACCTGGCGCAGGGTGCGGACAAGGCGGCGCCGAAGGTGAGCATCATCCACCACGCCGATGTCCGCCGGTCGCTGATGATGCAGAAGGCTTACGCCGAGGGCCTGCGCTCGATCTACCTCTACACCGCGGGCCATCAGGACCAGGTCGTCGCCCGTCATATCTCCGGCGCCGACGAGAACATCGCGGCCCGCGTCAACGATCTGCTGCTGCCGATCGTCAAGGGCGTCGGCTCCGAACGCGCCTACCAGTACCTCACCGAATCACTGCAAACCTTCGGCGGATCCGGGTTCCTGCAGGACTACCCGATCGAGCAGTACATCCGCGACGCCAAGATCGACTCCCTCTACGAGGGCACCACCGCCATCCAGGCGCAGGATTTCTTCTTCCGCAAGATCGCCCGCGACCGCGGCGTGGCGCTGACCCACCTGCTCGACCAGGTGCGCGCCACCGTCCACTCCCATGCCGACGGTGGACGGCTCAAGGGCGAGAAGATCCTGCTCGCCCACGCACTCGAGGATGTGCAGGAGATCGCGGGCGACCTCACCACACACCTGCTCGCCGCGGCCGAACAGCCGTCCGAGCTCTACCGGATCGGCCTCAACGCGGTCCGGTTCCTGCTCGTCGTCGGCGACCTGCTGGTGGCATGGCGACTGCTCGTCGCCGCCGAAATCGCCTTGGCCGCACTCGATGCCGACGAGACCACCGACGCCGCCTTCTACCGAGGCAAGATCATCGTCGCGTCGTTCTTCGCGACCACCGTTCTGCCGCACCTGACCGCGGAGCGAGCCGTCATCTCCGGCACCGACCTCGCCGTGATGGATCTCGACGAAGCGGGTTTCTGATTCAGCGCGGCGACAGGCGGACGAAGGGCAGGTGCCGCCCGACCTCGCGGTAGTCCTCCTGGGAGCCGTCGGTGGCAAAGCCCATGAAGCGCACGAGTTTCCGGGCCGCACCGGGGTGACGAGGGGCGTAGCGGGCCATGAAGTCGCCGCCTTCGTCCGTGCCGAGCGGACGGGCGGTGACCGGGATCGTGCGCACGCCGGCTCGGATGCTGGTCTCGGGCGCGGCGAGGATGTTCTGGTACCAGGCGGCTTCGGGGCCGAAGCCCGAGCACACCACGTAGCTGCCGTCGGTCCGGTCGTGCTCGACGACCTCGAGCACGACCTGGCGCTGCTTGCCCGAGACGCGTCCCCTGTGGTTCAACAGGAGCAGCCGATCCCCGAAGACCCAGCCGAGCCGGAGTCGGTACAGACGGATCGGGGCCCGGAACAGCAGGCGCCGGATACCGGTCGGCGGCGCGGGGCGTTTGACGATCTCCATGGTGTCGCCTTTCAGTTGTGGACGGGCGCAGAACATTTCACCCTCCCAGGGTTCCACACAGAAGCTGCGGTCGGGAAATAATGAACAATCCATGACGTACCCCCGCGATACCGGCGGAACGATTGATTCCCACGGTCTTGGACCAATACAGTCTGGGCGAGTTGTCAGGCATGACAAGACGAGCACAGAAACGGATCCCTACTGTGGACAGGCGAACACTCCTCGGTGCGATGGCAGTCGCGGGCACGGGGGCAATGACCATCGGTGGATTTCTCTTCGCCGAAAGCCTTATCGGACCGGAACGGCTCACCGCGCGGCGAGTCGTGGATCGCCTTCAGAATATCCATGGCACCCATTCTGGATTTCGCCGCAATCATGCCAAGGGCGTTGCCGTCGAGGGCTATTTCGAAAGCAATGGGAATGGCACGCAATTGTGTGCCGCGTCCGTTTTCCGAACGGGCAGGTACTCGGTGCGGGGGCGGTTCTCGTTGTCGGGCGGCAATCCCCACATCGCCGAGGATCCAGGCATCGTGCGCGGTCTCGGTCTGCAGGTCGGACTTCCAGCGGGCGAGCAGTGGCGGATGGCGATGATCAATCTGCCGGTCTTCCTCGACCCGACACCGCAGGACTTCCACGACCGTGGCCTTGCCTTCGCCAGCGACCCGGCGACCGGCAAACCGAACCCGCGGCTGGTATCGGACTACCTCGCCACGCATCCGCGCACCGCCGCGGCCATGAAGATCGCGAAATCCGTGGCCCCCGCTCCCACCTTCGCGACCACCACGTTCCACGGCCTGAACGCGTTCGAATTCACCGACCCGGATGGCACGACCATCCCGGTCAGGTGGAAATTGGTCCCCGAAACCGAGTCGATCCCTGGCGACGATCCCCGCCCCGCGAGTCTGTTCACCCAGCTCACGAACGATATCCGGCAAAGTCCGTGCCGCTGGACGATGATGGTCACAAAAGGCGTTCGGGGACAGGACCGAACCGACGACGCCTCCGTGCCGTGGCCGAGCACGCGTCCCACGGTGAATGTCGGCACCCTGGTGCTGACCGGTATCGCCACCGAGACATCGGACAACGTCCGCACGGTGAATTTCGACCCGCTGGTACTGCCCAACGGCATCGCGCCGTCCGACGATCCGTTGCTCTCGGCGCGATCGGCCGTCTACGCCGAGTCCTTCCGTCGGCGGGCAGGCGAGCCGGACAACCGCGGCTCGGTGGAAACCGAGGGCCGGGCGTGAATTCACCGGCGACACCACCGGCGAGGTTCGGCATCACCGCTCGAATCCTGCACTGGACAATGGCCGTACTGATCGTGGGGATGATTTTCCTCGGTGCCGCACTGGTCGGCTCGCTCGGCCATTATCACAGTATTCTGATCCTGCACCAGACTGTCGGTGTTGCGATTCTTGTGCTGGCGCTGATCAGAATCGCGAATCGTCTCCGTGATACGCCACCACGGCAACTGGATTCGATCGCACGGCCCGAGCGAATAATCGCGGCGGCTTCCGAATATTCGATGTACGCCTTGTTCATCGCCCAGCCCGTCGCCGGATGGGCGCTCGCCTCGGCGTCCGGCACACCGATCCGCCTGATCGGCGGCATCCGAATACCGGCCATAACCCCGACCGATGCGCACCTCTATTACGCATTGCGCAATCTGCATACCGTTCTCGCTGTCGGTCTACTGGTCGCCTTTACCGCACATATGTGCGCAATCCTCGCCCACACCTTGATCCTGCGGGATCAGCTGTTGGACCGCATGCTGTTCAGCGCGCGCCGACGACGAGCGGCGCCGCCTGCCGACGAACCCGAGCCGCCGCAGCTGGTCAGTTCGCCACCAGCGGTAGCCGCACCTCGAATCGACACCCCAGGTCCCGATTCTCCACCGTGATCTCGCCTCGATGCGCCGCCATGAGGCCCGCCGCGATCGCCAGGCCCATACCGCTGCCGGTCGGCGTGCCCGCGGCGGCGACCGGCGAGCGTGCTGAGGTGCCCCGGTAGGCGATTTCGAAGATGCGTGGGAGGTCCGCTTCGGCGATTCCGGGTCCCGTATCGTCGACTCTGGCCCACGCGTGGCCGTCACATGACCCGGCGGAGATCGAGACCTGACCGCCGGGCGGGGTGTGGGCGATCGCGTTCGACACGAGGTTGGTCAGCACTCGGGTGAGCGCGCGGTCGCTGGCCGTGACTTCGATGCGCGACTCCGGTTGTTCGGCGTCGAGCGCGACGCGAGCGCGGTCGGCGCTCGGCCGGTTGGCGGCGAGCACTTCGTCGATCAGCTCGCGCAGGTCCACCGGCTCCAGCTCGAGCCGCAGGGCGCCCGCGTTGATCTTCGACATCTCGAACAGATCGTCCACCATCGCCGCGAGCCGATGGGTCTCGCAACCGATCTGATCGGCGTAGCGGGCGACGTCGGTCCGACTGCTGACCACACCGTCCGACAGCGCCTCGGCCATCGCACGAATACCGGCCAGCGGCGTGCGCAGATCGTGGCTGACCCAGGCCACCAGCTCCCGTCGCGAGCGCTCCGCGCTTCGCTCCTGCTCACGGATCTGCTTTTCCCACACGGTCTTTCGTGCCTGGTCGCGGCCGAGCAGGATCGCGGCGGGCACCGTGACCGCGGCGACGACGGCGAGGACGATCGCGGTCCGCCGCAGCCCGTTGGACATCAGCCCACTCACCCCGACGATGCCTGCCAGCGCCGACAGCGTCGGAATCAGCACCAGCACAGCCATACTCGTCGTCAGGGAACGATTGCTGGTGGCACGCAGAACGAGAGCGCCGATCACCACCACCGGCACCGTGCATGCCAGGGTCAAGACGATCAGCTCACCGGCGTCCTCAGGCATCGTCGCGAGCCCAGACATACCCACGGCCCCATACCGTTTCGATCCGGTGGCGGTCGCCGAGTTTGGCGCGCAGCCGCTTGATGTGCACGGTGACAGTGGACAGATCGCCGAATTCCCAGCCCCACACCAGGGCGAGCAGCTCGGTGCGGCTGAAAACCCGCTGGGGGTTCTCCAGCAGGAACACCAGCAGATCGAACTCGCGTGCGGTCAGCTCGACCGCGTGGCCTGCCACCGACACCGATCGGGAGTCCAGGCGAACCTGGACCGCGCCGTCGCCGAGGACCTCGGGTCGAGGATCCTGCGCCGTATGTGCCCGCCGCAGCACCGAGGCCACCCGCAGCGCCAGTTCACGCGGGCTGAACGGCTTGGTGACATAGTCGTCGGCCCCCGCCTCCAGCCCGAGCACCCGATCGTCCTCGTCACCGAGCGCGGTGAGCAGGATGATCGGGGTGTCCGGACGCGGGCCGGACCGCACCGCACGACAGATCTCGATGCCGTCGGGTGCAGGCATCATCACATCCAGCACGGCCAATTGGACCTCGCCACCGTCCCCCCGCACCGCCAAGGCGGCCAGCGCGGCGGGACCATCGGCGGCTTCGATGACAGTGCGGCCGTCGCGTTCGAGATAGCGGCGCACCACATCCCGGACCATCGGGTCGTCGTCGGCGATCAGAACGGACATCGGCGTCACCACTTCGTCTTCGATCGGGTCCGTTACTGCTCGTGACGCCGTTGGAAGGCGGCGGTGAACAGAGACGCGCAGGTCGCGGTGAGTTCGTCGGGATCACGGTGCCCGCCCTCCATCAACCAATACACGAGCAGGTGGTTGACGCCGCCGACGAGCGCGACGGCGGTGAGGTGATCGCGTTGCGGTGCCAGCTCGGTATCCAGCGCCGACCACACGCTCATCACGATGTCGGCGAAGTCGCGCAGAACGCCGTGGCGCCGTTGCTCCATGGCCGGTGAGACGCCGACGACCTCGACGAGCACCACGCGGGCCCGTCGCGGGTCGGCGGTGAGGTATCCGATGAAGCCGGCCAGGCCGCTGCGGGCGATCGCGGCGATATCCGTCGAACCGGCCTCGGTGGTCTCGGCGATCGCGGCCAGGGTCGCCGCCCGCATGTCGCTCACGATGCCGTCGTAGAGCGCGGCCAGGCATTCCTCGCGGTCACCGAAGGACTCGTAGAAATAGCGCTCGGTGAGACCCGCCTGCTGGCAGAGCCGTTTGACGGAAGTCCCCTGGTACCCGTCGACGCCGAACAGTTCCAGGGCGGCCTCGAGCAGCGCGATGCGTCGCTGCCGGGTGCGCTCCACCGGCGCGAGGCCGTTGTATCGCCGCCTGACTGGCACTTCGGTCATGACACTCCTTCTACTCCCGTATCAGGGTACCCAGCTCCATTTTGACATGCTATCGTGTCAAAACAGGCGAACAGGAGACCCATGCGCACTCGATCCGGGCAGCCGGTAGCACTGAAAGGCCAGGTCGTGGCCGTGACCGGCGCCGCGAAGGGCATCGGTCGCGAGATCGCCCGCGCACTCGCATCGGCAGGCGCCCGCGTCGCTATCGGCGACCTCGACGCGAAGGAGGTGCGCGCGACGGCGACTGCGCTCGACGGCGAGATCGCCGGATCGTCGACCGGCGCCGTCGAAGCGTTCGACCTCGACGTGACCGACACCGCGTCCTTCGAGGCATTCCTCGCGGGCATCGAGTCCCGATGGGGGCCGATCGATGTACTGGTGAACAACGCCGGGGTGATGTGGGTCGGCAGTTTCGACGCCGAACCCGAGAACGCGGCCCGGCGTCAGCTCGAGGTCAACCTGCACGGTGTGATCAGAGGCGTCAAACTCGCCGCCCCGGCCATGCGAAACCGGGGACACGGTCACATCGTCACCATCGCCTCGGCCGCCTCGAAGCTCTCCCCCGCGGGCGAATCCACCTATGCGGCAACCAAACACGGCGTGTACGGCTATCTGAAAGGTGTGCGCGCCGAGCTCGCGGGCTCCGGCGTCCAGATGTCGATCATCATGCCGGGCGTGGTGGACACCGAGCTGGCGGCGGGCACCGCGACCGGCGCCGCGAAACTGCTGCGGCCCACCGACGTCGCGGGCGCGGTCGTGTCGGTGATCGAACGGCCTCGCTTCGAGGTCACCCTGCCCGCCTATGTCGGCCCGCTCGCCCGCTGGGCCGAGGTCCTGCCGCAGCGTGCGCGCGACTTCCTGTACCGCGCGATGCTGCCCGACCAGGTGGCCGCGGTCGCGGGAACCTCCACCCGCGAGACCTACGAATCACACCTTCTCAGCGACGACGGCCCCACCCGAGGAGAATCATGACCGACACAGCCCCTTCGCCCCTCGACACCGTGCGTCCCATTCCGGAATTCGATGGTGTGCACCAGATCTGGCCACGGGGCGACCGACTGGCCGCGGTGCGCAGCGCCGCCGAGCGGTACCGCGCGCGATTCCTGGCCCAGGGCCAGGTCCGCGCGATCAAGAGCTTCGACATCGCGGCAGCGCCGTATCCGGCGCGATTCGCCTTCCAGGGGTACTCGGTCAACCTCAACCCGATGATCTCGATCATCAACCGGATGTTCGTGATCCAATTCGAAGGATTCGACGGCACGCTCAAGACGCTGGTGTGGGAGCCCACCGTCGCGGCGGGCTCAGCGGAAGCGCCCTTCTACGGCAAGCTCCAGAAGCTCTCGCGCACGCTGCGCGCCGAGAAGCTCTTCGTCACCTACTACAACGATCCCGACAGCGTGCTCCCCCGGTTGGGACTGCGCAATTCCGACGTCGACTATCTCAGCTTCGACCACCTCCATGTGCAGGACGTGCGCATGATCATGGGTTCCGACACCCCGATCGAGGGTGAGGCCGAACCGCGAAAGCCGTTGTTCCCCAATGCCAAACTGCTGGTGCACCGCAAGGAGCTCGGCACCTTCGAGTCCATGCACCCGATGCAGTGGGCGTGGTACGTCGAGCACGGGATGGACGGCGTCCCCGCCGACCGGCTCGAGGTCTTCGACGGCGATGTCGAACTCGGCGTCGGCGTGAGCCTGCTGTGGACCCCTGGGCACACCGACGGCAATCACTCGCTGGTCGTCAACACCCCCGACGGTGTGTGGGTGTCCTCGGAGAACGGGATGGCCGCCGACAGCTGGCAGCCCGAGTTGTCGAAGATCCCCGGCGTCAAGCAGCAGGCCGACTTCTACGGCCGCGAGGTGGTGCTCAACAGCAACACCCTCGAGGATTCCCTCGACCAGTACGACTCGATGGTCAAGGAGAAGACCTTGGCCTCGCCGTCGCCCAAGGATCCGAAGTGGCTCCAGATCATCCCGTCGTCGGAATGCGCGCCGTGGAAGCGGCAGTGGCCGGTGGTCCCCACCCACAGCCACGGCGGCCTCGACTACGGCACCATCGTCGTACCCGAACGGTCGGGCGAACTGTGACAACCGATCTACATTTCCACAGCACAGCCAGCCGACGCGCGACCCTGCTTTATGTGCTGGCGCGGGTGATCCTCAAACCGTTCTATCGAATCTGGCCGCTCAACGATCACGGCCTGAGGGCACTTCGGCTCATCGATACGACGCTCGGCCTGCTGCCGTACGCGAAAACGGTGAGCCTCGAGCGGTTCGCGATGCCTACGACGCCTACCGCGCACTGCTCGGTGTCGCGCCCGACCCGGACAAGGTGATCCTGATCGGCGACTCGGCGGGCGGATTCCTCGCAGCCAAGATCTGCGAACTCGCGCACCGCGACGGAATCACCACGCCCGCGGCCTTCGTCGGCTACTCACCGCAGCTGACTCTCGACCTCGACCGCATCGACCCGGCGCTGCTGCGCGGCGACGCCTACCAGCCGATCAGCGCGGTGCGGCGCGCCGCGAAGCGCTGGTCGAGCGGCCCAGTCCTGCTGGAAGGGACAGCCTCGCCCGCCGACGGCATCGCGCCCGTCGCCTTCCCGCCGACCTTCCTCACCGGCGTGGCACGCGAACTGCTGGAGCCCGATATCCGAACCCTGACCGGCAGACTGTCGGCCGCGGACCGGACCGTCGAAACCCATATCTGGCGCCGAGGGGTGCACGCCTTCCCCGTCCTCGACACACTCCTGCCCGAAAGCCGACACGCACTGCGCCTGACCGGCGAGTTCCTGCGCCGCGTTCTCGCACCCGAAGCCGACAACGAGACCGACCAGCTCAGCATGCACGGCTGAGCTGGTTGGCAGCGGACAATCCGGCCGGGAGTTCTCGCACCCGGCCGGATGTCTCGAAGGTCAGACCAGTTCGGGAACCCGCAGGTGGGCGAAGCCGAGCCGGAACTCCGCTACCTCGAGAACCTCAGCTTCCATGGTGCGGGTCGCCGCGGCCCGCATTCGATCCACCTGTTCGCGGCTGTTGTCGAGCTCCTCTCGGCTCGCCCAGACGGTCGATCCCACGGCTCGCCCGGTTTCCCGGTCGACGAACAGGCTGGCGCTGCGGAATCCTTCGATCTTCTCGAGCTCCGGCAGCAGGGTGTTCTTGAACGTCTGGATCGCCAGGTCGACGCCGGACGGGTCGACCTGGACCCAGGTACACCGGGTACAGGCACTCGCACCGGCCAGATGATCGCGGTGCATGACCGCGACTTCCCACTCCTCGATATTGTCGACCGTGCCGTTGAGCGCCTCGGCCAGACCATCGCGCAGAGATCGGACGCGCATTCTGCTGTCGTGCAGCGCGGCCTCGGATTCCCACGCGGTGGTGGCGATGCATCGGCCTGTCGCCCTGTCCACCATCAGCGACATGCCTACCCACCCGTCGAGCTCGGGCATATTCGGCATCACCGCATTGTGGAGGTATGCGATACCGCGGTCGATCGAGGACCGCTGAGCCGCAAATGTGCTGGAACGTGCGTACACGGGGCCACCTCCTACTTCAGGAAGGGCGGCGCCCCGGTGGGCGCCACCGGACACATCTACTGTCCTCCGATGCGGGGATCGACACAATGCGATGGACGGTCTCATAACACCGATAATTTCGCCGTATTCATTGGCGCGAAGGTATTGACATCGAGCAAATCAGGAGAAGACTGGATAGATACCGGAACACCGGAAATGAGCCGCACTGCCGACGAAGACGTTTGCCGACGGTTGTGACGTAATTTTCAGGATCTGGCTAAGCCCCCGGCAAGCCAGTCGAATAACCGGAGTTGTCAGCGACGACTGAACTCATGGTTTTCGATGGAGACTACCGGGGACTGTTCTGTGTGGGGGCCGATAGGCTCCCCACCATGAACGCGCAGTTGATGATCGTCGAGGACGACACCCGGGTTCGAGCGTCACTGCGGCTCGCGATGGAAGACGAGGGCTACACCGTCGCCGAGGCGGACTGCGCCGAGAACGCACTCGATCAGGTCCACAGTCTCGGTGCTCCCGACGTGATGCTCGTCGACCTCATGCTCGGCGGAATGGACGGATACACCTATATCCGCGAGGTGCGTCGTGCTCATGACGTGCCGATCATCGTGGTCAGCGCCCGCGACGACACCCATGACGTGGTCGCCGCACTCGAGGCGGGCGCCGACGATTTCGTCACCAAGCCGTTCGAGGTCAAAGAACTCTCCGCACGCATCAGGGCGCTGCGCAGGCGTACCAGGACCATGACCGACCGCGAGGTCACCGAGATCGTCCTCGACGCGGCACCGCACCGCAGGCTGATCCTCTCTCCGGAGCGAGGCGCGCTGCGGCTGGCAGGCGAGGACGTGCATCTCACGCTCACCGAGTTCCGGCTGCTGTGCGAGCTGGCGCAGAACGACAGCCTGGTGCTGAGCAGGCAGGTGCTGCTCGACAAGATCTGGGATCGCGGGTTCTTCGGCGACGAGCGCATCGTCGACGTTCATGTGCGCAGGCTGCGTACCAAGATCGAACGGGATCCCGCCGACCCGCGGCTGATCGTCACCGTGCGCGGTCTCGGCTACCGGCTCGATGTCCAATCCTGAACGCGGGCCACGTTTTCCGTCACGGTTTCGAGGGCTGCGCGGCCGCGTCACCGCGATGTTCGTGCTCAGTGCCAGCCTGGTAGCCGTTGTGCTGTCCGGATCGGTGTACGGCATCAGCACCGGTTACATGGAGTCGCAGCGGACTCGCACTGTCGAACGGGCGGTGGGGGTGCATGCCGAACTGTTGCGTCTGCGGCTGGCCGGCGCGGATGTCACCGGTGATCAGGCCATGGACGCGCTCCATCTGCCGAGCGGCACCATCGCGATGTTGCGTCAGGACACCGGATGGTCGCTGGTCGGGACCGATGTCGATCTTCCGTCGGCGTCGGCACTGCCGCTACCCAGCCCGGTCGAGGCGGTGAACAGCACCGCCACCCGGGTGCGCATCGGCGGCCAGCCCTATCTCCGGGCAGGGGCGGTCGTCGAGAACGGCACCATCCTCTACGAGTTCGCACCACTGTTCGAACTCGAGTCCAACCTCCGGATGCTGCGCACGATCCTGCTCGCGTGCTCCGTGCTCGCCGTGGCGATCGCCGCCGCGATCGGCGCCTGGGCCGCTCATCGCGCACTGAGCCCGCTGCGTCAGGTCGCCGCGACCGCTTCCCGGATCGCGTTCGGTGAGCACGAGCTGCGGCTGCCGCGTACCGACGACGAAGAACTGTCGGCCACCGTCGACGCGTTCAACGCGATGGTCGACTCACTGCATCTGCGCATCGAGCGCGAACGGCGCCTTGTATCCGATCTCAGCCACGAGCTGCGCACGCCACTGACCACCCTCACCACCACGGCGACGGTGCTGACCGGGCACCGCGACGAGCTGTCCGAACGACCTCGCGCCGCGCTGGGCCTGCTCGTGGAGGAGACCGCATACCTGCGCGGACTACTCGACGACATGCTGGCCCTTGCCCGCGTGGAAGCAGGGATCCACCGTTCCGACCAGATCCCACTCGAGCTGGCGGAGCTGCTCACCCATCTACTCGCCGGTCGTGGTGTGGCGCCGGAGCTGCTCGACATCCGCGACCCAGGGACGATTCGCGGGCGGCGCACGGAACTCGAACGCGCACTGGTCAATCTGCTCATCAACGCCGAACGCCACGGTGGTGGGGTGACCGGTGTCGGCGTCGGCCGCGACGGACCCGACATCGTGGTGACGGTCGACGACGCGGGCCCCGGAGTGGCTCCCGAGAACCGCGAACGGATCTTCGAACGCTTCGTCACCGCGTCGCGCGCGACCGCGGGCACCGGCATCGGTCTCGCGCTCGTCAGCGAAACCGTCCTCGGCCACGGCGGCACCCTGCGCTGTACGGAAAGCCCCCACGGCGGCGCCAGATTCGTACTGACGATTCCCGCCTTGACCGTCGGCCTTCACGAGATCGCAAAGGACCGACCGGAACCCTCGCAATGATCGCCTGCGATTCTCTGTTCGTGCCGCAGCCGAGCACCGCGTGGTGTTCTCGGCCCCTTTGGACCGCCGCCACGCGGGACAACGATGAGGGTCACGTTCTGTGCCAGGAACGACGATCCACCGGGGCCCGGTCGCGCACACTCCGGTCACCGGGATCGGCGCTGTCATTCCACGGCACCGGTCCGGAGGAGGACAACCCATCGGGCGGTTCGACATTGCCGTCCGATGGCCGACGTCCGGTTGTCAGCGGGCGACACCCGATTCCGGTGACCTGATACCCACCGACGCGTCGAGGCCCGGCGCACACCGCGCCGGGCCTCGATACCGGTCCGATCAGATCAGCCGATGCTGAACGGCTGACCCCACAGCGTGACGACCGAGGTCACGTTGTCGGTCTCGACCTTCACCTTCACGAAGGCACGCGCCTGCGCGTAGCCACCACAGCCGGACAGACCGATGGTGGTGTCGGCCCAGGTCACCGAGCCGCTCTTGCCCTTGAACTTGTTGTCCTTGCTGTGGGCCTCGTCGCCGTAGTCATCGGCCTTCTCGAGGTCGAGAATGTAGAACGACTCCGCCTGGCCCGGTCCGAGACTCAGCTCGGCGCCGGTGTCGGCACCCACACCGGGCTTCTTGCCCGCCCAGTCGCTCTCGCCTTCGACGCCACCTTCCACGCCGCCGCCGTCGATGTTCACCTGGCAGCCGACCACGTAGCCGGGACGGATCTTGCCGCCCTTGGCGTTACCCGACACCTCGACCTGCGCACTGCCCGACACCCACGCGTTGCGGTGCACGGGGGTCGAACCCATCGACGGGTTGATGTTGGCCGACTCCCCGACCAGCCGCACGGTGACGGTGGTGCCGTCGGACAGCGTCTTGACGATCTCACCGCCGGGCAGCGGAATGAAGGTGTCGGCGTTGGCCGCACCGGCCGACAGCATTCCGACGGTGACGGCGCCTGCGCAGGCGATACCGGCCAGACGCGCCGCATTCTTACGGTCGAACATATATTTCATCCTCTGATCTGAAGTCTGGTTCGGGCGGGTCAGCCGATGCTGAACGGGGCACCATAGAGGGTGGTCTTGGAGTAGTGGTCGCCGATGATCTCGACCACGGTGTACGAGCGGGCCTGCGCGTATCCGGCGCAGCCCTGCACCTCGATTTCGACGTCCTGGTACTCGATCGAGTAGACGCCCGGCTTCAGGATGTCCTTCTTCTCGAGCTGGACGAACTCGACCTCACCCGGGCCGAGCTCGACGCCCGCCGAGCCGCCGACACTGAAGCCGGACAGGTCGATGCCACCGGACAGGCCCGCGGCGATCGCGTCGTCGCCGATCGAGACCTGGCAGCCGATGATGTAGCCGGTGTTGAGCTGTGAGGCACCGTGGGTGGAGGAGTTGTTGGTGCCGTTGTTGCCGGACGGACCATTGGCCGGACCCACCTCGCCCTCTGGCGTGATCGTCACGTCGGCGGTCACGTTCGCCGAGACCCACGCGACCCGGCCCGCGCCATTGGCGGCCATCGACGGGGAAACCACGGCGTGTTCACCGGTGCGCTTCACCGTGACACCGTGGCCCACCCGCTCGCCGTCCGGCAGTGGGACAAAGGCATCGGCACCGGCGGTACCGGCCACGAGCGCACCCAGTGCGAGAACGGCCACGCCGGTGCCGACAGCATGCAGGCCACCACGGATTCGGTTGATATTCATACTTCCCCTCATCAGGTTCGAGCAGTCATCCCACGGCGGCGCGAGCGCGTGCCGAGGGCTCGACCGAGCTTTCCCGGGAACCGTGGCGTGCCAACGCCCGTGCGAAAGCCCACTGATGAAAGTCGCACTACGAGAACATTTCCGGCTCTTTGCAGTGACATAACAGCGGCTGTAAACAGTTCGCAACAATTCACCCCGCCACGCCGCTCCGCGGTGAACTCAGGCCGGGCTGGTCTTCACCATGATCATCCCGTTGGAAGTAACCTCTCTGGTCGCGCGAGCGGTTGACGCGCCTCGGCGATCGGATGGTGCGGTCGAGTCTGCTGTTATCGGGCGCCGCCGCCGCGCTTGGGGCGTAGGGAATCGGCGCCGTTGCGCCACATCGTGCTCATCGCGGTCTGCCACCACGCGCGGTCCGGGTCGGGGGTCTTGCCGTTGCCGAGGCGGTGCAGCTGGTCGGTATGCCACTGCAATTCGACCAGGCTCTGCAACTGGCGCATCATCGGCGTACTCGCGAACGGCACGCGGACTTCGCCGACGGCCAGTCGGCTGTGGGGCTGCCGCAGCACTGTGGTGGCCGCGTCGGGGTCGAGGCAGGTCGGTCTGCCGAGGCCGATGAGGTCGCAGTCGCCGGAGGATACGGCGTCATGCATGGCCGTCACGGTGCGGAAACCGCCGGTGACCGCGACGGGCACCGGGCCTGCCAGTTCGGCCACGGTGCGCGCGTAATCGAGGAAATACGCCTCTCTGGCCGCGGTGGACGCCCGCACCGGGCCCAGCATCGCGGGACTCTCGTAGGAGCCGCCGCTGATCTCGAGCAGGTCGATGCCCTCGGTGACCAGTGCCGACACCACGTCGCGGGATTCGTCCTCGGTGAAACCGCCCCGTTGGAAGTCCGCCGAGTTCAGTTTGACCCCGACCGCGAATTCCGGGCTCACCCGATCACGAATCGCGCGAACGACTTCCAGCAGGAATCGCCGTCGCCGCACCGGGTCGCCACCCCATTCGTCGTCACGACGGTTCGTCAGCGGCGACAGGAACTGGGTGATGAGGTAGCCGTGCGCGGCGTGGATCTGCACACCGGCGAAGCCCGCTGCCTCGCATACCGCGGCGGATTCGGCGAATCGGGTGATGATCTCCTCGATCTGCGGTCCGGTCAGCGCCGTCGGCCGCGACGCGCCGGGAACATCGGCCGCGATCGCGCTCGGCGCCACCGGCCTGGTCCGTGCCAGCGGGTTCGACTGGCGCCCTGGATGATTGAGCTGCACCCAGCAGGCGGTGTCGACGTGGTCGAACGCGCCGGCCAGGCGTCGGAGCCCGGCCATGTGCCGGTCGTCTTCGACGACGAGGTTGCCCGGCTCACCGAGGTGACGCCGGTCGACCATCACATTGCCCGTGACGACCAGGCCGAAACCGCCGTCGGCCCACCGTCGATACAGCCGCTCGAGGGCAGGGGTCGGGGCGTTGCCCGCATCCGCGAGCCCTTCGCTCAGCGCGGACTTCACGATCCGGTTCGCCAGGGCGGCGCCACACGGCAGGGCGATGGAATCGGCCAGTGCCGCAGTGGTATTCGACATCGGTTTCCCTCAGTTCTTTCCGCGTACCAGTGCACGCACCGCCGGGTGGAGACCGGCCAATTTCTCGTAGATGCCCGCGGCACCGAGCAGGAACGCCGCGCGATGCCGTCGACATGCTGTGGGAGATCCACAACCTGCCCATCGCGCACATCATCACCGAATTGCTCCTCGCCGCGGGAGTCGACACCGCACACGCGCTAACCATCGCGATGGCCGAGGCCCCAGGCGCGAACGCTCCTGCTCAACGCGATCTCGCAGCACTGAGCCCCGCCCCACCGAGCCCGGGGCGCGCATCGCGTTCGCAGCGTCAGTGTGAGTAGTCCCGGAACGTCATGACGCCGCCGACCAGGACAACCATCACCGTGAGTATGTAGACGGTGACGCGGACCCAGGTCGGCCCGTAGTAACTGACCGCCATCGACGCGCCGAGCGCTGCCAGAATCAGCACCACCCCGTAGAAGGGTGTGCGTTGCTCCCTGTCAACCATCTCTCCAGTGTCCGCCGACCGCGCCCCGGGTGCCATCCCTAGTACGAAGATCGACCACACTTGTTTATACGTATACATCTACGTATAGTCACAAGCGTTGCCAGGCATCCCGCCGAATCCCGCACGCTTGATCGGAACGAACATGACCGCCCCGCAGATCACCCGCCCGGGAATGCTCCCCACCAGCGTCTACACCGCGTGGGCCGGTCCCGTGCCGCGCATCGATCTCGTCCGCGTGCTGCGATACCTGCGCGGCGACCACGCGTTCGCCCAGCTGATCCGCTTCGCGCTGGTCGGCGGTGCCAGCAACATCGCCTATGTGCTGCTGTTCATGGCCGTGCACGACAGCGGCCCGCTGGTCGCCAATGTCGCCGGGTCGATGGTGAGCACGGTGATCGCGAACGAACTGCACCGGCAGCTCACCTTCCGGGCGGGGAGCCGGGTCGACGGGTTCACCGCGCAGTGGGAGGGCGGCGGGCTGGCGCTGCTCGGCCTCGGGATCAGCACGGCGGCGCTGGCCGGATTGGATTTCCTGGCACCGGATCTCGGCGAAGCCGCGCAGGCGGGCGCCGTGATCGCCGTCATGGCCGTGGTCGGCGGACTGCGCTTCCTGGTCCTGCGCAGTTTCGTCTTCGGCGCCGACACCCGTATAGATCGCGTATAGATCGCTTGTCGGCCTTCGGATTCGCCGTCACAGCGGTTATCGTCACGGCGGCCCGCGTCGGGTGCTCGTCCACGGAAGGAAAACTGTGACCGCAACGCCGCCGTCCACCTCCTCCGCTACCGGACACGGGACAGGTCGTGAGGTCGTCCGTCTTGCCACGATCGTCGCGGCGCTGGGCGTGGTGTTCGGCGATATCGGCACCAGCCCGATCTACACCCTGCAAACCGTGTTCAATCCCGCCGACCCGCATCCGGTGCCGGTGAGCAAGGACAACGTGTTCGGGATCGTCTCGCTGATCTTCTGGTCGGTGACCGTCATCGTCACCGTCACCTACGTCGCGCTGGCGATGCGTGCCGACAACGACGGCGAGGGCGGCATCATGGCGCTGATCACCCAGCTGCGCCGCTGGAGCGCGCCGGGCGGCAAGCGGACGGCGGTATTCCTCGCGGCACTCGGCATTTTCGGAGCGTCGTTGTTCTTCGGCGATTCCATGATCACCCCGGCGATCTCGGTGCTCTCGGCGGTGGAAGGACTGAAAGTCGTCGAGCCGTCGTTCGAGGAGTTCATCATCCCGATCACCGCGGTGATCATCGTGGGACTGTTCCTGGTGCAGCGCAAGGGCACTGCCGTCGTCGGACGGGTGTTCGGGCCGGTGATGATCGCCTGGTTCACCGCGATCGGGGTGTGCGGCATCGCGGGCATCAGCGACAACCCGGAGATCCTGAAGGCGATCTCACCCACCTACGCGCTGGGATTCCTGTTCGGCCACTTCGGGATCGCGTTCTTCGCGCTCGCCGCGGTGGTGCTCGCGGTGACCGGCGCCGAAGCGCTCTTCGCCGACATGGGCCACTTCGGGCGACGACCGATCACCCGCGGCTGGCTGTTTCTCGTGTTCCCGGCCTGCATGCTCAGCTACATGGGGCAGGGCGCGCTGATCCTCACCGACCCCACCGCCGTGTCGAGCCCGTTCTTCCTGCTCGTCCCCGGGTGGGGCCGGCTGCCGATGGTGCTGCTGGCCACCGCCGCGACGGTCATCGCCGCGCAGGCCGTGATCACCGGCGCGTTCTCCGTCGCCTCGCAAGCCGCTCAACTCGGCTATCTGCCGCGACTGCGGATCGTGCACACCTCCGAATCCACCATGGGTCAGATCTATGTCCCGTGGATCAACTGGCTGCTCATGGTCTCGGTGCTGACCTTGGTCTTCGCGTTCCGCAGCTCCCACGCGCTGGCCTACGCGTTCGGGATGGCGGTCACGGGCACCATCACCATCACCACGCTGCTGTTCTTCTATGTCGCCCGCGCCCGTTGGCGTACCCCGATCTGGCTGCTCGCGCTCGGCGCGGTGCCGCTGCTCGGTATCGATCTGCTGTTCCTCGGGGCGAACCTCACCAAGATCGTGCACGGTGCGTGGCTGCCGCTGCTCATCGGCGTCGTCGCGTTCACCGTCATGACCACCTGGGAACGCGGCCGCGACATCGTCACCGCGGCACGCGAACAGCGCGAGGGCCCACTGCGGGAGTTCGTCGCCGAACTCCGCGAAGGGCGACCGAGCACGTTCGAGGTTCCCGGCACGGCGATCTTCCTCAATCGCGGCAAGAAGACGACCCCGCTGGCCATGCGCGCCAATGTCGAGAACAACCACATCCGGCACCACCACGTCGCGATCGTGAGCATCGCCACCGACCCGGTGCCCCGAATTCCGGCGGCGGAGCGCCTGAGCGTGGACCACCTCGGGCACGGCGGCGACCGCATCGTCCACGTCACCGCCCGCTACGGCTACGCCGAACGTCCCGACATTCCCGAGGCGCTGCGGCTGCTCGATTCGTCGGCGACCGAAGGCCGACTCGACCTCGACAATGCCTCCTATTTCGTCTCCAAGATCGAACTCCGCCGCAGTGATCAGCCGACCATGGCGACCTGGCGCAAACGGCTGTTCATCGCCACCTCCTACATCACCGCCGATGCCGCCGACTACTTCGCCCTGCCGCGCGACAGAACGGTCATCATGGGCTCCCATATCGAGGTCTGAGCGCCGATTCATTATCAGTGGCACCGGATCCGTTATCGGCCCAGGACGAATTCCTTTGGGCAGCAGGCGTTTACGTAGCGATCGTGTAATCGATACCCCCGCATAATTTCGCCCTGTCAGAAATGTCTGATGAGCGACGGGCCCTGTAGACCGGGTGGGACAGTTCTACTGACCGGACTGCCGAGTTCGGGAAAAACCACCATCGCCACCGCTACCCGCACCCGCGTGGCCGAGGCCGGATACGCGGTCGAGGTACTCGACGGTGACGACGTGCGCGGACGGCTGTGGCCGGAACTCGGCCTGACCCCCGACGACCGCAAACAGAACCTCGGCCGGATCACCACCCTCGCGCTGATGCTGGCCCGCCACGGCGTGCTGGTCCTCGTGGCAGCCATCGCGCCGTACGCCGCCGATCGTGAGCTGATGCGGGTCCGCCACGAGGACGCCGGCCTTGACTTCGCCGAAGTCCATGTCGCAACCGCGCTTTCGGCCTGCGAACAACGCGACGTCAAGGGCCTCTACGGGCGGCGGGCGCGGGGTGAACTCACTCAGCTCACCGGGGTCGACGCGGTCTACGAGGAACCACTGCTCCCCCATCTGCGGATGGACACCGCTGCCGAGACGGTCGACGAATCCACCGACCGCGTGCTCGACCTCCTGCTTCGCCGGGAACTGATCGCCGCACCGCCCCTGCGGAACGGGCGACCGTGAAGCAGGCGACCACCAACCGCCTCGTGCCCGCGCCGATCTTCATCCTGTCCGCGCCCCGATCCGGTTCCACCCTGCTGCGTTCGGTCCTCAACAGCCATGCGCGCATCCATGCCCCGCACGAACTGCACCTGAACCTGCTGACCGTCCAGGAACTCGAGTGGGCCGCCGACGACATCACCGAGCGCTACGCGAGCATCTCGCTGGACGCGCTCGGCCTGACGATCCGCGAGCTCGAGCACCTCCTCTGGGACCGCCTGCTGCACCACGAGCTGGAACGCAGCGGCAAGGACCGGATGGTCAACAAGACGACCAGCAGCGTGCTGACCTGGCGACGGATCGCCGCGTGCTGGCCCGATGCCCGCTATGTGTTCCTGTTGCGCCACCCGATGCAGATCGCCGACTCCCTCGGCCGCGCCTGGGCACAGCGACACGAAATCGACCCGGTGCGGCGGACTTTGGAGTTCGTCGCGGCGATGAACGAGGCCAGGGTAGCGCTGAACGGCCACGAGGTGCGCTACGAGGACCTGACCCACCGCCCCGAGGAAACCGTGCGCGGCCTGTGCCGCTTCCTCGACGTCGAGTGGCAGCCCTCGATGCTGGACTACGGCCGTTTCGACCACGGCAGCTATGTCCGCGGTATCGGCGACTGGAGCGACACCATCCGCTCCGGCGTCATCCAGCCCGCCCGCCCGCTGCCCGCCGATCCGGCCGTCCCCGACGCACTGAAGTCGGCGTGCCGGGAATGGGGCTATCCGGCTCGTCCGTAGGCGACCGGTCCGGGTCAAGCCGAGATTCGGACGTCGGTGAGGTCCTCGGAGACCTGCCAGATGCGCTGAGCGTCCTCGTGGTCGCGTAGTCGGCCGTAGAGCTTCTGCTCGGCGGGAGGGCCGCCGAGGTGGCCGGGTCCGCTGGGTCCGTAGAAGCGTTCGGTCTCCGCGGCAGGCGAGGTGGCGGCGTAGAGGGCGGGCAGTTTCGCCGACTCGACGGTGCCGAGCAGGATGCCGCGGGCCGAGAGCCACCGGATGACCTTGACTCCGGTGGTGTCCTCGATGCGCCCGACCTCGGGCCGGGCGGCGAGGAGATTGGTCGGCGCGACGCCAGGGTGGGAGAGATTGCTGGTGATCCCCCATCCGTGCGCTCGGCTGCGCCTGCCGAGTTCGAGCCCGAACAGACCGAAGGCGATCTTGGACTGGCTGTAGGCGTGCCTGCCGTTGTAGGAGCGTTCCCAGTTCAGATCGTCCCAGTTGATCCGGTGCTGGTTGGCCGCGACGCTGACCTGCGAGGTGACCCGTGCACGCCCCGCGCGGAGCAGGGGCATGAGGTGTCCGACCAGGGCGAAGTGCCCGAGGTGGTTGGTGCCGAACTGCACTTCGAAACCGTCGGCGGTGACCTGTCGATCCGGTGGGGTCATCACGCCCGCGTTGTTGATCAGCAGATGGATCGGGCGATCCTCGGCTCGCAGGGTCTTGCCGAGCGCCGCGACGGAAGCCAGGCTGGACAGGTCGAGCTCGCGCAGCGAGACCTCCGCGTCGGGGCTCGCCTGCCGGATGGTGGCCAGCGCCGCCTCGCCCTTGCGCTGATTGCGCACCGGGAGAACGACTTCGGCCCCGGCGGCCGCCAGGCGCGACGCGATCCCGATCCCCATGCCATCGCTGGCTCCGGTGACCACCGCGCGTTTACCGGTGAGATCGGGAACGGTGATATCGGGCTGCCGACGTGGCATGTCGCTTCTCCTCTGGGTGCTGGGCTGGTGTCTGATATCCACGATCGCCCGGTCGAGAGGTGACATCCAGGGACTGTCGATCAGTGGATACCCGCAGGCCCCGGCGGTAGAACCGAACACAGGAAGGAGATCTCTGGTGATCGATCGTACGGAGCTGGCGGAGTTCCTCAGACAACGCCGGGAGTCATTGCAACCCGAGGATGTCGGACTTCCGCGCGGGCGGCGGCGCAGGACGAGCGGGTTGCGCCGGGAGGAGATCGCCGTCCTGTGTCATATGTCGACCGACTACTACGCCCGGCTGGAGCAGCAACGAGGCCCGCACCCGTCCGAACAGATGATCGCGTCCATCGCACAGGGCCTGCACCTGTCCCTCGACGAACGCGACCACCTGTTCCGCCTCGCCGGACACAGCCCGCCCGCACGCGGCGCGGTCAGTGAACACATCAGCCCCGGCCTGCTGCGGATCCTCGACCGGCTCCACGACACGCCTGCCGAGATCGTCACCGAGCTCGGGGAAACGCTGCGCCAGACACCGCTCGGGACTGCCCTCACCGGCGACACCACCCGCTTCACCGGCCCCGCTCGCAGCATCGGCTACCGCTGGTTCACCGACCCCGCCGAACGCGAGCTCTACGCGCCCGAAGACCACCCGTTCCTGGGACGGATGTTCGTCTCCGGACTCCGCGAGGTCGCCACCCGGCGCGGTCCCGATTCGCGCGCCGCGCAGTACACGACCCTGCTCCTGGCCGATTGCGCGGAATTCCGGACCCTGTGGAACACCCGCGAGATCGGGGTGCGACCCCGGGAGGTGAAGCGATTCCGCCACCCCGAGGTCGGCCCCATGGAACTGAACTGCCAAACACTGCTCGACCCCGACCAGTCACATCTGCTGCTGGTCTACACCGCGACACCCGGCAGCGAGAGCTACGAGAAGTTGCAGCTGCTCTCCGTGGTCGGCGCCGCTAGCGGCTCAGGTCTCTGAACCTGCGCACCGCCAGTGGGAAGAACACCGCGATCAAGACCAACGGCCAAGCCACCGCCAGCATTTCGGCGTGTGCCGCGGCCCAGGAGTCGCCGACCGCACCCGGATTGCCGAACAGGCCGCGCACCGCCGTGGCGGTTGCCGACATGGGGTTCCACTCGACGACCGCACCCAGCCAGGACGGCATCGCTTCGGGCGAGGCGATGGCATTGGAGAGGAAGCTGATCGGCCAGACCAGGATCTGGACCGCCTGCACCAGTTCGGGCTTGCCCGCGACCATCGCCAGATAGATGCCGATCCACAGCATCGCGAACCGGAACAGCAACAGCAGTCCCACGGCCGCCAGGAACGAGGCGGCGCCGTCGTGCCAGCGCCAGCCGATCGCGTACCCGACCGCGATCATCACGGCCAGCCCGACCACCGACTGCAGCATGTCGGCGACGCTGCGCCCCACCAGGACCGCGGCCGAGTTCATCGGCATCGAGCGGAACCGATCGATGACCCCCTTGCCGAGGTCCTGGGTGACCGCGAGCATGGTCGATTCGAGGCCGAATGCCATTGTCATGGTGAGCATTCCAGGGACCAGATAATCCTTGAAGTCCCCGTCGATGCCGCGCCCGCCGCCGATCAGATAGGTGAACATCACCAGCAACATCACCGGGAAGACCAGCCCGACAACCACTTGAACGGGCTGGCGGGCCCAGTGCGCCAGCTCGCGTCTGGTCATCGTCCAGGAATCGGTGAGCGCCGTGCTCAGTGTCGAAACCGGTTGGTTCGTCGTGTAAGTCGCGCTCATGCCGCGTGCTCCTTGGTCAGGTGCAGGAAGACTTCGTCGAGTGTCGGGCGCCGGATCGCGATGTCCTCGGCTTCGATGCCGTTCGCCTCCAGCGCCCGGACGGTCTCGGTCAGTGCCACCATCCGGTCGCCGACCGCGGCACTGATCAGCCGCCGGTCCTCATCGACCACCGCCTCGCCCGGGATGAGCGCGGCAGCGCGTGCCAGCTGGGTGACGTCGTGCAGGACCACGTCGATGCGGTCGCCGCCAGTCTTCGACTTCAGCTGGTCGGCAGTGCCCTCGGCGATGACCTTCCCGTGGTCGATCACCGAGATCTGGTCGGCCAGCTGATCGGCCTCCTCCAGGTACTGGGTGGTCAACAGCACGGTGGTGCCGCCGTCGACCAGGGAACGCACCGAACTCCACACCTCGGCGCGGCCGCGCGGATCGAGCCCGGTCGTCGGTTCGTCCAGGAACAGCACCTGCGGTTCGGAAATAAGGGACGCCGCGAGGTCGAGCCGCCGCCGCATTCCGCCGCTGTACTGCCTGACCGCCTTCTTTCCGGTGTCCGCGAGCCCGAATCGTGCAAGGAGCTCATCGGCTCGGACGCCCGCACGGCGCGCCCCGAGGTGGTAGAGGCGCCCGAACATCTCCAGGTTCTGCCGCCCGCTGAGCTCCTCGTCGACAGCCGCACTCTGGCCGAGCAGCCCGATTCGGGTGCGCACCTCATCGGCTCGGGTGCGCACATCGATGCCCGCCACCTCGACACGCCCAGACTCCGGGCGGAGCAATGTGGACATGATGCGCACGGCCGTGGTCTTGCCCGCGCCGTTCGGGCCGAGAACCGCGTGCACGGTACCGGCCCGGACAGCGAGATCGAGTCCGTCGAGTGCCTGCTTCGCCCCGTACTTCTTCCGCAGGCCTTCGACGACGATCGATAGATCGTGGTCAGTCAAAACACCCTCCAACGCCTAGTGATCAAACTTGACTAGACGACCAAAATACCGAGCCCGATTCGGTTAGTCAAACTTGAATACTGCTACTTTGGTCGCACTCGCTCGGAAGGGAGACGTCCATGTCAGCGATCCGGCTGCTGGTCCTCGGCGCGGTCCGTCAGCACGGACGCGCACACGGCTATCAGGTTCGCAACGACCTGGAATTCTGGGGCGCCCACGAATGGTCCAACGCCAAGCCCGGCTCGATCTACCACGCACTCAAACAGATGGCCAAGCAAGGACTCCTCCTCGCACACGAAGTCGCGCCGAGCACCGTCGGCGGTCCGCCCCGCGTCGAGTACGAGATCACCGACAAGGGCACCGAGGAATACCTCGCGCTGCTGCGCGAGGCCCTGACCTCGTACGACCAGAAGATGGAGATGCTCTCGGCCGGCATCGGTTTCATCGTCGACCTACCACGTGCGGAGGCCGTCGCACTCCTGAAGCAACGGATCACCGGCCTCGAACAGTGGCGCGGCTCGGTCACCGAGTACTACACGCCCGAGGAGGGCCCGGGACAGCTCGGACACATCGGCGAGATCATGAACATGTGGGTGCACTCCGCCGACAGCGAAGCGGCCTGGACCCACGGCCTCATCGAACGCATCGAAGGCGGCGCCTACACCTTCGTCGACGAGGGCGAACCCTTCGTCGGCATCCTCGCCCAGGACGAGCCGAACCCGTTCGCGACCGGACCACACCCCGACGACCTCCACTGACCGGGGCACCGCGAGTCCTTCCGGTCCTTCGATTTCATCCTCGCAGGGTGATGCACGGCGAGGACCGGATCGGGAGTATTCCGGAGTTGGGCATTGCCGATGGTGGCCGTGCCGGTCCACCCGTGTCTATCCGAGGGAGCGCACACGATGGCGACGTGGAAACCGTCCGAGGACGACATCCGGCAGGCCTACATCTATCTGCTGGCGCGGTTCCTGGTGATCCGGCAGGAGCACACCGACCGGGCCGGGGACGGATTCGACTACAACCAGATCGAGTACAACCCGCTCGGCTCCGCCGATTTCGTGAACCCCAATTTCGACGTGGCCTACCTGGAAGCCTGGTTCGCCGCCGACGACGACACCGCGGTTCTGCTCGAGGTACCCGAGGTCACCGGGCGGTACTACACCGCGCAGGTCCTCGACGAGTGGGGCGAGGTCGTCTTCAACATCAACGAACGCACCACGCCATCGAAGCCCTTCGGCACCTTCGCGTTGGTGAAACCCGGCACCTACCCGCCGATTCCGGACGGCGCGACCCGCATCGAGTTGCACTCCGCCAAGGCGAAGATGCTGGCGCGAGTGGAACTGGGCGACGATCCCGACGGTGCGGTCGCGTTGCAGCACAAGTTCTCCGCGACGCCGTTGGGCGACATCACCGTGGCAGCGCCGCCCGCGATCCCCACCTTCGACAACACGAACCTGCTCGGGGCCGACATCTTCGACAACCTGGACGCGGTACTGGGCAGCGCGCTCGATGTCTCGCCCGCGGCGTACCGGATGCAGGTCCTCGCCCAGTCGATCGCGGCGTACCGGATGCAGGTCCTCGCCCAGTCGATCGCGGCGTACCTCGCCACGGACCCGACTGCGCGCGACGGGATCGACACGTTCCTCCGCGAGACAGTGGTCCCGAAATTCAAGGAATTCGCGCTCACCGAGAGTGCGCCGTATGTGAACCGCTGGGTGGGCGGCAAGCCCACCGGCAACTACTGCGGCGACTACACCACTCGCACGGTCGTCGACCTGCTCGGAATCTGGGCCAACACCGCCGAGGAAGCCGTCTACTTCAACACCAGCCGCGGCGCCGACGGCAAGCCCTTCGATGGCGGTCAGAGCTACGTCATCCACTTCGCGGCCGACGACCTGCCCGGCTCTGTCGTCGACGGCTACTGGTCGGTCATCCTGGTCTCCGTCCCGGACTTCCGCGTGATCCCGAACTCGTTGCACCGCTACAACTTCAACGACTACTCACCGCTGACCTATGAAACCGACGGCTCACTGAAACTGGGCATCGGCCCCGCGCCGGTGCCGGGCGTGCCGGAGTCGAACTGGCTGCCCTCAGCCGAGGGCAAGCCGTTCTCCCTGACGTTCCGTTGCTACGTGCCGAAGAGCTTCGTCGGTAATGGCGGTTGGGCGCCGCCCCCACTGGCCGAAGCCTGAACCACCTCGCGGCGGCCGTGACCGCCGAAGGTCATCGGCCCGACGTGAGCGGTGCTGCGGTGACGGCGCGGACGTGGTCCTCGCTGATGCCCGGTGCGCATTCGCGCAGGATCAGGCCCGCCGGTTCGACGTCGATGACGGCCAGGTCGGTGATGATCCGATGGACGACGCCCGCACCGGTGAGCGGCAATGTGCAGGCAGGAACGATTTTCGGGGTGCCTGCCTTGTCGGTGTGGGTCATCACCACGATCACGCGGCGGGCGCCGTGGACCAGGTCCATCGCCCCGCCCATGCCCTTGACCATCTGACCGGGCACCATCCAGTTCGCGAGGTCACCGGCGGCCGAGACCTGCATTCCACCGAGGACCGCGGTGTCGATGTGACCGCCACGGATCATGCCGAAGCTCAGCGCGGAATCGAAGAACGAGGCGCCGTCGGCGACGGTGACGGTCTCCTTGCCCGCGTTGATCAGGTCGGCGTCGACCTCGTCGTCACGGGGGTAGGGACCGGTGCCGAGGATCCCGTTCTCCGAATGCAGGGTCACCTCCACGTCCGCGGGCAGGTGATTGGGGATCAGGGTCGGCAGCCCGATGCCCAGGTTGACATACTCGCCGGGCCGCAGTTCCTGTGCGGCGCGGGCGGCCATCTCGGTGCGCGTCCAGCCGAGCGCCACGGTGGTCGATGCGGTCATGACACGGTCCGCCTTTCGATGAGTTTGATCTGCGGTCCCGTGTGCACGATCCGGTCGACGAACACGCCGGGCAGATGCACCTGTGCCGGGTCGAGGGAACCGGCGGGCACCAGCGTCTCGACCTGTGCGATGCACACCTTCCCCGCCATCGCGGCGAGCGGATTGAAATTGCGGGCCGCCTTGTTGAACACCAGATTTCCACGGGTGTCACCGATCAGGGCGTGCACGAGCGCGTAATCGGCGGTGATGGATTCCTCGAGCACGAACCGGCGGCCGTGGAAGGTGCGGACCTCTTTGGCGGGCGAGGCGACCGCGACGGACCCGTCGGCCCGATACCGCCACGGCAATCCCCCGTCGGACACCGGTGTGCCGACGCCCGCGGCGGTGAAGAAGGCCGGAATCCCGGTCCCACCGGCCCGCAGCTTCTCGGCGAGAGTGCCCTGCGGTGTCAGTTCGACTTCCAGTTCACCGGACAGATACTGGCGCGCGAACTCCGCGTTCTCACCGACGTAGGACGCGGTGACCCGACGGATGCGCTTCTGCGCCAACAGGATCCCCAGTCCGCGGCTGTCGGTGCCGCAGTTGTTGGAGAAGATCTCGAGCTGGTCGGCCGTGCCCGCCGCCAGTGCGGCGACGAGTGCGTCGGGGATGCCGCACAATCCGAAACCACCGACGGCGAGCGAGGATCCGGAACCGATATCGGCAACGGCGGCGGCAGCCGTCTCGAACACCGTCGTCATCGGGCGAGCTCCCCGGTCATGTCGAGGAGTTCGTCGAGCAGCTCCTGGGCGCGCGGCCACGGACCGTAGCCCGCCGCCGGATTCAGATGCCCGACATCGCCGAGGTCGACCAGCCTGCTCCCCCACACCTCGGCCATGCCTGCGACACGGCGAGTCGTGGCCAGTGGGTCGGTGCTACTCGCCGCCACGATGCTCGGGAACGGCAGCTGCCGCCGTGGGATCGGCGTCCAGCCGTTGGTCGCGAGTTCGTCGGCGGTCGGATAGCCCTGCGGCAGTGGGGTTTCGAAGTCGGGCGGCGTCGCGAGCAGCGCGCCGCGCACCGGCCGGTCGGACTGTTGCGCCCAGTGGACGGTGATCATCACGCCCGCGCTGTGCGCGACCAGGACGACGGGGCCGTCGATCTCGGTGAGCACCGCGTCTAGTGCGCCGACCCGCGCGGTCAGACTCAGGCCGTCACGTTCCAGTGGCGGCACGATCGCCACCTTCCAGAGGGTGTCGGCGAGCAAGGTCTGCCAGTGGACGGCGACGTGATCGCGCAGCCCGGGGACGATGACGAAGGTGGGTTCGGGAACAGATTTCATGATGTGTGGCAATCCTTTTCGAGGCGATCAGTGCGGGGCGTGCACGGTGGCGAGCTGACGCAGCCCGAGCGGGTAGACACGGCGGCCGAGGAGCAGGGCCGCGATGGCGAGCACCGATACCACCGGGGTGATGCGCAGCGCGTTCTGCAGGCCGAGGTGATCGGCGAGAACGCCGACGACGAACGGGCCGAGCGCCAGCCCGAGCAGGCTGTTGGCGAGGGTGAGGGTGCCGAACGCCGACGCGCGGACCGAGGGGTGGGTGAGATTGGCGACCATGGCGACGGTCGGACCGGCCGAGCCGCCGGAGAAGAACGCACCGATACCGAGCAGAATCAGTTGCGGCACACCGGTACTCATGCTGAAGCCGATGCCGAGGGTGACGAGCGAGATCAGACAGAACACGATCGCGGTGGTCCACTTGCGGGCCATCTCCGAACGTCCGACCCGGTCGGTGATCACCCCGCACACCACCATGCCGGTGCCGACGAGCGTCACGATCACGGCCGCCAGACCAGCGGCCCGATCCGGCGCCAGCCCGTAGTAGCGGTTGAAGAAACTGGGCATCCACGACAGCAGCACCGCGGCGGTGAACATCTGCAAGCCGCTGCCCACGTAGGCGCACAGCACCGCCGGATTGGTGAACAGGGTCGAAATCGGTGCGCGGAAGGCGACTTCGGGAGTTGGTTCCGCGGCGTGTTCGGCGTTGCGATGCTCCTTGACCACCGCCCAGAACGCCACGGCAAGCACGAGACCGAACACCGCCATCGTCGCGAACGACCACCGCCACCCCAGGTGCACGGCGATCACCCCGCCCGCGGCGACGCCGAGCACCGATCCGAACGAACCACCGGCCATGAACGCGCCGCTCAGCGCGGCATGCCTGCGCGCGGCGAACACACTGAGCACCAGCGCGATGCCGACGCTGCCGTACGCGGCCTCACCGACACCGACGAAGAAACGCGCCGCCAGCATCTGCGGATAGTTTCCGGCCAGTGCGCACACCAGTGTCGCGATACTCCACACCACCGCCATCAGCACCAGGCTCTTGACCCTGCCCCACCGGTCGGCCAGCACCGACAGCGGCAGGGTCAGCAACCCGACCATCAGCGCGACCACACTGCTCAGTGACGCCAGCTGCGAATCCGACAGCGTCCATTCGGTTTTCAGAAAGGGAAAGACCGCGCTCAGCACTTGCCGGGACATGTAATCGGCGAGCAGAAGGCCGAAGGCGAGTGCGAACACCAGCCAGGGATAGTTGCGGCGGATGGTCGAGGAACGGCTCGGCGCCTGCGCGGGTTTCGCGGCGGTGGTGGTGAGGTCCATGGGTGCTCCTGCGCACCGGTGGACGTCGTCGCTGACGTCCACCGGGTTGTCGAGAGGGGAACGGGATCCCCGAGAGGGTCAGGCGTGGTGGGTGAACCCGACCTGGCCGGGCTGACGGTTCGGGGCGAACCCGATCTTGGCGAGCGTCTCGTCGGCGTCGGCGTAATGCGCGTCGAGCTTGTAGATCTCGCGCGCTTCCTTGCCGGTGGCGACCTCACGGCCGAGCTCACCCGCGATCCGGACCAGCTGCTCGACCTGCTGCACCGAGGTCATCTTCTCGCCCTTGCGACCCCACAGGGTGTCCTCGTTGCCGCAGCGCGCGTGCAGACCCATCGCGATGGCCATCGTGTTCACCGGCAGCACGCTGCGCATCAGCGTCTCCAGGGTGAGCACGGCGCCGTCGGGAGTGCGGCGGATGAACTCCATCATGTTGTACGGATTGGGGCCGTCGAAGCCGCCGCCGATGCCGACCCAGGTCAGCATGAGCGGACCGGTGTACACGCCGCGCCGGATCAGCCGCTCGACGGTCTCGAGCTGCGGGATGCTCGACAACTGGAAGTGCGGCTGAATGCCGTTGGCCTGCAGGCGCTTCAGGTGCTCGGCCACCCAGGTCGGCCCCGCCGGGACGAACATCTCGCGGTACGCCTCGTACACCTCGGGCCGCTCGAAGGAGGTGCCCGCGATGTCGTCTTCGGTCATCAGCTCGACGATGTTCATCTGACTGGTGTTGATCGCGATGGTGACCTGATCCGGCTTGGGATCGAGCTCGGCCAGCATGTGCCTGGCGTCGTCGGTCAGCCACTTCGCATCGGCGCCTTCGCCTTCGGGCGAGAACGAGATCGAGCCGCCGACCTGCAGGATCATGTCCGGCACTGCCTCGCGCAGGCGGCCGAGCAGTTCGTTGAACTTCGACAGGCGCTTGGAGCCCTTGCCGTCGAGTTCACGCACGTGGATGTGCAGCACGGTGGCGCCGGCTTCGTAGCAGTCGACGGCCGCCTTGACGTGCTCGTCCATGGTCAGCGGCAGGTCGTCGCGGAAGTCGTCGGGTTCCCATTCCGGGCCGTACGGTGCGACGGTGATGACCAGCTTTTCCTGGTTCTCGGGGAACAGTGCGTCGTCGTGAAAATGCATGGGGGTGCTCCGATCAGAATTGCGGGGGTTATGGAAAAGTGAAAGTCAGAAAGGGCGGTCGCCGATGATCCCGGCGCGCTCCATCTTGCGGACGGCGGGCCAGTAGTCCTGGACCGCGTAGTGCTGGGTGCACCGGTTGTCCCAGATCGCGAAGCTGTTCTCGGTCCAGCGCCAGCGCACCTGGTATTCGGGGATACTCGCCTGGCGCATCAGGTAATTGAGGAGTTCGCTCGCGCCCGGCGCGTAGTCGGCGCCGAATCGAACGTTCTCGGGCGTGTGGTAATTGACCAGATGCGTCGTGAAGGAATTGACGAACAGAATGTCCTCACCGGTGTCCGGGTGGATACGCACCACCGGATGTTCGGCGTCGGGGAAACGCTCGTGCAGAGCGAGTCGTTTCTCCTCGGTGAGCGCGGCGCCGAAACTCGCCTCGATACTGTGCCGGGCGCGCAGATGCGCGATCCGCGATTTCACCGTCTGCGGCAGCCGCTTGTACGCCTCGACCATGTTCACCCAGATGGTGTCGCCACCGACAGGCGGCGTTTCCACACAGCGCAGCACGGCGCCCATCGGCGGATTGACCCGCCAGGTGGCATCGCAGTGATAGGAGTTCTCGTAGTGCTCGGGCGCACTGTCGAGGTCCTTGTAGATGCGCACCAGACCGGGATGATCGGGATCGCTGCCAAGGGCCGGATGGTCCTCGAGCGGGCCGAAACGTTCAGCCAGCGCGACGTGTTCGGCGCGGGTGATGTCCTGATCGCGGACGAAGAGCACCTTGTGGCGCAGCAGCAGGGTGCGCAGTTCGGCGAACAGGGCGTCGTCGACGGCGACCTCGGCGAGGTTCACCCCGTGCAGTTCCGCGCCGATGGTCGCGGTCAGCGGCACCGCGCGCATCGCGGTTCGAACGGTCATTGGTTTGTTCCTTTCCGGTGGACGCGTCAGAGCGCGAAGACCGACGCGCCGACGCTGCGACCCGCTTCGAGGTCGCGATGCGCCTGCACGGCGTTCGCGAGTTCGTAGCGCTGGTTGATCTCGACCCGCAGACGGCCCGCGGTGAGGTGGTCGTGCAGTTCGCCCGCGAGTTCGGCGCGTTCGGCCGGGTCGGCGATGTAGTCGGCGAGCGCGGGCCGGGTGACGAACAGCGAGCCCTTCACGGCCAGCTGCATCGCCTCGATCGGCGGCACCGGACCCGAGGCGGTGCCGAAGCACACGAGCAGGCCGCGCCGGGCGAGGGAGTCGATCGAGGACTGGAAGGTGGTCTTGCCGATGCTGTCGTAGACCACGGGAACGCCTGCGCCGTCGGTGATCTCGCGCACCCGGGTAGCGACGTCCTCGCGGGTGTAGATCACCACGTGGTCGCAGCCGTTGGCGCGGGCGACCTCTGCCTTCTCCTCGCTGGAGACCGTGCCGATCACGCTGACCCCGAGCAGCGCGGCCCACTGGGTGAACAATTGGCCGACCCCGCCCGCCGCGGCGTGCAGCAGCACCGTGTCGCCCGCGCGCAGCGGGTGGATGCGGCGCAACAGGTACGCGGTGGTCAGGCCGCGCATGGTGGTCGCGGCGGCGGTGTCGAACGCGATGCCCTCTGGCAGGGCGATCAGGTGCTCGGCGGGCATGATCCGTTCGGTGCTGTACGCGCCGAGCGGGCTGCCGGTGTAGGTGACGCGGTCACCCGCGGCGAAGTCGACGCCGGGGCCGACGGCTTCGATGACGCCTGCCCCCTCCACGCCGAGTCCCGCCGGCAACGCTGCCGGATACAGGCCGGTGCGGAAATACGTGTCGGCGAAGTTGAGCCCGACCGCCTCGTGCCGGATACGGACCTCGCCGGGCCCCGGCTCACCGACCTCGGTGGACTGCCACCGCATAACGTCGGGACCACCGGTTTCAGCGAATCGAATTGCGTGTGCCACGTCCATCTCCTCCTATGTGATGCACATAACTGTAGGCAGCGTCACATCGCTATACTTGCCCTCACGGGACAGAAGACTATTCATTTCGGGACATGAAGGAGGTGCCGGATGAAGCCGTTGTCCAGGTACGCGTCGTTGAACGACTACGTCGAACTGGCGCGCTCGCTCGGGCTGGAGCCGGCCCGGCTGATCCGCGACTGCGGACTCGATCCGGCCGGGTTCGGCACGCAGGACCGCTGGATTCCGGCCGCGGCCGTCGCCGAACTCCTGGAACGCTCCGCCGCCGAATCAGGCAGGGAGGACTTCGGTTTGCGGTTGGCGCAGCTACGACGGTTCTCCAACCTCGGCCCGCTGAGCCTGGTCATCCGCGAGGAGCCGGATGTGCGCAGTGCGCTACGGCTGCTGGCGCGCCACGAGCACATGTACAACGAGGCCCTGCACACCGAGATCGTCGAGGCGAACGGCATGGCCACGATTCGGGTGAGCGTCGATGTGGGCAGGCCCGCGCCGGTCCGGCAGGCGGTCGAACTCACCACCGGTGTGCTGCACGGACTGCTGCGCGGGTTCGCCGGACCCACCTGGCGGCCGATGCAGGTGTGCTTCTCCCACCCGCCCCCGCGCGACCGTGCCACTTACCTCAAGATGTTCGGCCCACACGTGGAGTTCGATCAGGATTTCGACGGAATCCTCACTTACAGTAGCGATCTCGATGCCGAGAACGCGATGGCCGACCCGCTCCTGCACGCCTACGCGCAGCAGTTGCTCGGCGCGATGGCGCCCGCGCAGGAGGCCACGGTTGCCGACCGGGTCCGCGAACTCGTCGAACTGCTGTTGCCGACGGGCCGTTGCACCGTCGAGCAGGTGGCTCGCAGCCTCGGGGTCGATCGGCGCACGGTGCACCGCAAGCTCGCGCAGGACGGCAAGACGTTCACCACGATGGTCGACGATATCCGCGGCGCACTGGCCGAACGGATGGTGGCCAACCGCCGTCACTCCCTCACCGAAGTCGGCGATCTGCTCGGTTTCTCCTCGGTGAGCAATTTCTCGCGGTGGTTCAGCGCAAGGTACGGGGTCAGCCCCCGCCAGTGGCGGCAGCGCCCACTGGTCCCGGTCCGACCGGGCGTCGAGCCGATCACCTAGCTGGCCGGCCAGCCGCCGTTGCGGTTTCTCATGTCCGGCGCGTCGTCGTCGCCGACCAGGTGCTCGATGCCGAGCTTCTCGGCGAAAAGGTGACGCTGCGTGATCCAGCCGAGTATCGACAGGCCCGCCCAGGCCAGGGTGGCGGTGACCTGCTGCCAGCCGGGTTCGGGGTCGCGCAGGAACGACAGCGAGTCGCTGAACCGCGCGACACCGCTGCAGACCATGCTCGCGCCGCCGATCGAGGTCAACCACAGCAGCGCGCGGGCCCGGAACTTCTGCGCAAGGAACGCGCCCGCCACACACATCGCGAGCGCGACGATCATGCTCAAGGCGAAGTTCTTGTCGCCGGGCTGCAAGACCGTCGCCAGCTTGGTGCCGATCATCGCGCCGGTGAGACCGCCGATGAAATAGGCGGCGAACCGGAATATCAGCGAGGTGACGGCCCAGACCGCGACCGCCCCGATCAGCGCGACCAGCAACAGCCACCAGAAATTCGCGTTGAACAGGTCGGCGATCAGCCAGCCAAGACCGAACCCGATCGCGAGCAAGCCCAGGTTGACCGAGCGGATCCCGTAGAAGCACAACAGCGCTCCGACGAGGGCGACCAGTATGCCGTTCATCTGCTTTCCTTTCGGCAGGCGAGCACGATCACGACCCGGACAGTGCGGCGGCGACGGTTCTTCAGCCCATAACACGACGATAAGAGGGCCGTTCCCGGCGCGCCTCACACTTTCCGGGTGAACTACGCCCCCTGTTTCATCCGAATCGGGTGAAGCAGCAAGGGCCCACCGACGGCATGATTCGGCCCATGGGATCACCAGTAACGCTCGGACCGGTCGAGTTCCTCGTGCTCACCTTTCCCGGCACCGCGATCGACGAATCCGTCTCGGCGGCACTGGCCGAGATCGTCGCGAAGGGCACTGTCACCCTGCTCGATCTGATCGTGCTGTCCATGGACGACTCGGGCGCCATCATCGAACGCGAGATCGACGACGACATCTCCGCGGTGGGTCTGACCGGTCTGACGGCGGCCGACATCGACCTCGTCAGCGACGACGACCTCGACGTCGTCCGCGCGTCGATGGAACCCGGAACGACCGCTGTCGTGATCGTGTTCGAGGAAACGTGGGCGCGGCGCCTGGCAGGCGCGGTGCGCGCGGCCGACGGCGAGGTCGCGCTGCACGTGCAGGTATCGCGCGAGTCCGTCGACGCCGCGCTCGCCCTCGCCTAGGAAGGGAACCGATATGCCACTTCGGATGGGTCGCATCGGGCGACCAGGACTACTCGGCGCCGTGGCCAGGACGGCCGTTGTCGCCGGTACCGCCACCGCGACATCGAACGCGGTGAACCGCCGCGCCGCGCGGCGGGCCGACGAACAACAGGCCTACGCCCAGCAGCAGGCACCCCCGCCGCAGGCTCCCCCACCGCCCGCCGCCACCGCTGCCGGCGGCGGTGACACCGTTGCCCAGCTCGGCAAATTGGCCGAGCTACATTCCGCCGGCGCGCTGTCCGATGCCGAATTCGCCGCCGCGAAAGCCAAACTGCTCAGCTGAGCTACTGCACGCGACCGCCCACCGTGTGGATGATGACGACCTTCGGGTCCCACGGGACGAGCTCGTTCACCTTCCGCTGCAACTCCGCACGCGGTGATCGCGATCGCCGCGACCAGGCCGGTCGCGATCGCCGCGGTCAGATCCATCAGCTTCGGCGAGGTCCGCCCGACGACCTGGGCGTTGGACAAGACATTCACCGGATTGGGCAGCAGCTGCGCGAAGAGGAAACCGAGCGCGACCACCACCACGATCCCCGACACGACCAGCAGCAGACTCCGGCCGAGCAGCGGCCCACGGCCGGTCACCACGCCCAATGCGACACCCAGGATCGGTATCGACAACGGCGCGACGATCATCGCGCCGATCACCGTCGCGGTGGAATCGCCGATGACACCCGAGATCGCGATCACCGCCGACATCACCAGCATGATCCAGAACGCCGACCGCTTCGACGCGACCTGGCCCACCGACAGATCCAGTTTGTCGGTCAGCTCGTCCAGCGATCGACGTTGATCCTGCGGGACCAGAAAGCTCAGCATGGCGTTCCTTTCACGACCTCTGCTCGCGGTGGATCCGAACCTCGGCATCGGCGTAAGCGGCCAGTGTGGACTCGCCCAGCGTGCTCGTCGCCGGGAAGAACTCGATGTGCAGACCTTGCGCGTGCAGCAGATCGTCGGTCCACACGTCGCGAATCCGTGGGTCGACACCGCTGAGGTAGAGGCGGCCGCCGAGCGCGTCCAGCCGTCGGGCGTAGTCGCCGATCACGTGCAGGAAGGTCGCGCTCACGCTCGTGCGCCCACGTAGTCGCAGAATGACGACCGGGTCGTGCGCGCTGCCGGGGTCGGGCAGCTCAGCCTGTAGCGTGCGCTGTCCGGATCGATCGAACGGGCGGCGGCGACGATCAGAATCGCGGCGAGCGTCGGCAGCGGCACCCGGCCGACCACGCCCGCCAGCGCGACCAGGATCACCAGAATCCAGATCCCCGACCAGATTCCGCCCCAGCGGCCGCGAGCACCGGAGGACGCGTTGATGGCCGTTTGCCCCACCGAACCACCGACCGGCATTCCGCGAAACAACCCGGCGAAGATGTTGCCGATGCCCTGGGCGGTGAAATCACGATCGACCGAGGTCCGCGAACCGCCGGGGTTGGGCGCCGACTCCGCCACCCCGGCGCCCTGAACCAGCACGATCACGGTCACCGCCAATGCCCCGGCGACCAACGACGGCGACAGCGCGCCCCATTCCGGCAGGTGCGGCAACGGGATCCCGGTCGGAATCTCGCCCGTGTCGGCGACCGTGCCGACATTGCTCCAGCCGAGAACGAGCACGACGATCATCGGCACGATCAAGGCGAACAGGGCGGCGATCGCGCGCAGCCGCGTGTACGAGAGCCCGATGAGCGCGATCATCGCGAGCACGCCGACAACGGCGGCCCGCCAGTCGAAGTCCAGCGGATGCAGCACCACGTGCAGCGCCTTCTCCACCGCGATCGACCCCTGCACCGGTGCACCGAGCAGACTCGGCAACTGGCCGAACAGGATGTTGGCCGAGATACCGAGCAGGAACCCGGTCATCACCGAATGCGAGACGAACCGGGTGTACTTGCCCAGCCGCAAGATCGCGGCGACGATCATCATCGCGCCCGCGACCAACGTCAACATCACGATGGCGCCCGACCGCTGATCGGGTTCGACATCGGTCAGAGTCGAGCCCACCGCCAACGCGGACGCGCTGGTCGTGGTGACCACCATCAGCTGCGTGCTCGTGCCGAACCCGCCGAAGAATCGCCCGGCCATGCTCGCGTAGAGCCCGTGCACCGGGCTCACCCCCGCGAGCACACCCGCCGCCATGCCGTCCGGCACTCCGCCGATCGCGCCCGGAAGCCCGGCGACGACATCGGCTTTCGACATGCGCTCCGTCGCGAACCAGCGCCGGACCCGCCGCACGACCTCAGCCACCGGATCGCCGCCTCGCCATCGCATCACCTTCCACGGCGATTGCGCGGTGGATCAGGGCGTCACGATCGCGAAATCCGGGTCGGGGGCGTCCAGATAGCCGACCAGCTCGGCCAGCGCGGCGGGGTCACCTTCGACCGCCACACGGCCGTCGCCGATCATCTGGCTCAGATCCGCACCGCCGAGCAGCGCCGCGTGCAGGTCGGCTTCCGTGAGCGTGAACGCCGCGTCGGCGGGCGCGAGGTCGCCCTCGACATCGAAATGCACGAGCACCCCGTTGCGGAGCAGGGCGCGGTGCACGGTTCCCGTGTCCTTGATCTTCCAGTCGAGTGCGATCCTGGCCGACCAGGCCCGCGGACCGTCGACCCGCAACGCGATCGCGTCGAATACCTGCTCCGCGGAGAGCGCGGCCATGATGTCCGGCGCGGCGGTGACCGTCGGGGTGCCGACGCTGCCGTTGCGCAATTCGTACGCGCCCATCAGGAAGAAGTTGCGCCAGGTGCCGTTCTCGCAGCCGTAGCCCAGCTGTTCGAGCGTGTCGGCCTGTAGCGCCTTGGCCTCGGTATTGCCGGGGTCGGCGAAGATCACGTAGTTCAGCACCTGCGCGACCCAGCGGAAATCGCCGTCGGCGTAGGACTTGCGCGCCTTGGTGACGGCCTCGTCGGCACCGCCCATGAACTCCAGGTGGCGGCGTGCGGACTCGACCGGGGTGTGCTGCCACAGGTTGGCCGGATTGCCGTCGAACCAGCCCATGTACCGCTGGTAGATCGCCTTGACGTTGTGGCTGACCGAGCCGTAGTACCCGTGGGTGGACCACGAGTTCGCCAGGGCCGGTGGCAGCTGGATGTCCTCGGCGATCTCGATACCGGTGGCGCCCTTGTTGAGTGCTCGCAGCGTCTGGTCGTGCAGGTAGCCGTAGAGATCGCGCTGGATCGAGAGGTACTCGGTGAGCCGCTCGGTGTCCCAGGTCGGCCAGTGATGGGAGGCGAACACCACGTCGGAGCGGCTCGCGTAGCGGTTGATCGCCTCGGTGAGATATTTCGACCAGACGTGCGGGTCGCGTACCAGCGCGCCGCGCAACGTCAGCAGGTTGTGCAGGGTGTGGGTGGCGTTCTCGGCCATGCACAGTGCTCGTCGATCGGGGAAGTAGAAGTTCATCTCCGAGGGCGCCTCGGTACCCGGCGTCATCTGGAATTCGATGGCGACCCCGTCGACGGTCACAGTCTGGCCGGTGTGGTCGATGGAGATCGTCGGCGTGATCAGGGTCGGCTGACCGATCGAGGTCGTCTGCCCCAGGCCGGCGCCGACCGAACCCAGCGGCCCGGGCGGCAGGGCCGCGCCGTACATGTAGGCGGCCCGGCGGGCCATCGCGGTACCGGCGTACACGTTCTCTTCCACCGCGTGCTCGGCGAACCCCACCGGCGCGATGACCGGGCACCGTCCCGCGTCGACATCGTCTTGCGTGGTGACGCCTTTGACGCCGCCGAAATGGTCGATGTGGGAATGGGTGTAGATCACGCCGGTCACCGGGCGGTCACCGCGATGCTCGCGATACAGCGCGAGTCCCGCGGCGGCCGTCTCGACCGAGATCAGCGGATCGATCACGATCACACCGGTATCGCCCTCGACCAGTGTCATGTTCGACAGGTCGAGTCCGCGGATCTGATAGATGCCGTCGGTGACCTCGTACAAGCCCTGCATCGCACACAGTTTCGACTGACGCCACAGACTCGGGTGCACGGTGGGCGGGCACTCGCCGTCGAGGAACGCGAACGCGTCGCTGCTCCACACCACCTTGCCCTCCGCGTTCTTCACCACCCCGGGTGTCAGCGCAGCGACGAACCCACGCTCGGCATCGGCGAAATCCTGTGTGTCGCCGAACGGCAGCGTGCGCAACGATGTCTCGTTGTTGGCTTCGATGCTGGCCGAGGCGGCCTGCTGACTGGTCATCAGATCCCACTTCCCATCTGTGCGCGACGCTGGATTGCGTTGTTGTTCGCGGATGTCAGGCGAGGGCCTTGGCCTTGAGTTGCTGGAATTCCGCCTCGGTGATGGCTCCGGCGTCGAGCAGCTTCTTCCCGTCGGCGATCTGGGCGGCGGAATTGGTACCCGCGGCCTGCCGGATGTAATCCTCGGTCTCCGTGCGTGCCTGCTTGTGCGCCTCGGCGGTCCGTTCCGCCATTCCGCTGCCGCGGACGATCAGATACACCAGTCCGGTGAGCAGCGGGAACAGGAACAAACACACCACCCACACCGCTTTCACCCAGCCCGAGGTGTTCCGATCACGGAAGAGATCGGTGAGGAGGTAGAACATCAGCATCAGGTAGGCGACAAAGCAGAAGCTCACAATGATGACCCAGAGAACGTCCCACACCGACATGATTCGACCCTCGCTTCCGTGATGCGTGAGCACCGGCCGGTGTCACGATTGCGCCTGTGCCGCCATCGTGGCGAAGAATCCGGCCGCACACATCATCCGAATCGGGTGAATCCGCCCCAACCGCCCGCTACTTCTTCGTGGTGGTGATCTGGGTCAGCAGGCAGCGCCATCGGCCGTCGATGCGGCGGAAGGCGTCGGTGGTCCATTCATCGGCGTCGAACCGAATGCCCTGGTAGTGGGCGGTATTGGTGATTCGCGTCGTCAGCAGGGCGAGCTCGCCGTGGTAGCGGATTCTGGGTGCACCGACCCGCTCCATCGCCGAATGCGTGAGGTCGCCCGACCGGACGAATGCCAGGAACTGCTCGGCCGTGGTTATGCCGTTCTCGGAGACCATGATCCATTCGTCGGCCATGTACGAACCGATCCGGTCCGCGTCATTGGCGACAATCGCCACCTGCCACTCGTCGAGCACGGCGAGGAGGTGGTCATCGACTGATCGGTCTGAGGAGGGACGTGATGTTGTCATGAACCAACGCTAGAACCGGCAGTGCGCCCGGTCTTGGACGAATGGAACGACCGTCCGGCGTGGTGGAGCGTGCGTGCTGGTCAGCTGCGTGATCGCCCAGATATTCGAGCACTTGCGCAGCTGACCGGCATTGTTCGGTGAATCAGAGGTTGACGCCGAAATCGCGGGCGATGCCTTCCAGGCCGGAGGCGTAGCCCTGGCCGGTGGCGCGGAACTTCCACTCGGCGCCGTTGCGGTACAGCTCGCCGAAGACCATGGCGGTTTCGGTGGACGCGTCCTCGGAGAGGTCGTAGCGAGCCAGTTCCTCACCGTTGCTGCGGTCGAGGACGCGGATGTAGGCGTTGCGCACCTGGCCGAAGGACTGGCTGCGGTTCGCCGCGTCGTAGATCGAGACCGGGAACACGATGGAGTCGATCGTGGCCGGAGTGTTGGCCAGGTCGACGTTGATCGTCTCGTCGTCGCCGTCGCCCGCACCGGTGGTGTTGTCGCCCGCGTGCTCGATCGCGCCCTCGGGCGACTTCAGGTTGTTGAAGAAGACGAAGTGCCCGCTCGACGCCACCTTCTTGTCGGCGCCGAGCCCGATGGCGCTGGCATCGAGGTCGAAGTCCGTGCCGGTGGTGGTCCGCAGATCCCAGCCGAGACCGACCGCGACGGCGGTGAGGTTCGGCGCCGCCTTGGTCAGTGAGACATTGCCGCCCTTGGACAAGCTGACACCCATATCGAAACTCCCCTTGATCATCGCGGCACGAAGCGCACCGACGCCCACACCCTAGCGTTCGACTCTGAACGTTTGCTGTGATCAATCCCCTTCGGCCGCACCCGATTCCACGGGCACCCGATCGGCGCCCCAGCTGCGGTGCAGGTAGCCGATCACCCGGTCGAGTTCGGCGCGATCGACGGCGGCCAGCTCGCCCGGCTCTAGCGGGTCGAAATGGAAGATGTAGAGGCGCGAGGCGAATTGCTCGAAGGGCAGCGACGCTTCGCCGAAACGCTCACCGTGCCCGGCCGTTCCGACGACGACCCCATCGCCCCAGTCCTGGCCGCTGTCGTTGTTCGGGTTGTAGAAATACACCCGCATCACGTCCTGCGGGTCGAGGCTGACCCGGAGCACGGTGATGGCATGCCAGCCGACGAAGCGGGCGGCACTGTCGGTGACGGCGATACCGGCGGGCTGCGGATGGATCACCGGCTGATTGCCGTTGTAGAAGGGGTGGTAGCCGGCGTAGAAGTGGCGCAGGAATTCGTCGAGGTCGGTCAGGTGGCCGGTGGCCACGTCGACATTGATCCGGAACCCGCGTCCGGACCACCAGCCGTGGAACTCCGGGTTGATCCAGCGGTGTGGATCGCCGTCACGGCCGAGGCAACGCCGACCCATCTCCGCGTAGATCCGGTCCAGGTGCGGAACCACCAGCAGCGACACCGGGTCCAGATCCAGTTGGAGCACAGTCGATTCCGCGTCGCCGGTCTCACGCGAGGAGATCGGCTGCCCCTCGAAGTGCATGACGATCTCGTCGTCGCGCGCGGCCCACACCACCGTCTGCAGCAGATAGTCGGGGTCGTTGTAGGCCCACATCGACAGTGCCCGCGCCGATTGACAGGTGGGGTTGTCGCCCTGCCCGATCCCCAGCGGCAGGCCGAGAACCGACAGCATCCCCGACAACAACCACGCGCGCGGATCCGGTGCGGGCCCGAACACCCGGGTCAGCCGCTGGCGCGAGTGCGGTGAAAGCCGAAGCGCCAGTTGGCGCCACAGCGCGGGCGCGACCGGCGGCTGATAGAGGATGCCGCGTTCGAGCAGCAAGGTGAGCCCGTAGACGCACTGCGCCGTTTCGACGTGGACAGCCTGCTCGATGAGACTGCGCACGAGTTCGTGATAGCAGAGCAGACTGTCGCGGCCGGTGCTGGACAGGCCCATCGCCTCGCCGAGCAGGTACTCGCCCTTGGTGAGCAGAAAGCGAAGCAGCACAGCGTGATACGGCGAGACCAGCCCGGTGTCGTGCATGGACCGCGCGAATCCCGTTGCCTCGTACTGCAACGCGCTGTCGTCCATAGATTCCAGCCGCGTGCGGTAGATCTCGACCCCGGGGTCTTCCCGGCACCCCTCGGTGGTGCCGTAAAGACTGCTGATCAGCCGGTCGGCGCCGAGACCACTGGCACCGAGATCCACATCGGGATCGGCACGGGCGACGGCGATCTGGGTGATCATCCGCTTGACCCCGTCGACCTGGATGGGCCGCTGCCGCAGGATGCGCCAGATCTCGTCGACCAGGTTCTCCAGCACCTTCTCGTACCCGACCTCGGCGACGAGGTAGTGCAGCAGTTCACGCGAAACCTGCGCCATCCGCCCCTGCTGTTCCCGCTCTGCCTCGGTGGGCGGGGAGAACAGCAGCGACAGATTCACCGCGAGTACTTGCGACAGATGATCCGCGGCCTGTTCGGCCGACACCAGCGCATGCTCGTAATCGCCCTTGGCGACCGCGAGCAGCCGCAGATCACTCACCGCCTCCAGCACCATGGTGTCGGCGTTGGCGCTGCGCAACGAGCCGGTGCTCAGCGCCGGGATGAGGATCTGCGGCTGGGCCCAATCCGTGCCGAGGAACAGGCCCGCGGTCTCCAGCTTTTCGGCGCGTTCACGCACCGCGGCGCACCCACCGGGCAGCAACAGCACCCGCCGAAGCGATTCCATGACCCTTGGCAGTTTGACCTGCTTACCGAAATCGCCTGCGTCCGCGAGGGACTGCGTGGCGTGGTCCACCGTGGCGAGGCGCCGGTCCAGGCTCGCCGGGTCGTGGCCGTCTGGACTCAATCGCCGATCCCTTCGCCCACCGTTGCCCCTGGCAACGGATCAAATATAGAAGTCGAGCTCTTCTTGACGCTTCAACAGATCCCGCAGAGTGTACGGGTCTTCGCCGAAGAAATAGAGCAGACCCCAGTGATTACCGAATGCGGTCCGTTTGGTGACCTTTTCGGCCTGGGGCGCGGTGAGCTCGTGTGAGTCGAAGTAATCGTGATCCTCGGTCTCGGGCGGCACGGATAGTCGGCTGACCACGCGCCGACGCGGATACACGCCGAAGCACCCCGCGTGACCGGTGGCATCAACCACTTCCTTCGGGAAGAAGGCGTCGATCTCCTCGGCGGTGGATTTCGGGTCGAAGGCCAGCACCAGCGCATGGTAGGCGTTGAAACCGTAGGTCCGTTCCAGCAGCTCGAACACCTTGAAACCCGGCGGCCGGTACGCGACTTCGCCGAAATACATCTCACCGTCGCTGGTGACGAAGTACTCGGGATGAATGAAACCGAATTCGATGTCGAAGGTCTTGATCAGCTTCTCGACCTGCCGGGTGATCTCGGGCCGGTACTTCTCCAGTTCCGGCGTCGCGGGCACGAACACCGAATATCCGAGCGTCACGTACTCCGAGATGTTCAGAAAGCAGATGCGGCCGTTGTGGACCCACGCCTCGACCGCGAACTCCCAGCCGTCCAGGTGCGATTCCATCAGCATCGGGAACTCGTCGTCGGGGATCGTGTCGACCTCGTCGGGGGTCCGGATGATCCGGTGACCGAGGCAGCCCGCCTTGTCGAACGCCTTGAGGTGAATCGGATCGTTGGGATCACCGTCGAGTTTCAGGAGGGTTTGATTGACCCGCTTCAGGAATCGGATCACGTCGTCGCGCTCGTGCGCCTCTTCGAAGATGCCGACCCGGATACCGCCGAGCTGCGCGCGCCGCTTCATCAACGACTTGTCGCGCAGGAGCATGGACTGCCCGAGCAGCCGTGGATTGTCGAGCAGGACGGAGTTGATCGCGCCTGCCCATTCCACCGTCTCCTCGAAGATCGGAATGGCGACGTCGACCCCCTTTTCCTTCAGGGTCTCCGCGATCTCCATCGAACGATCGTTGAGCCGCTCGAAATCCCAGGGGATATAGGGAATGTTGTGCTCTGTGCAATAACTTTGCGCCCATTCGGGCGCGACCACAATATAGCGGCGATCGAACCGATCAACCGCCTCGACGGCGTTCAAACTCCAGCCGAGCAGAGCTACATAGCCTTTGTCCGGGTTTCGACTTTTCGATTCGTCAGCTGAAATCGACAAACCTTATCCCTCCTCGAACTCCACAGCCCCGAAATCAGGACCCTGAATGAATCCCTGCAGGGCTGCTATTTCAATGGGGTACCCGGCCCCTGGGCATCCAACCATGACAAAGCTGTGACCGAGGGGCTTGCGACCGGCGCGACCAGCACCGGCCCCCCGGTGCGACTACGCTCAGGGCATGCCCGGTCCCGAGACCTTGCCGCCGCCACGCAACGGTGCCGGCCTCGCGGCGTTGGTGCTCGGCATCATCGCCTGCGCGGTCTCGTTCATCCCCGTTGTCAGCGAGTTCGTCGCCGCCCCAGCCGGTATCGGGGCCGTGGCGGCCGCGATCGTCGGCTGGGATCGCATCGAGAACGGCGTGGCCACCAACCGCGCCGACACGATCGCGGGCGGGATCCTCGGCGCGGTGGCGCTGGCGGTGACCGCGCTCGTCTACCTCGCGACGCATTCGGGCTGACGACCGAATTGTCTCGTCCTGCACGTGGCGAGCGAAGTCCGTAGCCTGAAAATCGTGATTACTCTCAAGAAGGAAGACGGCGCGGCCGATCTCGCCGGTATCACCAAGATGAGCGTGGGGGTGAGCTGGGATCCGTCGGCGGGTGCCAGCGGTGGAATTCTCGGAATGGCCCGGCGCAAGCGCGGTGTCGACCTGGATCTGATCGCCGTGCTGTTCCAAGGCGGTGAGCCGGTGCGGTTCGCCGGTCTGGATTCGCTCGACCCGCTCGGCAACGGCTCGGTGCTGCACACCGGCGACGAGCAGACCGGTGCGGCCGTGGGCGACGACGAGACCGTACACGTCACCTTCGGCAATGTTCCCCCTGCCATCGACTCCATCGTCTTCGTCGCCGTCGCGTTCAAGAAGGGCAGCTCCTTCGAGAAGGCGAACAACGTCTCGTTCAAGATCTACGACGCCACCGGTGGCGATACCCAACCCGTCGCCGACATCTGGCCGTCACTGCTCGGCGCGGACAACGCCAATGCGATCGCGCGGACCTTCCGCAACGGTCCGGTGTGGCAGCTGGAGGTCCTCGACCGCAAGGGCAAGATCAAGCAGGGCGATCGCCAGGCGTTGCTGCGCTTCGCGATCGGCTGACACCGTGGCGGCAGGGCCCGGCGCGCACCGCGCCGAGCTCCGCCGCGGCGCGGGGGACGACCTCGCCGTTTCACACATTTGCGACATCAGCGAAGTTCGTCAAGTCCACGCGATTTCGGTGTTCCCTGAATAGTTGCTGCGATACGGTTTTTCGCATGGACGACATCGAGTTGGATTTGCCGAGCGTCGCTACTTCCCACAACGCCGGACGAATTCTGGAAATCGGCGCGGTCGGTCTGCGCAACCCACTTCCCGTCGACGGAGAACAGACCCACGCCTACGTGTGCTGCGTCGACGGCACCACCCTGCAGCTCCCCGACTCGCTGCAGAACTGGGCCATGCAAACCCTCGCCGCGAACTTCGACCTACGCGCGACCGGACTACCCTCACTGTTCCCCTGCCGCTTCGAATTCGGCATCCGCGACGGCGCGGCCTACGCGGTACCGGTGACCGAGCGGTCGCTGCGCGAGAAGGCCAACGCATGACGACCTGACGGCGCCTATCGTCACCCTCATGTACGAGGGACTCACCTACGCCTCGGCCGGCGCGACCAGCCCCGCCGACGAGATCTGGACCGGCGAATACCCCGGGTTCCGCCGGTTCGACACCACGGTGGTGATCGGCCACGGCGAGCCGACGTGGGCCGCCGCTTCCGAGGCCGTGCTGCGGTGGGGCATCAAGCGCCGCAGCGGCTTTCGCGTCACTCCCGATGGTGCGGTATCGACGGATGCGAAGTACCGGATCAGCGCGGGATGGGGACCGGTCTCGGTCCACGAGCCGGTTCGGGTGGTCGCGGTGGTCGACACCGAGAACCGGTGCGGCTTCGCCTACGGCACCTTGCCCGGCCATCCGGTCAGCGGCGAGGAAGCCTTTGTCGTACACCGGGATTCGACCGGCGCCGTATCGCTCACCCTTCGCTCGCTGACCAGACCCGCACCGACCGGACTATGGCGATTCACCTTTCCGATACTTCTTCTCGCGCAACGCTTCTTCCGTCGCCGATATCTGCGCGCGCTGGTGCACTAGGCGATCGGGGGCAGATGAACGACCTGGCCCGCATACGCCAGACCGGCACCGAAGCCGAGCAGCAGCGCGGTGTCGCCGGGGCTGGCCGCCCCGGAGCGCACGAGTTGTTCCATGGCCATCGGAATGGAAGCGGCGCTGGTGTTGCCGGTTTCGATGATGTCGCGCGCGATGGCGACGGTCTCGGGCAGGCCGAGGGTGCGGACCAGCGCGTCGGTGATGCGGATATTGGCCTGGTGCGGGACGAACGCGTCGAGGTCGGCGGCCGTGAGCCCCGCGCGGTCGAGCGCGTCACGACAGGCCTTCTCCAAAAACGTGACAGCCCAGCGGAATACCTCGGTGCCGTTCATCCGGATGTACGGGCGCTGCGTTGTGCCGCCGCTGGCCTCGGCCGCGGCGACTTCGGCGAAGTACTCCAGAAAGTCCTTGTCCTGCTTGATCGCCGAGGTGCGCGAGCCATCCGAACCCCACGCGACCGGGCCGATCCCCTCCTGCTCGGCCGCGCCGACGACGACCGCACCGGCACCGTCGGCGAAGATGAACGCGCACCCGCGATCGGTGGTGTCGAGCAGATCCGACAATCGCTCCACCCCGATCACCAGCACCTGCCGCGCCTGACCCGAGCGCACCAGATTCGCCGCATCGGCCAACGCGTAGCAGAAGCCCGCGCAGCCCGCGGAGATGTCGAAGGCGGCCGTGTCGTGCATGCCGAGTTCGGTCGCCACCACCGCGCCCGCCGATGGACCGAGCACCATCTGCGACGACGTCGCCAGCACGACCGCATCGACCTGCTCGGCGCTCACCCCCGCCGCCGTGAGCGCGTCACGCGCGGCCGCGACACTCATCGAGACGATCGTCTCGTCGGGCTCGGCCCAGTGCCGGGCGGCGATCCCGGACCGGGTCTTGATCCATTCGTCCGACGACTCGATCGCGTCGATGATCTCGGAATTGGGCACGACACGGCGCGGGCGGTACACGCCGAGGCCGAGAATTCCCGCGTGGGTGACCGGAACCGCGGTGGCAATGGGGGTGGGCATGGCATCCTCTCCATATGAACCGATCGGTTCACGTAGGAATAGGTCTAACATGAACCGATCGGTTCAATCAAGGGCTAGGAGTAGATCGGATGGCAGCCGGACCCCGCGCCCGCCTCATCGAGCACACCATCAGCACCGTCCAGGAGCACGGCGTCCACGCGGCCGCACTGAGTGAACTACTCAAGCGCAGCAGAACTTCACGTAACTCGCTGTATCAGCACTTCCCTTCCGGCAAGGGCGAATTGGTGCAGACGGCGGCACGGATCGTGGCGCGTCTGGTGTACTCGCACGTGAGCGCGATGGCCGACGCCCTCCAGACCGCGCCGTCGGCCCAGCAGTGGCTCACCGACCTGCTCGCCTTCTGGCGGATCCCGCTGGAAAAGTCCGACTACGCCGCGGGCTCGTTCATGATGGCGGCCGCCCTCGACGAACTCGACCCCGCCGTCCAGTCCATCGCGGGCCAGGCCTTCGCCGAATGGACCGCTCGGCTGGCCGACGGGATCGTCGCCACCGGGATCGAACGCGCGACCGCGGTGTCGCTGGCCGGTTTCTTGCTCACCACCATCGAGGGCACGATCGTGCACAGCCGCGCGCTCAAGTCGTCACACCCGTTCGACCAGGCGGTCACTCAGCTGACGATCCTGTTCAACGTGCACCTGTCCGAGCGCTGATTCTTCTCACGAAATGCTGTGCGCCGCATCGAGTTCGGCGCGCAGAGTGGTGATGATCCGGCGCCGGGCCGTCGCGCCTTCGGCGCTGGGAGTCAGCGGGTAGACGTGCACGAGTCCGGGCTCTTCGAGATAGTCGAGGTCGACGCCCGCCGTGCGCGCCTTCGCCGCCAGTAGGCGGGCGTCGGGGTTGAGGATGTCGTCGGTACCGGTGAACACGGTGATCGGGCCCAGCCCGCCGAGGTCGCCGAACAGCGGGCTGACCAGGGGGTCTTTCATCGAGAGTTCGCCGCTCCACATCCTGCCGAACACCAGGCCGCCGTCCCTGCCCAGCCACGGGTCCCGAGGGAGCACCGCGTCGATGTCGGGATTTTCGAGGGTGAGGTCGAGAGCCGGCGAGATCAGCATCGTGCGGGGGACGATGTGCCCGGCGTCGCGCAGAGACAACGCCGTGGACAGCGCGATCTGACCGCCCGCGGAGTCGCCGGCGAGGAACGTTGGGCCGTAGCGCTCGTGGGCTGACATGACCAGTTCGGCGAAACGGGGAATCACCTGGGCGGCGGTGCCGAAGGGGATCAGCGGATAGATCGGGACCGTCACGACGAGGTGGGTCTGCGCGGCGATGCGGGCCGCGAGTTGCCAATGTTGCGAAGCGATTTCGCCCACCCAGCCGCCGCCGTGCGCGTACACGAGGCCGCCGCGGGAGATCCCGTCCGACGGAGTCAGCGTGTAGATCGGCCAGCCACGGTCGTGCTCCACCGAGATCTCGACACCACGCAGTTTGCGCGGTGGACCGTAGGCGACGGGCCGCAGTCCGCGCTCGCGCACGTATGCCCTGGCCAGCTCGGCATCGATGTAGTTCCGGTTGCGCCGGGTCACCCGCAGGAATCCCGGAATCACGAACCGACTCATCACACCGGGCACCGCGACCTCCACTCGACAACGAGACCGGCACAGTCGAAGCGCTCGGGCCGAGCGTGGCCGGTGCCAGCCAAGCTACTCCGTGTCGGCGTCAGCCGAGGGGTTGCTCGGTGACATCGGTCCGCAAGCTGGTGCCGTTGAGGTCCAGATAGAGCACACCCTCGGTGACCGAAAGGGTGGCGGTATTGCGACGGTCGACCAATCCCGCCGCCTCATCGATGAACGCGCGATCGAAACTGAACAGCGGGATCTGCGCCGCGTTGTGAATCTTCTTGCCCGCGTACTGCGCGAGTACCTTCGCCGGGTCGCGATGGGTGTACACCGCCGCACGACCAGCGAGTTTGCTCCCACGATGAATACGATCCGCGTCGGGCGCGCCCACTTCGATCCACGCGGTAGTCCGCCCGGTCATGTCCCGAACCTGCACCGCGGGCTCGTCGGTAGCCGAAATCCCACCCTCGCTGAACACGATCCCCTCCTCGTACTGCAAGCAGTACGCGAGGATCCGCGTGACCATGTACTCCAGCGTCTCCGACGGATGCCGAGCCACCCGCAATTCGAGATCCTCGTACACCCCCCGATCCACATCGGCGAGCTGAACGGCGAAGTTGTGCAGTGTTGCGCTGAGTGCCATAGGAGCTCCGACCCTACCGGGCCCGCGACCTCGACTACTCGCGAGCACCCGGTTGCACTTACCGGTCCGGACCGCCAGCATCCTTACATGAGAATCACTCACGTTTCGACTCTGGCCGCCGTTTTCCTCGCACTCGGCACGGCAACCGCTGCGGCAGAACCGAATGCGGCCGACTCACCCCGCCAGGCCATTGCCCGCGCCTACCTCGACGCCCTGGTATCCCACGACGCGAGCGCGGTCCCCTTCGCCCCCGACGCCACCCGCGTCGAGGTCGGCTTCCAAACCGGCTACTCGGGCCCGCAACTGAGCGCCGACTTGGAGAACGGCCTCCAGTACCGCGTGATCCAAGGCATTCGCGACCTCACCATGTCCGAATCCGGCGACACGGTCACCACCCACTACCTCCTCGACACCGGAGTGGCCGACATCCGCCTGACCACCGTGGAGATCACCGAGACCTTCGTCATCCCGGTGGACTCCATCCAAACGATCGAGGCCACGATCACGCCGGTGCTGTAACCCACGGCCCAGTGCTCACTGGTCCGCGTCCAGCAAGGACCGCGGGGCCGCCTGGCGCCAGGAGTCGGTGATGATGGCTTCCAGTTCCTCGCGGTCGTCGAGGGCGGTCAAGCGGACCCGGACCCAGGGGTTGCCCGCCTCGTGTGAGGCGATCCAGAACTTGGCGGGCTCGGCCAGTACCAGCTCGTCGCGTTCGACGATCGGGCAGCGCACCGCCATCGAGGTCTCCTCCTCCGGCAGGGTGAGGAACAGCTTGCCCGCGACCTTGAAAATGGGCATGCCCCAGGCGAATTGCTCTGTCGTCTGCGGTAGCGACAGGACGAAGGCGCGGACGTCATCCCCAGTGACATTCATGCTCTACATCCTGACAGCACCCACCGACACCGATCTGATCCGCCGTCGCCGGATCGGGACCGCTAGTCGGCCACCCCGATGGTGGTCATCGATTTCCGGGCGCGCGCCGCGGTGATCCGACGGCCGATCACTCCGTGGCGAGGAGCGAAGAGGTAGACGAAGGTGAACGCGACGCCCTGGGTTACCACGACCATGCCGCCTGCCGCGGTATCGACGTGGTAGCTGATGTAGAGGCCGGTGACCGCGCACACCACCGACACGGTGGGGGCGATGACGAGCATGCGGGAGAAACGGTCGGTGAGCAGGTAGGCGGTGGCGCCGGGGATGATCAGCATGGCCACCACCAGGACCACACCGACGGCCTGCAGCGCGACCACCGAGGTCAGGGCGAGCAGGGCCAGCAGCGCGGTGCCGAGGACACGGGGGTTGAGGCCGATGGCGTGGGCGTGGGTGGCGTCGAAGGCGTAGAGGGTGAAGTCGCGGCGTTTGAGGACGAGGGCGACCAGGACGATCGCGGCCAGGATCATGATCTGGATCATCTCGCCGCGGCTCACGCCGAGCAGATTGCCGAAAACGATGTGGTTCAAGTCGGTTTGGCTCGGCGTCACCGACACCAGCACCAAACCGAACGCGAACAGGGTGGTGAACACGATGCCGATCGCCGCGTCTTCCTTCACCCGGCTGGTATCGCGAACGACCCCGATCAACGCGACGGCGAGGAACCCGAAGATCACCGCGCCGACGGCGAACGGCCAGCCGACGATGTAGGCCAGCACCACCCCGGGCAGTACCGCGTGCGAGACCGCGTCACCCATCAGCGACCAGCCGATCAGCACCAGCCAGCACGACAGCACCGCGCACACCACCGCCGCCGTGACGGTGGTAGCCAGCGCGCGCACCATGAATTCGTAGCGCAGCGGGTCGATCAGGAATTCCTCGAGGCTCATCGGTCTCCGTCCACATCCAGGCCGAAGGCCTTGGCCAGGTTCTCCGGACGCAACACCACATCGGGGTCGCCGTGTTCGAGCACCCGGCGGTTCAAAAGCACTGCCTCGTCGGCCAGTTGGGGCAACGCGTGCAGGTCGTGGGTGGACACCAGAATCGTGGCCCCGTCGGTGGCGAGCTCGCGCAACAGCGCGGTGATCGTCGCCTCTGACCGCTTGTCGACACCGGCGAACGGCTCGTCGAGCAGCAGGATCGTCGCCTCCTGGGCGATGCCGCGGGCAACGAACGTGCGCTTCTTCTGACCACCCGAGAGCTGGCCGATCTGCCGGTCGGCCAGGTCGGTGAGCTCGACGCGGGCCAGCGCCTCGTCGACGGCGGCACGGTCGGCCTTGCTCGCCCGGCGGGTGAACCCCATTTTCCCGTAGCGCCCGGTCATCACCACATCGCGCACCGACAGCGGGAAAGTCCAGTCCACGTCCTCGGATTGCGGCACGTAGCCGAGGGTGCCCGCCTTGCGTGCGGCAGCCGGGGCGCGACCGTTGATCAGCACCCGGCCGCGGTCGGGCGTCACCAGGCCCATCACGGACTTGAACAGCGTCGATTTGCCGGAGCCGTTCATGCCGATCAGCCCGCACACCCGGCCGGATTTCAACGTCAGTTCGACATTGTCGAGCGCGAGCACATCACCGTAATAGACTGTTACGTCCTGGATTTCGACAACCGGTGCGGTCATTTCGGTGCTCCGGCGAGTGCGGCCGCGATGATGTTCGCGTCGTGGCGGATCAGCTGCAGATAGGTCGGCACCGGACCGTCGGCTTCCGAGAGCGAGTCGACGTAGAGGACGCCGCCGAACCGCGAGCCGGAGGCTTCGACCACGCGTTGCATCGGTGCGTCGGAGACGGTCGATTCGCAGAACACGGCGGGCACGCCGCGCTGGCGGACGAAGTCGATGGTCGAGCCGATCTGCTGCGGGGTGGCCTGCTGTTCGGCGTTGACCGGCCAGATGTACTTCTCGGTGAGTCCCGCGTCACGAGCGAGGTAGGAGAACGCGCCCTCGCAGGTGACCAGGGCGCGCTGGTCGGCGGGCAGGGTGTTCACCGCGGCGACGAGATCGTCGCGCACGGCGCCGAGCTGTGTTTTGTAGGCGTCACCGTTGGCACGGTAGGCATCGGCGTGTTCGGGGTCGAGATCGGTGAACGCGCGGACGATGTTGTCGACGTAGATCTGCGCGTTCACCGGCGACATCCAGGCGTGCGGGTTGGGCTTGCCCCGGTAGGCGTCCTCGCTGATATCCATCGTCGCCACCCCCTCGGTGACCACCGCGTGCGGCACATCGAGATCGGCGACGAACTGGCCGAACCAGGCCTCGAGGTTGAGCCCGTTGTCCAGGATCAGATCGGCCTTGGCCGCCTTCTTGATATCGCCCGGGGTCGGCTCGTACCCGTGGATCTCAGCCCCCACCTTCGTAATCGATTCCACCCTCAGGTGCTCGCCTGCCACATTCCGCGCCATATCGGCGAGCACCGTGAACGTGGTGAGAACTACCTTCTTCCCGTCGTCATCGGAGGTGATCCCACCGCAGGCAGTCAGCGCGAACGCCATGACACTCAGAACACATGCCGCAAGCACCCGGCGTCGCACCGGAGAACGGTAGAACCCAACCTTCATTCCAGAATTATATTGTTCGGCGACCCGAACTTTCAAGTTCTGGTCTTGAAACAGTCGCCGAGACGGCTCAGGATGCCCAAGGCGGGGTGAAGGTCGATCCATCGGGGAGTTCCGCGGCGAAGCCGACGCGCACGGTCACCATCAGCGCAGCCGGCTCGTCGGCCGAGTTCGCGAGGGCGATCATCGAGCCCGCGGGCGCGACCGCCGCGTCACCCGGTGTCATCAGCGCGGATTCACCGTCGATCGTCATGGTCACCTCGCCCGACAGCAGAACGAAGGCCTCCTCCCCCAGGATTCGATGCGGCACGCCGACCGAGCCGGCACTGACCTCGGTCTGCCAGACGCACAGTTCGGCACTGCCGGTGCCGGGACGGACGAGCGAGGTGAACCGAGCGTTGTGCACCTCGTGCACCTGCGCGTCGGCGGAGCGGATTACCGGCATTCGAACCTCCATAAAGTCAAGCAACTTGTCTATATGGTCAAGTAGATTGACTATTGTGTCAAGTGCCAGAATGACTGTCGTGCCCGCGAACGCAGATCTGCCCCTGCTGCTGCTCGCGGCAGCGGCCGAGGTAACCCAGGCGGTGCACGCCGGGGTCGCCGCGGCGGGGTTCACCGATATCCGGCCGACGCACGGCTTCGCCTTCGTGCGCATGGCACCCGACGGCGCGACGGTCGGGGAGATCGCCGAGCACCTCGGCGTCACCAAACAGGCGGCCAGCCAGCTGGTCGACGAGTTGGTCACCAAGGGCTACGCCGACCGCAATCCACACCCGCGCGATGCGCGCGCCCGCCTGATCACCCTCACCGACCGCGGCTGGGCGTGCACGCGGGCCGCCGACGCGGCGCTGGCCGAATTCACCCTGAGCTGGTCGGACACCCTCGGTGCGACAGGCCTCACCCAGCTCAGCAAGGCATTGGGCCGCGTTGTCACCCCGGGACGAGTCCGCCCGAGCTGGTGACCCGTAACCAAACCGCGCGCGCCGACGATTTCATAGTGGGTATTCGTTAATCCGAAGAAGTGGATTTTCAAAACCTGCGCGGTGTCACGGCGAGCGGCATACTCTCGGATCGAGCGGTGACGCGCCACCGCGGCACCCGGGCCGACGGTCCGGGTCGCGCACTCGTCACGTCATCGTTCGCCGCGATCCCGGAGGGTCAATGTCAGTCCTAGCCACCGTTCCATCCACCGTCGACACCGTCACCCGGCACAAGTACGAGCGGCTGCAGTACACCGGCTCGGCAGGCGTCGTCGCCTCGCTCGAGGACGCGCGCCTGGTCGACCGCTGGCGTGCCGATTACCCCGGCTGGGATGGCGAGCACTGGGCATTCGACGCCGGCACCGACAGCCCGGGACGGCTGCGCCCGATCAATGTCGCGGCGCGCAACAACTGATCAGCACGGCGACAAACGGCTGATCAGCCGGTGCGCACCGGCTGATCAGGCCGCGCCCGCGGCGGCGGTCCGGTCGATGATCCGTGGGAACGGGCTCGCCGCCTCCAGCTGGTAGGCCAGGTCGAGCAGGGTTCGTTCGTCACCACGGCGGCCCGCGAGCTGGATCGACCCGGGCAGACCGCTCGGCAGCAGACCGTGCGGCAGCGAAATACCGGGCCCCCCACCGACATTGTTGAGCGGGGTGAAGCCCACGTAGTCGACGAGTTTGGTGAACAGCGAGTCGAACGGCTGGCCGGGCGCGAGTTCGCCGATGCGCGGGGCGGGATGGGACAGCACCGGGGTGAGTAACACGTCCACGTCGGCGAAATGCCTGTCATAGGCCGCCACGCCTCCGCGCAACCGCCACGTCGACGCGGCCACCCCGAGCGGATTGCGCTTGGCCAGCCCGATCAGACCGGTGGTGAACGGGTCGAGTTTGCGCGGATCGAAGTACCCGCGGTGCCCCAGCCGGAACGACAGCGCCATCGCCGCGGCCATCATCGCCCAGTACTGCTTGAAGTCCTCGACGAAGCGCGGATCCACGTCAAGGCGCATCTCGACGACCTCGTGACCGAGACCTTCGAGCACCTTCGCCGCGGACGCCAGGACGACGCCGTTGTCGACGTGCACCGTCCGGCCGAGCACATCGGCGGTGATCAGGCCGATCCGCAACCGTCGCGCACTCGGCCCCTCGACCAGCCCGACCGGCGTCAGGTTCGACTTCGCGCCGAAACGTTCGACGGCTGCCAGGTAGTGCGCGGTGTCGCGGACCGAGCGGGTGAGCACGCCCTCGGCGACCAGATGCACCGGCAGTTTGCGGGCACCCGGCTGGTCGAGCAGGCGGTTGCGGGTGGTTTTCAGGCCGACGAGACCGTTGGCCGCGGCGGGGATGCGGATCGAGCCGCCACCGTCGTTGGCGTGCGCGATCGGCACCACCCCGGCCGCCACCAGGGCCGCCGAGCCGCCCGATGACGCCCCTGCCGAGTACTCCGTATTCCACGGATTGCGGGTCGGCGCGCGATCGGTGAATTCGGTACTCGCGGTGAGGCCGAATTCCGGCAGCGTCGACTTACCGAGCACGATCACGCCCGAATGCAGGAACTGCGCGCCGGGACCGCCGGTCACCGTGGCCGGGTGCGGGGTGAACGCGGCCGAGCCGTGGCAGCTGGGCAGGCCCGCGATGTCGGTGTTGTCCTTGACGAACGCGGGCACACCCGCGAACACACCCGCGGTTTCCGGCGTCGAGGCGGCGCGCTCGAAACAGGTCATCTGCACCGCGTCCAGACTCGGATCGACCCGCCGAGTCCTGGCGATCGCGGCCTCGATCACCTCCGACCGGCTCACCTCCCCCGCACGCAACGCCGCGGCGACACCGACCGCGTCCAGCGTCCCGAGGGCATCGTCGGTAAATCCGTGCACAGCAGAGCTCATACCGCAGCGTAATCCGACCAGGCAGCCCTTCGCAGCGGTAACGAGCTTCCCGGAACGCCCACGCGCCACACGGGGTGGCGCCAACCTGGAGATTGCGCTGGTACGCGGTCGCGACCTGCCACGTTGACGGGTTGTGGCTGGCGCGGTGACGCCGTACACGGCACTATCGAAATCGTGGAACACCAACGAATCGCCCGAGCTTCGGGTGCTGTGTCGTGATCGCGCTGGCTCCCGGCGAGAACCGGCCCGCGCCCGGTGATCAGCTCACCGTCACCGTGGCGAGTTCGGCGTCGGTCGATGTGTCGGCGCTGCTGGTGAACAGCGCCGGCAAAGTACGTTCTGACGCCGACTTCGTCTTCTTCAATCAGCCCACCGGACCAGGTGTGGTGTACCGGCACGGCAACGGCGGGCCCGATGTGGTCGCTGTGCAGACCTCGGCATTGCCCGCCGATGTGGACAAGGTGGTGGTCACCGCCAGCCTCGACGGGCGTGGGCCCGCGACCTTCGCCTCGGTCGGCGCCCTGACCACCACCATCGAATCCGGTTCCACCGCACTGACTTTCCCGATTGCGGGACTCACCACCGAGAGCGGCGTGGTGTGTGTGGAGATCTATCGTCGCAGTGGGGCCTGGAAGGTCCGGGCGATCGGGCAGGGCTACGACGACGGATTGGCCGGGATCGCTTCGGCTTTCGGCGTCAACCTCGACGACGAGCCCCCAGTTCCCGCCGCACAGAGCGTTCCGGTGCAGCCGGTCGCTCCCCCACCTACCCATTCCGGTCACGGTGCCCCTGGTCGACCGAGCCAGGTCGCCCCACCACCCGCGCAACAGCCGCAACCCTCGTTCTCTTCTCAGCAAGGAGCCCCGCCCGTGCACAGCGACCTGTTCGACCCCTCGCATGCCGAGGTCAACGGCCTCGGTATCCAGAAGCAGGGCGGCAAGATGGTGAAGGTCGGTATGAACGGGGAGGTGATGGCGCGGGCCGGGTCGATGGTGGCCTACCAGGGTGACCTGAAATTCGAAGCGCTCGGCTCCGGTGGCATCGGCCGCGCCATCCGTCAGCACCTCACCGGCGAAGGCGTGCCGCTGATGAAGGTGACCGGCCGCGGCGACCTCTTCCTGGCCAACAGCGCAGCCGACGTGCACATCATCGACCTCGACGGCACCGACGGCCTCACCATCAACGGCGCCAACGTGCTCGCCTTCGACTCCACGCTGCGCTACGACATCGGCCGTGTCCAGGGCGCCGCGGGCTACGCGTCCAACGCGGGCCTGTTCAACTGCGTCTTCACCGGCCGCGGCCGCATCGCCATCACCACCCACGGCACCCCCGTCGTCCTCACCGTCGACCAGGCCACCTACGCCGACCCCAACGCCGCCGTGGCGTGGTCGTCGAGCCTGCAAACCGGTATCAAACGCAACGACTCGTTCGGCCTCGGCCGCCTGATGGGCCGCAGCACCGGTGAGGCGAGCACCCTCGCGTTCTCCGGCCGCGGTTTCGTCATCGTCCAGCCTTCCGAACTTCCCCCGGGCGGTCTCATCGGCGGCACCGGCGGCGGCCAGCAAGCAGGCACCGGCGGCGGCATCTTCGGCTGACCCCGGACGCGGAAAAGGCCGATACCCACATCAGTCGCGGGTATCGGCCTTTCTGCTGTGTCTGCTAGTTCGCACGCTCCTTGCGGGCCTGGCGACGGGCCTCACGCATATCGTTGAGTTCCTGTTCCAGGCTCTCCGCGATGCGGAACTGGCCGGTGTCGTAGATGCTGGTCGGCTCGATCGCCTCGTAGCCGAAATTGGCTTCGGCGAACGCCTTTTCGACGCGGGCCTCGATGTCGGAGATGGCGCTCTTGCGGGCGGCGGGGACCGAGTCGGTGGCCGGCTCGGGCTTGACCGGTTCCTTGGGGGTCTCCGGTGCCACGACGGGCGCGGGGACGGATTTCTTGGCGGTGGCTTTGTCCGAGGAGGACGGTTTGCCGATGCCGAACCGCTTGCGCTTCTCCGGCGGGCGGCCGTTGCCGTTGGTGGTCGGCTCAGTGGGGGTCCAGGCGGGTTCGCGGGTGATCGGGGTGGTGGCGGCGGTTTCGGCGGCGGCGACCGCTTCGGCACGAGCCGCACCCGTCATCGGCGGGGTGTAGGTGAGGCGGATGCCCTCGGTGCTCTGGCGGGCGAGCAGGCCGTCGGCCGGGTCGGGCATATCCCTGACCTGGCTGGTCGCGCGGGTGATGGCAAGACCGTAGCGGGCACTGACCGCGTCGTGGATCAGCAGCGCGACACCGATCATCACCGGCGCGACCGCGTGCACGGCGACGTCGTACCAGCGCCCGTCGCGCACGTAAGGATAGGTATTGAGGGTGACGGTCAGGCCGAGCAGCGCGAGCTCGGCGAGCGCGACCTGCCGACGGTTGTCGATCACGCCCCACTCGGCGACCTTGTTCGTGCCGACCATGATGATGATCAGACACACGCTGATCATCGCCTCGAGCAGGTAGCTGAACCAGAACAGCGGATCGCTCGGCCCGCCGGGCGCGATGTTCTGCTGCACGTTCACCGCCGACCACAGCATGCCGGCGCCGACGACGCCCGCCAGGGCCTTGAGCGACCACGATCGGTGCCGGTACAGCGAAGCCAGCTTCGCGTGCGGGCTCGATTCGCGCCGCTGGGAGGCCATCGCCCTTCTGGCGAGCAGCAGATCTCGCATGTCGGCCTTCTCGATCGCTTCGGTGGTCTGTCGGCTCCGGTCCGACGCGGACGCCATCGCCTGGGTGTGCTTCCAGCGCTGCTCGCGATCCTGTTCGCGGATGCGCTCGGCGAGTTCGCGTTCGGCGCGCAACTCGTCTTCGGAGAGCGCGTCGGTCAGAGCCGGATCGAATTGGTAGGCGAGGCGCCCACGGGCACGTTCGACTCGCTGGGCGAGCTGGCTGACGTCGTCCTCGAGACCTGTCTCGATCGTCATGCCAGACCACCGCCCCGGGCGCGCGAAGGCAGGCGGGTGACCACACGTGTGAACGGCACAGGCCATTCTTAGTCGATATACCCTCGAGCGCGAAACCGATGCTCCCGCACGACTCCCCGAACACGGCGCGCCGCGCGCGACACGCCCAACAATTTCGACCGGGGACCGGATCTGCGAAGATAATCCCCCGCCGCCGCCGGAGCCGGAGTTTCGGTGAGGTTCGGTGCCCGACCGTTGCCGAACACCGCTCGCGGACAACCCGACCCGACCGGATCCGCGCACTGCGGGCAACCCCCGCCGGACCGCCGACCTGTTCGCGGGAACTCCGTTTCACCGGACGACGCGAACCAAGGGCACCTAGGGTTGGGCCGGGGTGCCGGGGGGTTCGCGCACGCCCGTGAGATCGACTCCGGAGTGACGAATTGACCGAGCACACAAGCGAACTCGACCAAGCGATCGCCGAACGGCTCGAACCGTGGACCGCGCGGCTCGGCGCCGACCGCAAGGCTTACTTCCATCATGTGCTTCGGGTACTGCGCGCGGCCGATCTGCTGTTCGCCCGCAGCGGCGAGCCGGGACCCCCACCGAGTGCGCGCGAGGAGTTCCGTACCGCGGCGACCTTCCACGATCTCGGCATCTGGGCCGCGGGCACGTTCGACTACCTCGAACCGTCGTGCGCGCTGGCGGGCGACTGGCTGATCGCGCACAACCGTGAGGACATCGCCGAGCTCGTCACCGAGATGATCCGCGACCACCATCGCGTGTGCTCGGCGGGCAAGGCCACCGACCCGGTCGAGCTGTTCCGGCGAGCCGATCTGATCGACGTGACGTTCGGCGCGCGACGCTACGGCCTGCCCTACGCGGCCTGCTCCGCGCTGATGCGGCGGTACCCGGACAGCGGGTTCCACTTCAAGCTCGTGGAGCTGACCGTGCGGCGCGCGCTCATCCATCCGCTCTCACCACTGCCCATGCTGCGCTGGTGAGACGCCTTTTCGGCAGTACTATTGTCACTACGCCAATACTGCGGCACACTGGTGTCTGTAACCACCGGTCACGCCTGGGCCGGTGGTGTGCCGAGCCGAACAAGGAGACTCGATGGCCGCCAATCGGTCCAGCTGGATGAACGAGGACCTGGACGCCCTGCGTGACATGACCCGCGCGTTCATGGCCAAGGAACTGGTCCCCAATATCGACAAGTACCGCGAGCAGCACCACGTCGACCGCGACCTGTGGAACAAGGCGGGCGAAGTGGGCCTGCTGTGCATCTCGATCCCCGAGGAGTACGGCGGCGGTGGCGGCACCTTCGCGCACGAGGCCGTGCTCATGGAGGAGCAGGCCCGCGCGGTCGACACCTCGTGGGGCGTCAGCCTGCACAACGGCATCGTGGCCCACTACGTCCTCGCCTACGGCACCGAGGAGCAGAAGAAGCACTGGCTGCCGAAGATGGCCAGCGGCGAGGTCGTCGGCGCCATCGCGATGACCGAGCCCGGCACCGGCTCCGACCTGCAGGCCGTCAAGGCCAAGGCGATCCGTGACGGCGACGAGTACGTCATCAACGGCTCCAAGACCTTCATCACCAACGGCGCGCAGGCCGACCTGATCATCCTGGTCGCCAAGACCGACCCCACCCAGGGCGCGTCCGGCGTCTCGCTGGTGCTGGTCGAGGCCGATCGCGCGGGTTTCCGTCGCGGCCGCGTGCTCGACAAGATCGGCCAGAAGGGCCAGGACACCTCCGAGCTCTTCTTCGAGGACGTGCGCGTCCCGGTGACCAACCTGCTCGGCACCCAGGAGGGCCAGGGCTTCATCCAGCTGATGCAGCAGCTGCCCCAGGAACGCCTGATCGTGTCGATGGGCGCGGTCGCAGGCATGGAGGTCGCCCTTGACCACACGCTGCGCTACACCAAGGAGCGCGAGGCGTTCGGCCGTCCGGTGTTCGGATTCCAGAACACCAAGTTCAAGCTGGCCGAGGTCGCCACCGAGGCGCGCATCGCGCGCGTGTTCATCGACGACTGCGTCGAGAAGCACATCCGCGGCGAGCTCGACATCCCGACCGTCGCCATGGCGAAGTGGTGGACCACCGACAAGGCGATGCAGATCGCCGACACCTGTCTGCAGCTGTTCGGCGGCTACGGGTACATGAACGAGTACCCGATCGCGCGCATGTGGGTCGACAACCGCGTCCAGCTCATCTACGCGGGCACCAACGAGATCATGAAGGAAATCATCGCCCGGAGCCTGTGATACTCCAGCTCCATCGGTGATCCCGACCGGCCGCGAACAGTTGTCCGCGGCCGGTTTTCGCTGTTGAGGGGTCATTTCGTGACCTATCCGCCGTCCCTTCCGAGACGAATGTCCTTCGACAAGCGGCAACATTTCCGACGGCGAGGACGGTGCGGCAACAGTGGACACGGACGGCAGCGGTTCGACGGGACGACCCGGACCGGAACCGGTACTGCCGGACCGAGCACAGATGATGCAGGCGGTCTGCGGGGTCACCGTCGACGGCGATCCGGTCCTAGCCGCCGCGCACGAACTCGCCACCCTGCACGAACGCCGCGAACAACAGATCCCCGGCGATACCAGCGATATCGATTGGGCGCGTGCGCGTCTGGTCTGCGAGATCGACCGCTGGGTCGTCATCCGCTCCCCCACCCCGGCGATCTCGGCACCGATGCACACCGAGAGCATCGGCGCCGTCGTCGACCGCATGGCCCATTTCGCCGCACTCACCTACCACGCGCTGGCCTGCGGCGCCGAAGCCGAACTGCACGCCGCGCAACTGCGCCTGCACGAATTGGCCTGCGGCTACGACGATCTCATCGCCGAAGTGGCCAGCGGCGCTCGTCGGCTGCCCGACGGACTCGACGGCGACGCCCCGGAAAGCGGTGGGGAGCAACCGAGCCGGAACACACCACGGTCCGAATAGCGGGTGGTGCGGCCACCGAGGCCGCATCGCTTCACGGTCGCTACCTGGGCGGTCAACGGCCACATCGCTGTCCACGGGTGTTCAGGCGGGCACCGTACCGTCAGCATCAGACGGCGAACGGAGCCCGGAATGCTCGATCCGCGACTGCACACCGCATGGTTGGTCAACGCGGCCTCGGGGGCCGCTGCGGCGACGGTTCGGGCGCCGATGGCGCGGCCGTATTCGTGGACGGGCGTGCGCGATCGGCTCGTGGTCACCGATCTCGAGGTCGTGACGGTGACCCACGACACGGTGATCCTCACGTGGTCCACCCATCGACGCGACCGTGCGGGACAGCTTCGCCCGGCAGCGGCCGACACCGAGGTGCGCCTCGCGCCTGCCGACAGCCCGGCCGCACCTGTCACCCGCTATCTCGACGGCCGTCGCACCGCACACCACTACGCCGAGGTGCGCGGGCTCGAGCCCGGCCGCCGTTATCGCTTCATTGCCTGCTCCGACGGCGAAACCGCGGTCCCCGGCCGCACCTGGGTGACCCGACGCCCCGGAACTCCCGAGGTCACGGGTATCTTCCTGACCGCGCCGCCGCCGCAGGGACGACTGCTGCGCACGATCGCCCTCGCCAATGACCTGCACTGGGGTGAGGACCGCAGCGGCTTGATCGTCGCAGGCCTGCCACCGGGCCTGCGACACGACGACGGCCACTACCCGCAGGTGATGACCGAGGCGCTGCTGCACGACATCCGCAGGCCGGAGCGCGCGGCCGATCACCTCGTTGTCGCGGGTGATCTCACCGATTGCGGCACCGCGGAGCAGTCGGCGGGAATCAGTGCGCGTCTCGATGATTGGGGTACAGCCGGTCGCGACCACTTCGTCTGCCGCGGCAATCACGATGTGCCGCGCGGCACCGATGATCACTGGGGCGAGGTGTTCCAGCCGTTCGGACAGCTCACCTGCCAGGAACTGGGCGGCTTGCGCCTGATCGGCCTCGACACCACCCGCAGGCGAGGTTCGGGCGGCACGATCAATGCCGACCAACTCGCCCACCTGCGCACAATACTGGCCGCCGACACCGACCGCCCGACCCTGATCTTCGGCCACCATCCCGCGACTCGCTATGCGGCACTGAGCAATCCCGGCGGTCCGGGTTTCGTCCTCGATCGAACGAGCGCGGCCGCCCTGCAAGCGTGCTACCGAACGAGCCCCGGCGTCTTCCTGCACCACAGCGGCCACACGCACCGAAATCGCCGCAGCCGCCCCGATTCCGGCCAGGTCGAGTACCTCGAGGTGGCGGCCGTGAAGGAGTATCCCGGCGGTTACGCGCTCCTGCGCATCTACGAATACGGCTACACCGTCCACTTCCACCGCATCGCCGCCGCGGCCGCACTGGCCTGGACCAGCAAGACCCGCAAGCAATACTTCGGTCTGCACCCCGACCACGCCCTCGGCAGCCTCCCTGACCGCAATCACCGTGCATCCCATGATTTCTCAGGTGTCACTGCTTTGCGCTGAGATGCCCGCAGTCGAGCCATACGCCGCAACGTCCCTGTCGCCATCATCTGTTCGACCCCGTCAGAACATTCGAACCGCGACCAATCGCCAACTGTCCTTGGATGATTCGATCCGACCGGCGATGGCCAACGACCGGGGGCCGCGCTGGTAGGAAGCGAAGACCTCGGCGGCGTCGCCCTCCGCCGGGGTCAGGTGGACGCGAGTCAAGGTGGCGGTCCCGAGGTTTCGGTCGGGAGCCGAGTCCTGCGCGAGCATCGTGTTGATAGCGGCGAGCACCTTCGCGTCGGTGAACGCGCGCAGATGGGTGGACGATCTGCGCCGATCGACGACCTCGAGCAGTAGCCGCAAGACCTGCTCGGTGAATCGCTTCGCACTCGTGGATGATCCGGTGGCAGGTGGCGCGACCCGCGGGCACGACGCACGCACCGCCCTGCGGATACCAGCCGGTGTTCCACCGGATGCCCTCCGCCGAACCGACCCCCTGACCGGCTGGGGCCCAACAACATCCACAGCATCGCAACGATGCACCACGGCCCCGCCCTCCAACCGCGGCTCGCAGTGCGGCGCGGGCGACAACAACATTCCATCCGTAGACATGCTCGTCCCCTTCGAGTTCGTCCACCCACTCCCCAGTGGTGGCGCACAGCATTACACGGGGGTACGACAAGTTTTCGTGAAATCGGTGCAGGTCACCTCACGTTGTCCGCCACCGAGGCCTCAGAACAGTGTCATCGGTTCATCGGGTTCGGGGATGGGCTGCTCGGGCAGCTCACCGACGATCGCGCGGACCTCGTCGTGGAAGCGGCGAGCCAAGCCGCGTGCGGCGGCGTTGTCGGGAGTGTGCACGAAGACCGTGGGCGAGCGACCTTCGCGCAGCCAGCCGGCGACGGTCTCCACCCACGGCTGCCAGCCCGCGACGGTGCGTTCGGTGTCGGCGCGGCCGTGATAGCGCACGATCGGGTATTCGGTCAGCGCCCTCATCCGGCGCGGGACGCGCGGCTTCTTCGCCCTTGCCTCGAATTCGGAGGGGTCACCCGGTGGCCCGTCGAACAGGACCGTCGTATCGAAGGGCACCCATTCGGCCCCGATCCGCCCGAGCACCCGTTCCAGCTGCACCGCGGCTCGCTCGTCTTCGAAGAAGGCCGGATGACGCACCTCCACCGCGCACCGCAGCCCACCGGGCAGCTCACGCTGGAAACGGGCGAGCGCGCCGAGATCGGTCGGCCCGAACGACGCGGGCAACTGGATCCACAGCGCGTGTACCCGCGGCCCGAGCGGCGCCATCACGTCGAGAAACGCGCCGAGTTCGGCACCGGCGTCGACGAGCCTGCGTTCATGGGTCACCGCCCTCGGCGGTTTGAGCACGAACCGGAAATCGGGTGCGGTCTGCCGGGCCCACGACTCGACCGTGGACGCCGACGGCGTCGCGTAGAACGTGGTGTTGCCCTCGACCGCACCGCAGTGCCCGGCATAGGCACGCAACCGCTCCCCGGGCGCAGGCATCCGCTGCTGCCATTGGGTATGGGTCCACATCGCACACCCCATCCGCAGCTCACGCACAGGCCGACGGTAATACAGCGACCGGCCGCGCCTAAAATGAGACCGGTTGCCACCATTCGCCCCTGTGCGCGGGTGGCGGGATCGACGGTCCGCGAGTGGACCGAACGCTCCGCCCCATCCACGCCGGATTTCCGGTGTGCGCACGACGGAAAGGGCCTGTGATGGCGATTCTCACCACCGAGCGGCCCCGTGCTGCCTCCGCGACCCGCGCCTGGCTCGGGGTGTCCGCCGCCATGGTCGCGATCGCGTGGGGCGGCAACGAGTTCACGCCATTGCTGGTGATGTACAAAGCCAACGGCCTCGCGCTGACCGCGGTCGACCTGCTGCTGTTCTACTACGTCCTGGGCATCGTGCCCGCCCTGCTCATCGGCGGCCCGCTCTCGGACCGGTTCGGCCGCCGCCCGCTGATGCTGCCCGCGCCGCTGATCGCCGCGGCCGGTTCGCTGCTGCTCGCGGCGGGCGCGGCCTCGGTGCCGATGCTGGCGGCCGGGCGGATGCTGTGCGGTGTCGCGCTCGGACTAGCGATGGCGGTCGGTGGCAGCTGGCTCAAGGAACTGTCGCAACCACCGTTCGCCGCGGCCGCCGCGGGCAAGGGGGCTCGCCGATCCGCGATGAGCCTGACCGCCGGGTTCGCCCTCGGCGCGGGTGTGGCGGGAACCCTCGCGCAGTGGGGTCCGCTGCCCGATTCGACCGCCTATCTCGTCAACGCGGTGCTCTGCGTCGCAACTGCTTTCTGGGTGGCCCGAACGCCGGAAACCGTGACCCGCCCAGCGAATCCAGGCAGGCTGCGTGACGACCTGAAGATCCCCGCCGCCGGGCACCGACGGTTCCTGCGCGTGGCGGTGCCGATCGCGCTGTGGCTGTTCACCGCCAACGCCACCGCCTACGCCGTGCTCCCGACGCTGATGTTGCCGCGCGTGCAGCAGGCCCCGATCGCCTTCTCCGCCCTGGTCACCATGGTGACACTCGGCTGCGGATTCACCATCCAATCGGTGGCCCGACGCATCGACCGTCCCGGCACCGCACGCGCCGCGATAGTCGCGCTGGTGCTGCTCACCACGGGAATGGTCCTTGCCGCGTGGACCGCTGCCACCCTGAGCATCTGGGTGACGCTGCTGACCGCCGTCGTACTCGGCAGCGGTTACGGCATCGGCCTGGTCGCCGGCCTGCAACAGGTCGAACGCATCGCGGGTCCCGGCGACCTGGCCGGTCTGAACGCGGTCTTCTACTCGGTGAGCTACCTCGGCTTCGGCGTGCCCGCGGTCCTGTCGGCCCTGCACAGCGGCCTCGGCTTCGGCTACCCCGCCATGTTTCTGGTCACCGCCGTGATCGCCGCGAGTTGCCTCGCCCTGGTAGCCGCCAACTACCGCGAGCGGGCATAACGGACGAGTCCGACACCCATGATCGCCGCGCACTACGGTGAATCAGGTGAGCGCCGACCCCGTTGAACTCCTCCTCCGCTGGCAGGATTCCGGCGCGATCTGGCGCGTCGTAGGACGCCGACCGGACTCCGTGACCATCGCCCTGTACGAGTGCACCGGCGGACAGGAAGTAGACCGCTTCACCTCCGCCGATCCCGCCCTCCTGCGGTTTCTCGGCCAACGCGCCACCAGCGAGGACTGACCCGCCCGCATCGAACGGGGTTACGCTGGTTGGCGCTATCGCTGCAAGCCCGTTCGGCCCACCACAGCCGGATCGCTGAGTGAGGAGAGCCCATGCCGATCGACGTCGAGGTCAGCCCGCAGAGCTGAGCGGCACCGAGCACAGGAGGGGCGCATGTCAGGACGACGTTTCCGAGCCGGCCTCGCCGCCGGGCTCATGGTGCTGGTCGCGGCCTGCGGCTCGCCCACCGGATCCGAGCCCGAATCCGCCGCCCCACCGGCACCGGCGATCTCGGTAGCGCCGGAAGACGGCGCGACCGAGATCGACCCGCTCGGCCCGGTCCGGGTCAGCACCAGCGACGGGCAGCTCACCGCGGTCACGATGACCAACGAGCAGGGCGGCACGGTCGACGGCATCCTCACCCCCGACCGGTCGGCATGGAAACCGTCGGAACCGCTCGGCTACGGCCGCACCTACACGGTCACGGCCGAGGCGGTGACCGTCACGGGCCAGGTCGGGCCGATCACCTCGTCGTTCACCACCCTCGCGCCGAACAACCAGACCGAGGTCTCTTTCCGAACCACGGGCGGCACGGAGCTCTCCCCGTCGGGCACCTTCGGCGTCGGCACCGTCGTCGTCGCGCACTTCGACGAGGACGTCCCCGATCGCGCGACGGCGGAGAAGCACCTGTCGGTCACCACCGATCCGCCCGTCGTCGGCTCCTGGTACTGGCTCGACGACCGCAATGCCCACTGGCGCCCCGCGAACTACTACGCGCCCGGCACAACAGTGACCCTCACCGCCGACATCTACGGCAAGGACCTCGGCGGTGGCCTCTACGGCCAGGAAGACACCGCAACCAGCTTCACCATCGGCCCCTCGCACGTCTCGATCGTCGACGACAACGACAAGCAGGTGCGGGTGTACGAGAACGGCACGCTGATCAAGACGATGCCGACCTCGCTCGGCATGGGCGGCAGCCAGACCGTCGCGGGCAAGACCATCACCTTCTGGACCCAGCCGGGGATCTACACCGTGATGGAGAAAGGCAATCCGGTGGTCATGGACTCCTCCACCTACGGTCTGCCGGTGAACTCCCGGCTCGGCTACAAGGAAACCATCGGCTGGGCGACCAAGATCAGCACCGACGGCATCTACCTGCACCAGCTCGACGACACGATCTGGGCGCAGGGCAACACCAATGTCTCACATGGCTGCCTCAATCTCAGCGGCGAGAATGCCCGCTGGTTCTACGATTTCTCCCAACCCGGCGACGTGGTCGACATCAGGAATACCGGCGGCGCCCCGCTCGAGGTGTGGCAGAACGGCGACTGGAGCGTGCCGTGGGAACAGTGGCAGGCAGGTAGCGCGCTGCGGTGAACGGGGACAACAACTTTCCGGCGCCGCCGCGCCCGGAGACGACACGGCGGGGACCACAGCGCGTCGGCAGGCACATCGCCGCCGACCACCGCGCGCCCGGGCGTGGACGCGCCCGCAGAGCTGGGTTGATCATGGCGAGGATGCTCGTGGCGACGACCGCGCTGGCCGTGCTCGCGGGCACCGGCCTGGCCTGGTCGGCCAAGCAGGACTTCGATTCCGGCTTCACCCACTCCACCGCGCTCGGTACCGATGCCCCACGGTCCGGCGGCGGCGCCGTCAACATCCTGCTGATCGGCTTGGACACCCGCAAGGACCTCAACGGCAACGACCTGCCGAAAGAAATACTCGATCAGTTGCACGCCGGTGACGGCACCGAGGGCGGCTACAACGCGAATTCGCTGATCCTGCTGCACATTCCGGCCGACAAGAACAAGGTCGTCGCCTTCTCCATCCCGCGCGACAACTATGTTGCCGTGACCGGCATCCCTGGCTACCAGCAGATCAAGATCAAAGAGGCGTACGGCCTGAAAAAGGCGGCGGTACAGGCGAAGTTGATCGAGCAGGGCGAGAAGGATCCGGTGGTGCTCGAGCGCCGCGGCCGCGAGGCCGGACGCGCGTCCATCGTCACCACCGTCCGCAATCTCGTCGGGGTGCCGATCGACCGCTTCGCCGAGATCTCCCTCGCGGGCTTCTACGACCTGGCCACCGCGATCGGCGGCGTCGACGTGTGCCTGAACAACGCCGTCGACGACAGCGAGTTCTCCGGTGCGGTCTTCCCTGCGGGCACCCAGCATCTCGACGGTTCGCAGGCTCTCGCGTTCGTCCGCCAGCGCCACGGCCTGCGCAACGGCGACCTCGACCGCACCCACCGCCAGCAGGCGTTCCTCACCTCGGTCGCCAAGTCGCTCAGGGACTCCGGAACGCTGACCAACCTGAGCAAGCTGTCGGCACTGATGGATGTGGCACACCGCGATGTGGTGCTCTCCAACGGCTGGAATCTGTTCGACTTCGCCCGCGACCTCGGCGCCGCCGGTTCGGTGCCGGTGGAGTTCCGCACGCTGCCGGTGGTGCGCTACGACGTGATCGACGGTCAGGACGTGAATATCGTCGACCCGGCCGCGATCAAACGGGAAGTGCGGGCGGCTTTCGGTCAGGAAGGACCGAAAACCACTACTGCGGCACAGATTCCGACGAGCGTGGTCGATGTGCACAATGTGGGCGCTGTGAAAGGTCAGGCCGCGGCGCTCTCGGCCGCGCTGACAAGCCGGGGCTACGGCGCGGGCCTGATCGGCAACGGAGATTCGAGCGACGGTCAGTTCTCGACCATCACCTACGGCCTCGGTGCCGCCGACGACGCTCGCGCACTGGCGGAACTCCTCGGTGGACTGCCGGTTTCCGCGTCGCCGTCGGTGCAGGACGGGCGCATCCGGGTCGCACTCGGCGCCGACTTCACCCTGCCCACCGAGCTGAGCCCGGCGACATCGACGACCACACCCCCGACCACCACGACGTCCGGCTCGATGCCACTGCCCGACGCGGGAAAACCGCTGTCCACCAATATCGACAGCACCATTCCCTGCGTCAACTGAGCGGTTCGGTGCCCCGGGGGGGGGGCCCCCGGGGGCAGGGGGGGGAGGGGGGGCACTCACCGGGGGGGGGGGGGGGGGCGGGAGGGGGGGGGGCGCGCCCCGGCGCGCGGGCGGCCTAGAGGGGGGGCGGGGGCGCCC
>NZ_JBHXNJ010000016.1:200995-209003 GCF_042719655.1 Nocardia sp. NPDC058518
CGCAGCGCCAGAGAGAGCACAACCGAAACCACAATTCGTGCGCGCGGTGTGAGGGGTGGGGGTCGGGGACCCGGCCCCCCCGCCTGGGGCCCCCCCCCCCCCCCGGTTCTCACTCCTCCGGGGCGTCCGGATACGCCTGCTGCCGGTATCCACCGCGCAGCGTTCCGTCCAGATACGCGGCCTTGCAGGCCCGCCGCGCGATCTTTCCGCTCGAGGTCCGAGGAATCGACCCCGCTGGCACCAGCAACAGATCCCGCACCATCACCCCGTGCCTGCGTGCGATTGCCGCACGCACCATCTCCGTGATCGGTCCCGGCTCGAGTTTCGCCGCACCCGTGCCTCTTTCGGCAACGACCACCAATTGCTCCGACGCCGGATCGGACAGGTTCCCGGCCTCGAGCACCGGCGCGGGCAGTTGCCCCGCCTGCACCGAGAAGGCCGCGATGAAACCGGGCCGCAGGGCCGTACTGGCCTCCTGCGCCGAGTATTCGAGATCCTGCGGATAGTGGTTGCGCCCGTCGACGATCACCAGATCCTTCACGCGACCGGTGATGAACAGTTCGCCGTCGTGATAGGCACCGTAATCGCCGGTCCGCATCCACTTCGCGTCATCGGGCGCACCCTCGGCGCGACTACCGACCGGCATGCGCGCGACCACCCGGTTGTGGAAGGTTTCCGCGGTCTCCTCTGCCCGACCCCAGTACCCGATGCCCATATTGTCACCGTGCAACCAGATCTCGCCGACCTCGCCGTCGAGGCGCTCTACCCCGGTGCCGGGATCGACGATCACCGCCCACTGCGACCGCGCGACGTGTCCGCACGACACCTGCGCCACCGCGTTCGCGGCATGCTCGTCGCACTCCACCATCCGGCCGTCGTTCAACTGCCCGCGATCGACATAGACCACCCGCGCCTCGTCGTCGCGCTTGGTGGCCGACACGAACAGCGTCGCCTCGGCCATCCCGTAGCACGGCTTGATCGCGGTCTTGGACAGCCCGTACGGCGCGAATGCCTCGTTGAACTTGCGCATCGAGGCCACCGACACCGGCTCGCTCCCGTTGATCAGACCGATCACATTCGACAGGTCGAGGGACTCGTTGCCCTTGGGCAACCCACGCATCGCCGCGTGCTCGAACGCGAAATTCGGTGCTGCCGAATAGATTTCGGCACCGTCGGCCTGGGCCGCCAGCTCCTTTATCCAGCGCGCGGGCCTGCGCACGAACGCACTCGGCGACATGATCGTGATGAACTTGCCGCCGATGGTCGGCAGGATCACCGTGAGCAGCCCCATGTCGTGGAAAAGCGGCAGCCAGGTGACCCCGCGGGCGTTCTCGGTGATCCCGATGGCGTCGATCATCTGCAGCAGGTTGGTCCCCACCGAGCGGTGGGTGATCTCGACACCGGCGGGCACCCGAGTGGATCCGGAGGTGTACTGCAGGTAGGCCACGCTGTCGATATTGATGTCGGGCCTGCGCCAGCGCGTGCCGACGGTGTCGGGAATCGCCTCGACCGCGATGATTCTCGGCCGTTGCGCGGCGGGCTGTTCGCGGAAGAAGTTGCGCACCCCCGCGGCCGCGCTGCCGACGGTGAGCACCGCGGCGGGTTCGCAGTCGCCGAGGACGGCATGCAGCCGGTCGCTGTGACCCTGCTCCTCCGGATCGAACAGTGGCACAGCCACATTCCCCGCGTACACCGCCGCGAACAGCGCGACGACATAGTCGAGACCCTGCGGTGCCAGCACCGCCACCCGGTCGCCGGGCTTGGTCACCTGCTGCAATCGCGCGGCCACCGCGCGCAGCCGCACGCCGAATTCGCGCCAGGTCAGTTCCTGGTACTCCCCCTCACGTTCGGTCGAATAGTCGATGAAGCGATAGGCCAGGTCGTCCCCGTTGGCCTCGCTGTGTTTGTCGACGAAGTCGATCAAGGTCTGATCACCGGGAATCCGGATAGTCCCCAGTTCGTCTACATAGTCGTCGAAAGTCTCGCCGATCATTCCCAATCCTTTTCAACGCACATTGACCAGTACCCGCCATGGATGGGCGAATCGTCAATACCGCCCGAACGAGATCGCCACGTTGTGACCGCCGAAACCGAAGGAGTTGTTCACCGCGTAATCGATGCGACCGCGCCTCGCCTGACCCGACACCACGTCCAAATCGATAGCGGGGTCCTGATTGTCCAGATTCAGGGTGGGCGGAACGATGCTGTCGCGCACACTGAGCACCGTCAGGACCGATTCGAGCGCACCGACCGCGCCGATCGAATGCCCGAGTGCCGATTTCGGCGCGTACACCGAGGCGTGCGAGCCGATGGCCTTGCTGATCGCATTGGCCTCGGCGGTGTCGCCGATCGGGGTCGCGGTGGCGTGGGCGTTGATGTGGGTGACATCGGTGCGGCTGATCCCGCCGGTCTGCATCGCCCGCGTCATCGCCCGCGCGGCGCCGGTGCCCTCGGGATCCGGTGCGACGAGGTGGAATCCGTCGGAGGTGACGCCCGCGCCGAGCAGCCGCGCGTGAATGGTCGCGCCACGCGCCTTGGCGTGCTCCTCGGTCTCGATCACCATCATCGCGCCCGCCTCGCCGAAGACGAATCCGTCGCGGTCGGCGTCGAAGGGACGCGAGGCCGCCTTGGGATCATCGTTGCGGGTACTCATGGCCCGCATCTGCGTGAACGCCGCGATCGGCACGGCCTGGATGGACCCCTCCACACCACCGGTGACCACCATGTCGGCGTCACCCATCACGATCATCCGCCACGCGTTGGCGATCGCCTCCGAACCCGACGAGCAGGCCGATACCGGCGTGGAAACTCCCGCGCGCGCACCCAGTTCGATGCCGACACAGGCCGCGGGGCCGTTGGGCATGATGGCCTGCACGGTCAGCGGCGAGACCTTGCGGTAGCCGCCGTTGCGGAGCCGGTCGCGTGCGTAGATCAGCGATTCCGCGCCGCCGAGGCCGGTACCGATCGAGACGCCGAGCCGGTCGCGGTCCACTTCGGGGCTGCCCGCGTTGCGCCACACCTCGCGGCCGAGGACCACGGCCATCTGTTCGACGTAGGACAGTTTGCGCGCCTCTTCGCGGGTGAGCGAGAGGGTGGGCGACACCTTCAGGTGGCCGCCGATCCGCACCGGCAGTTCGAAGTCGTCGATGAAGGAGTCTTCCAAGACGTCGATCCCGCTCTCGCCGTTGAGCAGACCCTTCCAGGTCGAGTCGACGTCGCCCGCGATCGACGTGGTCGCCGCCAGGCTCGTGACCACGATGTCCGTCATAATTTTTCGCTCACTCTCTCTAGCTATGCCACGACTGAACGGGAACCGCTGATGGAGCTGAACTGGTGGAGCGTATATGCACACGGCGCGACGCGCCCAAATTCTTCGAACAGCGCGTAAGAGCACCGTGTCGTTTCCAGGCGCCATGCGCCGGGTCTATTGTGACGTCGGGCAACACTACCGGACCGACGCAACTCTCGCTTTTCACTAACCGGAAAGGGCAACGAGCGTGGCCAGGAACCTGACCCAACTGGAACTACTGATCGAGCTGGAACCGATTGCCGCGAGCAATGTCGACCGGCATCTGTCGATGACCAAGGACTGGCACCCGCACGATTATGTGCCGTGGGACCATGGCCGCAACTTCGCGTCCATGGGCGGAATCGATTGGGACCCAGAACAATCCGCGCTCAGCGAACTCGCCAAGGCGGCGATGGTCACCAACCTGCTCACCGAGGACAACCTGCCCTCCTACCATCGTGAGATCGCCGAGAACTTCTCCGAGGACGGCGCCTGGGGCACTTGGGTCGGCCGCTGGACCGCCGAGGAGAATCGGCACGGGATCGTGTTGCGCGACTACCTCGTGGTGACCCGCGGGGTCGACCCGGTCGCGCTGGAGCAGGCACGAATGATCCACATGACCAACGGATATTCGGCGATGGCCGTCGTGGACGACAAGGCGCCGGGCTTCGACATCCACACCTCGACCGGTGCCGGATTCCTGTTCTCCGTCGCCTACGTGACCTTGCAGGAACTGGCCACCAGGGTCAGCCACCGCAATACCGGTCGCGTCTGCGACGATCCGATCGCCGACCGCATGCTCGCCCGCATCGCCGCCGACGAGAACCTGCACATGATCTTCTACCGCAATCTGTGCGCCGCCTCGCTGGACCTGGCCCCCGACCAGACCATCGAGGCGATCAACACCATCGTGCAGAATTTCCAGATGCCCGGCGCCGGCATGCCGGGCTGGCGACGCAACGGCGTGCTGATGGCCAAGCACGGTATCTACGACCTGCGCCAGCACTTGGAGGAGGTCTTGATGCCGGTGCTGCGCAAGTGGAACATCTTCGAGCGCAACGATTTCAGCGCGCGGGGCGAGCGGGCCCGCGAAGATCTGGCGGTATTCCTGGAGCGGCTGAGCGGGGATGTCCTGCGCTTCGAGGAGCAGCGCGACCGGTCACTGGCGCGGGCGGCAAAGCGCCAGCACGAATCGGTCTGATCGACTCCGGCCCGGCCGCTACCGGGCCGGATCGCGGCGCGCGTCGTTCTTGTTGCGATACATCGCCGCGTCGGCGGCGTGCACCAATTCGTCTACGGCGGTGGGCAATTGCTCGAAGAAGGCGGCACCGATGCTGGCGCCGACTGCGAGCACGTGTCCGTCCACCCCGAGCGGCTCGGTCAGTGCGGACAGCAGCTTGTCGGCCAGCCGCGCCAATTGTGCTTCACCGGAACAGTTTTCGACCAGAACGAGGAATTCGTCACCGCCGATGCGGGCGGCGAGCGCGTCGTCCGGGCGCACCGCGTCGCACATCCGGTCGGCCACGACCTGGAGCACGCGGTCCCCGACCATGTGCCCCCACAGGTCGTTGATCTCCTTGAAGCCGTCGAGGTCGAGATAGCAGACCCCGATCGGGGGTTGTGCGTCGGCCAGTCTGCTGAACAGGTGCGGGCGGTTCGGCAAGCCGGTGAGCGCGTCGTGATTGGCGTCGTGCCACAGGCGGTCGGCGAGTTGCTTGCGCTCGGTGACATCGACCGCGACGCCGATCAGGAACTCGATACCGCCGTCGGTGCCACGCACCGCCGACATCGACAGGTCGATCGCGGTGACCCGGCCGTCGGTGTGCAGGTGCTCGGTCTCGGTGCGGAAGCTCTCGGATTCGCCCGCGACCATGCGCTGGAGTTGTTCGAACGCGAAGTTCAGATTCTGGGGGCCGAGGATATCGGCGACAGTCCGGCCCGGCATCGTCTCCGGGGTCTGGCCGAGCATCTGGGCCATGGTGGCATTGCAGTTCACCACCTGACCCGACATGTTGACGGTGCCGATACCGACAAGGGCGCCGTCGAAAACCGCCTCGAACCGGGCTTCCGACAACGCCCGGCGGTTTTCAGCTTCCTGGGCGGCGGCGAGTACCGCGGCCAGCGTGGCCTCCTGCTCGGCCAGCGCGGCGGCCCGCAACGCCGCGGTGAAGCCCGCCGCGAAGTCGGCGGCAAGGCCGATCGCCCGGTCGCGGATCTGCGGCAGGGCGGGGTCGGCCGGGCCGTCGGCGGCGATCTCGACCAGATCGGCGCAGATCACCGGCACCGAACGGCTGACCGCCGACGGATCACGATAGTTGGCGGCGACCAGCATCCGCGCGGCGCGGCGCGCGATATCGGGATCCTCCCCGCCGCGCGCCGCGTCGATCAGCCCGGTGCACAGGGCGGCCAGCATCTCTTCGATCTGGGAGCGGTTGAGGGTAGGAGCTACAACGCCGTCGAGGACATCTGCCCAACGCTGCGCCAGCTCCCACGACCTCACTGCTTCATCCACCTGTCATCGTCTATCGCACCGCCATGTCAGGCGGCTTACACTTTGATCGCGACTCCGCCCATACCGAGCGAACGGCCTGGCTTCTCGTGCTGATCACGCTCGGATTCGGGGCGCCACAGCGGCAGCTCGACGACGCCGGGCTCGACCGAATCCCATCCCTCGAACAAGGCGACGATCTCATCCTTGGTCCGGAAATGAATACCGACCTTGGTTTGGTTCACCGAGTGCGTTCCAAGTTTACCGGCGTCATCGGGCCGAAGCTCGGACGTGAGATGTGAAATGGCTATGAAACTACCCGGCGCCACCACTTCGCGCAGCGCGGACACCTTGCCGACCGGATCGTCGATATCGGGCACCAGATGCAGCACCGCGATCAGCAGCAACCCCACCGGCTGCTCGAAATCGATCAGCCCGGTCTCGCGTACCGCGGCGACCAAGTCATCGGATTTGCGTAGGTCGGCCTCGATCGCACCCGCGCGCTCGTTGCCCTGCAAGATGGTTCGCGAATGGGCGACCGCCACCGGGTCGATATCGACATAGAGCACCCGCGCCTCCGGGTCGAGCTCGTGCACGATCTCGTGCACATTGCCCGCGGTGGGGATGCCCGACCCGATGTCGAGGAACTGCCTGATCCCCGAGTCGAGCATGAAACGGACAGCACGACGCAGGAAGGCGCGATTGCTCAGCGCCAACCGTGGCAGATCGGGCACGAGCTTGATCGCCAGCTCCGCTGCGTCGCGGTCGACCGCGAAGTTGTGCGAGCCGCCGAGCAAAGCGTCGTACATCCGAGCCGGACTCGGATGCTGCATATCGACACCTTCGGGCGCCCATACCGGCCGATCCATCGAATTCCCCTGTCTGCCATTACCGCCCTGCGCCACCGCAACCCGCGATGACGCCACCCGCATCGTAAACGGCGGCACCGACATCGGCGCGGCTATCAATTAGCGAGGGTCATGTACTCAGCTAACGGTGCCGTAGGGCTGGGCACCATGAACAGTCCGGTCCCGATCGCATGTCTACTTCTCTGTGCCGTAAGGCTGGGCCCATAGGGGCGCTACGTCCGGTGTCATGGTGGCGACTACCGGGATGCCTGCGGCCAGGAAATTGTCCAGGGCCCGGCGCATGTGGTCGGCGGAGGTGATGAGGACCGCTTTGGTCACGCCGAGCGCTTCCATCATGCGCGCCGAGAACTCGGCATTCTGCACAGTGGAACCGGCTTCGGTTTCCGCGTGCAGCCGCTGCCTGGCGACACCGCGAATATTGAGCCAGTCGGCCATCACCTGCGCCTCGGTGACACCGTTGCGCGGATTGCCGCCGGTCACGATAACCGGGGAGGCGGGTGACATATAGGCCTGAATCAGCGCCGCGTGCAGACGATTACCCAGTTCGGGCCGCATCGTGCCATCCGGCAGCAGACCGTACCCGAGCACCACGATCGCGGTCTCGGGACCGTAGGTGGCGGGCAGCTCGATCCCGGCGAGGCCGGCGACCGAACCGACCGCGCCGACCAGCGGGTCAGCAGCGGGTGCCGCGGTGGCGGGTGGCGCGGTCGCTACCGCGCCGATCAATGCGGCAGGCAGCACGAGGGCTGTCGCACAACGGCGCAGTGTCTGGTGAGTGAAGAGCCAGTCCATGGTGACCTCCCGAAGCGACGTCGGATCATCGTCGCGCACCGAGGCGCCCGGCATGCCGGTTTCTGAAATGTTTACGCTTCGCTTCAGGTCGGCCCCGACTGCTGCGGGCGAGCTGCCAGGGCACCCGCGAAATCAGTTGTCGCGGAACGCAAAGGCCCTCCAACCGTGGCTGGAGGGCCTTCGCAAGTGGTCTGACGCGCCTCGGGCTGAGAGGTAACCAGGTCAGAAAGGCTGGCCGGAGAGCAGCCCGAGCAGCATGATCGGGAGGGCCACCGCCGTGAACAACGCGGAGCGGACCGGATCGCCGGCCAGGTAGCCGTCGCGCAGCCAGGCCAAAGCATCGCTAGAACCCATGAGCATCCCCTTTTTTCGAATGGTTGGACATCGGACATCCAATGAATCGCGGCCAGGCGACGAGACGTTAACAAGAGTCACGATTTGGAGGGAACGCAAAAAGGCCCTCCAACCGAAGTTGGAGGGCCTTTCGCAATGATGTTCCGGCAGTGTCCTACTCTCCCACACCCTGTCGAGTGCAGTACCATCGGCGCAGGTGGCCTTAGCTTCCGGGTT
>NZ_JBHXNJ010000017.1:0-4887 GCF_042719655.1 Nocardia sp. NPDC058518
ACACCCCCTCTGCGATTTGGTCGGGGGGTCATGGAATATATAAACCGCCCCCCCCCCTAAAAAACACCCCCCGCCCCCGCCTACCCCCACCCGGCCCCCCCAGGGCCGTTGTGCACCAGTGGCTCAGCGCTGGGTGAACCAGCGGTGGGCGGCCGGGGTGTACATGGCGGGGATCGCGATGACGACCGCCAGGATGTGGACGGTTCGGCAGCCCGCCAGCACGATCGAGCTGGGCGACATACCGTCGAACAGCGTCGTGTAGTCGTCGGTGGACAACACGACCGCCAGCGGCTCGATGATCAGCGAGACCAGGCCGACCACGCCGATGCCGACGGTCAGCAGCGCGCGGGCCACCCGGCTGCCGTTCAGCATGTACAGCGCGACCCCGGCCACGGCCAGGTAGATGGCGAGCCGGGGTAGCAAACCCGTTGCGGTGGCCCCGAATTCGTCGCCACCACGGACGGCGCGCAACAGTCCTTCGGCAACGCCGGCGGCGAGCGCGGTGATGAGCCCGCCGAACGCGACATGCACGGCGCGCGGACGACTGGTGGAAACAAGAAAGGCAGTGCCGGTCATGACACCGACACTGCCGTTCTCAACTGCTCGCGAGGATCACCCTGCGGTAGGAACCTTGTCCACTACCGCAGTGCTACGCCGCGAAGCGAATTCCGTGAGCGCGGCGAACGCCAGCCCCAAACTCACCCACAGCGTGGTGGTTTCGGCCAGCGAGGCCACCCGGAAATTCCACAGCAGGGTGGCGGGGAAGTCGTCGGCCACCTCGTTCACGCCGGGCAGCAGCACGTAGCCGACCGTGGTGACCACGACGAACGCGCCAACCCCGGCGATGAGCCGCAACGTGTCCGACGCGGCGAGCGCGCGGTAGGCCGCGACGGCTGCCGCGACGGCCAGCAGGCCGAGGACGACGGCCGCGACCCACAGCCAGGTGCGTTCGTTGATGGTTTCCGGATCGCCGACCGCGGGCGGGTTGGCCGGATACTTGAAGAACGGCACCGCGACGATCGCCGCCCACGCGAGAACCGCTGAGGTCAGTGACAACTGGGGCCCGGACAATGTGGTGAACCTGCGCGCCACATTCACCGCCGACGCGAACAACGCGCCGAACGCCATCCCGGCCAAGCCGAGCGCGAGGAACTGGCCCGCCTTCTGGCCCGACCGGCTGACCAGCGGCTCTTCCTCGTCGCCGTGGGAATGGCCCTGCGGTTCCGCGGCTTCGTGGCCGTGTTCGGCCGGAGCGGCCGCGGCTTCTTCGATGGCGATCGCGGCATCCACCTGGGGCTCGCCGACGAAGTAGCCCACTGTCGCGGCCAGCAGGCCGGCGATCAGGCCGGCCAGCAGGCCGCGCAACAGCAGGGTCTTGAGTGATCCGATCAGTGGCACGGAACACCCAGCAGGTGACGTCCGTCGTGCATCAGCTCGTGCAGGAACATCCCGCTACGCGAGACGGCCCCCTGGTCGAAACCGACCAGGTACAGGGCGAGCAGTGCAAGCAGGACGACGCCGACCGTGACGAGCACGGTTGCCAGGGTGTCGAGGCCGGTAGACCGGCTGGGTGAATGCGCGATAGCCATTCGAGTCCTCCTCTAGGGATACGCGTCCCACGGTTGAAGTGTGGCGCGAAGGTGCCGGTGTCTGGCTCTCCGGCACCGGGGACCCGGTACTTGGATACAGTGGCGCGACCGCTCCGGATTCACACCGGATTACCGCGCACCCTCGCGGATGTTCCCTCGAACTGTGACAGCCGCGAGCCACCCACGTCAATACGCGCAACCGCATGTCCAGCGGAAACGCCGCTGTCAGGCCTTCGCGGGCACGTCGAGAACGACCTCGAACTCGAGCAGCGAGGCACCCGTCGACACCGGCTTGGGACGCTCGCCGTCGCCACCGTTTCCGGCGTGCGCCGCGCGGGCCGGACCGTCACGCCACGCGGCGAACGATTCCTCCGAATCCCATTGCGTCACCACGAAATACCGGTTGTCGCCGGCCACCGGGCGCAGCAACTGGAAGCCGAGGAAACCGGGGGAGTTCTCCACCGCGCCCGCGCGCGCGGCGAACCGCTTCTCCAACTCGGGGCCCGCGCCCTCGGGAACTTCGATCGCATTGATCTTCACAACAGCCATGGAGCCGACAATACGACCGCTCGGGAAACATCCCGCTCTGGGGCACAATCGGCAGGGTGTTGAACGACGAAGGTGGGTCCGGCGTCCCGATCCTGCTGTTGCACGGGTTGATGGGCAGTGCACGGACCTGGGCCGACCAGGTGCCCTGGTTGCGCGGATACGGGCACGTCTACGCCGTCGATGCGGCCGGGCACGGTCGGCCGACCCCCGCCGAGCTCACGACGGAGGCGTTCGTGGCCGACCTGGCCGAGCGCACCGCCGCGATCACCGAACCGATGGTGATCGTCGGGCATTCGATGGGCGCGATCCACGGTTGGGTCTTCGCGGCGACCTATCCCGAGCGGGTGCGCGCGATCGTCGTCGAGGACATCGCCCCCGATTTCACCGGCCGCACCGCCGCCCACTGGGCCGAGCTGATCCACTCCTGGCCGCAACCGTTCTCCGACGAGCAGGCGGTGCTCGACTACTTCGGCCCGGTCGCGGGCACCTACTTCCTTCGCGCGTTCACCGCGGCGCCGGACGGCTACCGACTGCACGGCGAGGTGGACACCTTCCGCGCGATCTCCGAGGAGTGGGGCACGCGCGACTTCTGGACCGAGTGGAAGTCGCTGCGGGTGCCCGCGCTGCTCATCGAAGGCGAGCACACCATCACACCGCCGGGCCAGATGCTGACGATGGCCGAGGTGGTTGCCGATGCGGAGTACGTGCGCATCGAAGGGGCCGGGCATCTGGTGCACGACGAACAACCCGAGGCCTACCGCGAACACGTCGGCCGGTTCCTGCGACGCGTCACTAGGTGAGCCGGTCGGCCCCCTGCTACCCGGCGGTGCTTCCTTCGCCCGCGAGCGCGAACAGCCCGTCATCGGTCTGCTCGATCAGCCCGTCGACCAGCAACGAATCCAGCGCCCGCGCGCGCTGACCCGGATCCCGGGTCCATGCCAGGTCGAGGCGGATCCGCTCGACCGGGCCTGACGCGTCACGCAGCACATCGAGCAGCCGCCCACGGGCCTGACGATCGGTGCCCTCGTACTTCTGCACCTTGCGTGCCACTTCGGCGGCCGGTTTGCCCGCCGCGACCCAGGCACAGGTCGGCAGTGGGCAGCCTGCGCAGTCGGGATTACGGGCCGTGCAGACCAGGGCGCCCAGTTCCATCAGGGCCGCCGAGAAGGTCGCGGCTCGCGGCACCGGGATCGGCAGCAGGGCTTCGGTCTCGGCGAGATCGCGCGCGGACGGGTTGCCCGGCTCCCGGCCGTGCACCGCACGCGCGACAACGCGCCGAACATTGGTGTCCACCACGGGAACTCGCTGGCCGTAGGCGAAACAGGCCACCGCGCGGGCGGTATAGGCGCCGATTCCCGGCAGGCTCAGCAGCACGTCGACATCGGCGGGGACCACATCACCGTGCTCAGCCGACAACACCCGCGCGCACTCGTGCAACCGCAACGCCCGCCGCGGATATCCCAACTTGCCCCACGCCCGCAGCACCTCCGCTTGCGACGACGCCGCCATCGCCGACGGCACCGGCCAGCGCGCCACCCATTCGCGCCAGATCGGCTCCACCCGCACCACAGGCGTCTGCTGCAGCATGATCTCGCTCATCAGGATGTGCCATGCGGTCGCCTCCGGCTCGCGCCACGGCAGTGCCCGCGCCGTGTCGCCGAACCAGCTGAGCAGGGATTCCGCGTCGATACTCACCGTTCTCGTTTTCTCTCGGCCAGCCGCTCTTTGCCGACGCGTAACGTGGCGGACTCGCTGGTAACCGAGGGCATGTGCACAATGGTCGGTATGCCTGGTTCGAATCCGATAAGTGCCTGGAAGTCGTTGCGTGAAGGCAATGAGCGCTTCGTCAATGACACTCTGCAGCATCCTAGCCAGGGTGCCGCCGACCGAGCCAAACTCGTCAAAGGCCAAAACCCCCACGCGATCCTGTTCGGCTGCGGTGATTCCCGCGTCGCCGCCGAACTGATCTTCGACCAGGGGCTCGGCGACATGTTCGTGGTGCGCACAGCGGGCCACGTCGTGGACAGTTCGGTGCTCGGTTCGATCGAATACGGCGTCGAGGTGCTCAATGTGCCCCTGATCGTCGTGCTCGGTCACGACAGCTGCGGTGCCGTGAAGGCCACCATCGACGCGCTCGACGGCGGCGAGGTGCCCGGTGGGTTCATTCGCAGCGTGGTCGAGCGGGTGACGCCGTCGATCCTGCTCGGACGCCGCGAAGGACTCAACACGGTCGACGACCTGGAGGCGCGCCACGTGGAGGAGACCAGCAAGCTGCTCATGCAGCGTTCGATGATCATCGCCCAGCGTGTTGCCGCTGGTCAGCTGGCTATCGCGAGCGTCACCTACCAGCTAGAGGACGGTCGCGCGCAGCTGCGGCGCACCGTCGGCAATATCGGCGAGATGGCCTGAACCGCCGACACGCCGAGGTCATCGAGCGCGCCCCTGCGCGCTGCGCTTACCGTTGAGGCGTGCTGGAACCGAATGGACCGCTGTCACCGGAGATCTACTGGCGCCGCCGTGCACTCGCGATCGGCGTCATCATCGTCGCGCTCGCGATCGTGATCTGGCTCGTCACCATGGTCGCGCGCGGCGGGGATTCGGGTGGGGCCGATAACGCGGTCGCGAGTACCACCACGTCGGGGGGGGGGGGCGGGGCGCGGCCCGGCGCCGCTCCCCCCACCCCCCCGCGGAGAACCCCCCCCAGCCGGGGGCCCCCCCCCCCCCTTTTCGGTTGGATGGGGGACAGGAG
>NZ_JBHXNJ010000017.1:4895-51536 GCF_042719655.1 Nocardia sp. NPDC058518
GGTGTGTGGGGGGGGGGGGCTCTCTCCCGCGCTCTCACACACCCCCGGGGGCGGGGGGGCGCGCGCCCCGACCCCCACCCCCACCCCGACTAGCGCGTCGAGTACACCCAGCAGCGGGTCTGCCCCGCCGACCACGACAGCGAGTGCCGCCGCCCAGCCGGCGGCACAGCCGTGCCCGGATCAGTCGCTGGCGCTGAAGGTGACAGTGGGCCAGCCGACCTACCGAGTCGGCGACCAGCCCGCGTTCGGCACCGTGATCACCAACATCTCGTCGGCGGCCTGCTCGCGCGACCTCGGGGCGGGCCCACAGTTCCTCGTCTACACCCTCGACGGGCAGCGCAGGCTCTGGGCGAGCAACGACTGCAACCAGGACGACCCGGCGGAACTGAAGACGCTCAAGGCCGGTGAACAACTCTCGTACAAGGGCACCTGGTTCGGCACCACCTCGCAGCCGCAGTGCGCGGGCGACCGCCTGCAGGTGCCGGCGGGCGCGTACATGGTGGTCGCCCAGCTCGGTGCCGTTCGCAGCGCCGCGGAGCCCTTCAACCTCGCCTCTTGATGCCGCGTTCCCGCACGCCGGTGGCATTGTGCGGGTGCGCCATAGGTCACATGTTCAAGATGGGTTGATTTGCAGTGTTCGCAGGATCGGCCACGCCGTCAATGGACATTGCCGGGGTAATAGATGATCGGCGCCGAATCGGGCGGTTGCCGGAGTTATTCCACGGCCACCATCTCGCGGGGTGCGCGGGATTTGCGGAGTTCTGCCAATCGAAGGGCCGAGCGCAGATCCCCGACCTCGTGGATACGCATCGTCCCGGTCTTGGTTTTCTCCGAACCGGGGGGAACGAGAGCGGTGGTGAACCCCAAACGCTCGGCTTCGGCCAGGCGCCTGCCGAGCCCGGTGACCTTGCGGACCTCACCCGCCAAACCGACCTCGCCGAGAATCACCCAGCCCGCGGGCAGCGCGATATCGGCCTCGGCGGACGCGATGGCCAAGGCGATGGCCAGATCGGCCGTCGGCTCCAGCAAGCGCATGCCGCCGACGGTCGCCGCGTACACATCGTGCTTGCCGAGGAAGACCCGTCCTCGGCTCTGTAGCACCGCGAGCACCATGGCGACGCGGTTGTAGTCCAGCCCGCTCACGGCCCGGCGCGGCTGCGGAATCTCGGTCTTGACGGTCAGCCCCTGCACCTCGGCCACCAGCGGCCGTTTGCCGTCCATCGCGACGGTCACCGCGGTTCCTGGGACGGTGTCGGTGCGGTGGTGCAGGAACAGCCCGGACGGATCGTCGACGCAGGCGATGCCGTCGTCGTGCAGTTCGAAGCAGCCCACCTCGTCGGCGCTACCGAAGCGGTTCTTGATGCCGCGAACCATCCGCAGCGACGAGTTCTTGTCACCCTCGAACTGCAGCACCACGTCCACCAGGTGCTCGAGCGTGCGCGGGCCCGCCACATTCCCGTCCTTGGTGACATGCCCGACCAGCAGCACCGCGATCCCGGTCGCCTTGGCCAGCGAGGTGAGCGCCGCGGTGACCGCGCGCACCTGGGTGACACCGCCGATCACACCGTCCACCTCCGGCGCCAGCATGGTCTGCACCGAGTCCACCACCAGCAGCGACGGCCGCACCTGCTCCACATGCCCGAGCACGATCGACAGATCCGATTCGGCCGCCAGGTACACCCGGTCGTGCACCGCCCCGGTCCGATCGGCCCGCAACCGCACCTGCCCGGCCGATTCCTCGGCGGTGACGTACAGCGCGGTCTCCTCGCGCGCCGCCGCCCACCGGAACGCGACCTCGAGCAGCAGCGTCGACTTGCCGACACCCGGCTCACCCGACAGCAGGACCACCGACCCAGGTACCACCCCGCCCCCGAGTACCCGATCGAGCTCGGTCACCCCCGTCGACCGCGCCTGCGTGACCTTGGCGTCGATCTGCGACAGCGGTGCCGCCGCTGTACTGGGCAGCATCGCCCGGCGCCCTGGCGCCGCCGTGGACGCCGAAACGGCCACCTCGTTCACTGTTCCCCAGGCGCCACAATCGGGGCACTTACCCACCCATTTGGACACCTCGTGCGTGCACGCGGAGCACCGGAAGACTGCTTTGGTCTTGGCCACAGGCGCACCCTACGGAGCAGGACCGACACAAAGAGGACCGACACAAAGAGAAGAGCCGCCGCGAAGTTCGCGACGGCTCTTTCGCACTGCTGGTCTCAGTGACCGCCGCCCGCACCCTCGGGCGCGGGGCCGGACTTCTCGTTCTCGATGCGCGCGACCGCGGCGGCGTCGACCGGGACGGCCACCTGCACGGTGCCCGCGTCCTTGAAGTTGAAGGTGACGTTGTAGGTCAGGCCGGGCACGATGTCCTTGGACAGGCCGGTGATCTCGATCGTGGCCGGGTTTTTCACCGGATCGATCGACGGGGTGTCCTGGCCGGCTGCGGCAGTTGTCGGCGCGGCAGTTGTCGGCGCGGCCGTGGTGGTCGGCGCCGCCGTGGTGGTGCCGTGGTGATCGTCGGCCGCGGCGGGCTTGGTCTCGCCCGTGCCGACGACCACGGTCTGCTGGGGCTTCAGCACGAACTTGGCGTCGCCGCCCGGCCCGGTGATCTTGACCTGGCCCAGGTCGGTGCTGACGCTGGTCAGCTCGTCGGTGACGGTCTCGCTGGTGTTGATGATCGACAGCGCGATCACCGCCTTGCCGCCCTTGTCGTGCTCGGCGGTGGCCTCGGGGTACACGATGTGCACGTTGCGCAGGGCGATGTCGCCGACATTGGCGTGGTTGCCGTTGATGGCGGCGGCCTGCGACGAGGTCTGGGTGATCTGGCCGGCACTGCAGCCGGTCAGGGCGATACCCGCGGCAGCGGCGAGCGCGGCAACCGTCGCCATGCGACGTCGCGCCGACAGGGCGGTCACAGCTTTCAGGGCAGTCACGGTTTGTCCTCCATGTCGACCGGGCTCACTCCGTCCACAAGGGGATCGGAGGTTAGTAACTAGGCAGCGTAGTAGTTCACTTCGCGCGGGTGACGTTCGGGCTCGCGACGCGCGGGTGCGGAAGTAACAGTTCGGTGTCTCGAGCGCGTTTGCCGGATCGATGCCGGGTTCCCGACGCGCGATAACCGGTCGCTATGCTGGTGGTTAACCCGTTCTGGCGCAACACAATGCACACCGATTCTGTATTGTCAACCCCTGCGATGGCCTCGTTGTGGCCCTGACCTGCACAGTTGATCGCGCCGTTATCGAGTCGCATGTTAAACTGTGAACATCGAAAGGGGCACGGGACACATGATTTTTAAGGTCGGAGACACCGTCGTTTACCCCCACCACGGAGCGGCGCTGATCGAAGCAATCGAGACCCGCACCATCAAGGGTGTGCAGAAAGAGTATCTGGTCCTGAAGGTTGCGCAAGGCGACCTGACCGTTCGGGTTCCCGCAGAGAACGCTGAATACGTCGGCGTCCGTGACGTCGTCGGCCAGGAAGGTCTCGACCGCGTCTTCCAGGTGCTGCGCGCGCCACACACGGAGGAGCCGACCAACTGGTCCCGCCGTTACAAGGCCAACCTCGAGAAACTCGCCTCCGGCGATGTGAACAAGGTAGCCGAAGTGGTTCGTGACCTGTGGCGTCGTGAGCAGGACCGCGGCCTGTCCGCCGGTGAGAAGCGGATGCTTGCCAAGGCTCGTCAGATCCTCGTCGGTGAGCTCGCGCTCGCCGAGGGCACCGACGACGGCAAGGCTGAATCGCTGCTCGACGAGGTCCTCGCCGCGGCTTCCTAGAAATTTGAACAAGTGCGACCTGTCGTAGCACTGGTCCCTGCCGCCGGTCGTGGCGTGCGCCTGGGTGAACCCACCCCGAAGGCGTTCGTTCCGGTCGGCGGCACACCTATGGTCCGGTTGGCCGTCGACGGTCTGATCGCGTCCGGTGCGGTGCACCGGGTTGTCGTGGTCGTGCCCGCCGATCTGGTCGAGGCCGCATCCGCGCTGCTGTCCACCACCACCTCGCTCACCGGCGGTTCGATGCCCCCTGTGCCGGTGCAGGTGGTCGTGGGCGGCGCCGAGCGCACCGATTCGGTGCGTGCCGGCATCACTGCCGCACCCGACGCCGCGTTCTACCTCGTGCACGATGCCGCACGCGCGCTCACGCCACCGGAGCTGATCGCGCGAGTGGCCGCCGAGCTCCAGGCAGGTAGCCAGGCCGTGGTCCCCGCGTTGCCCGTGGTCGACACCGTGAAATCGGTGGACGACGCGGGCGTCGTCACCGGCACCCCCGATCGCGCCCACCTGCGCGCCATCCAAACCCCCCAGGGCTTCGCCGCCGACCTGCTGCGCCGCGCCTACGCCACCGACGTGGGCGCCACCGACGACGCGGGCCTGGTCGAACGCCTCGGTGTCGCCGTGCAGACAGTCCCGGGTGACCCACTGGCATTCAAGATCACCACCCCCCTCGACCTGCACCTGGCCGAGGCGCTCCTCGGCAACGGGTCCCCGGCCGCCGGGCGGCCCGCCGAGCAGGCGGTTGCCCGATGAGAGTCGGCATCGGCAGCGACGTGCACCCCATCGAGCCGGGACGCCCCTGCTGGATGGCCGGTCTGCTGTTCGCCGACGCCGACGGTTGCGCGGGCCACTCCGACGGTGACGTCGCCGCCCACGCCCTCTGCGATGCCCTGCTCTCCGCCGCTGGTCTCGGCGACGTCGGCGCTGTCTTCGGGGTCGGCCGTCCCGAATGGGCCGGCGTCACCGGCGCCGCCATGCTCACCGAGGTCCGCAGGCTGCTGGCCGAGGAGGGCTTCGAAGTCGTGAACGCCGCGGTGCAGGTCATCGGTAATCGCCCGAAGATCGGCCCCCGCCGCGCCGAGGCGCAAAAAGTCCTCGGCGAACTCCTCGACGCCCCTGTTTCGGTGTCCGGAACCACGACGGACGGTCTCGGTCTGACCGGCCGCGGCGAGGGAATCGCCGCCATCGCCACCTGTCTGATCGCAGCGTGTTCGTAGCCCCGACGGGCCCCTGAATCTTTCCTACCGCGCAGTGCCTTCTCGCCGATTCGATCAGCCGTTCCATAAACCACGGCGCCACGAACCGGCCGGTCAACCCCACCACAATCCCACCGACTAGGATCGAATGCCGTGACCTTGCGCCTTTTTGACACCGACACGCGGACCATGCGGGAATTCACCCCGCTGGTCCCCGGCCGTGCCTCGGTGTATCTGTGTGGGGCCACCGTGCAGGGTCAGCCCCATATCGGTCATGTGCGCAGTGGCGTCGCCTTCGACGTGCTGCGTCGCTGGTTGCTCGCGCACGACTACGACGTGCGGTTCATCCGCAATGTCACCGATATCGACGACAAGATCCTGAACAAGGCCGCCGAAGCGGGCAGGCCGTGGTGGGAATGGGCCGCGACCCACGAGCGCGCTTTCGACTCCGCCTACGAAACCCTCGGCGTGCTGCCGCCATCGGCCGAACCGCGCGCCACCGGTCACATCACCCAGATGGTCGACCTGATGCAGCGCCTGATCGAGCGCGGCCACGCCTACGCCGCCGACGGCGATGTGTATTTCGACGTGATGAGCTGGCCGAATTACGGCGAGCTGTCGGGCCACCGCCTCGACGACGTGCACCAGGGCGAAACCCCGACCCGCTGCAAACGTGATCCCCGTGACTTCACGCTGTGGAAGGCCGCCAAGCCCGGCGAGCCGAGCTGGCCATCGCCCTGGGGCCCCGGTCGCCCCGGCTGGCATCTGGAATGCTCCGCGATGGCCGAGTTCTATCTCGGCGCGGAATTCGATATCCACTGCGGTGGAATGGATTTGATTTTCCCGCACCACGAGAACGAGATCGCCCAGTCCAAAGCGGCAGGCGACGGTTTCGCGCGTTACTGGCTGCACAACGGCTGGGTGACGATGGGCGGGGAGAAAATGTCGAAGTCACTCGGCAATGTGCTCTCGGTGCCGAATGTTCTCACCCGGGTGCGCCCGGTAGAATTGCGTTTCTACTTGGGCAGCGCGCATTACCGCTCGATGCTCGAATACTCCGACAAGGCACTCGACGACGCGGTCGCCTCGTATCAGCGCATCGAAGCCTTCGTGCAGCGAGTGCTGGACCGAGCGGGCGAAGTGCCGGTCGGAAAATGGACCGACGGATTCGCCGCCGCGATCGACGACGATCTGGCAGTGCCCAAGGCACTCGCCGAAATCCACCACGTGGTGCACGAGGGCAATCGCGCGCTGGAAGCGGGTGCGGTGGAGACCGCGGTCGAACTGGCCGGTCAAGTGCGGGCGATGCTGGGAATTCTCGGCGTCGACCCGCTCGACGAACACTGGTACACCCCCGCCGACAATTCGGCGGCGATCGATGCGCTCGACGTGCTCGTCCGCACGGAGCTGGATCGCCGGGCGAACGCGCGGGCCGACAAGAACTGGGCAGAAGCCGATGCCGCACGGGATCGGCTCATCGCCGCGGGTATCGAGGTAACCGATACCCCGCAGGGGCCGGAATGGTCGCTGGGCGCATCGAGCGGAAAGGCGAACTGATGGCAGGCAATTCACAGCGACGCGGAGCGGTACGTAAGGGCGGCACCAAGAAGGGGCAGGTCGCCGGTTCCGGTGGCAAGCACCGCCGCGGGCTGGAGGGCAGGGGCGCGACCCCGCCTGCCGTCGCGCGCACCAAGCACCCCGCCGCCAAGCGGGCCCGAGCGGCCGAGAAGGCCAAAGCCAATGCCGCACAGGGCCGTCCGACCGGTAAGTCCGGTGTGCCGCGCGTCGGCCGTAAGTCCGACGAGGGTCCCGAGTTGGTGCTCGGCCGCAACCCCGTGCTCGAGTGTCTACGCGCCGACGTGCCCGCGACCGCCCTGTACGTGGCGGTCGGCACCGAGAACGACGACCGGCTCTCGGAGAGCGTGCAGCGCGCCGCCGATATGGGCATCTCCATCCTCGAGGTGCCGCGCACCGATCTGGATCGGCTCAGTGCCAATGGTTTGCACCAGGGCGTCGCCCTGCAGGTGCCGCCGTACCGCTACGCCCACCCCGACGACCTGATGGACCGGGTGAAGTCCACCGCCGAGCCCGCGCTGCTGGTCGCGCTGGACAACATCACCGACCCGCGCAACCTCGGCGCCGTCATCCGCTCGGTGTCCGCGTTCGGCGGGCAGGGCGTGGTGATCCCGCAGCGTCGCAGCGCGAGTGTCACCGCAGTGGCATGGCGTACCAGCGCCGGTGCCGCCGCCCGGCTGCCTGTCGCGCGGGCCACCAATCTGACTCGCACGCTGAAGGATTGGGCCGCCAACGGCATCCAGATCGTCGGCCTCGACGCCGATGGTGACACCACCCTCGACGACTTCGACGGCAGTGTCCCGACAGTCGTCGTCGTCGGCTCCGAGGGCAAGGGCCTCTCGCGCCTCGTGCGCGAGAACTGCGATTCGATCCTGAGCATCCCGATGGCGGGTCCGGTCGAGTCCCTCAACGCCTCGGTCGCCGCGGGCGTCGTCCTCGCCGACATCGCGAGGCAGCGCCGTCTGGGCTGAGTCCGCGCGGTTGACGGGCAAAACTGCTCTGTCACCGTACAATTCGTGCTGTGGCGATCCCTAATCAGCCGATCGGTGAGACGGTCGAGCACCCGCAGGCCAACCTGATCCTTGTCCTCGGGCTGCTCAGCCCGTTCTGCTGCGGGATCTTCGGGCCGGTCGCGTGGGTGCTCGGCAAGCGGGCACTCAACGAGATCGACGCGTCCTACGGCGCGCTCAGCGGCCGCTCGCAGGTGGTGATCGGCTACATAGCGGGCATTGTCGGCACGATCCTCATGCTGATGTTCGCACTGCTGTATCTGGCCGGTTCCTGCAACGGGAACTTCTGAGTTCAGTCCAGGCTCGGGCGCTCGCCGGGAGCGTCCCAGGCCGGCCATTCGCCGCTGACGCTGCCGGTCCAGTTCGGCGGGCGGCGCTCCTTGAACGCCACCATCGCCTCACCACCGTCGACGCTCTTGGCAACGTGCGCGTTGAGCTCGGATTCGAGCTGCCCGACCACTGTGGGCGTCATGCCGAGGCTCTCCCAGATCAGCCGCTTGGTCAGCGCGACCGGCAGGGGAGCGGTCCCGGTGGCGATATCGTGGGCCACTGCCATGGCCGTCATCAGGATTTCGTCGGCGGGCAGCGAGGCATTGGCCAGGCCGAGCGACTTGGCTTCGTCACCGTCGAACGTGCGCCCGGTGAGCATGATGTCGGCGGCATTGGCCAGCCCGGCCAGTCGCGGCACCGTCCAGTGCGCGAACCCGTCGGCGAGCACCCCGCGACGCACCTGGTTCAGCCCGTACACCGCGTCGCGAGCGAAATACCGCAGGTCGCATTGCAAAGCCAGCGCCAGGCCTATGCCGACCGCATGCCCGTTCACCGCGGCGATCACCGGCTTGCGGACCTGCCAGGGCGGCGGATCGAGCGTCGCGCTCACGTCGCCACCGCGCGCGGCCAGATCCGCGCCCGCGCAGAAGGCCGGTGGGGTGCCGGTAATGACCACGGCGCGGATCGCGTCCTCGATATCGCAGCGTCGTAGCGCGGCGCTCAGCTCGGCGGCCATCGTCGGGGTGACGGCGTTCTGCTTGGCAGGCCGGTTGAGCGTCAACAAGGCGACGCCGCCTTCGACATCGACGAGCAATTCCGAACTCATGGGACCGAATCGTACTAGCGACCGGCCAGCAAGTGTCTGCCGATCGCATACTTGTGCACTTCCGTCGGACCGTCGTAGAGCCGGAACGCCCGCATATCCCGGAACAACATCTCCACCACCGTCTCGTCGCTGATCCCGATTCCGCCGAGCACCTGCACACACCGGTCGGTGACCTTGAACAGCTCCTCGGACACGTACGACTTCGCCATCGAAGACTCGTGCCTGGCCTGCTGCCCCTGGTCCATCAGCCAGCAGGCGTGCCAGATGGTCAGCCTGCACTGGTGCAGCGCCACCTCGTTGTCGGCGAGCATGAACGACACGCCCTCGTGTTCGCCGATCGGCTTGCCGAAGGCGGTGCGGGTGCGCGCGTAGTCCAGCGCGATGGACTGGGCGCGGGCGGCGGCGCCGAGCCAGCGCATGCAGTGGGTCAGCCGGGCGGGTGCCAGCCGCAATTGCGCGTACCGCAGGGCTTGTCCGGTGCGGCCGAGCACGGCGGTCGGCGGCAGCGTGAGGTTGTCGAACCGCACCACCGCGTGCCCGCCGACGTAATTGCGGTCCATCGTGTTCATGATCCGCTCGATCACGATGCCCGGCGCGTCACCTTCGGTGATGAACAGGGTCGGGCCCGCGGGCAGGTGCGGGTTCTCGGCGAGCAGGGCCATGATGATCCAGGTCTTGGCGCCGTCGGCCCCGGTGATCAACCATTTGAGACCGTTGATCACGAAGTTCTCGCCGTCGAAGATCGCCTCGGTGCTGAGCTGCCCGGGATCCGACCCGGCCCCACCGGGTTCGGTCATCGCGAAAACCGAGCGCTGCTCGCCCCGGATCACCGGCATCAGGTACTGGTCGACCTGCTCCGGATCGGCGATCTTGCCGAGCAGAAACATGTTTCCCTCGTCGGGCGCGGCGCAGTTCATGGCGACCGGCCCGAGCGTCGACCAACCCGCCGCCTCGTACACCAGTGCCTGCTCGACGTGGCTGAGTCCGAGCCCGCCGTATTCCACCGGCGCCTGCACGGTCAGCAGCTTCTCGGCGCGGGCCAGCTCCACGAGTTCGGCCCGTAGTTCGTCGGTCGGGCCGTGCGCGGTGAGGCGGGGATCGCGCTCGAACGGCACGATCTGCTCGACGACGAAGTTCCGAACCCGGTCACGCAGGGCGGCGAGATCGTCCGGCACAGAGAAATCGATCATGAACCGATTGTGTTCTATCGGTTCAGCGCGCGGGTGCGAGTTGCCGATTGCGATGGCCGACTACTCGGCACACCAGGTAGATGCTGAACGAGATCGCGGTGACGAAGGTCGACACCGGAACTCCGGGGGCCAGCGACAGCAGCAGCCCGCCGACCGCGGCGACCTCGGCGAAGATCACCGACAGCACGGTCGCCCGCATCGGGCTCGAGGTCACCTGCGCGGCCGCTGCGGCCGGGGTGATCAGCAACGCGAGCACCAGCAGCGCGCCGACGATCTGCACGCCGAACGCGGCCGTGATCCCGAGCAGCACCGCGAACACCACCGACAGCGCCCGCACCGGCACGCCACGCGCGATCGCGACCTCGGGATCGGAACTGGCGAACAACAACGGCCGATACACCACGGCCAGCACGGCGAGCACGCCCGCGGTACACGTGACCAGCAACGCGAGCCCGTCATAGCCGACGCCGGCGACCTGCCCGGTGAGCAGCGAGAACTTCGACCCGGCCCGCTCCGGCGCGAGCCACAGGAACAGCACCGACAATCCGAGCCCGAACGACAGCACCACCGCGATCACCGAATCACGTTCGCGCGCACGAGAGCCCAGCCACCCGAACAGAACGGCCGCGACCACCGAACCGGCGATCGCCCCGAATCCGACCCCGACGCCGACGAGCAGCGCCGCCGACGCGCCGGTCAGCGACAGCTCGCTGGTCCCGTGTACCGCGAACGACATCTGCCTGGCGACGATCAGCGGCCCGATCAGCCCGGCCAGCAACCCGAGCAGGGCACTCGCCAGCAGCGCCTGCTGCACGAAGTCGTAGCCGAGCAGATTAGCGGTGGTGCCGAAGTCGAACATCTGCTGAAAGACCTTGGTGAGCTTTTCCATCAGGCAGTACCGCCGAGCGCGTCCATGTCGTCACCGGTGCCGACCACGACCAGGCGTCCACGCACCCGCAACACCTCGACCTCGGTGCCGTACAACTCCGACAGCGTCGCCGACGTCATCACCTCGTCGGGGGTCCCGATCCGGAACCCGCCGTCGACCAGATACAGCACCCGATCCACCAGCGGCAGGATCGGATTGATCTCGTGCGTCACGAACAGCACCGCCGTGTCGTGTTCGCGGCGGCGTTTGTCGACCAGTTCGGCCACCAGCCGCTGATTCGCCATATCCAGGCTCAGCAACGGTTCGTCACACAGCAGTACCGACGGATCGCCCACCAGCGCCTGCGCGACCCGCAACCGCTGCTGCTCACCGCCGGACAACGTCTCCAGCGGCGCATGCGCGAACGACCCGGCACCCACCGCGGCGATGGCGCTGTCGACCTTCTCGGCACGGCTGCGCCGACCACGCCAGCCGAGCCCCCACCGGTGCCCGTCCACGCCGAGTCCCACCAGATCGATTCCGCGCAGCTGCACCCCGGCGTCGATGGTCTTCTGCTGCGGGATGTAGCCGATGCCCGGATTGCCGACCCCGGCGCGCCGTCCCGCGATCTGTGCGCTGCCCGAGCTCAAGGCGAGCGTGCCGAGCAGCACCCGCAGCAGCGAGGTCTTGCCGGAGCCGTTGGGACCGAGGACGGCGATGAACTCACCCGGGCGCACGTCGAGATCGAGGTCGTGCCAGAGGGTGCGGTCGCCGAAGGCCATGGTCGCCGCGCGCAGCCGGATCGCCGCGTCGACGGCATCGACGTCGGGCGCGGTGGTGGTTTCCGACAGTGCGGTTGCCTCGGTCATCGGCGTCCTCAGCGCAGGGCCGCGGCGAGCGCCTTGGCGTTGGCGGTCTGCCACTGGATGTAATCCATTCCGGCGGGCAGGGTTTCGGTGACCTCGACCACAGCGATGCCGGCGGCCTGTGCGGTGGCCCGCAGGTCCTGGGTGATCTTGTCCTCGGTCTGGGTGTTGTAGATCAGTGCCTTGACCTGCTTGCCGGTGATCAGGTCGCGAGTGCTGGCGACGGCGGCCGGTGCCGGGTCGGTCTCCTGCTCGATCGCTTCCTGGAACTCGTGCGGGGTCTTGTCCTGCGCGGTCGCGGCCACCAGCAGGTAGTGCGCGAGGGGCTCGGACTGGGCGACCGGCGCGTTCGGGGTCTGGGTGGCGATGGTGCCGGTGATGGTGCTGACGCCGATCAGCTGATTCTTGAAGGCGACCGCGCGCTCGGCGTAGGCATTCGCGTGGGCGGCGTCGACCCGGCCGAGCTCGGCGGCGATCCGGTCGGCGACGGCGGCGACGGTGCTCACGTCGTACCAGACGTGCTCGTTCTCGTCGCCCTTGTTCGCGCGCTGATCGAAGGCCACGACGGTCCGCTTGTCCTTGCCCGAGATGGCCTTCTCGATGAACTCGTCGTAGTGGCCGCCGTTGAACACCACCAGATCCGCGTCGCTGATCTTGGCGGTATCGGTGGCCGAGGTCTCGAACGAGTGCGGGTCGGCGGCGGGATCGCTGATGATCGAGGTCACTTGCGCATCCGGCCCGGCGACGGCGGTCGCGACCGAACCCCACACATTGGTGGAGGCGACGATCTGCGGGGCACCGGAATCGGTGGAGCTGGTGCCGCAGGCGCTGAGGACGACCACGGCCGCCACCCCTGCCGTGAGACCGGCGAACAAGCGGGCGAATCGAGGGTTCACGCGGCACTCCTGGCGATGCTGGCGAGCAAGCTCTAGATCATAATGGAAATCGTTACCGTTTTAGATTAGCAGCTACGAATACCCAGTACGAACCGCATCGAAAAGCCGGGCTCGAAATTCGAACCCGGCTTTATCGAGTGCCGTCAGACCAGGGCGTTGACCGGCTGGCTCAGGAGCTGAGCGCAGCGCAGCAGGCCCAGGTGGCTGTAAGCCTGGGGGTGATTACCGAGGGAACGCTCGGCGACGGGGTCGTATTCCTCGCTGAGCAGGCCGGTGGGGCCCGCCGCCGCGACGAGCTGAGCGAAGAGTGCCTCGGCATCGGAGCGCCTGCCGATCAGCAGGTAGGCCTCCACCAGCCAGGCGGCACACAGGTGGAAGCCACCTTCGCCGCCGGGCAGGCCGTCGTCGTGGTGGTAGCGGTACACCGTCGCACCACTGCGCAGCTCGGCCTCGGTGGCCACCACCGTCGCGGCGAAGCGCGGGTCGGCGGGGTCGATCAGGCCGCTCAGGCCGATGTGCAGGGTGGCCGCGTCGAGGTCGGTGCCGTCGTAGGCGGCGGTGTAGGACTGGACCTCGTCGTTCCAGCCCTTCGCCTTCACCTCGTCGGCGATCGTGTCGCGCAGCGTCACCCAGTCGGGATCGGCGGGGCGGTCGAAGCGCTCCGCCAGGGTCAGGGCGCGGTCGATGGTGAGCCAGCCCATCACCTTCGAGTACACGTGGTGGCGCGGATTGCCGCGGATCTCCCAGATGCCGTGGTCGGGTTCGGTCCAGCGACGCTGCACCGCCGACACCATGGCGTGCACGAGTTCCCAGTCGGCGTCCGGCAGGGCCTTGGCCGGGGAGGTGATGCCCTGACGCTCGCGTTCGTGCGACATCGAGGTGATCAGGTCGACGATCGGCCCGAACACGTCGAGCTGCACCTGCATATTGGCCGCGTTGCCCACCCGCACCGGCCGCGAACCGGCATAACCGGGCAGCGCGTCGATCACGGCTTCGGGCGGCAGCGTCTCGCCGTAGATCGTGTACAGCGGGTGCAGGCGCTCCGGCCCCGGCAGGGTGTCGAGCACCTTGTGTACCCAGCCGAGGAATTCGTCGGCCTCGGTCAGTGAGCCCAGCGTCACCAGTGCCTGCGCGGTCAGCGACGCGTCACGCAGCCAGCAGTAGCGGTAGTCCCAGTTGCGCACGCCGCCGATGTCCTCGGGCAGCGAGGTGGTGGCCGCGGCCAGGATCGATCCCGACGGGCGATGCACCAGCCCGCGCAGTGTGAGCGCCGAACGCTTCATCAGATCCGGCTTGAGCGGTGGCAACTGCAACCCGGCCGCCCACTGCGACCAGTACTGCTCGGCGAGCTGGCGGCGCTGCGGCTCCGGCGTCATCGAGGGTGCGAGATCGGCTGTCCCGCATCGCAATTCGAGCACGACCGGCCCGAGCGACGGATCGACCACCGCGCGCGCCTGCTCGTTGATGCCATCGGAGAGGATCTCCCACACCACGCCGGGGGAGCGCAGCACCATCGGATCGTTGGTGCCGCTGACCTGAATTCCGTTGTGCACAGACTCCATTCGCACCGGCACCTGACCGAACTCCGGCTGTGGCGCGAAGGTGACAACGGCCTTCGCGCTGCCGGAGATCACCCTGGTCAGGTCGGTGCGATCGGGGGCCACGTCGTGTGGCAGGTAGTCGGCCACTTGCAAACTGGCCCAGCGTGTTTCGACCGTCATCGTGCCGTCCACATATCGCTGCGACAGCGGCAGGCTCGGCCGCTCCGGTGCCACCGTGAAGTGCCCGGCCGCCGCGCCGCCGAGCAGGTGCGCGAACACCGCCGCCGAATCCGGCTCGGGATGGCAGAACCAGGTGACCGTCGCGTCGGGGGTGAGCAGCGCGACCGAGCGCGGGCTGGCGAGCATGCTCAGCCGCTCGATCCGCGGTGCGCTCGCCCCGGCCAGCCAGGTGCGCCGCTCCTCGACCAGGAACGCCAGCGCGCGTGCCACGTCCTCGGTGGAGTCCACGTGCAGCTTGGCGATGGTCTCGCCCTCGCCGACCTTGATGCCCACATCGGGTCCCGACAGCACCCGGAACGCCTTCTCGTCGGTCACGTCGTCGCCGAAGAACACTGCGGCGGAAGCGCTTTCCTGATGGCGGATGGTGTCGAGCGCGGTGCCCTTGTCGGTCGGGATCACCGCGAGCTCGATCACCGCCTTGCCCTCGGTCACCTGCACGCCCACCCAGCAGGCCGGGCCCTGGCGTGCGGAAGTCAGTGCGCGCCTGCCGATTTCGGGGCTGGCGTTACGCACGTGCAGCGCGGCGCTGGCCGGCTTCATCTCGACGGTCACACCCGGGTTCTCGGCGGCGATCTTGGAGAACGCGGAATTGATCTCCGTCAGTAGCTGTTTGGCGTCGTTGTCGATCGCGTGCACGAAGCCGACGTCGAATTCCGAGCCGTGACTTCCGATCAGCTGCACCTCGACCGGCAGGCGCGACAGCGCGGCCAGATCGCGTAGCGCTCTGCCGGAAATCACCGCCGCGGTAGTGTTCGCCAACCCCGCCAGCGCGCGTAGCGCGCTCACCGATTCCCGCTGGGGAAACGCTTTCGACGGGTCGGACACGATCGGGGCGATTGTCCCGTCGTAGTCCGAGGCAACCAAGAGCCGTGGCACGCGCGCAACCGACGCCAGTGCACGGCGGACATCCAAGGGCAGTTCCTGTGCGCTCACGCATCCAACCTAGTGATGGGAGGAGTTGATCAGGGGGCGCGAAAAACAATACTGCGTCAATTTTGCCGCGCGAGCGGCGCGGCAGGTTGTGCGCACCATCCCCGGTCGATTGCTCGCGACCTTACGGCAAATTCCGGACCCGCGGCCTGCCGCCGTAGGCCGGATCCGCCGAGCTCACCGGGCGTATGGCGGCGCGGGCGAGGCGCGCGGGGCCGGTAGATGCGATGTTTCGCATATGCGACGTCGGCTATGCATCTTCCTACTGGAAGTCGCACAGCCGACGTGTGTCAACAGCGATGGGCGATTTGTGATGATGCGCCGGTACGAAATGCCGGGTTGCTGGGTTATCCGCGATCGCCCAGCAACAGGTCGACGGTGAGCTCCAGCCGTTCCGTGACATCGGTCGCGGACGCCCGCCGGGTGAGCCAGGCCACCAGGTTCGACAGCCACACATCGGAGATGACGCGGGCGATCGCGAGCTGACGGTCGTCGGGTTCGCCGTCGCTCATCGCGCGGGCGAAGACCCGGTCCATCACCTTGCCGACCCGATCGACCTCCGCGGCGGCCGAGGCGTCGGCGAACATGAACGCGCGCGTCATCGCCTCGGTGAGCAGCGGGTCGCGCTGCATCATCCGGGTGATCTGGGTGAGCAGGCCGTGCATCCGTTCGGACGGGCCGTCGCCGGGTAGCGGCTTGCGCTTGCCCTCGAACATCTCGAATTCCCTGGCCAGCGCCGAGACGAGCAGGTGCACCTTGGAGGGGAAGTAGCGGTACAGGGTGCCGACGGCGACATCGGCGCGCTCGGCGACCGCACGCATCTGCACGGCGTCGTAGCCGCCCTTGGAGGCCAGCGCGAGGGTGGCGTCGAGGATGCGCTTGCGCCGGTCGCGCTGCGCGCTGGAGCTGAGCTCTTCCTCGGACAGCGTGGTCACGGTGGGCGTTGGTGCGGGACTGTCCATCGTGGAAACCCTTTCGCTTCAGTGAAATTTCGTCGGCCGGGCCGCGCGAAAAGCGTGGCGCGAGTGTAGCGCTCTTGACTTATGCCCGGCCCAGATATTAGAACATGTTCTAGGAGTGGGAACCACGCCGGAAGGGCGGATCTTCTTGTGACCATCGCCACCACTGACGAGCATAAAGCCGTCGCGGCGTCGCTGCGGGGCTGGGCGAGTACGGTCGCGCCGATTGAAACAATGCGGGCAGGCGGTTCGGGCGCCTGGCGCGACTACTGGCCCGCGCTCGGTGAGTTCGGGCTGTTCGAAGTCGCGCTATCCGAGGACAATGGCGGGCTCGGCGGCACGGTCGCCGACCTCGCTGTGATGCTCGAGCAGACCGGCGACGACCTGGTCGGCGGTCCGGTACTGGCGACCGCGCTGGCCGGACTGATCACCAAGGGCGCGCTCGCCGCGGGTGCGCCGTGCGCGGTCGCGGTGCCCGGCGACGAGCAGGCGGCGAAGGCCGCTGCCACCGATGCGGGCTGGAGTGTCACCGGCACTTGGGATTTCGTCTACGGCGCCGATGCCGATACGCAGGTGCTGGTGTCGGCCAACACCGTCGACGGCGTCCGCTGGCTGCTGATTCCGGCTGCGGCGGTGACGATTACGCCGCTGACGCAGGGCGATCACACCGTGTCGCTGGCCCGGGTGAGCGCCACCGAGGTGGTGGTCCCCGCTGAGCACGGCTTCGCGCCCACCGCCGATGTCACCGATCTCTTCGTGGCGCTCGCGGTGTCGGAACTGGCGGGCGTGGCAGGCTGGTGTCTGCGCACCGCCGTCGAATATGCCCGTGTCCGTGAACAATTCGGCAAACCGATCGGCAGCTTCCAGGCGATCAAGCACCTGTGTGCCTGGATGCTGTGCCGCACCGAGCTGATCCGCGCCGTCGCCGCCGACGCCGCCGCCGCGATCGACGAGGGTGGTGAGGAGCTCCCGATCGCCGCCGCTGTCGCCGCGTCGGTGGCACTGGATGCCGCGGTCGACAACGCCAAGGACGCCATCCAGGTGCTCGGCGGTATCGGCTTCACCTGGGAGCACGACGCGCACTTCTACCTGCGCCGGGCGAGCTCGCTGCGCCAGCTCCTCGGTGGTTCGGCGCGCTGGCGTGCCCGCGTCGCCGAGCTCACCAGGGCCGGTCAGCGCCGCACCACCGGCGCCGAACGGGTGCTCGGCGACGCCGCCGTGGACTCCGAGCTGGCCGCCGAGATCGCGTCCATCGCCGCCCTCGACCCGGCGGACCGCTCGCGCGCGCTGGTGGAGGCGGGCCTGGTGATGCCGCACTGGCCACGGCCCTACGGCCGCGCCGCCGATCCGATGACCTGTCTGCAGATCGCCGAACAGCTGCGCCGCGTCGACCTGGCGGTCCCCGACCTGGCCATCGCGGGCTGGGCCGTGCCCACGCTGTTGCGCTTCGGCTCCGAGGAGCAGATCGAACGCTTCGTCTGGCCGACCCTGCACGGCGAGGTCATCTGGTGTCAGCTGTTCAGCGAGCCCGGCGCGGGCTCCGACCTCGCCGCCCTGCGCACCACCGCCGAGAAGGTCGACGGTGGCTGGGTGCTGCGCGGGCAGAAGGTGTGGACCTCGCTCGGTTCCACCGCGAACTGGGGCATCTGCCTGGCCCGCACCGATCCGTCCGCGGCCAAGCATCGCGGTATCAGCTACTTCCTCGTCGATATGCGCGCCGCGGGCGTGCAGGTGCGGCCGCTGGTGCAGATCACCGGCGAGGACCGGTTCAGCGAGGTCTTCCTCGATGACGTGTTCGTGGCCGACGACTGCCTGGTCGGCGCGCTGAACAACGGCTGGAAGATCGCGCGCACCACGCTGTCGGCCGAACGGGTCGCCATGGGTGGCGGCGGCATCGGCGGCGCGCTCGAAGCCCTGCTCGACCGTTTCCCGGTCGGCGGATGGGGAACAGAGCTGCGTGAGGACCGTTTCGGCGCACTGATCACCTCTTCGATTGCTGGATCATTGCTGGAACAGCGAATCGCGGTGGCGACGATGGCGGGTGTCGACGCGGGTGCACAAGCGGGTGTCCGCAAACTGGTCGGCGTCCGGCATCGGCAAGAGCTGGCGGAATACGCGCTGGAACTTGTCGGCCAAGAAGGTTCACTGGACAGCGATGCTCTGAAAGAATTCCTGCTTACCCGGTGTCTCTCGATTGCGGGCGGTACCGAGCAGATCCTGTTGACCGTGGCCGCCGAACGGATTCTCGGCCTGCCGCGCGATGCGGACAGTTAGCTCGATGAGGGAGGACGCCGTGGATTTCACCCGCGACGAAAGCGCCGACGCCGTAGCCGAGGTGGTGGTAAGCCTGCTCGAACGTGAGTCGGCCAGGGATATGGCCCTGTGGCCGAGCCTGATCGACTCCGGTCTGCTCGCCGTGCCGGTACCGGAGCGATTCGGTGGCGACGGCATGGGACTACTCGAGGTGTCGGCCCTGCTCATGGAGCTGGCCACCGACGCCGCCGCGGTTCCGGCACTGCCGACCTTCGGGTTCGGTGTGCTGCCGCTGCTGGGCGTGCTGTCGGACGAATTGGCCGAGCGCGTGCTCGCCGAGGTCGGCAAGGGCATCGTGATCACCGCCGCGCTCAACGAACCGGGCGCGCCGTTCACCACCGCGCCGACCACCACGGCCGTGCGCGACGGCGATACGGTGCGGATCACCGGCCGCAAGTCCGGCGTGATCTACGCGTCGGAGGCCCGGTGGATTCTGGTGCCCACCGATGCCGGTGTGGCGCTGGTGGATTCGGTCGCGCCGGGAGTCGAGATCATCCCGGTGACGGGTTCGGCGGGCATTCCGGAGGCGACGCTGGTCCTCGACGATGTCGAGATCCCGGCCGACCAGCTGCTGCCCGACGCGCTGCCCGTCGTGCACCGCCACGCCCTCGCCTGTATCGGCGCGGTCGCCGACGGTCTGCTGAAGGGCGCGATCACGCTCACCGCCGAGCACGTGCGCACCAGGGAACAGTTCGGCAGGCCGCTGGCCGAGTTCCAGGCCGTGGCTCAGCAGATCGCCGATCTGTACGTGGTGTCGCGCACGCTGCACGTCGCGGCGGAGTCGGCGTGCTGGGCGCTGGCCCAGCCCGATCCCTCGCCCGAGCAGCAGCACCGCATCGACGAAGACCTCGACGTGCTCGCCTACTGGGCGGCCGCCGAAGTTCCGCGCGCCATGCAGAAATGTCATCACCTGCACGGTGGGCTGGGTGTGGATATCACTCACCCGATGCACCGCTATTACTCGCAAGCCAAAGACCTCGCCCGGCTACTCGGCGGAGCGAGTCTGCGGCTCGACCTTCTGGGGGCAAGATGTTCATCGATCTGACCGCCGAACAGCGGCGGTTGCGCGAAGAATTGCGTTCCTATTTCGCCGATCTCATCAGCCCGGCCGAAGCCGCGGCGATGGCAGTGGACCGGCACGGCGACACCTACCGCGAGGTGGTGCGCCGGATGGGCCGCGACGGCTGGCTCGGTGTCGGCTGGCCAAAGGAGTTCGGCGGCCAGGGTTTCGGCCCGATGGAACAGCAGATCTTCTTCAACGAGGCTGTCCGTGCCGATGTTCCGCTGCCCTTGGTCACCTTGCTGACCGTCGGTCCGACCTTGCAGAAGTACGGCACCGACGCGCAGAAGAAGAAGTTCCTGCCCGGAATCCTGTCCGGTGACATCCATTTCGCCATCGGCTATTCCGAGCCGTCGGCGGGCACCGACCTCGCCGCGCTGCGCACCACCGCGGTGCGCGACGGCGATGGTGACTGGATCGTCAACGGGCAGAAGATCTTCACCACCGGAGCCCACGAAGCCGACTACGTCTGGACGGCGTGCCGCACCGGCTCGGTCGAGTCCCGCCACCGTGGCATCACGATCCTGATCGTCGATACCAAGGACCCCGGCTACTCCTGGACCCCGATCATCACCTGCGACGGCGCCCACCACACCAACGCCACGTACTTCGACGACGTGCGGGTGCCCGCGGACATGCTGGTCGGCGAGGAGAACCGCGGCTGGCGGCTGATCACCACCCAGCTCAACCACGAGCGCGTGAGCCTTGGCCCATCGGGCAAGATCGAGCAGCTCTACGACCGTCTGCGCGACTGGTCGGCCCAGCACGGCCTGCTCGGCGAGCCCGAGGTCCGGCGTGCGCTCGGCCGGGTGCGAACCATGGTGCGGCTCAACGAATTGCTGAACTGGCAGGTGGCCGCCGCCGATACCTCCGCCGCGCAGAACGCGGTGATCGCCGACGCCTCGGCCACCAAGATCTTCTCCACCGAATCGCTGCAGGAAGCGGGTCGTGTGGTGGAGGAGATCATCGGCCGCTACGGCGACCCGGCCGAGCCCGGCACCGCCGACCTGCTCGGCTGGCTGGATCGGCGCACCAAGCAGAACCTCGTCGTCACCTTCGGTGGCGGCGTCAACGAGATCATGCGCGAACTGGTCGCCACGGCCGGGCTCGATCTGCCGCGCGTCCCCCGATGAACAAGGAGCGGCGCGTGCCGGACAGCATCACCCCTGAAGATCTCCCGGAAGCGCTGGCGAAATTGTCGGCGGCAGGGCAATCGGCGCCGCGTGCCGGACGTGACCCGGTGAACCAGCCGATGATTCACAACTGGGTCGAGGCGCTGGGCGACACCAACCCGATCTATGTCGACGCCGAAGCCGCCAGGGCGGCAGGTCATCCCGGCATCGTCGCTCCGCCCGCCATGGCGCAGGTGTGGACGATGAACGGCTTGCGCGGGGTGCGCACCGCCGACGATCCGCTCGGCTTGGCGACACAGTTGCTCGACGACGCGGGCTATACCTCCGTCGTCGGGACCAATTGTGAGCAGACCTACCACCGCTACCTGGAGCCAGGGGAGGAGGTGACGGTTTCCAGCAGGCTCTCGGAGTTCAAGGGCCCCAAGCGAACCGGGCTCGGCGACGGCTGGTTCCTGACCTTCGCCACCACCTGGTCGGTCGGCGACGAGGTCGTCACCGAAATGCTGTTCCGCATCCTGAAGTTCGCGCCGGCGACGACAGATGGGCAGACTCCGGCAACGGCGTCGGCCGACGTCGCGCCTGCTGGTCGCGTCGGCCCGGTCATCTCCCGCGATACCGAGTTCTTCTGGGCGGGAACCGAAATCGGTGAACTGCGCATTCAACGTCTTCCGGACGGCACGCTGCGCCACCCACCCGTTCCCGCGCTGTGGCAGGACAAATCGGAGACAACCGATTACGTGGTCGCCGCGGGCACCGGCACGGTGTTCAGCTTCGTCGTGCACCACGCGCCCAAGGTGCCTGGTCGCGATCTGCCCTTCGTCGTCGCCTTGGTCGAACTCGCCGAGGGGGTGCGCATGCTCGGTGAATTGCGCGGCATCGACCCCGCCGACCTCGGTATCGACCAGCCCGTCCGCGCCGCCTTCGAGAAGCTCGCCGACGGCACCGTGCTGCCGTACTGGCAGGCCGTGTGATGCCCGCCGCCGACCGCGCCGTGCCGCCGACCCGCTCCGCCCGTCCGGAAAGGACGCCACGATGACCCCCACCGTCGAACTCGCCACCGTCGCGGTGGGAACCACGTTGCCGGAGTTGGTGATCCACGCCGACCCGACCTTCGTGATCAGTACCGCCATGGCCACGCGGGATTTCCAGGATGTGCACCACGACCGCGACAAGGCAGTCGAGCGTGGGTCCACCGACATCTTCGTCAACATCCTCACCGACACCGGCCTGGTGCAGCGCTTCGTCACCGACTGGGCGGGCCCTCGCGCCTTGGTGAAGTCCATCGCCCTTCGCCTGGGTGTCCCCCTGTATGCCGGTGACACCCTGACGCTTTCCGGCACGGTCACCGAGATCAACGGCACCCAGATCACCGTCGATGTGCACGGCAGAGACAGCCTCGGCGAACACATCACCGCCACGGCCGTCATCGCCCTTCCCGATCTGGAGTCGAAATGAGCACCACTGCCCAGGCCGGTCTCTCCGGACGCGCCGCCATTGTCGGCATCGGCGCCACCGACTTCTCCAAGGATTCCGGCCGCAGCGAATTGCGGTTGGCCGCGGAAGCTGTGAGCGCCGCCCTCGCCGACGCTGGTCTCACACCCGACGATGTCGACGGACTGACCACCTTCACCATGGACACCAACACCCAGGCCGCGGTGGCAAGGGCAGTCGGCATTCCGAGCCTGAAGTTCTTCAGCCACATCGGTTACGGCGGCGGTGCCGCGTGCGCGACCGTCCAGCAGGCCGCCATGGCTGTGGCCACCGGCGTGGCCGATGTCGTGGTCGCCTACCGGGCGTTCAACGAACGGTCCGGCGCCCGATTCGGTCAGTTCTCGCCCGCGCTGGCCGCCGCGCCCACGTCATCGGGGATCGACGCGGGCTGGGCCTACCCGCAGGGTCTCGGCACGCCCGCCGCGCAGGTCGCGATGGTCGCCCGCCGCTATATGCATGTCACCGGCGCGACGAGTGCCGATTTCGGCGCGGTGGCGGTCGCCGACCGCAAGCACGCCGCGGTGAATCCCAACGCCTTCTTCTACGGCAAGCCGATCACCCTGGAGCAGCACCAGGATTCGCGCTGGATCGCCGAACCGCTGCACCTGCTCGACTGCTGCCAGGAGTCCGATGGTGGTGTGGCCATCGTGGTCACCAGCGTCGAACGCGCCCGCGACCTCCCGCAGCGCCCCGCGATCATCGCGGCCGCCGCGCAGGGCAGCGGCGCCGACCAGTACGTGATGACCAGCTACTACCGCGACGCCATGACCGGCCTGCCGGAAATGGGTCTCGTCGGCGACCAGCTGTGGGCGCAGAGCGGGCTGACCGCCGCCGATATGCAGGCCGCGATCCTCTACGACCACTTCACCCCGTTCGTGCTCATGCAGCTCGAGGAACTCGGCTTCTGCCCCCGCGGCGAAGCCAAGAACTTCATCGCCGACGGCGCCATCGAGATCGGCGGCCGCCTGCCGCTCAACACCCACGGCGGCCAGCTCGGTGAGGCGTATATCCACGGCATGAACGGCATCGCCGAAGCGGTCCGCCAGATCCGCGGTACCTCCGTCAACCAGGTAGACGCCCTGGAACGCATCCTGGTCACCGCGGGCACCGGCGTGCCGACCTCCGGGCTGGTTCTGACGTCGTAACACGGTGGCCCGTTCGGGCCGTGCCTCTCGTACGCTCGACCAGGTGACTCCCCGCCACCTGGTCGACGTGCACATCCTGCTGATCCGCGGTGACCAGGTCCTGCTGAGCCTGCGCCGCAGCGGCGACGAGTTCGATCACCGCTGGCACCTGCCCTCGGGAAAACTCGAGGCCGACGAATCAGTGGCGACGGCCGCGGCCCGCGAAGCCGCGGAGGAGATCGGGGTCGACATCGATCCCACCGCTTTGCGCCTTTTCCACGTCGCCCATGTCACCGCCCCCGGTCGCGACTCCCGGCTCGGCTTGTTCTTCCGTACCGAGGTTTGGCGCGGTGAACCTTTCAATCGTGAACCCGATAACTGCTATGCCCTGCAATGGTTTCCGCTGAATGAGCTACCCGCCGACCTGATCGCATATTCCGCGCTCGGATTGGCGGCGCTGAATTCGGCCGCGCCCTATTCCGAATTCGGTTGGCGGGGCTGATAGTTACGGCCACTTGTCAGGAACTCGGCCAGTGGCCGGGCGAGCTGATCGACGTTGCCCGCCGATCCCGCGCGCAGTCCCGCGAACCGATCGAAGACGAGTCCTTCCAGCAGTGCGAGGAAGTCGTGGGCCGACTCGCGGGGATGGGTGGCGCCGAGCGCGTCGAACAGGTCGGTGGCGCGGTCCAGCGAGAACAGGCTGCCTGCCAGGCCTGAGTGCAATGCGGGGTCGGAGAGGACCTCGATGATCAAGGCGTGCCGGGCGATCAGGTCGTGCCGGCGATGTGTGAGTAGCTGATCGAGCCAAGTCGCGATATCGCGTGCGACCTGCACTGGGTCCAGCGGTTGCCCACTCGCGGAGTCTTCCTGTGCGGCAATGAAATCCGCGCGCGATCGGGCGGTGATCCCCGTTGCGACCGCCTCGATCAAAGCCTGTCGCGTGCGGAAGTAATACGAGGTCGAACCCGGTGGCAGTGCCAGCTGGGTGTCCAGCGCGCGGTGGGTGAGCGCGCGGATTCCCCGGGTCGCGATGAGTTCGATGGCGCCCGTCACGATCTGTGCCCGCCGGTCTGTGGACATCGTCACCCTTTCTGGCCGTCGGCGACGCCCGTCCTCTACAACTGTAGAGGACGAGGAGGTTCGCATGAAACCCGACACCGTGGTGCTCGACCCCGCACAACAAGCGGCCCTACACGCGCTCGAATCACTGCTCCCGCGCCTGCGCCCCGCTGACCGCGGCAACCGATGGCCTGGTGCGTTTGCCGCGCTGCGCGGGCGCCCCGCCGACCTGCGCGCGGATCGGTCCGGCATCTACCTGCACGGCCGCCCGGGTCGCGGCAAGACCATGGTGATGGACCGCTTCTTCGCCTCGGTCGATACACATCACAAGCGCCGCTTCCACTTCCACGCCTTCTTCGCGGCCCTGCACACCGCCACCCACACCCTCGGCTCGATCGAACGCGCCATCGACGACCTCCTCGGCGACGCCGACCTGGTCTGCTTCGACGAATTCCATGTCACCGACATCGGCGACGCCATGCTCATCGCCCGCATGCTCGACACCCTCTTCGCCGACCACCGCGCCCTGGTCGTCACCTCCAACTACCGGCCGCAGGACCTCCTGCCCAACCCCCTGTTCCACGACCACTTCCTGCCCAGCATCGAGCAGATCCTCGCCAACCTCGACATCGTCACCCTCGACGGACCGCTCGACTACCGCACCCGAACCGCACACCGCGACACCGGCTTCCTCGCTGGTCACTACGTGCTCACAGCTGGAGTCGCTCGTCACGGCATGCGCTCGGCCGACTCCGGCTGTGTCGAGCGGGGGGTCGTCGACGTGCCCCTCGGCAACGGCCGAACCATCCGCGCACACACCACCACCGACGCCATCACTGTCGGCTTCCACGACATCTGTGCCGCCCCCACCAGCGCCGCCGACTACCTCCGCCTCACCGAGCGCTACCGCCACTGGACCCTGCGCGATGTCCCGCCACTACGCGATGTCCCGCCCGACTGGTCCATGCGCCTGGTGAACCTCGTCGACGTCCTCTACGACGCCGATCTCCCGTTCACCATCCACGCCCCGGAACTCCCACACGAACTGACCGTCGGCGTCCCCGCGATTCCCGATCTCGCGCGCACCACGAGCCGTCTCGGTGAGTTGCCATTAACTGGTGGTTCGGACGTTCGCACTGCGTAGCAAGCCCTTGATCCCAGGGGGACAATAAGAGGAGAGCGGTCCAAAGTATCGATTTGCTCTCGAGCGGACCACTCGGCATGTAACTATGTGGCTGTTTTGTGCATCTCTGGGGTTTGGTGGTACAGCTGTGATCGGGGTGAATCAGCCCATTACGCGGGCGATTGTCGTGATCGCACTGGTCGTCGCCGCGACGATCGCGTTGCAGGGCAGTCTGCCCGGCGCCGGGCCGAACTCGACCGGCGCTCCTTCGCCGCTGCTCGTCGCCGTGATGCCGGTATTGCTGCTGGTCTCGATCGTCATCCTGGTCGCGGGCGTGATCGCCAGCCAGCATCGGCTGCCGCTGGCGATGCCGGAAGCCGAACGCGACGCCATGCCGCGCATCCAGTGGCGCAGGATGGCGCTGCTGATCCCGGTCGCCGTGGCCGGAATCGCGCTGATCTTCGCCGGTGGTGTCACCGCGCTGTTCCTGCTGCCCGGTGCCCGCCCCGTGCGCCCGGCCGCCGAAACGCTGTCCGAGGGTTCCGGGCCCGTGCCGACGACCGACACCCATGCCGCCGACCCCACCACCGGACCTACTGAACTCACCGGCACCGCCCTGGTGATCGCGGCGATTCTGGCCATCGTGCTGATCGTGGTCGCCCTGGTCGGGCTGGTCGTCGTCGCTGTGGCCGCGCGCCGTGAACCGGCCCCCGTCGCCGCCATCGAGGACGAACCGAGTTCCAGCGAAGTCGATTCCCTCACGCGCGCCGCCGAAATGGGCCTCGCCGCGATGAACGCCCCCGGTCAGGACCCGCGCACCGCCATCATCGCCTGTTATGTGGCGATGGAGCGCGGCCTGTCCAGCGACCGCGCCGCCCGCCCGCTGGCCTCCGACACCCCGATGGAAGTGCTCGCCCGTGCCTTCGAAAGCGGTGTGCTGCACGATGCTTCGGCCCGTGAGCTGGTCGCGCTGTTCGAGGAGGCGCGGTTCAGCCCGCACTCGATGCTCGAATGGCAGCGCATGCGCGCCGAACAACTGTTGCGGATCGTGCTGACCGATCTGCAGCGCAGGCTGGTGACGGCATGAGCGGTCAGCGCCCGGAGGCGGTAGCTTGCGTGACCACGCAGGGCGCCCGAGCATGCCAGGGGGGCACCGCGTGAATCGGACTTCGGTGATTGTCACGGCCGTGCTCGCGGTCGCTGTGATCGAAGTGGTGTTGGTGCGGCTCAATCGTGACTCGGTGCTGCTCGCTGTCGCCGTTCCGGTGGCCGCGGCGCTCGCGATGCTGGTCTGGTCGCTGCGCCACCGCGTGATCCGCGAGGAACCGCTCACCGAGTACATCGACAACGGACCGGCGGAGATGCTCGGACGCTGGCACGCGCGCGCCGAGATGCTCACCGCGCGCGCCGACGGCACCCGTGCCGACTGGGACCGCCACCTGCGGCCGTTGCTCGCCAAAGAGTTCGAGTTGTCCACCGGGCTGAGGGTTTCCAAGAATCGCCGGGCCACCGAGGCCGCCGGTCAGCTGCAGTTCGGACCCGAACTGTGGCGCTGGGTGGATCCGGCGAACTCCGCGCTGCGCGATCAAACCGGTCGCGCACCGGGTAGAGAGGCGCTGGATGAGATCCTGCGCCGTTTGCAGACGATGTGAGGGGTTAGAGGCCACCGATGACAATGCCGTTGAACGTGACCGTCCAGCGCTCCGATGCCGTACTGCGTGAGCTGGGCCGTGTCGTGGTCGGCAAGCGGGATGAGATGCAGCTCATCATGATTGCCGTGCTGGCCGGAGGGCATGTACTCATCGAGGACCTGCCGGGCCTCGGAAAGACCCTGATCGCGCGGTCTTTCGCGGCCGCGCTCGGACTCGACTTCACCCGCGTGCAGTTCACGCCGGATCTACTGCCCGCCGACCTGCTGGGTTCCACGATCTATGACATGGCGTCGGGCCGGTTCAACTTCCGTCGCGGTCCGGTGTTCACCAATGTGCTGCTCGCCGACGAGATCAACCGCACCCCGCCCAAGACCCAGGCCGCCCTGCTGGAGGCCATGGCCGAGGGCCAGGTGAGCATCGACGGTGAAACCTTCCTGCTCCCACAGCCTTTCGTCGTGCTGGCCACCGACAACCCGATCGAGTACGAGGGCACCTACCCGCTGCCGGAGGCCCAGCTCGACCGCTTCGCCATCCAGCTGCGGCTGGGCTACCTCTCCGAGGCCGACGAGACCCAGATGATCCGGCGCAGGCTCGAACGTGGTTCCACCGCACCACAAGTGGGCCAGGTCGTCGACGCGCAGGGGCTGATGGAGATGCGTCAGTCGGTCGAATTCGTCACCGTGCATCCCGACGTGGTGAGCTATGTCGTCGCGCTGGCCTCGGCTACCCGCAGCCATCCCCAGGTGGAGGTCGGTGCCAGCCCGCGTGCCGAACTCGATCTGGTGCAGATGTCACGGGCCAGGGCCCTGCTGCTCGGCCGCGACTACGTGATTCCCGAAGACGTGAAAGCGCTGGCGGTCGCGGCGATGTCGCATCGCATCACCCTGCGCCCCGAGATGTGGGTCCGCCGCATTCGCGGTGAGGACGTCATCACCGAACTACTCCGCCGGCTACCGGTGCCCCGCGCCACGAGCACATGAAGCATCGCGACGAATCCAGAACGGTCGAGGTCGACCTCCGGTGGCGGCCCGCCCCGCTGGTGTTCATCCTGGCCGGGTGCGCGGCAGCGGCACTGGTCGTCGCGGTGTTGCTCGGGCAGTGGCAGCTGGTCGTCTTCGCGGCCCCGATGCTCGGGGTGCTCGCCACCGCACCGTGGCAGCAGGCGCCGACCAGGGTCCAGGTCGATGGCAGCGGCACCGTTCGCTGTTTCGAGAACGAGGTGATCGGTTGCAGCGCTGCCGCTTTCGTGGAAAGCGGGCACGCGTTGCTGCGGATGACGGCCCTGCCGATGCCAGGTCTCGAGCTCGAGGTCGAGGAATCCCACGATTCCGGCGGTGCCCCCGCAGGCCTGCGGCTCGGACTCTCTGCCACCCGCTGGGGACGTTATCCGGTGCAGGTCAAGGTGTCCGCGCTGAGCCCGGCCGGTCTCGCGGTCGCGACCACCGAGCTGCCCGCGGCCAAACTCTACGTCTATCCCATCGCCGATCCGCAGCGAATGCGTTTGCCGCGCACAGAACTTCCCGACCGCATCGGCACCCACCTGACTCGCCGCCACGGTCCCGGCGTCGAATACGCCGACATCCGCGCCTACACGCCGGGCGATCAATTGCGCGCCGTCAACTGGCCGGTGAGCGCGCGGCGCGGCAGGCTCTACGTCACCCAGCGGTTCACCAACCGCTCCGCCGACGTGGTGGTCATGGTCGACACCTCCCTGCAAGCACCCGGCCCGGCCAGCGCCTCGCTGGAACTCTCGGTGCGCGGCGCGGCCCAGGTGGTGCAGTCGACCCTGCAATCGGGCGACCGCACCGCCGTGGTGTGCCTGGGTGAATCGCCCCGCTGGCTGCGCCCCGATATCGGCCGCAGGCAGTTCTATCGCATCGTCGACACCGTCCTCGGCGTCGGCGACGAACACGTCGAGACCACCGGCACCCTCGCGCCCCACGCCGCCGTCCCGATCGGCGCGATCGTGGTCGCCTTCTCCACGCTGCTCGACACCCAGTTCGCACTGGCCCTGATCGACCTGCGCAAACGCGGACACGTGGTCGTCGCGGTCGACGTCCTGCGTGGCACTCCCTTCGAGGACGGCCTCGATCCGACCATGGCCAAGATGTGGCAGCTCGAACGCGCCTCGATGTATCGGGACATGGGCACCGTCGGCGTCGACATCATCGCCTGGCCCGAAGGCACCCGCCTCGACCAGGCCATGCGCCTGCTGCCCGAACACCGCCGAGCAGTACGGGTACGCCGATGACGAGATTCCTTGCCCTGCTGGCCGGGCTGCTCCTGGTCGCCGCGATCGCGCTGATCAACCCCATCGCCGGAGTGCCCGCGCTGGCGCTGGTGATGGCGAGCTGGTGGTGGCGACCGGCCTCGGTCGGCGCGGTCCTGATCGCCATCACCGCCCTCGCCCTCGCCGATGTCGGCGTAATAGCCGCGGCGGCAACAGGTTTGGTAGCGACCACCTACCTGCTCAACGCCGCCGTCCTGCACGCTCCCGAAGGCGTAGTGCCCACCACGATCCCCTCGGTCGGCGGTGCGGTGCTGTTCACCATCGCCGCCGCCACCGCGGCCTGGGTTCCCGTCGAACTGATCTGGGCCCCGCTGGCCGCCCCCATCCTCATCGTCGCGATCTACGCCCTGCTGGTGAGCGGCCTCTCGGCCAAGGGTCCGACCGTCGAAGAGATCCGCATCGACGCGGACTAGCTGTCGCGGCCCAGGGGGAAAGTCACGCCGGTGAGTTCCTCGGAGACGGTCCACAGGCGCTGCTGGGCCGCTCGGTCGTGCGAGTCGGAGCTGGAGGTGACCAGCTTCGGATACCCGCGCAACTCCCAGCGGTCGCCGGGGCCGTAGTACTGCCCGCCGGCGACGGCCGGGTCGGTGGCGGCGCGCACGGTGGGCAGGGCGCCCATGGCGGCATTCTGGGTGACCAGTGGCGCGAGCCAGGTGACGGGCAGGCGGAGCGCGGCCGGCGTATTGCGCATGAGTTCGGTGTTGGAGACGCCGGGGTGGGCGGCGACCGCGACGGTGGTGCCGTGCGATGCGAGCTTGCGCTGCAGTTCGTAGGTGAACATCAGGTTGGCGAGCTTGGACTGGCCGTAGGCGGAGACGCGGCTGTACGAGCGCTCCCACTGCAGGTCGTCGAAGTGGATGGCGGCCCGGATGCGGTGGCCGGTGCTGCTGACCGTCACGACGCGGGAGCCGGGGACGGGCAGGAGCCGGTCCAGCAGCAGGCCGGTGAAGGCGAAGTGGCCGAGATGGTTGGTGCCGAACTGCATTTCGAAGCCGTCGGCGGTGGTCTGCCGCGGGGTGTACATCACACCCGCGTTGTTGACGAGGAGGTCGATGCGCGGGTGGGCGGCGCGCAGGTCGGCCGCCGCGGACCGGATCGAGTCCAGTGACGTCAGGTCGAGGGTCTGGACGGTGACGTCGCCGGTAATGCGGGCGGCTGCCTGCTTGCCCTTCTCGATATCGCGGACCGCCAGAACCACCGCCGCCCCTCGTTCGGCGAGCATCCGTGCGGTCTCGAAGCCCAGCCCGGTGTTGGCGCCGGTCACGATCGCCACCCTGCCGTGCTGGTCGGGGATGTGTTGCTCGGTCCAGTTGCCGCTCATGACGTACTCCTTATTAAGAACCATCGGTCTCTTATGAAGTCCAATCTAAGAGACCGATGGTCTTCTGTCAAGGGACCGGCGGTCTTTAAGCTAGGGTGAAGGCGTGAGTTTTCAGCGGGCACGCAGCGAGGAGCAGCGCGAGATCCGCCGCCGGGCGATCCTGGACACGGCGGCGGCGATGCTCGACGAGATGCCCGTGGCCGAGGTGACCCTCAACGAGCTCAGCCGACGGGTGGGCCTGGCCAAGTCGAACGTCCTGCGGTACTTCGAGTCGCGCGAGGCGGTGCTGCTCGAACTACAGGACGTCTTCCTGGGAAGGTGGCTCGCCGAGCTGGCCGACGAACTGGCCGCGGGTGTCGAGGCGAAGGCGGCGCCGGAGGTGCGGGCGGGTCAGCTGGCCGAGATCCTCAGCCGGTCGCTGGCGGAGCAGGTGGTGCTCTGCGACCTCTTCGGCGCGCAGGGTGGTGTCCTCGAGCGCAATATCTCGGTCGAGGTGGTCAAGCAGCACAAGCGTTCCTCCCTCGCGAGGCTCGCGGCCATGGCCGATCTCGTGCGCCGTCACCTGCCGGAGCTCGGCGACGGCGCACAGCTGTTCTGTCTGATGAGCCTGCTCTCGGCGGGTGCCATGTCGGCCTACGTCCCGCCGCCGCCCAGTGTCCTCGCCGCCTACGCGGACGAGCCCGCCCTCGGCGTGTACAACATGGAGCTGCGCGACGCCCTCCGGTACTCCTTCACCGCGGCGCTCGTCGGCGTGCTGCCGCGCGCCTGAACCTGGCCTGCTAGCGCTCGGGCCGCCAGGGGATTCGTCCGTTGCCGTCGCCGGTGGGGGTCCACTGTTCGGACCAGTCCCACAGCGGCTGGAGGGATTCGGCGAGGAGCGCGCCTTCGGTGGTGAGCTCGTAGGCGCCACGCGGGCCGTTCTTGCGGATCAGCGCTGCGGACTGGAGCTGCTGTAGCCGGTCGGAGAGCATGCTCGACGAGCAATTGCCCATGCGCCTGCGGATGTCGAGGAAGCCGAGGGGGCCTGGTTCCAGTTCCCAGATGACGCGCAGCATCCAGCGTTGGCCGAGTAAGTCGATCGCGGCCACGATCGCTTGGGAGGGTTCGGCGCCGTCGCCGGTTGCGCTTCTCATTCAGAAGCACGATAGTTGCTTCTGAATCAGAAGCGTTATGGCCGTTCGGGGTATGGACGAGGAGATCGACGATGGATTCGACAGTTCAGCGAATCGTGTTGGTGACCGGGGCCTCGCGGGGCATCGGGGCTGAGGCCGCCGCGCAGTTCGGGGCGGCGGGGGCGCATGTCGTCGTGAACTTCCGGGAGAAGCGCAAGCGGGCGCAGGATGTCGTGGACGGGATCGTGGCGGCGGGCGGGAGCGCCTCGGTGCACGGTGGCGATGTTTCCGATCCGGCGGCTGTCGAGACGATGGTCGAGGAGGTCGGCCGGACGTTCGGGCGGCTGGATACCTTGGTGCTCAACGCGTCCGGCGGACTCGAGCGGGATGCCGATCCAGGGTACGCACTCCGACTCAATCGGGATGCGCAGGTGAACCTGGCGACGGCGATGCTGCCGCTGATGTCAGAGGGTGGCCGGATCGTGTTCGTTACCAGCCATCAGGCGCACTTCATCCACGAAAACGACAACGTGCCACAGGGTTACACGCCGATAGCACGGAGCAAGCGGGCCGGCGAGGATGCGCTGCGGGCGCTGATTCCCGAATTCCGCGAGCGCGGAGTCGGTTTCACGGTGGTGTCCGGCGACATGATCGACGGGACGATCATCGTCCGCCTGCTGGAACGGCGTGACCCTGGCAGTGTCGAATCCCGCCGCGCGGCGGGCCCGTTGCCCACGGTCGAGGACTTCGCGCGCGTGATCGTTCGGGCAGGCACCGAAGCGGTCGCCGACGGGCACACATACTTCGTCGGCGGAGACGACTATCTCGCCGCCGGTGCGCTCACGCGGTAACCATGTGGACCCGCCAACGCCGAACGGCGTGACCCGGGGGTCACGCCGTCAGGAGGGTCCGCATCAGGCAGAGGCGGTGACCGAAGCTTCGCGCTGGAGTTCCAGGGCGATATCGATGAGCTGGTCTTCCTGGCCGCCGACGAGCTTGCGCTTGCCCGCGCGAACGAGCATTTCGGCGGCGGAGACACCGTAGCGTTCGGCCTGGCGTTCGGCATGGCGCAGGAAGCTGGAGTAGACACCCGCGTAGCCCATCATCAGCGCCTGACGGTCGAGCAGGCATTCCGACGGCATGGCCGGGCGGACCACGTCCTCGGCGGCATCGGTGACGGCGAAGAAGTCCACGCCGGTCTTGACGCCGAGCTTGTCGCAGACGCCGATGAAGGCTTCGACCGGCAGATTGCCCGCGCCCGCGCCGAAGCGGCGAGCCGAGCCGTCGATCTGGGTGGCGCCCGCGCGCACGGCGTAGACCGAGTTCGCCACGGCGAGGCCGAGGTTCTCGTGGCCGTGGAAGCCGACCTGGGCGTCGTCGCCGAGTTCGGCGACCAGGGCCGAAACGCGGTCCGAAACCTGTTCCAGCACAAGCGCGCCCGCCGAGTCGACGACGTACACGCACTGGCAGCCCGCGTCGGCCATGATGCGCGCCTGCTTGGCCAGCAGCTCCGGGGTGGTGCTGTGCGCCATCATCAGGAAGCCGACGGTCTCCAGGCCGAGATCACGGGCGTAGCCGAAGTGCTGGATGGAGACGTCGGCTTCGGTGCAGTGGGTGGCGATCCGGCAGATGGACGCGCCGTTGTCCTGGGAGATCTTGATGTCTTCCTTGACGCCGACGCCGGGCAGCATGAGGAAGGCGATCTTGGCCTGCTTGGCGGTCTCCGCGGCGGCCTTGATCAGTTCCTGCTCCGGGGTCTTGGAGAACCCGTAGTTGAACGAGGACCCGGCCAGGCCGTCACCGTGGGTGACCTCGATGACCGGGACACCGGACGCGTCGAGCGCCCCGACGATGTCGCGAACCTCGGTCACGGTGAACTGGTGACGCTTGTGATGCGAGCCGTCACGCAGCGAGGTATCGGTGACGCGCACATCGAGTTCGCCCGAGTAGGGCTTCAGCACATTGCTCATAGTTGAGTTCTCCCTTTACGCCCGAGCCGAGAGGATTTGATCGGCCAGCACATCGCCGACCTTTGTGGCCGCGGCCGTCATGATGTCGAGGTTGCCCGCGTACGGCGGCAGGAAGTCGCCCGCACCCTCGACCTCGACGAAGATCGACACTTTCGCCAAGCCGCCGGATACCAGCGACGGTTCGTCGAACTGCGGGTCGTTGAGCAGTCGGTAGCCGGGCACGTACTCCTGAATGGACTTCTCCATCCGGAAGATCGACTCGGAGATCGCGTCGCGATCGGCATCCTCGGGGATGGCGCAGAAGATGGTGTCGCGCATGATCATCGGCGGCTCGGCCGGGTTCAGGATGATGATGGCCTTTCCACGTTCGGCGCCACCGATGGTCTCCACACCCCTTGAGGTGGTCTTGGTGAACTCGTCGATGTTCGCGCGGGTACCCGGACCGGCCGACACCGAGGACACCGAGGCCACGATCTCGGCGTAGGACACCGGGACAACCCGCGAGACCGCGTTGACCATCGGAATCGTGGCCTGACCACCGCAGGTGATCATGTTGACGTTCGCCGCGTCGCGCAGCGAATCCAGGTTCACCGGGGGGATCACAGCCGGGCCGACCGCGGCCGGGGTGAGGTCGACGGCGCGGATGCCAGCGGCCTCGTATTTCGGCGCGTACGCGCGGTGCACGTAGGCGGAGGTGGCCTCGAACAGCAGATCCGGCTTCTCGTCGAGGGCGAGCAGCCAGTCCGCGCCCTCGGCTGAGGTTTCCAGACCCAGCCCGCGTGCCCGCTTCAGCCCCTCCGAATCCGGGTCGATGCCGATCATCCAGCGCGGCTCGATCTTGTCCGAGCGCAGCAGCTTGTAGAGCAGGTCGGTGCTGATGTTGCCGGACCCCACGATCGCGGCGGTGACTTTGGTGGTCACGGTGTACTCCTTGGGAAGTCTGGTTCAGCTGAAACGCAAACGGACGGAACCGAGTCCGGAGAACTCGGCGAGGAAGTCGTCACCGGGGCGGGCATCGATGGCGCGAGTGCAGGAACCGGGCAGCACGATGTCTCCCTTCTTCAACCGCACGCCGAAGGTCGCGACCTTGCGCGCCAGCCACGCGACGGCGATCACCGGATCACCCAGCACCGCGTCGCTGCGGCCCTCGGCGATGACCTCGCCATTGCGGGTGAGTACGGCGTCGATGGCCTTGATGTCGATGTCGCCGGGTGCGACGCGTTCTTTGCCGAGCACCCAGCCGGCCGAGGAGGCGTTGTCGGCGATGGTGTCGGTCAGGCCGATCTTCCAGTCGTTGATGCGCGAGTCGATGAGTTCGATCGAGGGCGCGTACGCGACGGTCGCGGCCAGCACGTCGGCCTCGGTGCAGTCCTCGCCGGGCAGGTCGGCGCCGAGCACGAATCCGACCTCGACCTCCACGCGCGGCAGCAGGAACTTCGAGGTGTCGACGGGGACGTCTTCGTAGACCTCCATGTCGGCGAGCAGGTGACCGTAGTCGGGCTCGTCGACGCCCATCATCTCCTGCATCGCCTTCGACGACAGCCCCACCTTGTGCCCGACGACCTTCGCGCCGGACCGGAGCCTGCGCTGGATGTTGAGCAGCTGGATCTCGTAGGCGTCGACCACATCGATATCGGGGAACCGGTCGACGAGCGGCGGCACGGCGACCCGGTCGTCTTCGGCGCGGGCGAGTTCGTCGGCGAGTTGAGTTCGTACCGCGTCAGGCAGCACGCGGACCTCCTTGGCAGCACGGTCGGAAGGATCTAGACGCCAAAACTGTAACCGGTTTTCCAGTTCAGCATCAGCCGTTCACCTGACAATACAACGCTACATCTGGTGATTTCTGCAACATGTTCTACCGAGTTCAACTTTTATCTGTCCAATGACCGGACCCTTCTATAACGTGTTCTACATGAGTGATCGGGAATACGATGTCGTGGTCGTCGGTAGCGGCGCCGCCGGGATGACCGCCGCCCTCGCGGCGGCGCACAAGGGACTGAGCGTTGTGCTGCTGGAGAAGGCCGCGCACTACGGCGGGTCGACGGCCCGATCCGGCGGTGGCGTCTGGATTCCGGGCAACAAGGCGTTGCTCGCCTCCGGCCGCCCCGACGACCGCGAGGACGCGCGCACCTACCTGCACAGCATCATCGGCGACGTGGTGCCCGCCGAGAAGATCGACACCTACCTCGATCGCGGCGCCGAGGCGTTCGACTTCGTCCTCGACCACACCCCGCTGAAGATGAAGTGGGTTCCCGGCTACTCCGACTACTACCCCGAGGCGCCGGGCGGGCTCGGTCAGGGACGTTCGTGCGAGCCGACGCCGTTCAACGGCAAGGTGCTCGGCGCGGAACTGGTCAATCTGGAACCGCCCTACGCCAAGGCGCCGCTCAACGTGGTCGTCATGCAGGCCGACTTCGTGCGGCTCAACCTGATCCGCCGTCATCCCAAGGGCGCGATGCGGGCGCTGCGCGTCGGCGCGCGCACCTACCTGGCCAAGTGGACCGGCAAGCATCTGCTCGGCATGGGGCAGGCCATCATCGCCGCCATGCGCAAGGGCCTGCTCGACGCGGGCGTGCCGGTGCTGCTCAACACCCCACTCACCGACCTGGTGGTCACCGACGGCAAGGTCACCGGGGTCAAGGCCACCGTCGACGGCGAACCGGTCACCTTCACCGCGCGCTACGGCGTGGTGCTCGGCGCCGGCGGGTTCGAACACAATGCCGACATGCGGGCGAAGTACCAGCGGCAGCCGATAACCACTGAGTGGACAACCGGTGCCGCGGCCAACACCGGCGATGGCATCGTCGCGGGTATGGCAGTGGGAGCGACGGTCGGGTTCATGGAGGACGCCTGGTGGGGTCCGACGATCTTCAAGGGCGGCAAGCCCTGGTTCGCGCTGGCCGAGCGCAACCTGCCCGGCACCATCATGGTCAACGACCGGGGCGAGCGGTTCGGCAACGAGTCGGCCCCCTACGTCGAGGCGGTGCACACCATGTACGGCGGTGAGTACGGTCAGGGCGCGGGGCCCGGCGAGAACGTGCCGTCCTGGCTGGTGTTCGACCAGCGCTACCGCAACCGCTACATCTTCGCGGGCCTGCAACCGGGACAGCGCTTTCCGTCGCGCTGGCTGGAGAACGACTACATCGTCAAGGCCGACTCGATCGCGGAGCTGGCCGAGCGCATCGGCGTGCCCGTCGAGAACCTGACCTCGACGGTCGAGCGCTTCAACGGCTTCGCCGCCACCGGCAAGGACGAGGACTTCGGGCGCGGCAACAGCCACTACGACCGCTACTACGGCGACCCGACCGTGAAGCCGAATCCGTGCCTGGCCGAACTGTCGCAGGGCCCGTTCTACGCGGCGAAGATGGTGCCCGGCGACCTCGGCACCAAGGGCGGCCTCGTCACCGACACGGCCGGACGGGTGCTGCGCGAGGACGATTCCGTCATCGACGGCCTCTACGCCGCGGGCAACTCCAGCTCGCCGGTGATGGGCCACACCTACGCGGGCCCCGGCGCCACCATCGGCCCCGCGATCACCTTCGCCTACCTGGCGGTCCTCGACATCGTCGCCAGGAAGACGACCGACTCGGCGAAGGCGAACGCATGAGCGTGAGCCCGACGATCACCCTCGGCTACCTCGCAGTGCTCGACGTCTCCACGACCGGGTCGGCGGACGACACGGCCCGATACCCACAGGAGTAAAACCGTGCCCATTGATCTAGCGACCGCGCTCGGCGCGACTCTGCCCGCGCGCGAGTTCAGTTGGACGCCCACCGATGTGCAGCTCTATCACCTGGGTCTCGGCGCGGGCGCGCGCCCGACCGATCCGGCCGAGCTGGCCTACCTCGACGATCGCGAACCCCAGGTGCTGCCGACGTTCGCGGCGGTGGCGCCGACCCTCGGCGCGACCGAGCCGCCGAGGGTGAGTTTCCCCGGCATCGAGATCGACCTGGCCAAGGTGGTGCACGGGCACCAGGAAGTGGTGGTGCACAAGCCGATTCCGGCCGCGGGCAAGGCGGTCTGGGGCGGCCGGATCGCCGAGATCTGGGACAAGGGCGCCAATGCGGTGATCGTGCAGGAGCACACCGTCACCGGGTCCGACGGTGAACCGCTGTGGACGGTGCGGTCCTCGATCTTCGCCAAGGGTGAAGGCGGCTTCGGTGGCGATCGCGGCCCGAGCACCCGAACCGAACTGCCCGATCGCGCGCCCGACGCGGAGCTGCTCACCCCGACGTTGCCCCAGCAGGCGCTCCTGTACCGCCTGTCCGGCGACCTCAACCCCCTGCACTCGGATCCCGAATTCGCCCGTGGCGCAGGCTTTCCCGCCCCGATCCTGCACGGACTGTGCACCTACGGCATGGTATGCAAGGCCATCACCGACGCCCTGCTCGACAGCGACGCGAGCCGGGTCGGCGGCTTCCGGGCCAAGTTCGCGGGCGTGCTCTACCCGGGTGAGACCCTGCGCACCAAGGTCTGGCGGCAGGGCGACGAGCTGATCGCGGTCGTCACCGTGGTCGAGCGCGACGACGCCCCGGTCCTCGGCGACGTGGCGTTGCGAATCGTCTGATCCGAACCACTGATCATCAGGGCATGGTGCCGAGAGGGACCATGCCCTGATGACTTGGTGCGTGCGGAAACTCGCTGGACAGGGCCGATATAAGTAGTACATGGGTGAAGGCTCGGGGTCGTTGTTCTGTGGGGTCGCGCTGGCTGCTCGGATCGAGCGGTTGGAGGTCGATGCGATGGTGGGGGCCTGCGCGGTGGGGCGGGCGCGGGGTGGTGGGGGGTTCGTTCGGCCGGTTGCCGGCGGGGCGGCGTGTTTCGCGGAGGTGGGGTCGCCGTTGAACAAAGTGGTGGGGATCGGGTTCGGCGGGGCGCCTTCGGCGGGGGAGTGGGAGGCGATAGAGGCCGCGTACGCGGAGGTGGGTGTGCCGGTGCAGGTCGAGATCGCGCACCTGGCCGATCCGCGGATCGCGGCGGAGCTGACCGGGCGGGGGTATCGGTTGCTGTCGTTCGAGAATGTGCTCGGGATGGAGTTGGCGGGGCGTACCTGGGCCGCTCCGGCGCAGGTCGAGGTTCGCCGTGCGGACGCCGACGCATTCGATACCTGGCTCGATGTCGTTGTCGGCGGGTTCGCCCATCCCGATGACGAGGATGTTCCGTCGCATGAGGAGTTCTCGCGCGAGGCGATCGCCGCGGTGATGCGAGATATGGCATCCGCCAACGAGACTCGCTGCTATCTCGCGTATCGCGATGGGCAGCCCGCCGGCGGTGCGAGCATGCGGACCGGGAGTGGCATCGCGGCTCTCGCGGGCGCCGCGACCGCGCCCGAGCATCGCAGGCAGGGTGTGCAAACCGCGCTCCTGTCCGCTCGCCTGACCGATGCGGTGGCAGCGGGGTGCGACCTCGCCGTGATCACCACTGCGCCCGGCTCGAAGTCACAGCAGAACGCTCAGGGCCGCGGCTTCTCGCTCCTCTACACCCGCGCAGTCCTGGTCAAAGAGGTCTGACAGGCAATTGACGACCCGCGCCACCGCCCGTCGGCCACGGCGGCATCGATCGCCGCGTATCCCGCGGGTCGCATCCGCCCGGCCGCGATGAGGGCTTCGGCCTTCGCGACATTGATCTGCGACCACGGGCTGCGCGCCCGCCGCGGCGAATAACGCTGCAGGTAGTGATCGGCATCGAGGCCGCGGCGGTGGCTGTCGATCCAGCCGTAGCAGAGTGCGCCGTCGAGGGTTTCGGTGATCGTCACCGAGGGATCCGGCGCGCCCTTCTTGGCGATCCGCACCCAGACCTCGCTCGCGTCGGCATGGTTGGCCACCAGCCAGGCCTCCCATTCGGCCGAATCGGCGCAGGTGATGATTTCGATGCTCTGGTTCATGAGAACCATCCTGGCCGTCAAAGTGCTCATCAAATGAGCAGTTTTACCAGCAGTTGGTCTTACTTCTTGCCGTCGAGTGCGGCCAGCAGTGTATGAGCGGCCTGTTTCGCTTGATCGGCGCGGCCGGGGCTCTCCACCCCTTGCAGGTGGAAGGCCCAGTGGGCTTCGAACAGGCAGGCGAGGGCATACGCGGTCGCGGCTACCCGCTCCGCCGTCGCCGCGGGGTACGCGGTGCCGAGCTGCTGCTCGAGGCCGGGTAGCCAGCGATCGGTCCAGAGTTCGGTGAGCCGTTGGCGGACAACAGGTTCCCTGGCCGCGAGGGCGACCAATTCGGACCACACCACCAGGTCGTCGCGATTCGCGTAGGCGCCCGGCTCGAACATCCGGGTCACCCGGTGCTCGATCGGCTCGTCGGCGTCGAGGCGCACGAGCGCGTCACCGTACTCGGCGACGGCATCGGTGATGAAGGCCTGCATGAGCCCGTCCCGGCTACCGAAATAGTGCAGGACCAGGGTGCGCTGGACACCTGCCGCCGTAGCCACCCGCGACAGCGTCGTGTTGGCGAAGCCCTCCGCGGCGACGACCGAACGCGCCGCCCGCAGGATCTGGGCGATCCGCTCTCTGGCCTTGCTCGGGCGGCCGACTTTATTTACTGTCATGTTAGTAAATATATTCGATGGGGAGGCAATGATGCGAGTTCTGGCACTGGGTGGGGCAGGGGAAATGGGGCGCGCCGCGGCGCGGGTGCTCCACGGCGACAGCAGGGTGACCGCGCTGACGATCGCCGACCGGGACGAGTCAGCGGCCCACGCGGTTGCCGCGGAGCTGGGGGCCAAGGCCACACGCCGCCGCCTCGATGTCACCGACGGACCATCGTTGACCGCGGCATTGCGCGAGGCCGACCTCGTCGTGAATACCGTCGGCCCCTACTTCCGCTTCGGCCCGCCCATCCTGGCCGCGGCGATCGCCGCGCGCTGCGACTACATCGACATCTGCGACGATCCGCAGCCGACCATGGACATGCTGGAACTGGACGCGCAGGCGCGCGCGGCGGGCGTGACAGCACTGGTCGGCATGGGCGCCAGCCCCGGCATCGCCAATCTGCTCGCCGTGCTGGCCGGCTCGGAACTCGACCGGGTCGATTCCGTGGTCACCGGTTGGAACATTCACTCCGCCCACACCGAACCGGCAGGTCAGGGCGCGACCGCTGCCGTGGTGCACGGCATGCTGCAGATTGCCGGTGACATCCCGGTCATCCGCGATGGCTTGCGCACCCAGCGACCGGCGCTGGAACGGATGCGCATCGACTATCCGGGACTCGGCACCGGCGAAGGCCGCAGCTTCGGCCACCCGGAAGCGATCACCGTCTCGCGAGCCTTCCCCGAACTCCGCGACGCGACCACCGTGGTCGTCGGCGACCGCTCGACTTCGGCCGCGCTGCTGGCCCTGCGCTGGGCGATGGGCGCTCGCCTGCTGACACTCGATCAGGCGGCAGGACTGGCCGCCCGCGTCGAACGACTCCTGCCCGCCGATCCGGCGAAACTGATCACGGCCGGTGGTCTGCCACCCCTGTTCGCCATCGCGACCGGCCTTCGCGAGGGTGTCGCCGCGACCGCCGCCACGGCACTGTGCCAGGTCCCCGGCCTCACCATGGCCGACAACACCGGCGTGCCATTGGCGGTCGCGGCGCTGTTGGGGTCGCGGAACCCCGGCGTCCACACTCCGGAGACCCTGCTCGATCCCCACGAGTTCTTCGCCGCGTTCGCCCCGCACTGTCTCGGTGCGCCGAGCCCCGCCGCGATGACGGTCACCACCCGAAGCTGGGCCACCGAGGAAGACAACACCGCAGCACTGTCGTCCGCGCTGTTGACCGCATTGCTCACAACGAAATGAGCCGACGCCCAGGTGTCCCCGTGGCGTCGGCACATGCTCCTCACCGCCTGCTCAGGCCGCTCGATTCACAGCCAGGTGTCGAGGCTGGTGGTGGTGAGGAAGTGGTCCAGGTCGGCGCGCCAGGGGGCCGGAGTGGTCTTGTCCGGCTCGATGCCGGTGTATTGGCCGCGGTAGAACAGCAGCGGACGGCCGCCGGTAGCGGCCGATTCCGCGAGGGCGTGGACCCGGCCGATGACGATGTAATGATCGCCCCCGTCGACGACGGAGTCGACGGTGCACTCGATGGTCGCCAGCGAATCGTCGAGCACCGGCACACCGAGTTCGGATTTCTGCCAGCCCACACCGGCGAACTTGTCGGGCTCACGCGAACCGAAGCGCGCGCAGACCGGCTGCTGTTCCTCGGAGAGAACGTTCACGCAGAACTTGCCCGCCGCCTCGATCGCCGCCCACGAGCGCGAGCCCTTGGTGGGGCAGAACAGCACCAGCGGCGGGTCGAGGGAGAGGGCGGCGAAGGACTGGCAGGCGAACCCGATCGGCGCGCCGTCGGGGTCGAGTGCGGTGATCACCGTGATGCCGGTGCAGAACTGCCCGAGCACGGTGCGGAACTGCCGGCCGTCGATCGCCGGTATTTGCTCTGTCATGTCCTTCGCCCCTGCTCTACTGCTGCCGAAATCCGACGGTGAAATCGTGACCCCACAGGCTGACCGCGGTCGATTCGCGGGCGACCCAGGCGTGGTCGTCGACTTCCAGTCCTTCACAGCCGAATTCGATATCGAATCCGCCGGGAGTCTTCATGTAGAAGGACAGCATCTTGTCGTTGATGTGCCTGCCGAGGGTGGCCGACATCTTCACCTTCTTGCGGTAGGCGCGGTCGAGGCAGAGGCCGACGTCGTCGGAGTTCTCCACCTCGATCATCAGATGCACGATGCCGGTCGGATTCGGCAGCGGCAGGAACGCCAGCGCGTGGTGGCGCGGGTTGCAGCCGTAGAAGCGCAGCCACGCCGGGTCGCCATCGGCGGGACGCCCCACCATCTGCGGCGGCAGCCGCATGGAATCCCGGAGCCGGAAGCCGAGCACGTCCTGGTAGAACGCCTGTGCCGCGGCATCGTCGGTGCAGGTGAGAACCACGTGGCCCAGACCCTGTTCGGCGGTGACGAACTTGTGGCCGTAGGGGCTCACGAAGCGGCGGCCCAGGTACTGCGCGCCGTAGAACGCCTCGAGGGTGTTCCCGGCCGGATCCTGGAACCGGATCATGCCCTCGACGCGGCGCTCACCGAGCTCTTCCTTGGTGCCCTCGGTGAAGGCGACGCCTGCCTTGTCCAGGGTCTCCCGCAGCTGCTGCAGGCCGGGAGCGTCGGTGACCTCCCAGCCCGAGACCAGCAGCCGGTCCTGCTCGCCAGGGACGATCACCAGTCGTGCGGCGAAATCATCCATGCGCAGGTAGAGCGCGTCGGGGTTCTGCCCGGTGCCCTCCATCATGCCGAGCACCTTGAGGCCGTACTCGCGCCAGGCCGCCATGTCGGTGGCCTCGATGCGCATGTAGCCGAGCGCGCGAATACTCATTGCTTCTCCCCGAGGAAATCGACTGTGAGCCGGTTGAACTCGTCGAACTTCTCCAGCTGCGCCCAGTGCCCGCAGCCACCGAACACGTGCAGCTGGACGCGCGGGATCACCTTGGTGGCCACGAGCGCGCCGTCGAGCGGGTTCACCCGATCTTCGCGACCCCAGATCAGCAGCACCGGCTGACGCAGCTTGTACGCGTCACGCCACAGCATGCCCTTCTCGAAGTCGGCACTGGCGAAGGACTTGCCCATCGCCTTCATCGCGGCCAACGACTCGGGGGTGCTGGCCAGTGCGAACCGTTCGTCGATCAGCTCGTCGGTCACCAGCGACTGGTCGAAGACCATGATCCGCAGGAACTTCTCCAGGTTGTCCCTGGTCGGTTCGTAGGTGAACCGCGAGAGCAGCTTCACGCCCTCGGTGGGGTCGGGCGCGAACAGATTGGTGCTCAGCCCGCCCGGTCCCATCAGCACGAGCTTGCCCGCGCGGGTGGGGTGGTCGAGGGCGAATCGCACCGAAGCGCCGCCGCCGAGGGAGTTGCCGAGCAGGTGCACCCGGTCGGTGATCTCCAGATGATCGAGCAGCGCGAGCAAGGCGTTCGAGCTGTGCACGAAGTACTGCGGGTGGTCGATCGGCTTGTCGGACTTGCCGTATCCCGGCTGATCGGGCGCGATCACGTGATAGTGCTCGGCCAGCACCGGGATATTGCGGGCGAAGTTCGACCACGCCGAGGCGCCGGGTCCGCCACCGTGCAGCAGCACGATCGTCGTCGCGTTGCCCACACCGGCTTCGTGGTAGTGCAGCTTCAGGTCGGGGGTGACCTGCGCGAAGCGAGAGGTCGCTTCGTAGGTGAGTTCAGCGGTCTGGGTCATCGGCTACACCATGGCGTCGGTGACGGGCAGCCCGAACTCGTGCGTGCCGTACATGACGTAGGCGCGCTCGGGATCGTTGGCCGCGTGCACCCGCCCGGCGTGCGCGTCACGCCAGAAGCGCTGCAGCGGAGTGCCGTTGGCGAGCGCGGTCGCGCCGGAGGACTCGAACAGCTTGTCGATCGAGGCGATCACGCGACCGGTCGCGCGTACCTGGTCGCGACGAGCGCGCACGCGCAGATCGAACGGCACTTCCTCGCCTGCCAGCAGCAACGCGTACTCCTCGGCGACATTGCCCGAGAGCTGACGCCACGCGGCGTCGATGTCGCTGGCCGCCTCGGCCACGCGGACCTTGGCGAACGGGTCGTCCTTGGCGTTCTCGCCGGCGAAGGCCGCGCGCACGCGCTTGCCCTGGTGCTCGACGTGCGCCTCGTAGGCGCCGTAGCCCATGCCGACGATCGGCGCGGAGATGGTGGTGGGGTGGATGGTGCCCCACGGCATCTTGTACACCGCGTCGGTGTTCTGCTCGAGGCCCGGCGCGCGGCCTTCGCTCATCGCGCGGAAGCTCAGGAACCGGTGCGACGGGACGAAGACGTCCTCGACCACGACGGTGTTGGAGCCGGTGCCACGCAGGCCGACGACGTTCCACACGTCATCGATGCGGTAGTCGGAGCGGGGGATCAGGAAGCTGCCGAAGTCGACCGGCTTGCCGTTCTTGATCACCGGACCGCCCAGCACCGCCCAGGTGGCGTGGTCGGAACCCGAGGACCAGGCCCACGAGCCGCGCACGATGTAGCCACCGTCGACGGCCTGTCCCGCACCCATCGGCGCGTAGGAGGACGAGATGCGCACATCGGTGTCCTCGCCCCAGACGTCCTGCTGGGCCTGCTGATCGAACAGCGCCAGGTGCCAGTTGTGCACACCGATGATGCCCGCCACCCAGCCGGTGGAGCCGCACGCGCTGGCGATCCTGCGCACGGTGTCGTAGAAGACCACCGGGTCGGCGGCGTGGCCGCCCCACTGCTTGGGCTGGAGCAGCCGGAAGAAACCGGTCTCCTGCAGCGCCTTCATGGATTCTTCGGGAATGCGGCGCAGGTCCTCGGCCTCCTGCGCGCGCTCACGCAGCGTCGGCAGCAGTGCCTCGACCCGTTCGGTCACTTCTTGCGTCATTTCGGAGCCCGCTCCTGCCCTTGTCGGATCGACAACCGGTTCTTTTCGTCTCTGAGATTAGAACAGGTTCTCGTTTCTGTCGAGAAGATCGCCCTACCTCGGATATAACAGGAGTCAACAGAGAAGTTCGCTGGACAACTGGCGTGAAGTGGCTCAGTTTTGTAACGTGTTCTAGTGAACGAGGAGGGTTCGGGATGGCGATCAACCCCAAGGTGAGGGAACTCGATGTCGGTGCACCGCCGACGAGGTTCGCGCGCGGCTGGCACTGTGTCGGCCTCGCGTCGACGTTCCGCGACGGCAAGCCGCACGCGGTAGAGGTCTTCGGTACGAAGCTCGTCGTGTGGACCGATACCGACGACCAGATCCGCGTGCTCGACGCCTATTGCAGGCATATGGGCGGCGACCTGAGCATGGGAACGGTGAAGGGCGACGACATCGCCTGTCCGTTCCACGACTGGCGCTGGGGCGCCAGCGGAAAGTGCACCGCGATTCCGTACGCGCGTCGCGTTCCGCCGCTGGCCCGCACCAGGAAGTGGACCACGCTCGAGCGCAACGGTCAGCTCTACATCTGGCACGATCATGAGGGCAACGAGCCGCCCGCCGAGGTCACGATCCCGTATATCGAGGGTCCGTACACCGACGACCAGGGCAATCCGACCGAGACCCACAACAGCGGCTGGACCGACTGGACCTGGGACTCGTTGCTGATCCAGGGCGCCAACTGCCGCGAGATCATCGACAACGTCGTGGACATGGCGCACTTCTTCTACATCCACTACGCCTTCCCGACGTTCTTCAAGAACGTCTTCGAAGGGCATGTGGCGACGCAGTTCCTGGAGACCAAGGGCCGACCCGACGTCGGCATGGCCGCCAAGCACGGCGGTGACACGCTGCTGAAGTCGGAGGCGTCCTACTTCGGGCCGTCCTACATGATCAATCCGCTGGTGAACATCTACAGCGGGTACGAGATCAAAGTTCAGCTGATCAACTGCCACTACCCGGTCGACCAGGATTCGTTCGTGCTGCAGTGGGGCCTGAGCGTCGAGAAGCCCAAGGGTCTCCCCGACGAGGCCGCGAAGAAGCTGGCCGACACGATGGCCAAGTTCTTCGGCGACGGCTTCCTGCAGGACGTGGAGATCTGGAAGCACAAGTCCAAGGTCGAGAACCCACTGCTCTGCGAGGAGGACGGCCCGGTCTACCAGCTGCGCCGCTGGTACGACCAGTTCTACGTCGACGTCGCCGATGTCACCGAGAAGATGACCCAGCGCTTCGAATTCGAGGTCGACACGACCAAGGCGAATCAGGCATGGGAGGCCGAAGTGGCGGAGAATCTGCGTCGCAAGGCCGAATCCGAGGAAGCGGGCGTCTGAAAATGAGTCGAAGCGAGCCGCAAAGGTGGCGCGCGGAGGGGGGGGGGGGGGTGGGGCGGCACGCGGGGGGGGGGTTGGGCGCGGCGGGTGGGTTTGAACAAAAACAGAGCCCCCCC
>NZ_JBHXNJ010000017.1:51546-119022 GCF_042719655.1 Nocardia sp. NPDC058518
GTTGTGCGCTATTTCTCTGGCCCCCCGCCACCATCCCGGGGCGGGGGGCTAATAATATCTGACCCGCCGCCCCCCTACCGCCGCGCGACGCCCGGCCCCCCCCCCCCCCGCGAAACCGGGGTCGGGCGATTCTCCGCAGCGTGCGGAGACTCGCCCGACCTGGGCCAAAGCGCCTGATTTCGCGGATCAGCCCGCGCGACAGGCCGCGGTGCGGGCGCAAACCGTGGTCGACAAACAGCATTATCTCGACACGGGTCTGACACCACTGCGGTGCCAGACGTGCTCGGCGCAGGTGCTGGTGCGCAAGGCGAGCCAGCACCAGACCTCGGTGCAGTGGACCGAACGCCCCGACGCGCACTGCCCGGTCTTCGCGCAGATGTCCGCACACGGTGCGCGGCCGGGTCGGCCGGAATCGTGTCCGTCACTGGAGAAGTCGATCAAATGGGCCGTCGATGAGGGTGTCCTCGAAGTCGGCGAATAGTCAGCTGAACGGTGTGTGCGGGCGATCCTGGAGCACACCGTCGAGGTAGATGTCGACCTTCTCGTTGTAGAAGCACGCCAGGCCTGCCACCTTCTGGCTCTCCGGCAGCGGTGTGCGATAGATCCAGACGATGTCGGAGTGTTCGGTGTCGTCGACGCGCACATTCCAGTAGTCGGCGGTGCCCTTGTACGGGCAGCTGGTGTGGGTGTCCGACGGGGTGAGCAGATCCATCCTGACATCGGTCAGCGGCAGGTAATACCGTGCGGGCAAACCGGTTTCGAACAGAATGCGCGGCGATTGCGAGTCCGCGACGGTGACCCCGTCGATCTCCACCCGCACGTTCCGTGAGCTGCCGAGAATGTCGACGCGCGAATACGGATCGCGCGGATGGACGAAGATCTGCTCGTCTTCCTCGAACCAGTCGAACGCGGCGATATCGAGTCGCACAGCGTCTTTCAGCTCCGACAGTGGCGAGTCGAGATAGCGCAGCGCCGCACCGTCGGCCCGCAGGCCCTCGACCGCCACGTCGTAGCCCGTCGCCTCGCCGCGGCTGGGGGAGTGCTCGGTGATCCCGTTCGGATCGAGATCGGCGTGCACATCGGTGAGTGGCACGTAGTAGGTCGGGTAGTAGGGGATTTCCCAGACCAGCAGCGGCCGCACGGTGTCGGCCACCAGTTTCCCGCGCAGATAGACCCGTACTCGCTTCTGCCCGGTCTCAACCTTGACACGTCCACGTCGGTCCTCGGTCATGCACCAACGCTACCCGAATTCCAAACCCCGAACCCGGACCGGCGGGGCCGCGAACTCGAGCGCGCCAGCGCTCCGAAAATAGAGTTCAATCGCCGACGGTGATGGCCTGTGCTTCCTCGACGGAGTGCGGGGCGGGGTCGTGGTCGTCGATGTGGGCGAGCGCGTCGCGGCCGATGAACAGGACCGCGACCGCGGCGGCCGTGCAGACCGCGCCGAGCCAGAACGGCAGCGACATATTGTGCTCGCCGAGCTTGCCCGCCACCCAGGGCGCGGCCGCACCGCCACCGAACCGGACGAAGCTGTAGGCCGCCGACGCGGTCGACCGCTCGACCGGCGCCGAGATCATCACGGCCTCGGTGATCAGCGTGTTGTTCACGCCGAGGAACGCACCCGCGATCACGACGCCGACGATCAGCACGATCTTGTGCTCGGTGAACATCCCCATCACCGCAAGGTCGATCGCGAACAGGGCAAGCGACAGGGCCATCATCGGCAGGGAACCGAAGCGCGCCTGCAGTTTCGGGGCGAGGAATACCGAGGACACGGCGAGCAGGATGCCCCAGCCGCAGAAGATGAAGCCGATCGCGTAGGTGCCCATGTCCAGCGGGAACGGGGTGAACGCGAGCAGGGTGAAGAAGCCGAAGTTGTAGAGCAGCGCGGTGACGCTGACGGTCAGCAATCCCCTGTGCCGCAATGCCTTGAACGGCGCGGTGATCGAGGTCGGATGCGCAGCCTTCGGCATCTCGGGCAGGAGCACGACGATCGCGATGAAGGCGACGGCCATCAGCACCGAAACCCCGAAGAACGGACCACGCCAGCTGATTCCACCGAGCACGCCGCCCAGCAGCGGGCCGGTCGCGATGCCGATTCCGAGCGCGGCCTCGTAGAGGATGATCGCCTTGGCGACACCGCCGGTGGCCGCGCCGACGATGGTGGCCAGCGCCGTCGCGATGAACAGTGCGTTGCCCAGACCCCAGCCCGCGCGGAAGCCGATGATCTCGCCGATGCTGCCGGACATACCGGCCAGCGCGGCGAACACGATGATGATCGCCAGCCCCGACAGCAGCGTCTTCTTCGCGCCGAAGCGGCTCGAGATCACGCCGGTGACCAGCATGGCGACGCCGGTGACGGCCATGTAGCTGGTGAACAGCAGCGACACCTGCGACGGCGTCGCGTTCAGCTGTTCACCGATCGGCTTGAGAATGGGATCGACGAGGCCGATGCCCATGAACGCGATGACGCTCGCGAAGGCGACGGCCCAGACAGCCTTCGGCTGGCCGGACGGGGAGATGGCCGCGGCGTTCATAGGCGCTCCTGTTGCATCACTGATGACCGCGGGCAACCGCGCGAAGGGCTGTCAGCAGGTCGTTCATGTCGGTATCGAGGCGGATCAGCCGATCGAGATCGAAATCGGCGAGTCCGGGTGCCATGGCGGCGGCGAACGCGCGCCTGGCCTCGGTGAGGCGGGACCGGCCGGCCGGGGTGAGCTCGACGAGCGCTGCCCGGGAATCGTGCGGGTCCTTGGTGCGGGTGGCGAATCCGTCGGTGACGAGTCGGCCGATCAGCGCCGTTGCCGCCGGTTGGGAACATCTGTCGATCCGGGCGAAATCGCTTACCCGCAGACCGCCGTGCTCGTCGAGCACGGCAAGGGCCCGCAGGACCGCGCGGGGCAGATCGTCGTTGCTGATCGCCCCGGCCAGTCGGGTGAGCCGACCAGCAGTGACCAACAGGTCGACCACGATGTCGTCCGCGGATGGCTGCTGTGTCTGCTTCACGAGGGGTAATATTACATAAGCTAACTATCTAATTCTAGGCGGGTCGGCCCCATGGGCTGGTGAAACGGCGCACAACATGCCGAAAGCCCCTGGTCGCGGGGCTGCGACCAGGGGCTTTCGGTGAATTCGGCTAGGCCGCGACGGGGCGTCTGCCGGTGCCGAACAGCTCGGCGGTGGCGTGCGCCCGCTTGAAGTACAGGTGGGCGTCGTGTTCCCAGGTGATGGCGATGCCGCCGTGCAGCTGGATGGTCTCGGCAGCCACCGTGGAGAAGGTCTCGGTGCAGTGCTTGCGGGCGACCCAGGCGTCCTCGGCGGCCGACGGGCTGTCCTCGGCGACCGCCTTGGCGGCGGCCTGTGCCACCGATTCGGCCGACTCGACCAGCACGTACATATCGGCCATCCGGTGCTTGAGCGCCTGGAAGCTGCCGATCGGGCGACCGAACTGCACGCGTGATGCGGTGTATTCGACCGTCATCTCGAGGCAGCGCCTGGCAGCGCCGACCTGCTCGGCAGCCAGTGCCGCCCAAGCGATTTCGCGCAACCGGCGGCGCAGCGCCACCGGGTCGCCGGTGCCGATCCGGGTGGCGGGGGCATCGGTGAAGGTGATGGTGGCGAGTTTGCGGGTGGGGTCGAGCGCGGGAGTCGCGGTGACGGCGACGCCGGGTGCGTCCGCTGTCGTCTCGAACAGCCCGTCGTCGGTGAGTACCAACAGCAGGTCGGCCTGCGCGCCGTGCAGTACGTAATGGGCTGCGCCGCTGAGCTTCCCATCGGTCACGCCGACTCCGGCCGAATCCCAGCCGTCGGCGTCGGCCCAGCACAGAGCCGCGGTGCGTGACCCGTCCGCCAGATCGGGCAGCAGCCGGGCGCAGGAGGGTTCGTCACCGGCCAGCAGAATCGCCTGCACCCCGAGCACCGCCGACCCGAGCATCGGCACCCCGCCCAGCGTGCGCCCCAATTCGCCGACGACCATGAGTGATTCGACCAGCCCGGCGCCCGCGCCGCCCCACTGTTCCGGCACCGCGAGCGCGGCTACCCCGACCTGCTCGCACAGCATCCGCCACAACTTCGGGTCGTACCCGAGGTCGGTGTCCATCGCGGTCCGCAGCGCGGCCGACGGGGCGTGCTTGTCGAGCAGGGCCCGCACCGAGGTCCGGAATTCGAGTAGTTCATTCGATGACATGGGTTCCTCCTCAGACCGCTGCGGCGTCGCGCAGGGCCGCGGCGATGCGGGCGCGATGGAAATCGGCGGTGCCCCACGCTGTCCGCAGCGCGGCGACCTTGGTCAGCCACAGGGACAGGTCGAATTCCGCGGTGTACCCGATGGCGCCGTGTACCTGAAGCCCCGCGCGTGCGGCACGGTGAGCCGCGTCGCCACAGGTCACCAAGGCTGCCGAGACGTCACGGGCGCGGTCGTTCGATTCCAGCGTGAGCGCCGCGCGGTACAGCAGCGGTTCGGCCAGATCCAGGGCGATCAGCACATCGGCGAGTTGCTGTTTCACCGCCTGGAATTCACCGATCGCGCGACCGAACTGCTTGCGCTGCTTGGCATAGGACGTGGTCTGTTCGAGAATCGACCGGCCGGCGCCGAGCAGCTGTGCGGCACAGGCCAGAACGCCGACATCGAAGGCGTAGTCGATAGCGGTTTCGACCTCGGGGCCATCGGCGATCAGTTCATCGGCCGTGACGGGGAACAGTTTGCGCGCGGGGTCGATCGAAGTCACCGCACCCGAGCCGGACGCGCCGAGTGTCAATCGACCGTCGGCGGCCACCAGCACCGGCTCGGCGCTGTCGGCGTCGAGGGCGATGCCGCGCTGCGGCTCGAAGGTGATGGTGCCGAGCGCGCCGCCGCTCGCGAGCGCGGGCAACCACCGCTGGGCTGGCGCGTCATCCGGAAGGCGTTGCAGCAGTGCCGGAATCACGGCGGCGGACTCGATCACCGGACCGGGCGCGGCGCCGCGGCCGAGTTCGATCAGCGCGACGACGAGATCGACGGGCGTCGCGTCCGCCCCGTCGTACTTCTCGTCGACGATCAAGCCGAACACGCCCATGTCGGCGATCTGCCGCAGCAGCGCGCGCCCCTTGGTGGTGTCGCCATCCGCCCAGGCCCGCACCGCGGCGGGCACCTGTCCGGCATCGAGAATCTTGCGGAGCTCGGTGGCGAAGTCGAGCTGTTCGGTACTGAGCGCGAATCTCATCGCAGACCTCCTGTGTTGAAGTACGCGTTCATCGCTTGCTCTCGCGAGGCAAGCCGAGAATGCGCTCGGCGATGATGTTGCGCTGGATCTCGTTGGTGCCCGCGTAGATCGGGCCGGAGAGCGAGAACAGATACCCGTCGGTCCAGTTGCTGCGCTGCTCGGCGGCCGAGCCCAGCAGGTCGAGCGCTGTCTCGTGCATCGCGATGTCGAGTTCGGACCAGTACACCTTGGTGATCGACGATTCCGCGCCGAGCTGGCCGCCGTCGGTGAGCCGGGTGACGGTCCCGAAGGTGTGCAGGCGGTAGGCCTCGGCGCCGAGCCAGGCGTCGACCACCGAGTTCCTTGCCGCGGTGTCGCTCGGGTCGGCCGTCTCCTCCCACAGGTCGATGAGCCGCTGCGCGGTGGCGCTGAACCGGCCGGGGCTGCGCAGCGAGAGGCCACGCTCGTTGGACGAAGTCGCCATCGCGACCCGCCAACCCTCGTTCACCCCGCCGATCACATCGTGGTCCGGCACGAAGACGTCGTCGAGGAAGATCTCGGCGAAGCCGGGTTCGCCGTCGAGCTGGGGGATCGGCCGTACGCTCACGCCCTCGGCGGTGAGCGGGAACATCACGTAGGTGAGCCCGTGGTGACGTTGCGCGTCGGGGTCGCTGCGGAACAGGCCGAAGGACCAATCCGCGAAGGACGCGCGGGAACTCCACGTCTTCTGGCCGTTGAGCAGCCAGCCGCCTTCGGTGCGCCGAGCGGTAGAGCGCAGGCTCGCGAGGTCGCTGCCCGCCTCGGGCTCCGACCAGGCCTGCGCCCAGATGTCGTCACCACGCGCCATCCGCGGCAGGATCCGCGCCAGCTGTTCTGGGGTGCCGTGCTCGAACAGGGTCGGCGCGAGCAGGAAGATGCCGTTCTGCGCGACCCGCCCCGGTGCGCCGGCGGCGTAGTACTCCTGCTCGAACAGCACCCACTCGAGGATCGACGCGTCACGCCCGCCGAACTCGCGCGGCCACGACACCGCGGACAGGCGGGCCTCGGCCAGCTTCGCCTCCCACGCACGATGGGCGGCGAAGCCTTCCGCTGTATCCATCGACGGCAACGGTTCCGCCGGCACGTTGGCCGCGAGGAACTCGCGTACCTCCAGCTGGAATTCCCGGGCAGCCGGGTCGATCTCGAGATCCACTTACTTCGTCCCGTTCTGTTCGGTAGCGGTGGCGGCGCTCTTCATCGAGCGGGCGTTCATCCCGCCGAGGGAATCGGCGCCGACCTCGGCGTTGTGCGCGTGCGCGAAATGATGCAGCCCGAAGACCGAGTCCATGCCGGTGCGCATGCCCATCAGATCCTCGGCCTGGTTGACGGCCTTCTTGGTGAGCGCCAGCCCGAATTGCGGCATGGCGGAGATCTTCTCGGCGAGCCCGAACACCTCGGCTTCGAGGTCCTCGCGCGGCACGACACGGTTGACCATGCCCCACTCCTTGGCCTGCGCCGCCCCGAACCGATCGCCGGTGAACAGGAACTCCTTGGCCGCGCGCGGACCCATCACCCACGGATGCGCGAAGTACTCCACACCCGGAATGCCCATCCGGACCACCGGATCGGAGAAGAACGCGTCATCGGAGCAGACGATCAGATCGCACACCCAGGCCAGCATCAGCCCGCCCGCGATGCACGCGCCCTGCACCATCGCCACCATCGGCTTGGGGATTTCCCGCCAGCGCCTGCACATGCCGAGATACACCTCGGACTCGCGCGCGAATCGCTGATCGCCACCGGGGCGGTCGAGGTGGTCCCACCACAGCGCGGCCTTGTTCTCGTAGTGCACATCGTGGTCGCGACCGGGTGTACCGATGTCGTGCCCGGCGCTGAAGTGTTTTCCGTTGCCGGCCAGCACGATCACCTTGACCTCGGGATCCTCGACCGCGCGCACGAAGGCGGCATCGAGGGCGTAGGTCATCTTCGAGTTCTGCGCGTTGCGGAAATCGGGCCGGTTCATGGTGACGACGGCGACCGATCCGCGCACCTCATAGGTGACGACCTCGGTCTCGGTTTCGGAACTCACGACTTCTCCTCACGTAGCTCACGCTTGAGCACTTTGCCCGCGGCGCTGTAGGGCAGCTGGTCGCGGAACTCGACAAGCCTGGGCACTTTGAAATTCGCCAAGGTGCTCGCGGCGAAGGCGATCACCTCGTCCGCGGTCAGCGCCGATCCGGCCTTGCGGACGACAACGGCCTTGCCGACCTCGCCCATCCGCTCGTCGGGCACGCCGATCACCGCCGACTCGGCGACACCGTCGAGCCTGGCCAGGGTCTGTTCGATCTCGGCGGGATAGACGTTGAATCCGCCGGTGATGTACATGTCCTTGAGCCGGTCGGTGATCTTGAGGTAGCCGCGCTCGTCGACGATGCCGATGTCGCCGGTGTGCAGCCAGCCGTCGGCGTCGATGGCCTCGGCGGTGGCCTCGGGGTCGTCGAGGTAGCCGATCATCACGTTGGGACCGCGCAGCAGCACCTCACCGGCCTCGGACAGGCGCAGTTCGAACCCGGCGATCGGTCCGCCGCAGGTGTTGGCGATGGTTTTCGCGTCGTCCTCGGGCCGGCACATGGTGCCGAAACCCGCCGATTCGGACAGGCCGTAGGCGGTAATGACCACCTCGAAGGCGAGATCGTCGCGCATCCGCTCGATCAGTACCACCGGCACGGTCGCCGCGCCGGTCACCGCCACCCGCAGCGAGGTCAGGTCGCGCTCGGCGCGCTGGGGATGGGAGAGGATGGTCTGGTAGATCGTGGGCGGACCGGTGAGCACGGTGATCCGCTCGGACTCGATCAGCGCCAGCGCCGCGGGCACGTCGAAGGTGGCCTGCGGCACGATCGTGGCCCCGGTGACCAGGCACGCGAGAATGCCCGCCTTGTAGCCGAAGTTGTGGAAGAACGGGGGGATCACCAGGTAGCGATCGCCCGCGCGCAGGGTCGAGCATTCCACCCAGCCGCGCACCACATCGAGGGCCTGCCGGTGCGCGACGAGCGTGCCCTTGCTGCGGCCGGTGGTGCCGGAGGTGAACAGGATGTCGGCGATGTCGTCGGGGTCGACCTGGTCGGCCCGCTCCTCGCCGGTCGCTTCGGAGACCGTCTCGGCCTGCGCGAGCAACTCCGCCCACGTCACCGTTGTCGGTGCCGCCGCGCTGGGGGATGCCTCGACCGGGAGGACGACGACGGTGCCGATACCCAGCTCCGGTGCCGTCGCCACGAGTTCCGCGGCCCGATCGCGACCGAGGAACGGACCGGCGACGAACAGCGCCTTCGCGTCCACGCGGGTCAGCACATCGACGGCCTCGGCCGCCACATAGCGGGTGTTCAACGGAACCAGCGCGGCCCCGACGGAATGCGCGGCCAGCGCGGCGATCACCCAGTGGTGGGTGTTGGGCGCCCACATGGCGACCCGGTCGCCGGGGGCGATGCCGCGCGCGATCAGGGCACGCGCGGCGATGCGGACCTGGTCGAGCAGTTCGGCCCAGGTCAGGCGGGTCGCGCCGTCGACAAGGGCAGGCTCGTGCGGATGCGCCGCGGCGATGTGTCGCAGCGCCTGCGGGGTGGTTTGTGCAGGGGATGTCACGGGGTCCTCACCGTAGTGCGGTTCGCTGTTCTTCCGAAGCAGCTAACAAAGCAAGTGCTTGGTAGGTTATCCTATCGGCGTGGGCGTGATCCAGACCTCAGATTCCGATACCGCGACCTCCGACGCGGAGTTTTGCGCGGAAATACGCGATTGGCTCGCCGAAAATCTTTCGGGCGAGTTCGCTGACCTGCGCGGAACCGGCGGACCCGGCCGCGAGCATGAATTCTTCGAAGAGCGGCTGGCGTGGGATCGCCACCTCGCGAAGGCGGGCTGGACCTGCCTCGGCTGGCCGGTCGAATACGGCGGCCGCGGTGCGAGTGTGCGCCAGCAGGTGATCTTCCACGAGGAATACGCGAAGGCCGACGCTCCCGCGCGGGTCTCGCACGTGGGTGAGGAACTGCTCGGCCCGACACTGCTCGCCTTCGGCACCGAGGAGCAGAAGAAGCGCTTCCTCCCCGGTGTCCGCTCGGTCGGCGAGCTGTGGTGTCAGGGCTACTCCGAGCCGGGCGCCGGTTCCGACCTCGCCGCGGTGAGCACCACGGCCCGGCTCGAGGGCGACAAGTGGGTGATCAACGGCCAGAAGATCTGGACCTCGCTCGCCCACGTCGCCGACTGGTGCTTCGTGATCGCCCGCACCGAACGCGGCTCGACCCGGCACAAGGGCCTTTCCTACCTGCTGGTCCCGATGAACCAGCCCGGCATCGAAGTGCGCCCGATCGAACAGCTCACCGGCACTTCCGAATTCAACGAAGTGTTCTTCGACAACGCCGTGACCGATGCGGACCTGGTCGTCGGCGAACCGGGTGACGGCTGGCGAATCGCCATGGGCACCTTGACCTTCGAACGCGGTATCTCCACCCTCGGCCAGCAGATCCGCTTCGCGCGTGAGCTCGCCGATATCGAGGACTTCGCACGGCGGACCGGCGCCGCCGCCGACCCGCTGATCGCCGACCGCCTCGACCGCGCCTGGGTCGGACTCAGGGTGCTGCGCGCGCACGCGCTGCGCACCATGAGCGAAGACCACGACGATTCGGGCGGCGCCTCGGTGTCGAAGCTGTTGTGGGCCAACTGGCATCGCGACCTCGGCGAACTGGCCATGGCGGTGCAGGGCGCCGCCGGCCTGATCACCGGTCCCGACGACATGACCGCATGGCAGCGGCTGTACCTGTTCAGCCGCGCCGACACGATCTATGGAGGTTCGAACGAAGTGCAGCGCAACATCATCGCCGAGCGTGTGCTCGGCCTGCCGCGAGAGGCGCGCCCGTGAGCGAGCAGACCTATTCGGGCGCGAACAAGTCGCTGTCGATCGCGCCGGCCTCGATCCCCGGACACGGCCTGCTCGCAGGCCGGACGGCCGTGATCACCGCCGCCGCGGGCACCGGCATCGGTTCGGCCACCGCGCGCAGGCTCCTCGAAGAGGGTGCCGACGTGGTGGTCTCGGATTGGCACGAGCGCCGCTTGACCGAGACCGCCGAGCTGCTGGCCAAGGAGTTCCCGGAGCGCCGGGTCGGCGCAGTGGTGTGCGATGTCCGTGACAGCGCGCAGGTCAACCAGCTGCTCACCGATGCCGCCGCCGAACTCGGCCGGATCGACATCATGGTCAACAACGCGGGCCTCGGCGGTGAGACCCCCGTGGTCGACATGACCGACGAGCAGTGGGACCAGGTTCTCGACATCACCCTCACCGGCACCTTCCGCTGTACTCGTGCGGCGCTGGGATACTTCCGCGGCGCGGGCCACGGCGGCGTGATCGTCAACAATGCCTCCGTCCTCGGCTGGCGCGCCCAGCACGGCCAGGCGCACTACGCCGCCGCCAAGGCCGGAGTGATGGCGCTGACCAGGTGCAGCGCGGTCGAAGCCGCCGAGTTCGGGGTGCGGATCAACGCTGTCGCACCGAGCATCGCCCGGCATCCGTTCCTGGACAAGGTGAGTTCGACCGAGCTGCTCGATTCGCTCAGCGAGCGTGAGGCCTTCGGTCGCGCCGCCGAGCCTTGGGAAGTAGCGGCAACGATCGCCATGCTGGCCAGTGACTACACCTCGTATCTGACCGGCGAGGTTGTCTCGGTGAGCAGTCAGCGCGCATGATCGCCGTGGCGGGTTCCCGGAAACCAAGCAAGTGCTTGGTTGTACGATGACGGGTGTGACCGCTCCCGACACCGTGAAACGCACCCGCCGCGCCGAGCTGCTCGACCTCGCCGCCGGCCTGTTCGCCGAGCGTGGGTTGCGTGCCACGACAGTGCGCGACATCGCCGACTCGGCGGGCATCCTCTCCGGAAGCCTCTACCACCACTTCGATTCCAAGGAATCGATGGTCGACGAGATCCTGCGCGGCTTCCTCGATGACCTGTTCGGCCGCTACCGCGAGATCGCGGCCGCCTCGCTGAGTTCGCGAGACACCCTGGAGGCCTTGGTCATCGCCTCCTACGAGGCCTTCGACCGGCACCACGCCGCGGTCGCGATCTACCAGGCCGAGGCCAAGAACCTGCGCGACGTCGCACGTTTCGCCTACATCCGTGACTTCAACATCGAGTTCCGCGATCTGTGGCACCGGGTGCTCGCCACCGGCGTCGCCGATGGCAGCTTCCGCCCCGAACTCGACGTGGAACTCGCGTTCCGCTTCCTGCGCGACACCGTGTGGGTGGCGGTCCGCTGGTACACCCCCGGTGGTCCGATCACCGTGAAAAACCTTGCCCAGCAATATCTCACCATCGTGCTCGACGGGCTCACCCTGCCCGGGAGCACCACGCCATAGGAGTTCCCCGATGACCGCACCCGCCGAGCGCCGCCCCTACACCCCGTTGCGGGAGGCCTATGTGATCGATGCGGTGCGTACCGCGGTCGGCAAGCGCAATGGCGCGCTGGCCGGCGTGCACCCGGCCGACCTCGGCGCCGCCGCCCTGCGCGGGCTCATCGAGCGCACCGGCATCGACCCGGCCGTCGTCGACGACGTGATCGTCGGCTGTGTCGACAATGTCGGTCCGCAGGCAGGCAATATCGGCCGCACCATGTGGCTCACCGCGGGATACCCCGAAGAGGTTCCCGGGGTCACCGTCGACCGGCAGTGTGGTTCCAGCCAGCAGGCGGTGAACTTCGGCGCGCAGGCCATCATGAGCGGCACCGCCGAGGTGATCGTCGCGGCGGGCGTGCAGAACATGAGCGCCATCCCGATCTCGGCCGCCATGCTCGCGGGCAAGGAATACGGCTTCGACTCCCCGTTCGTCGGCTCCACCGGCTGGGACGAGCGCTACGGCACCGGCGAGGTCTCGCAGTTCCGCGGCGCCGAACTGATCGCCGAGAAGTGGGGTATCACCCGCGAGGACATGGAGCAGTGGGCGCTACGCAGCCACGAACGCGCCCGCGCCGCCATCGCCGAGGGCCGCTTCGAGGCCGAGATCGTGCCGGTCGGTGACTTCAAGGTCGACCAGGGCCCGCGCGAGACCAGCCTCGAGAAGATGGCGACCCTGCAACCGCTCGGCGAGGGCAGCCCGCTCACCGCCGCTGTCGCCAGCCAGATCTCCGACGGCGCCAGCGCGACCCTGCTCGCCTCCGAATGGGCGGTCAAGGAGTACGGCCTCACCCCGCGCGCCCGCATCCACCACGTCAGCGCGCGCGGCGCGGACCCGATCTTCATGCTCAGCGCCCCGATTCCGGCGACCCAGTGGGCACTCGAGAAGACCGGTCTGACCATCGACGACATCGACGTCATCGAGATCAACGAGGCCTTCGCGCCCGTGGTGCTGGCCTGGATCAAGGAGATCGGCGCCGATCCGGCGAAGGTGAATGTCAACGGTGGCGCCATCGCGCTCGGCCATCCGCTCGGCGCGACCGGCGCGAAGCTGTTCGCCACCCTGCTGCACGAGCTCGAGCGCGTGAACGGCCGCTACGGCCTGCTCACCATTTGTGAAGGTGGCGGCACGGCCAACGTGACCATCATCGAGCGCCTCGACGCCGACACGAAGTAGGTCAGCTGGTGGACCGGCTGCCCCACCACTGCCCGCACCGGATACGCACCTGATGCCGGACCCGGCCGACAACACTGCGAGTACGCCGCAGTGTTGTCGGCCGGACCGCATCCCGGCGGGCGCGGGTCGTCGGCCTACGATCGGCATGGTGAAGGTGCTCGGTGCATGCCCCCTGGACTGCCCTGACGCGTGCTCGTGGGTGGTGACCGTCGAGGACGGGGTCGCCACCGGGCTGCGGGGGAACAAGGAACATCCGGTCACGCGCGGCGCGCTGTGCGTGAAGGTGAACCGCTACCTCGAGCAGGTCGGTGCGCCGGATCGGCTCAGGTATCCGATGCGCCGGGTCGGGCCGAAGGGGTCGGGGCGGTTCGAGCGGATCAGCTGGGACACCGCGCTCGACGAGATCGCCACGCGGGTCACCGGCATCATCGACGAATTCGGTGGTGAGGCGGTCTGGCCGTTCCACGGCACCGGCAGTCTGGGCTATCTCCAAGGGCTGGAAGGCTTTCCGGGACGCAGGATGTTCAACCTGCTCGGCGCGTCGCACCACGCGCCGACCATCTGCTCGGTCGCGGGCGGCACGGGCCTGCGCTACACCCTCGGCACCTCCGGCGGCATGGACCCCGAGGACTTCGCGAAGTCGAAGCTGATCCTGCTGTGGGGCACCAATCCGCTCAGTTCCGGCCACCACCTGTGGAAATTCATCCAGGACAGTGGCGCCTACCTGGTCTCCATCGACCCCATCCGCACCAAGACCTCCGAGCGCTGCGACGAACACCTCGCCCCGCTGCCCGGCACCGATGCGGCGCTGGCGCTCGGGCTGCTGCACGTGGTGGTCTCGCTGGGCGCCCAGGACACCGAGTTCATCGCCGAGCACACCGAGGGCTGGCCCGAATTCCGGGACCGTATCGAGGAATTCACGCCCGAACGGGTCGCCGCGATCACGGGGCTGCGACCGGAGCAGATCATCGCGCTCGGTGAGCGGATCGCCCGCACCAGGCCGACTGCCATCCGCGCGTCGCAGGGTATGCAGCGGCATGCGGGCGGTGGCATGGCGCTGCGGGTGCTCGGCTGCCTGCCCGGTGTCACCGGCGACTGGGCCATACCCGGTGGGGGACTGCACTATTCGACGAGCGGCCACTTCCGCCTCGACGACGCCGCGCTGCGTCGCGACGACCTGCTGCCGCAGCCGGTCCGCACCCTCTCGATGACCAGGCTCGGCGAAGCCCTGCTCGAGGCCGACGGTCCGCCGGTCAAGGCACTGTTCGTGATCGGTGCCAACCCGGTGGGTTCGAATCCCGATCAGCGTCGCGTGATCGAGGGCCTGTCCCGCGAAGACCTGTTCACCGTGGTCCTCGAGCACTTCGGGACCGACACCGTCGACTACGCCGACATCGTCCTGCCCGCCACGATGCAGCCCGAGCACCTCGACGTGATCGCCGGTTACGGGCACCTCTATCTGATCTGGAACGAACCGGCCGTCGAGCCGCCCGGCGAATGCCTGTCCACCACAGAGACTTTCCGTCGGCTCTCGCAGCGCTTCGGCCTCACCGAGCCCGCGCTCTACGACTCCGACGAAGAGCTGGCCAGGCAGCTGTTGAAGGGTTACGACCTCGAACGCCTCCGCGCGGACGGGTTCCTGAAGGTGCAGGCCGGTCCGGTCCCGGCGGGCAAACTCCAGTTCGTCTCCGCCAGAGCGGAACTCGCCGGACACGACCCCCTGCCGTCCTACACCCCACCCGCCGACCCCGGCGACGGCTTGGTGCTGATCTCCGCCGCCTCGCACTACTTCCTGAACACCAGCTTCGGCTCCAATCCCGAATTACGGCGCCGTGCAGGCGAATCCAGCATCGCGCTGCACCCCGATGACGCCGCCGCACGCGGAATCGCCGACGGCGCCGCGGTGGTCGTGTCCAATGCCCGCGGTTCCTTCGAGGCCGTCGCCGAGATATCGGACCGGGTGCGCCCCGGCGTCGCGGGTACGACCAAGGGCCGCTGGGCCAAGTTCACCGGCGGCGCCACCGTGAACGCCACCATCGCCGAGCGCGATTCGGACTACGGCGGCGGCGCGGTCTTCCACGACAACCGGGTCAGCGTGACACCGCGATGACAGCGAAAAGCGCCGGACCCGGGCGCGTCTCGAGGACGTCGCACCTGGTCCGGCGCTTCGGTCACCCGGCGAGCTCGACGGTTGCTCCAGGCCGTCGAGTCGGGGCGAGTTCGGGCGCGGTCAGCGAGGGTCGGCAGCGGGCTCGCTGGTCAACGCGCTGACCGCCGCGATCCGGGCCACCGCGTCGGTGACGATCTGGTCGATCAGTTCCGCCACCGTCGGCAAGCTGTCGATGATGCCGGTGACCTGACCCGCGGGCAGCACGCCCGCATCGGTGCGTCCCTCGACGAGACCCGCCTTGGTCAGCATCGCCGAGTTCGCCGCCATCACGACCTGAGACCAGCTGAGGTCCTTGGTCTTGCGCATCGCCAGGCCGTCGCGCATCAGCGTCGACCACTTCATGCCGGTCATGCTCTTGAACTTGGCCGCGTTGCCCACCGCCGCCGACAGCCCGCGCCAGCCGCCGGAGTGTTCCAGCTTCTCGACCAGTTCGGTGTTCAGCATCCGGTGCGGCATCCCGTCGACCTTCACCGACACCACCGTGTCTCCGAGGCCGCGCGCCAGGTACTCCTGCTTCACGGCTTCGGGAACGGTGCTCTCCTGGGTGAGCAGGAAGCGGGTGCCCATCGCGACGCCCGCCGCACCGTAGGACAGCGCGGCGGCGAGGCCGCGACCGTCGAAGAAGCCGCCCGCCGCGATCACCGGAATGTCGACGGCGTCGAGCACCGACGGCAGCAGCAGCGTGGTGGCGACCGGGCCGGTGTGACCGCCGCCTTCGCCGCCCTGCACGATCACCGCGTCGGCGCCCCACGAGGCCACCTTCACCGCGTGCTTGGCCGCGCCGATCGACGGAACAACCACCACCCCGGCATCTTTGAGCCGGGCGATGAGTTCCTTCTTCGGCGCCAGCGCGAACGAGGCGACCCGAACCTTTTCCCGGATGAGCAGCTCGATGCGCTCGGGAGCGTCGGTGGCGTCGGCGCGGATGTTCACGCCGAAGGGCTTGTCCGTGAGCGACTTGGTCTTGGCGACCGCCGCCTCCAGCTCCTCGAAAGTCATGGTCGCCGAGGCGAGAATGCCAAGTCCGCCCGCGTTGGCGGTGGCCGCGACCAGGCGAGGACCGGCGACCCAGCCCATCCCGGTCTGCACGATGGGATGCTCGATCCCCACCAGCTCGGTCAGCGGGGTCCGCAGCCGCGCGCTCACGCCGCCACTTCCTTCTCACGGAAACCCTTGGGGTCGAGCACGGTTCGGATGATCCGCAGCTCTTCCTCGGTGGGCAGCCTGGTCTCGCCCGCTTCGCCCAATTCGGCGATCTCGAAGGAGGTGTTCTCGGCGACCTCGGCCGGACTCACACCCGGGTGCAGCGACAGTGCGCGCAGGGTGTGATCGGGGCCGTTGAAGTCGAACACACCCAGGTTGGTCACCACACGATGCAGGTGATGGAAGCGGTACGCCGGATTCTCGGGATCGATACGGTCGTAACCGATTCCGGAGATGATGTCGACCTTGTCGACGAACACCCGGTTGTTGTGCCTCGGCACGAAGTAGCTGGTCGCGTGGTTGATGGTGTTGCCCGGCGCGCCACGCACACCGAACATCTGCCGCGACGGCTGCTGGAGCGGACCGAAGGCCGACAGATTCTGGTTGCCGAACCGGTCAATCTGGTTGGCACCCATCACCACATGACGACGGCCCGAGGCGACCACATCGAACACCCGGGAGAACGGAATCCAGCCCTCCACAGGTGCTTTCGCCCCGATCGCCGGTACCTCGGCGAAGAACAGCGCCTCACCGTCGGACAACAGTAGATCGGGTTCGAAGGTGAGCCGGGCCAGCCGCGCACCGATGGTGGTGACGGTCGACATCGGGCTCGCCATGATCTCGCCCGCCCCACGGAAGATCTCCGCCGCCGCGACGACACAGATCTCGGCACGGGTAACGGTTCCGCTGTGCACTGCGGCATTCATAGCTTCTGCTCCTCGGCGAAAGTGGCGACGGCGGACTGGTATTCGTCCTCGGAGACGTCGAGGTAGCGAGCCTTGAACTCGGCCCACGACTCCGGCGTCTTCGCGGCCGCCACGTAGTGCTTCTGAAACTTCTCGTCGCGCCCGTAGCTGCCCGCGAAGGTGAAGTGCGCGCCGCCGGGCGACTCGACCACACCGTCGACCAGCATGCGGTTGAGGATGATCGCCTGTTGCGGAACGGCTTTCACCAGCTCCTCGGTCTCGACGATGCGATCCACCGAGACGTAGCGGCGCTCCGCGGCAAGGCAGTACAGATCGTCGAAATACGGATCGACGCCCGTGTACGCCGCGTTGCCGTGCTTGTCGGCCAGATCCAGGTGCACGAACGACGCGTCGAGATTCAGCGCGGGCATCGCGACCAGGGTTTCGACGCGACCGTCGGCGGCGGGGTACGGCGACGGGACGGTCTTCAGCTCGCCCTCCCAGAAGTCGAGCACCGCCGACCCGAGCCCGGCCCGGATCGGCAGGAACGGCAGCCGCGCCGCGGCCGCTTGCAGCCCGCACTTCACCATCCCCTCGTCCATCTCGCGCACGGTGATCGCGCCCTCGGTGCGTGCCTTCGCGAACCACGGGTCGTAGAACGGCGCCGAATCCAGCGACACGAACCCGTAGTACGCCTTGCGGACCTTGCCCGCCGAACACAGCAGACCCAGATCCGGGCCGCCGTAGGTGACCACGGTCAGATCGGTGACATCGGAACGCAGCAGCGCGCGTACCAGCGCCATCGGCTTGCGTCGCGAACCCCAGCCGCCGATCCCGATGGTCATGCCGCTGCGCAGCTCACCGACCACCTCATCGAGGGTCATTCTCTTGTCGCGCATGGCGTTCAGCTCTCCTTCTTCTGCGCGGCGAGATCGTCGTCGAAGCGCGCCCTGATCTCGTCGGCGACACCGGCGAGGTTGAGCTCCATCGTGAAGCCCTGTTCGTAGCGGTAGGAACGATGCACGTCCTGCACGTCGATGCCGTTGAGCGCGCGTTTGGCGGCACGGATCACGCGGCCGTCCTTGTTCGCGATGTTCTTCGCGACTTCCATCGCGGCGGCGTCGAGTTCGGCGCGCGGCACCACCTTGTACACCGAACCGAAGTGGTGCAGCTGCTGGGCGGTGAGCTTGCCCGCGGTATAGAACATGGTGCGCATCAGGTGCTGGGGGACCAGCCGCGCCAGGTGCGTGGCGGCGCCGAGCGCGCCACGGTCCACTTCGGGCAGACCGAAGGTGGCGTCGTCGGAGGCGACGATGACGTCGGAATTACCGACCAGGCCGATGCCGCCGCCGAGGCAGAAGCCGTTCACGGCGGTGACCACGGGCACCTCGCAGTCGTAGACCGCGGCGAAGGCCTCGAAGCAGCCGTGGTTGGCGCGGATCAGCGCGGTATGGCCGACGTCGGCGTTCATCTCCTTGATGTCGACGCCCGCGTTGAACCCGCGGCCTTCCGCGCGCAGCACGACCACCCGGGTCTCCTGGTTGCGGCCCGCTGCCCTGACGGCTTCGGCCAGTGCGAACCAGCCGTCCGAGGGCAGGGCGTTGACCGGCGGGTAGTCGACTGTGACGACCTCTACCCCGTCGGCTTCGGTGTGACGGTTTATCCCCATCGCGATGTCTCCTCGTGCACGCCTCGGCGAACCCGAGACAAAGCAAGCAATTGCTTGGTAGGTTAACACGGTGGCTGTAGAAATCGACCTTTCCGAGCAGATCGTTCTGGTGACAGGTGGTGTGCGCGGCGTCGGCGCCGGTATCAGCCGGGCCTTCCTCGCCGCGGGCGCGACCGTGCTGACCTGCGCGCGCAGACCGGCCGACGAGCCGATAACGGTGGCCGATCGCAGTACCGAACACCTCACCTGCGATGTGCGCGATGTCGACGCGGTGGCGGCGATGTTCGCCGAGATCGTCGCCAGGCACGGCCGGATCGACCATGTGGTGAACAACGCCGGTGGCGCGCCGTTCGCGATGGCCGACGCCGCGAGCCCCAAATTCCACACCAAGATCGTGGAGCTGAATCTGCTCGCGCCCCTGCTGATCTCCCAGCAGGCCAATGCGCTGATGCAAAAGCAGGATTCGGGCGGCTCGATCGTGATGATCACCAGCGTGAGCGGGCACCGGCCCTCGCCGGGCACCGCCGCCTACGGCGCGGCCAAGGCGGGCCTGGACAACCTCGCGTCCTCGCTGGCCGTCGAGTGGGCGCCGAAAGTCCGGCTCAACTGCGTCGTCGTCGGCCCGGTGGAAACCGAACTCAGCCACCTGCACTACGGCGACGCCGACGGAGTGGCCGCCGTCGCGAAGACCGTCCCGCTCGGCCGTCTCGCCCGCCCGACCGACGTCGGCAACGCCGCCCTCTTCCTGGCCTCACCCCTTGCCGCGCATATCAGCGGCGCGACCTTGCTCGTCCACGGCGGCGGCGAACGCCCGGCCTTCCTCGACGCCGCCAACGCGAACAATCAGTGACCTTCCCGACCGGACCGACCCCGCGGCGTCAGCTGCCGACAAGTACAGGAGTTTTGAGATGGACAACCAGTTGATCTGCGCCGGACGCACGGTGATCGTGACCGGCGCGGGCCGGGGAATCGGCCGCGCGCACGCGCTCGCCTTCGCCGCCGCGGGTGCCCGCGTGGTGGTCAACGATGTCGGCACGGCGCTCGACGGCGCCGCAACGACCGAGACCCCCGCGCAGCAGGTTGTCGACGAGATCGTCGCGGCCGGTGGCGAGGCCGTCGCCAACTACGACGACGTCGCCGATTGGGAAGGCGCTCGCCGCCTGATCCGGCAGGCCGTCGACACGTTCGGTGGGCTCGATGTGCTGGTCAACAACGCGGGCTTCGTGCGCGACCGCATGCTGGTCAACCTCGGCGAGGACGAGTGGGACGCCGTGGTTCGCGTGCATCTCAAGGGCCACTTCGCCACCATGCGGCACGCGGCCGAGTACTGGCGGGCCGAGTCGAAGGCGGGCCGCCCGGTGGACGCCCGCGTGATCAACACCAGCTCCGGTGCCGGGCTGCAGGGCAGCGTCGGCCAGGGCAATTACGGCGCGGCCAAGGCGGGTATCGCGGGTCTCACACTCACCGCGTCGGCGGAGTTCGGGCGCTACGGCGTGACCGTGAACGCCATCGCCCCCGCCGCCCGCACCCGGATGACCGAGACGGTCTTCGCCGACACCATGGCCGCTCCCGGCGCTGGCTTCGACGCGATGGCGCCGGAGAACATCTCGCCGCTGGTCGTGTGGCTCGGCAGCACCGAATCCGCCGGGGTGACCGGCCGGATGTTCGAGGTAGAGGGCGGAAAGGTCGCGCTGGCGCAGGGCTGGCTCCATGGTGCCCCGGTCGATCGCGGCGCCCGCTGGAACCCCGCCGAGCTCGGTCCGGTCGTCAAAGAACTGATCGAGAAGAGCACTCCGCCGGAGCCTGTTTACGGCGCATAGCTAACTCTGAGATGTGCAGGCCGGGAAAAGTCCCCGGCCTGCACTTATGGCATGTCACACACGTCCAGGGGGCTGGACGACTCTTGCTCTCCGCTGCGGGCATGTGGCCGTGGGTTTACTATGGGCTACTGTTCGTCGATCCCGGAATGTGTCGCGACCGGGGGTAATTCTGCGCTGAAAAACTAAGGGGATGATCTAGCGCATGGCCATTGGTCGCATGTTGCGCGTGTTTGCCGCTGCGAGTGTGCTGGCCGGCTGTGCGCTATTAGGGCCTGCTGTCGCTATGGCCGCCCCGGAAAAACCATCCACACCTGCCGCGCAGGCACCCGGCAGCGGAAGCAGCGGGCAGGGCAACGGAAGTGGCGGCAATGGCGGTCAGAGCACCCCGGCCCCCGAGCTCGGTGAGCTGAGCCTGCCCGGTCAAGGCCAGAACCAGGGCAACAGCGAGCAGGACGATCCGGGTAACCCGCAGTCGGGTGCGTCGGTCGCCGACGAATGGACCCCCCTCACCATCCCCGGCCGATCGAGCGATGACATCCCCAAAAAGGAAGTCGCGGGCCCCCTTTCCGGTTCGGCCGCCGCCGGCTCCGCCGCGGCAGGCGCGGGTTCGGCCGCCGCGGGCGTTGTCCTCGGAACCGGCTCGGCCGGCCTCGGCGTGCTCCTCGGCACCGGGTCGGCAGGTCTGGGCGTAGTCCTCGGCTCAGGCTCCGCGGGCGCGGCCGCCATCCTCGGTACCGGCTCGGCAGGCGCGGCAGCGGTTCTCGGTACCGGTTCGGCAGGTGCCGCAGCAGTTCTCGGTACCGGCTCGGCTGCCGTCGGCTCGGCAGCGGCAGGCACCGGTTCGGCCGCTCTCGGCGTGGGCTCGGCTGTGCTCGGAACTGGCTCTGCCGCAGTCGGGTCCGCCGCTGCCGGTTCCGCGGCGGTAGGTTCCGCGGGTGCGGGATCGGCCGCCGTGGGTTCTGCCGCGGTCGGTTCGGCGGCAGTCGGATCGGCCTCGCCACTGCTGTTGCTCCTGATCCCGATCCCCTCGGCCCCGGCCGCACCGGCCCTTCCCTCGATCGCCATCCCACCCGCGCCCGCCATCCCCGGTATTCCGAATATCGCTGTGGCAGTGCCTGTTCCGGTAGCCGCACCGCCAGCGGTCGAGGCTCCGGCCGCACCACCGCCCGCCGCGGCCGCACCGGTACCGGCGGCCAAGCCGAACCACGAGTTCAAGCCGACCAGTGACAACAGTGGCCTGCCCGAACCCGAACTCCTGTCGGTGATCGGCGGCCTGATCGCGCTCACCCTGGCCGGAACCGGTTCGGGCGCAGTGAGTTTCCAAGGTGCCGCGGCAGCCCAAGCGCGGGTGAACGCGGCGCGTGCCGAGTTCTTCGGACCGAGGTCGTGAGGGGATCTTCGATGAGTAAGAGCACGACCCAGAGCACCTCCCGGTCCTATCGCCGCGTCGCCGCCGCCGTCGACGCGGTGTGCGCGGTGGCCGCCGACGCCGACGCCACCACCCTCGACGAGGTGGTCTATGCCATCTCGTTGGAGCGCAAACGCGAAATCGAGATCACCAGCGCGAACCTCGGCCCCGGCGTGTGCGGTCAGCGCCGGTTCTATCCCGAACGCGACATCATCGTCCTCGCCGACGCCCTGCCGAGTCGCGATCACACCCTCGCGCACGAACTCGGCCACATCGTCTTCGACCACGAGGGCGCGCCCGCGGCGGAGACGACCCTGGAAGTCAGCGACGACCTGATCGCCTACATGCTCAGCCAGCGCGCCCACGCGCAGATCGTCGACGACGGCTCCGACGACCTCGCCGAATGGGAGGCCGAGACCTTCGCGGCCATGCTCATGACCCGACTGCGCGTATTCAGCAACCGGGGCGCAGGCGTCTCGGTCCTTCGATTCGATGAGGCACTCGGATGACACTCTGGTTGACAGCCCTGCTGGTCTGGGTTGCCGCGGGTGCGCGAGTGGGTCGCGTGCTGGTGAAGCCCGCGACGACCGCCCGCGTGGCCATCGTCGTCGCGGTCGCCGCCGTGGCACTCGCGGTCACCGTCGCCATTCCCGAGATGGCTGTTGCCATCGACAATCTGATGAAGGGCGGTGTGCACAGCGGCTGGCTGTCCACCGGCATCGTCATCTCCGCCTGGATCCTGTTCACCACGGCCACCTCGGTGGTGGCCTCGGCCGCGTGGCCGGTGGTCTCGCGGCGCAACCTGCGCCAGGTCGCGATGGTCGTGTACGGCATCGGCGCGGTGGCGATCGCGATCACCCTGGCGTGGTCGTTCACCTTCGGCTGGATGGTGGTCGCGCTCGGCGCGGTGTTCATCGTGACCACCGGGCTGCGCAACCTGGACTGGACCATCCTCGGTCGCGGCATCGCCGTCTACATCACCGGCACCGCGCTGGTCGCGGTGCTCGCCGTCGCCAATGTGGGTCGTGCCTTCCAGCAGGCCGCACCGACGCCGCCCAACGAGCCGCTGTGGGGATGGGTCGCGTGGGAGATCGCCGCGCTGCTGATCGCGCTGGGCGCGGTGTCGATCGTGATCGAGCTGTGGTGGCGGGCCAAGGTCCTGCTGCGCCGGATCCAGCCATTGCACAAGTTGATGGTCGGACGCTTCCCCGAGGTGGTCGCGCCCGAACAGAACGCCACCTCGGCGCAGCTCAAGGCCTCCGATCACATGGCACAGGTGATGGACGCGCTGTATCTGCTCTCGGGCAGCGGCATCGTCATCCCGGCGGCCGGTGAGCCGCCGAACTCGGTGCCGCAGCGGGCCGCGGTGGTGGCCGAGTGGGCGCGAAATCCGTTGGGGGACTTGTTCGTCGACGCGCGCTGGATCGCGCCGCCGCCCGGATTGAGCCCGCGGGGCTGGGTCCTCGCGCTCGCGAACCAGTACGAGAACGCGGTGGCGGCCGCGAAGACGGCACCGCAGAACGCCGCTACTTCGAGCTGACCGGCCGGTCACGGCCAGAAAACGGGCCTGAGCCGGTGGGTTTCACCGTCTCAGGCCCGTTGTCTGCGTATCCGATGTTTACAGCCGTACCCAGGACACCATCAGGTGCGTCAGGCCGGCCGATGCGTGGATCCTATTCCGTTCCGTCCGGAGGAATTTCGGGCAAGCCTTCGCTGGCCCGCAGCTTCTCCGCCATCGAGGTGAGCAGATTCTGTGATTCTTCGGACAGGTCGAATGCCCTACTCGACAGTCGACGAAGTCCGTAACCCTGCAGCTGCGCGAGCAGCTCCAGGTCGTGATCGATCTTGGCCGCGTAAATATCGTTGAAGAAGTAGTCAGGCTTGACCTTGAAGAACTTCGCCAGGGCGGCCACCGTCTCATCGGACGGATTCGTTCGTTGTCCCGACCGCAACTGCGAGAGATACGGCTTCGAGATCGGATGCCCGGAGGCAGTCAGCGCAGCCGCAACCTCTGCGTTGGTGTGCGGCTTGCGCCCCGGGGGATGCACGGTTTCGAACAGCTTGTTCAGCCGCGCCGCGAAATCAGCCATTGTGAGCCGCCCAATTCCCTTCACTGTACTAACAGTCGTTATCTCGGATACGTATCATTGATATTAGCGGCTCAGTAACTGAAAACCTACGCCTGATTGGGGATTTCTCTACGATTTCCGACGCTCACCTGCGTGCAGGGGTGGCGGTGGCCGCGTTTGCGGGTCACGCCAACGACTCTTGTGGAGCGCGCGGGTGCCCGGGTTCGTGCCCGTCGCAGGGCTCTTCCTCCCCAACCCTACGGTAGCCCAAAGATAGCTGACATCTCATCATCCCCCTGCCCCCCGTGACTTTGTGGCGTACGACACGTTCCGGGCGCCCTGGGATGAATCTTCAACCTGGGCGCCCGGTTTCGGTATGGATCAGTCTACAGGCGTTCGATGATGGTTCCGGTCGCGAGTGCGCCGCCGGCGCACATGAGCACCATGGCAGTGCCCTGACCTGTGCGTTCGAGTTCGTGTAGCGCGGTTGTGATCAATCGGGAGCCGGTGGAGCCGACAGGATGCCCGATTGCGATCGCGCCGCCGTTGACATTTACACGTTCCATGTCAGGTTGATGTACGGCAGCCCACGAAAGTGCGACCGACGCGAATGCTTCGTTGATCTCGAATAGATCGATATCGCCAATCGTCATTCCGGAGCGCTCGAGCAGCCGGGTGCACGCCTGTACCGGACCGTCGAGATGGAACTCCGGTTCGGCGCCGACGAGTACCTGGGTATGAATCCGGGCTCGCGGACGCAAACCCTTTCGGCGCGCGACGGTTTCGTCCATCAGCAGCACCGCGGCGGCGCCGTCGGAGATCTGCGAGGAGGTGCCCGCGGTGTGGATACCGTCGGCAACGACCGGTTTCAGTGCGGCGAGTCCTTCGATGGTGGTCGCGCGCAGGCCCTGGTCGCGGGCGACCTCCACCTTCTCGCCGGTGGCCACGCCCTCGCTGTCGAGCACCGGCGCCGAGATCGGGAGCACCTCACGGTCGTAGCGGCCCTCTGCCCACGCCTTGGCCGCCAATTGCTGTGAGCGCAAGCCGAATTCGTCGATGTCGGACCGGGTGATCCCGCGCCTGCGGGCGATGCGCTCGGCGGCGCCGAACTGGTCGGGCAGATCGATCGACCACGACGCCGGTCGTCGCGGACCCGCTTCGGTGCCGACATTGGCGCCGAGCGGCACCCGGCTCATCGCCTCGACGCCGCACGCGATGCCGACGTCGATCGCGCCGGTGGCGATGAGACCCGCGACGAGGTGGTTGGCCTGCTGGGCCGAACCGCACTGGGCGTCGATGGTGGTCGCGCCGGTCTGCCACGGCAGGCCCGCGTGCAGCCAGGCGACGCGGGTGACGTTGTTGGACTGCTCGCCGGCCTGGGTGACGCAGCCGCCGATCACCTGCTCGACCTCGGCCGGGTCGAGGCCCGCCCGGTCGAGTAGTCCGCGCTGGGCCAGGCCGAGCAGTTCGGCGGCGTGCAGTCCCGAAAGTTGCCCTCGCCGCTTGCCGATCGGGGTACGCACGGCTTCGACGATCACGGGTGTGCCCATCTGAATCTCCCTCATAACTGCAACAGGTTCTGATCTTGAGTCCAGGGTAAAACCGCGAGGTTCTTCCGTCGCGGCAACCCCTATGCTTGAATGATTGTAGAACGTGTTTCAGTTTGTCGAAGGAGACATCTGGTGGTAGATCCGAGCACCGAACACGCCGGCCCCGTGACGGGTGCCCGGCCGAACCTGCCGGACGGGTTCGACGTTACCGACCCGGCTATCTACGCCGAGCGAATTCCGGCCGAGGAGTTTGCCGAGCTGCGTCGTACGGCCCCGATCTGGTGGAACGAGCAGTCGCCGGAGGTGGGCGGGTTCCATGACGACGGCTTCTGGGTGGTGAGCAAGCACGCCGACGTCAAAGAGGTGTCGCGCCGCAGCGATGTGTTCTCGACCTTCGAGAACACCGCGATCCCGCGCTTCAACGACGACATCCAGCGCGAGCAGATCGAACTGCAGCGCTTCGTCCTGTTGAACAAGGACGCCCCCGAGCACACCAAGCTGCGCAAGCTGATCGCCAAGGGCTTCACCCCGCGCGCGATCAACGGCCTGCGCGCCGAACTCTCGGCCCGTGCCGAAGGCATTGTGAAGCGAGCCCTCGAGTCCGGCAGCGGTGACTTCGTCACCCAGGTGGCGTGTGAGCTGCCGCTGCAGGCGATCGCCGAACTGATCGGTGTGCCGCAGGAGGACCGGATGAAGGTCTTCGACTGGTCCAACGACATGACCAGCTACGACGATCCGGACAGCACTGCCGATCCGGTCGCCGCGTCGATGGAGATCCTCGGCTACGCCTACCAGATGGCCGAGGCCAGGAAGGCCGAGCCGGCCGACGATCTGGTGACCACGCTGATCGAGGCCGACGTCGACGGCGAGCACCTCACGCCGGAGGAATTCGGCTTCTTCGTGATCGTCCTGGCCGTCGCGGGCAACGAGACGACCCGCAACGCCATCACCCACGGCATGATCGCCTTCATGGAGAACCCCGACCAGTGGGAGTTGTTCAAGAAGGAGCGCCCGGCCACCGCGGCGGACGAGATCATCCGCTGGGCCACTCCGGTGACCTCCTTCCAGCGCACCGCGCTCGAGGACACCGAGCTCGGCGGCGTGCAGATCAAGAAGGGCCAGCGGCTCGTGATGCTGTACCGCTCGGCAAACTTCGACGAGGACGTGTTCGAGAACCCGGAGACGTTCGACATCACCCGCGCCGACAACCAGCATCTGGCCTTCGGCGGCACCGGCGCGCACTTCTGCGTCGGCGCGAACCTGGCTCGGCTCGAGGTCGATCTGATCTTCAACGCGATTGCTGATCATCTGCCCGATATCACCCAAATCGGTGATCCGAAGCGGCTGCGTTCGGGTTGGCTCAATGGGATCAAGGAGCTGCCGGTCGATTACAAGCCCGCCGGTTGCCCTGTCGCGCACTGAGTCGCCGACAACGAGAACAGCCCGGGACCGAAAGGTCCCGGGCTGTTCTCGCGTTTACCGCTATACGGGGCGCGTGGTAGCGACCGCGCGGTCTACTTCCCAGAAAGCGCGCAAAGCCGCGATCTTTCCCTCGGCGTCGACCTTGTAGGTGAACACACCTTCGGCGTCGATGATGTGGCCGGCCATGGTGGTGCGGATCAGGCCGGTGAAGGCGATTTCATTGCCGCACGCGAAGGAGTCTTCGAAGCGGAATTCGATGGATTCGGTGAGCGCGATGGCTTTGTCCCAGAAGCCGCCGATGGCCTCGTGGCCCCGGTGGCCGACGCCCTCGGGATCGAAACCCGAAGGGCCGACGGGGTCCTCGACAATGCCGTCCTCGGCGAACAGGGCCACCCAGGCGGCGCGGTCCTTGGCCCGGACCGCGGCCTGGGATGCCAGGCCTGCGGCGCGGGCGGAGTTCTCGACTGCGGTGTCGGTCATGGCGCTACCTTCGCGATGATGGGGTCGGCGATGTACTTCTCGGCGAAGCGGCGCAGCGAGTCCTGCTTGGCCGCCAGCTCGCCGTCGAACCCGATACCGTCGGCCAGCCAGGGCACCACGATGTTGTCGGTGACACCCGCGTCGGCCAGATCCTGATAGCCGTCGCGACCGAACTTGTCGATGCAGACGGACTGGATCTCGAACGGCTCCTCGGACCGGCCGTATTCCGCACGTAGGTCGCGCAGCGTGCCGATGGTGGTGACCAGGTCGTCGAACTTCATCATCGCCGAGGTCCAGCCGTCACCGATGCGGGCGGCCCGGCGCAACGCCGGACCGGTGTGCCCGCCGATGTAGAACGGCACCCGCCGGCTCGGCGCCGGACTCATCTGCAGCTGGTCGAAATCGAAGAACTCGCCGTGGAATTCGACCATGCCGCCGTCGAGAACGAGCCGGATGACCTCGATCATCTCGTCGACCCGCGCGCCACGGCGGGCATAAGGAACCCCGCACCATTCGAATTCCTCAGGTGCCCAGCCGATGCCGATGCCGAAGCCGAACCGGTTGCCCGACATATTGGCGATCGAGCCGACCTGGCGGGCCAGCAGCAGCGGATTGCGCGAGCCGAGCTTGAGGACATTGGTGTAGAAGCGCAGCTTCGTGGTGACCGCCGCCATGGACGCGGCGGCGATCAGCGGATCCACCCACGGAGTCTCCGGGCCCCAGAAGCGGCTGCCGTCCGGGGTGTACGGGTAGTCGGCGGCCTGCGACTTCATGTAGAACAGCGAATCGGGCAGGCCGATGGAGGTGAACCCGCATTCTTCGGCCGTCTTGGCCAGCTCGGTGAGCTGGTCCAAGGGGCTCAGTGCGACACCGAGGGTGAACTTCATGCCGGGCGCTCGCTTCCCACGACCCACATCGAAAAGTACTGGGAGCCGCCGCCGTACGCGTGGCCGAGCGCCTTGTGAGCGTTCGGCACCTGGTAGTCGCCCGCACGGCCCATCACCTGCTTAGCGGCTTCGGCGAAGCGGATCAGGCCCGAGGCGCCGATCGGGTTGGACGAGAGAACGCCACCCGACGGGTTCACCGGGATTCGCCCACCGATTTCCGTCTCACCCTTGTCGGTGAGTTTCCAGCCGTCGCCCTCGGCCGCGAAGCCGAGATTCTCGAGCCACATCGGCTCGAACCAGGAGAACGGCACGTAGATCTCGGCGACGTCGATCTCTTCCAGGGGATCGGTGATCCCGGCCGACTCCCACAGGGCCGCGGCCGCGACCCGGCCCGCCTGCGGATTCACCTGGTCGCGACCGGAGAAGGTGGTCGGCTCGGTGCGCATCGCGGTGCCGTGTACCCAGGCCACCTTCTTGCCCTCGGCTTCGACCACCGCGGCGGCCTCGGCATCGCCGATCACCACGGCGCACGCTCCGTCCGACGACGGGCAGGTCTCATCGAAACGGATAGGGTCCCAAAGCATTTGGGAGGCCAGCACCGACTCGATGGTGATGTCGGGCTGATGCAGGTGCGCGAGTGGGTTCTTCGCGCCGTTGCGCCGATCCTTCACCGCCACCATCGCACCGATGTGCAGTGGCGCGTTCGAGCGACGGATGTAGGAGCGCACGTGCGGAGCGAAGTAGCCGCCCGCGCCCGCGCCGACCGGCATGGTGAACGGCACCGGAATCGACAACGCCCACATGGCATTCGACTCCGACTGCTTCTCCCAGGCGATGGCGAGGACGCGCTTGTGCACCCCGCCCTGCACCAGGTTGGCGGCGACGACGCCGGTCGAGCCGCCGACCGAGCCCGCGGTGTGCACGCGGATCAACGGCTTGCCCGCCGCGCCGAGCGCCTCGGCCATGTACAGCTCGGGCATCATGACGCCCTCGAAGTAGTCGGGGGCCTTGCCGACGACGACAGCGTCGATGTCGGCGATGGTCAGACCCGCGTCATCGAGTGCGCGATCGATGGCCTCACGGCACATGCCCGCCATGGACACGTCCGTACGTTTTGTCACGTGATGGGTTTGGCCGGTGCCGAGCACCGCTGCGGGGAAGCTCACTTGACCTCCATGACGGCGACCAGATTCTGTTGCAGCGCAGGGCCGCTGGTCGCATGAGCGAGGGTCCGGTTCGCGGTGCCGGACATGATGGCTTTGGCGGCGCTGCCGATTCGTTCGAGACCCGCCGCGAACATCGGGTTGGCGGCGAGGGCGCCACCGGAGGGGTTGATGCGGGTGTCCGCGGACAGCCCGATCGCCTCCGCGAGGATCAACTGCTGATGACTGAACGGCGCGTGCAGCTCGGCGACGTCGAAGCTGGTATTGCCGCCGGTCGCCACCGCGGCCGCCTTGGTGGTGGAGGGAGAGCGCGTCAGATCGCGACTGCCCAGTGCCTGGGCGTCGATGTTGTGCGCGATTCCGGTGATCCACGCGGGTCGCTCGCAGAGCTCCCGCGCGCGATCGCCGACCGCGAGCACGATCGCGGCCGCACCGTCGGTGATCGGCGCGATGTCGTGGGCGCGCAGTGGGTCGGCCACATAGGGTGCGCCGAGGTCACCGCCCGCGACCGCCGCCATGTCCTGCTCGGTCCACCGGCCGGAATCCAGACCGGCACGCGCCTGCAAACCCGCGATCGAGACCGCGTCGGGCCACAGCGGCCCGACCAGATAGGGGTCGAGCTGCATGGTCAGCACCTGGCGCAGCGTGCCGGCCGACGACTTGCCGAAGCCGTACACGAGTGCGGTCTGCGCCTGTCCGGAACGCAGCTTCACCCACGCTTCGTAGAGCGCCCATGCGGCGTCCATCTCCACGTGCGACTCGTTGATCGGTGGGACGGCGCCGATCGCATCGATCGCCGAGATGAACGAGAACGCACGTCCGGCAAGGAAATCGGAGGACCCCGAGCACCAGAAGTCGATATCGGACTTGGTGATGCCGAGCTCGGCGTAGAGCTGCTGGAAGCACGGCACGAGCATCTCGACGCCGTTGGTGGTGCCGTGGGTTTCGGGTACGTGTGGTGCGTGGGCGAAGCCCACCACCGCGATCTCGGGCATGCTCGCGTCGCTGCCGGAGGATGCTGATGTGGTCAACGTCGCCTCTCTAGAGGTGGTGCTGGTAGGACTCGTAGGGAGCGTCGGGCTCCCCGGTGGGCCGGAAGTGGTCGATATTGGCCAGGGTGTGGCTCCACTCCTCGCGGGGCTTCCACACCGCCTCGACCTGCATGCCCATGCGCACCTCGTCGGCCTCGCAGCCGAGAATCAGGTGCAGGACCGGGATATCGGCGCCGTCGAGGAGCACGTAGGCGGCCACGTACGGCGGCTTGATCCGCTGGCCGAGGAACGGCACGTTGACGATGCAGAAGGTGGTCACCGTGCCCTTGTCGGACAGCTCGACCAGGTCGTCGGTGGGTCTGCCGTCGGTCGGGTTGGCGCCGCGCGGCGGGAAATACACTCGCCCGCCTGCTTCGGAACGGCCGCCGATGAGCTTGCCCTCGGCCAGCCCGCGCAGGTAGACGGTCTCCTGAGGGGAGGCGGTGTGCTTGTAGTCGAGGTCGACGGGTGTGGTCAGCATGGTGACCGGTTCTTGTTCGGAAGGGTTCGCGGTGCTGATGTTCTCGCCGGGCTCGAAGCAGGCGATGTCCTGGATGCGGCCGGTGCGCTCGTCCGCCCAGCGGGCACTGACCCGCATTCCGGTGCTGAGCTGACCGGGTTCGGTGACGTCGAGCGCGTGCAGCAGGGCGGTGTCGGCGCCGTCGAGCTGGATCAGCGCCCAGGCGAACGGGCGATCGAACGGCTGGCCGGGTAGCGGCTCCGACACCCAGGTCCACGACTTGACGGTGCCGGTCGCGGCGACCTCGACCAGCTCGTCCAGCGCCGCGCTGGTGAGCGGATCGTATTCGGGTGGTGGCACGAGTATCCGGCCGTCGCTGCCGCGAGCGCCGAGTATTCGGCCCTCGCGCAGTCCGGTCAGAAATGCACCGATGATGGGTCCGACGGACCTGGTGTAGTCGAATCGCACCCGGAGGGGTGCACTCAATACTTCCACTGCGGTATTCCCCTGGGTCACGATATCGAGTAGAACAGGTTCTTATTCTGCTCGCAAGGATTCGCCGAAAGGGCGCCGATCATGAAATTCGGACTGCAACTCGGATACTGGGGCGCACAGCCCCCCGCCGGCGTCGGTGAGCTGGTGATCGCGGCCGAGGAATCGGGCTTCGACGCGGTGTTCGCGGCCGAGTCATGGGGGTCGGATGCCTTCGCGCCCCTGGCCTGGTGGGGCTCGTCGACGTCGCGGGTGCGGCTGGGTACCTCGGTCGCGCAGATGTCGGCGCGCACGCCCGCTGCCACCGCGATGCACGCGCTCACGCTGGACCACCTCAGCGGCGGACGGGCCGTTCTCGGGCTCGGCGTCTCGGGTCCGCAGGTGGTCGAGGGCTGGTACGGGCAGCCGTTCGCCCAGCCGCTGCGGCGCACCCGCGAGTACGTCGACATCGTGCGCAAGGTGCTCGCGCGTGAGGCGCCGGTGACCTCGGACAGCGCGCACTACGGGCTGCCGTACGGCGGCCCAGGTGCGACGGGGCTCGGCAAACCGCTCAAGCCGATCGTGCACCCGCTGCGCGCTGATCTGCCGATCTGGCTGGGCGCGGAGGGGCCGAAGAACATCGCGCAGACCGCCGAGATCGCCGACGGCTGGCTCGCGATCTACTACGCGCCCCGACTGGCGGGCATGTACAACGAGTGGCTCGACGAGGGCTTCGCCCGGCCCGGTGCTCGCCGTTCGCGCGCGGACTTCGAGATCGCCGCGAGCGCGCAGGTGGTGATCACCGACGATCCGGCGGCGGAGATCGAGCGGATGCGCTGGGTGAGCGCGCTCTACATCGGCGGCATGGGCGCGCCCGAGCTGAATTTCCACGCTCAGGTGTACAAGCGGATGGGCTACGGCGCCGAGGTGGACGAGATCTCCGCGCTGTTCCAGGCGGGGCGCAAGGCCGAGGCCGCCGCGGCGGTGCCCGACGAGCTGATCACCGACACCGCGATCTTCGGTGACGAGGCGCATGTGCGCTCCCGGTTGAAGGAATGGGAAGACGCGGGCGTGACGATGATGCTGATCTCGGTCTCGGATGCCGAACAAATGCGTCGGCTCCAACCCCTTGTCACCATGTAGAACACGTTCTAAATTCGAGGGGTGAGCCAGCAGACAACGGAAGTCCTCGGACTGTGGAATATCGCCGAGGCCGATCCCGAACGGATCGCCCTCGTCGACCCGGACGGTAGAGAGATCAGCTATCGGGAATTGGCCACCCTCGCCAACCGGTACGCCAACGGCCTACGCGGCATCGGATTGCGCACCGGCGACGTGGTGGTCAGCATGCTGCACAACGGGGTCGAGGCGATCGCCGCGTACTTCGCCGCATACCAGGCCGGTTTCTATATCGTCGCGGTGAACTGGCACCTCACCGCGCCGGAGATCGCCTACATCCTCGGCGACAGCGAGGCGTCGGCGTTCCTGGCCAGTGAGCGGTTCGCCGACACCGCGGCCGAGGCCGCCGACCTCGCGGAACTGTCCGCCGATGCCCGCTTCTCGGCGGGCACCATCCCCGGCTTCCGGCCGGTTTCCTGGCTCGGCGCCGCCGACACCGGCCGTCCGGACAAGCGGTCGATCGGCGCGCCGATGCTCTACACCTCGGGCACCACCGGTCGGCCCAAGGGCGTTCGCCGTCCGCTGACCGGCGCCGATCCCGATGTCGTTCCCGCGGCGAACCAGGCCTACTTCAGCCTGTTCGGCCTCGGTCCCTACGACGATCACGTGCACATCTGCGGCTCGCCGCTCTATCACACGGCCGTGCTGAACAACTCGACGATCTCGATCCAGATGGGGCACAAGCTCGTGCTGATGGATCGCTGGGACGCCGAGGGCATGCTCGCGCTGATCGAGAAGTACAAGGTCACCCACAGCCACATGGTGCCCACGCAGTTCAACCGGCTGCTCGCCCTGCCCGACGAGGTGCGCGCCCGCTACGACATGTCCTCGCTGCGCAGCATGATCCACGGTGCGGCGCCGTGCCCGCCGGATACCAAGCGGCGCATGCTCGAGTGGTGGGGGCCGGTCGTCACCGAGTACTACGCCGCGACCGAGGGTGGTGGCACGGTGATCACCGGTGCCGAGTGGCTGGAAAAGCCCGGCTCGGTGGGCAAGGCGTGGCCGTGGTCGGTGGTGAAGGTGCTCGACGAGCAGGACGGCACCGAACTGCCCGCGGGCAAAGAAGGCCTGATCTACATGAAGATGGGCGCCTCCAGCTTCGAGTACCACAAGGCCAAGGAGAAGACCGAGGAGTCGCGCGTCGGTGAGATGTTCACCGTCGGCGACATCGGCTACTTCGACGCCGACGGTTACCTGTTCCTCTGCGACCGGCGTTCGGACCTGATCCTGTCCGGTGGGGTGAACATCTACCCGGCCGAGATCGAGGGCGTGCTGATGAGCCACCCGAAGATCGCCGATGTGGCGGTTCTCGGCGTGCCCGACCCGGATTGGGGTCAGCAGGTGAAGGCATTCGTGCAACCGGTGCCCGGCACCGAGGGCAGCGACGAACTCACCACCGACATCCTCGAATTCGCCGCGAGCCAGCTCGCGAAGTACAAGCTGCCCCGCACGGTGGAATACCGTGCGGAGCTGCCCCGCGATCCCAACGGAAAGCTGTACAAGCGCCGCCTGCTCTGAATTGGCGTTCCCGCTCAGACGGGCTCGCGCCACTCCGGCTCGAGCCCGAAGAGCGGGAACAGGCGCTGGGTGTCGAGGAAGAAGTTGAGGCCGGCGATGGTGTCGCCCTCGAGTTCGAGCACCGTGATCGACCACGGCACCCAGACGCCGGGCTCCTCGCTCGGCTTGTAGTGGCCGAAGGCGGGCGAACCGTTGGCGCCGCCCAGCGGCACCATCCGCGAATTGCGGCACGCGCTGCCCGTGCTGAGCATGAACGCGGCCACGTTCTCCGGGCCCGAGATCCAGAGATCGAACGGCGGCATCGACAGCGCCACATCGGCTTTGAGCAGGGTGGTGAGCGCATCCATGTCGTAGGCCTCGAACGCCTTGACGAAGTCGTCGATCAATTTGCGCTGATCGGGATCGGTCTCGTCGAAACTGTCGGCCACGGTCGGCTGCACCTTCGACATGGTGGCCCTGGCCCGCTGTAGCGCGCTGTTCACCGACGCCGGCGACATCATCAGCGCCTCGGCGGTCTCACCCGCGGAGAAGCGAAGCACCTCGCGCATGATCAGGATCGCGCGCTGGGTGGCGGGCAGATGCTGGCAGGCCGCGACGAAGGCAAGGCGCAGCGTGTCTCTGGTGGAGGCGTGGTCGGCCGGGTCGGCGCCGAAAGCGAGCGCGTTCGGGATCGGCTCGATCCACACGTAATCGGGCTGTGGCATGGGCAGCGGTGAATCCGGGCGGCCCGGCCCGTTGAGATCCATCGGCCTCGCGCGGCTCTGTGGACGATCCAGCATGTCCAGACAGATATTGGTGGCGATCTTGTAGAGCCACGAGCGCAGGCTCGCGCGACCCTCGAAGGAATCGTAGGAGCGCCAGGCGCGGGTGAAGGTTTCCTGCACCGCGTCCTCGGCCTCGAACGAGGAGCCGAGCATGCGGTAGGCATACGCGCACAACTCGCGCCGATGGGACTCGAATTCGGCCAGCACGGCGGGATCGGGGCCGGTGGTCGCGGTTGTGGCGTCGGTCATAGCCTCACGATGCCACAGGGGTCCGACACTCGACAGGGGCGAAAACGAACTATCGCGATTTCGCGAACTTTGCGTGGATGCGATGAATCCGCGCCCATCGTCGCGTCTACATGTTCGAGACCGCAACGACGCCCCGAAAGGCTGATCCCATGAGCAACAAGATGATCTTCATCAACCTCCCCGTCGCCGACCTCGACCGCTCCAAAGGCTTCTACGAGGCGCTCGGCTGGAAGGTGAACGAGGACTTCACCGATCAGAACGCGGCATGCATCGTCGTCGACGACAACATCTGCCTGATGCTGCTGACCAAGGACTTCTTCACCACGTTCAGCAAGCGCCCGATCGCTGACACCGGGGCTGCTATCGGTGCCGCTTACGCGTTGTCGCTCGGCAGCGCGGCGGAGGTCGACGCGCTCACCGAGGCGGCCGTGGCGGCGGGAGCCACCGAGGAGACCAATGACGACAAGAAGGCCCAGGAGGCCCAGGTCGGCATGCACGGCCGCACCTTCATCGACCCCGACGGCCACCAGTGGGAGCCGTTCTACATGGACTACCCGGGCGCGTAGGCCTCACCGCAGTCAGGGCGCCGGGCGCCGAGCCCGGCGCCCTGAGGCGTGTCAGGAGCCGGTGAAGTTCGGCTTGCGCTTCTCGGCGAAGGCTCGCGGCCCTTCCTTGGCGTCGGCTGATCTGAACACCTCGATGCCGATCTTCGCCTCGATGGGAAACGCCTCGTTCTCCGGCATGGCCTCGGTTTCACGCAGGGTGCGCAGCATCGCCTGGACGGCGAGAGGGCCGTTGTCGGCGATCTGGCCGGCCAGCGCCATGGCCTTGTCGAGGGCGGTTCCGTCGGGGACAACGTGTCCGATCAGGCCGATCTCCTTGGCCTCGGCAGCGGTGATATGCCGACCGGTCAGCAGCAGATCAGCGGCCACCGTGTACGGGATCTGCCGGGCCAGCCGCACCGCGGAACCACCGAGCGGGAACAGGCCCCAGCGGGCCTCGGAGACGCCGAACTTGGCGCTTTCCCCGGCCACGCGCAGGTCGGTGCCCTGCAGGATCTCGGTGCCACCGGCGATAGCCGGGCCCTCGACGGCCGCGATCAGCGGCTTGGCCAGTCGCCGCCCCTTCAGCAGCGCGGGGAGGTAGGCGGGGTCCCAGCTGCCGGAGGAGGCGGTGTCGCCCGGATGCTGCGAGCTCATCGCCTTCAGATCCATCCCCGCGCAGAAGGCCCCGCCCGCACCGGTGAGGATCGCGACGCGGATGTCGGGATCGCTGTCCACCTGGTCCCAGGCGTCGCGCATGATCGCCATCATCTCGCCGGACAGGGCGTTGCGCGCCTCGGGCCGATTCATGGTGACGATGAGGACATGGTCGCGCTTCTCGACCAGGCAGTGGGCCATTTCGATACTCCTGACAAGTTGAGTCTTGTCAGAAACAGTAACACGTTCTATTTTTGTCCTGTGAGCTACAACATAGCCGATCTCGTCGAACATGCCGTCGACTTGATGCCCGACCGGATCGTGCTGGTCGGCGAGCATCGAGAGTCGACCTACGCCGAACTGGAGGAGCGGGCCAACAAGTTGGCCCACTACCTGCTGGAACAGGGTGTGCGTCCCGGCGACAAAGTCGGAATCTATTCCAGGAACACCGTGGAGGCCGTCGAAGCGATGGTGGCCGTCTTCAAGGCGAGGGCGGTGATGATCAATGTCAATTTCCGCTATGTCGAGAACGAGCTGCTGCACATCTTCGACAACTCCGACATGGTGGCGCTGATCCACGAGCGCCGCTACACCGACAAGGTGGCGGCGGTGCGGGAGAAGGTGCCCGCCCTGAAGACGGTGATCGTCGTCGATGACGGCACCGACGAACCGACCGGCGCCGATACCGTGGAATACGAAGCAGCGCTGGCCGATGCGTCGGGTGAACGCGACTTCGAGGAGCGCTCGCCCGACGACATCTACATGCTCTACACCGGTGGCACCACGGGTCTGCCCAAGGGTGTGATGTGGCGGCACGAGGATGTCTGGCGGGTGCTCGGCGCCGGCATCAACTTCGTCACCGGCGAGTACACCAAGGACGAATGGGAGCTGGCCAAGATCGGCGCGGCCAACCCGCAGATGGTGCGCTTCCCGATCCCGCCGATGATCCACGGCGGCTCGCAGTGGGCCACTTTCCACAGCCTGTTCGGCGGTGGCAAGGCCGTGATGATCCCCGAGTTCAGCGGGCACGGTGTCTGGCAGGCCGTCGACAAGCACGGCATCAACCTGATCTTCATCACCGGTGACGCGATGGCCCGCCCGATGCTCGACGCCCTCGCCGAAGGCAACCCGGAAACCGGTGAGCCCTACGATCTTTCGACCCTGTACGTGCTGGCCAGCAGTGCGGCGCTGTTCTCGCCGTCGCTCAAGGACAAGTTCCTCGAAGTGCTGCCCAACCGGATGATCTCCGACTCCATCGGCTCCTCGGAGACCGGATTCGGCGGCCTGTCCCTGGTCGCCAAGGGTGCCACGCACACCGGTGGCCCCCGGGTGAAGATCGACGCGGCCACCCAGGTGCTCGACGAGGAAGGCAACCCGGTCGAACCGGGTTCCGGCGTCGTCGGCCTGCTGGCCCGTAGCGGGCACATCCCGCTCGGCTACTACAAGGACGAGGTCAAGTCGGCCGCGACGTTCAAGGAGTTCAACGGGGTCCGCTTCGCGATCCCCGGCGACTACGCGCGCGTCGAGGAAGACGGCTCGGTCACCATGCTCGGCCGCGGTTCGGTGAGCATCAACAGCGGTGGCGAGAAGATCTACCCCGAAGAGGTGGAGGGCGCCCTCAAGGCCCACCCCGAGATCTTCGACGCCCTGGTCGTCGGTGTCGAGGACGAGCGCTGGGGCCAGCGGGTCTGCGCGGTCATCCAGTGCCGCGGCGAGAACCGCCCCACCCTGGCCGACCTGAAGCCGATCCTCGCCCAGGAGATCGCGTCCTACAAGCAACCACGCAGCCTGTGGTTCGTCGACGAGATCAAACGCTCGCCCGCCGGCAAGCCGGACTACCGCTGGGCCAAATCCCAGACCGACGAGCGCCCTGCGGACGAGCACGCGGAGGCAGGCTCGGCCTAACGTCGAGCGATGAAAGTCGTGGCCCGTCCAGCGTTTTCGCTGGGCGGGCCATTGTCGTGCCCGGCGGCGAACAGGGCGCGGTCGGTCGCCGGGATCCAGCATCCGAGGGCGGCATCGCGGTTGTAGGTGCCGCGCACGTGGTCGACAAGGTGGGCGAGTTCAGGGTGGCGGTTGGCCGTCTTCCACAGCAGGGCGAAGGGATAGGCCGGGACCGGGTCGGTGATCGGAATCTGGCGGCTGTCCGGGTGCCATGGCGTGCTTGTCGCCTCGCCGGTGAAGGTGGCCAGAGTGCGGGAGGCCGTCACCTGCTCGACGATGCGCGCCATCGGCACGGCTCTTGGACCGGTCTCGACGCGGATGCCGCTGAATCGGCTGAGGTGGTCGTAGAAGTCGGCCCACTCGGAGTGCACGGCGGCGCCGGGGACCCAGGCGGTGAACGGGCGCAGGTCGTCGAGGGTGACGTGGGCGCGGGTGGCGAGCGGATGGTCCTTGCCGACAAGCAGCCGCAGTGGTTCGAGGTAGGCGGGGATGGCGGTGATGTCCCTCGGCAGCGGCGCGGCGGCCCAGTGCGCCCGGGCGAAGGCGGCGTCGACCTTGCCTTCGATCACGGCGTTGCGCGGCGTTGTGCTCGCGATGACCGTCTCGACGTCGGCAACCGGTCGCTGGCTCCGATAGAACCGCATCACCTCGGCGTCGGCGATCCGGTCGCCGTGCACCGCGACCCGCAACGGCGTGCGGACCGCGCGTATCGCGGCGTCGGCGGAAGCCAGGATGGCCCTCGCGTGCGGTAGGAAGCGCAGCCCGATGGGCGTGAGCACGGCCCCGGTCGGTGTCCGCTCGAACAGTGCCGTCCGCAGTTGCGCCTCGATCTTGGCGACGCGTTTGGAGACCGATTGCTGGCTGATGCCGAGTAGGTCGGCGGCATAGCTGAACTGACCTTCCTCTGCCACGGCGACGACTGTGCGCACAGCAGCGAGATCGAGATCCATCTCCACCTCCTCATACAGGCATTGGGTGTGCACCAGGGCGCGTCGGTTGTTCGACCTACCACCGTGACACGGGTTCGAATGCAGCACGATCCGGTCGTATGCCCCTGGACCACAGCGCTACCGAGGGTAAACGAGCCGGCGCGACAGTCGACAGCGTGAGGCGGTTCCTGGTGGGCGATTCAGCTTCCTTCGTGCATCTGCACAACCATACGGAGTTCTCGATGTTGGACGGGATGGCCAAGGTCGGCCCGATGTTCGCCGAGGCGCAACGGCTCGGAATGCACGCGGTGGGGATGACCGATCACGGCAACATGTACGGGGCATCCGACTTCTTCCGGCAGGCGCAGCGGTCCGGTATCAAGCCCATCATCGGCATCGAGGCATACGTGGCGCCGGGTTCGCGACGGTCGACCGATCGGGTGCGGTGGGGTGATCCGTCGCAGAAGGCCGATGACGTGTCGGGATCGGGTGCCTACGTCCACATGACGATGGTCGCGGCGAACGCCGTCGGCCTGCGGAATCTGTTCACCCTGTCCTCGCTCGCCTCGTTCGAGGGTCAGCTGGGCAAGTGGCCGCGGATGGACGCCGAGCTCATCGCCGAATACGCCGACGGAATCATCGCGACTACCGGTTGCCCTTCGGGAGAGGTGCAGACCCGATTGCGCCTCGGCCAGTTCGACGCGGCGTATCAGGCCGCCGGAACCTGGCGTGAGATCTTCGGCCACGGCAACTTCTACCTCGAACTGATGGACCACGGCCTCGCCATCGAGCGCCGAGTCCGCGAGGATCTGCTCGCAATCGGGGCCAAGGCAGGCATCGCACCGCTGGCGACGAACGACTGCCACTACGTGCTGCGGGGTCAGTCCGCGGCGCACGAGGCGATGCTGTGCGTGCAGACCGGCAAGACGCTCTCGGACCCCACCCGCTTCCGGTTCGGCGGCGACGGCTACTACCTGAAATCGGCGGCCGAGATGCGCGCCCTGTGGGACGACGAGGTGCCTGGCGCGTGCGATGCGACGCTCGCGATCGCCGAACGCGTCGAACCGTACGACGAGGTGTGGGCGTTCCAGGACCGGATGCCGGTGTTCCCGGTCCCCGACGGACACGACCAGGACAGCTGGTTGCGCGTCGAGGTGGATGCCGGACTGCGGTGGCGGTTCCCTGGCGGTGTCCCCGACAGCTACCGCGACCGTGCGCGATTCGAGCTGGATATCATCCGGGACAAGGGATTTCCCGCCTATTTCCTGGTCGTCGGCGACCTGGTCGCGCACGCGCGAGAGGTCGGTATCCGGGTGGGACCCGGGCGCGGATCAGCAGCCGGTTCGCTCGTTGCCTACGCCCTTGCCATCACCAATATCGATCCGATCGAGCACGGGCTGCTCTTCGAACGCTTCCTCAACCCCGAGCGGCCGTCTGCGCCCGATATCGACATCGACTTCGATGACCGGCGGCGCGGCGAGATGATCCGCTACGCCACCCAGCGTTGGGGCGCCGACAAGATCGCGCAAGTGATCACCTTCGGCACCATCAAAACGAAGGCTGCGATCAAGGATGCCGCCCGCGTCCAGTTCGGCCAGCCCGGATTCGCACTCGCCGACCGGATCACGAAATCCCTGCCGCCGACAGTGGCGGCCAAGGATATTCCCGTTGCCGGGATCATGGATCCCGCCCACGAGCGCTACGGTGAGGCCGCCGAGGTACGCACGCTGATCGAGTCCGATCCGGACGTGCGCACCATCTACGACACGGCGGTCGGGCTGGAGGGAATGGTTCGAGGCGCCGGAGTGCACGCATGCGCGGTGATCATGTCGTCCGAGCCGCTGCTGGGGGTGGTTCCGCTGTGGCGGCGCCCGCAGGACGGAGCCGTCATCACCGGGTGGGACTATCCGTCGTGCGAAGCCATCGGCCTGCTCAAGATGGACTTCCTCGGCCTGCGCACACTCACCGTGATCGGCGACAGCCTGGACAACATTCGCGCGAACCGTGGCATCGAACTCGATCTGGACACTCTCGGTCTCGACGATCCGGCCGCGTACGCCATGCTCGCCCGTGGCGACAACCTCGGTGTGTTCCAGCTGGATTCGGCGGGGATGCGGGAACTGCTGCTGAAGATGGCGCCGACCGAATTCAACGACCTGGTCGCCTCGAACGCGCTGTACCGGCCGGGGCCGATGGGCGTCGGCGCGCACTGGTCCTATGCCGATCGTAAGAACGGGCGCGAGGCCGTCACTCCGATCCATCCGGAGCTCGACGGCGCGCTACAAGAAATTCTGTCCGAGACCTACGCACTCATCGTCTATCAGGAACAGATCATGCAGCTCGCGCAGCGGGTGGCCGGGTACACCCTCGGTCAGGCCGATCTGCTGCGTCGTGCCATGGGCAAGAAGAAGCCCGAAGTGCTGGCGATGGAGTTCGAGAACTTCCGTAACGGTATGCACCGCAACGGGTACGGCGACGATGCCGTCACCGCGCTGTGGGAGGCGGTGCTGCCGTTCGCCGGTTACGCCTACAACAAGTCGCACGCCGCCGGATACAGCCTCATCATGTACTGGACCGCTTATCTCAAGGCGAACTATCCCGCGGAATTCATGGCGGCATTGCTGACCTCGGTCGGTGACGACAAGGACAAGACAGCGATCTACCTTGCTGATTGCCGCAAGCGCGGGATCCGGGTGCTACCGCCGGACGTCAACGAATCGGTTGCCACCTTCTCCCCGGTGGGTACCGACATCCGCTACGGGCTCGAAGCGGTTCGCAATGTGGGTGCGCCGGTGGTCGCGGCGATAGTCCGGGCGCGCGAGACCGGTGGCGCGTTCACGGGATTCTCCGACTATCTGGACAAGGTCGACATCGTGGCCTGCGCCAAGAAGGTCATCGAATCACTGGTCAAGGCAGGGGCATTCGACTCGCTCGGCCACAGTCGACAGGGCCTGTACAAGGTGCATTCGGAGGCGATCGATGCGGTGGTCGGAATCAAGAAGGCCGCTGCAGCAGGGCAATTCGATCTCTTCGTGACCGCTGAAACGTCGGTCGGCAGCTTCGCTGTACCGGTCCCCGAGCAAGAATGGGACGAGCGGCAGCGTCTGGCCCACGAGCGGGAGATGCTCGGGCTCTACGTCTCCGGGCATCCGCTCGACGGAGTCGCGAACACGCTGGCCGCGCTCGCGGACACGTCGATCACCGCAGTGCTAGAAGGCCGGATTCCGCACGGCCGCACCGTCGTTCTCGGCGGCATCGTCGTCGCGATCGATCGGCGGGTGAACAAGAAGGGGGAGCCGTGGGCGATCGTGCAGATCGAGGACCTCGAAGCGGGCTCTGAGGTCCTGTTCTTCCCCGCGCCCTACGCGGCCGTCGCCACCAGGCTGACCGAGGATGCCATTGTTCTGATCACCGCCCGCATCACCGTGCGAGACGGGCGGACTTCCTTGTTCGGTGATGACCTGACCGTCCCGGATATGAGTGGTCACGGCGTGCCGGTCGTCCTGAAGATCACGACCCAGGCCTGCACGAAGAGCAATGTCGTAGCGCTACGCGAAGCGCTGCGGCGCCACCCCGGCGGCACCGAACTGCACATCGAATTCCACGGAAGCAAGGGCCCGAAGAAGTACTCGATCGACCCCAGCTTCCGGATCAGCAGTACGCCGGCGCTGATGGGCGAGCTCAAAGCGATCTTCGGCCCCGGCTGTCTGGTGGGTTAGCGGTTGCCGAGTTCTGCCAGTTGGTAGGCCAGTTTGGTGCGGATTGCGGGGATGCGGGTGAGGAGGCGGATGGCGGTGGCTGCGGGCAGTGAGATGGCGGCCGTTTTCGACTCCTGGTCAATGCTTGTTTGCCAACGCTTGTAGGCAAAACGGCAACGTGCCAGGATACGGCCGATCGGAATCGTCCGGGATTCAGCCAGGCCAATGGTCAGTGCTTCAACGCGGAAGCGAGGCGGAATGCGATCTCGGGAACATCGTCGACTATGCCACTGGCCACGTCGATCATGAGGTCGTAGGTGAGGTCTTCGTCGAGAGCGCTGGTGTCGATGCCGTTGTAGGCCAGGAAAACGATCGCGCCTGCGATGGCAAGGCGTTTATTTCCGTCGACGAGCGGATGATTGGCCGCGATCGAATGCAGGAGCGCTGCCGACTTCTGCCAGATGCCGGGGTAGGCGTCGGTGCTGAACACCGTGGTTGCCGGTCGCGCGGCCGCCGAGGCGAGCAGGCCCGCGTCGCGAACGACATACTTCCCTGCCACATCCTCGGCGATCGCTCGCAGGTCGGCGACAGTGAGGTAGTAGATCTCCGCTTCGCTCACTCGGCGAGCCTGTCGAGCAGGCTCCTGTGACGCTCGGCGAATTGTCGCGATAGTGCGCGGACTTGGTTGTCTGCGGTCTCGGCCATCGAGTCCGGCACCACGGCCGCTACGCGGCGGCCATGGCGGGTCAAGTGCACGACGGTGCCGCCCTCGGCAGCCGCAATCACTTCGGCGAGGCGCTCCCTGGCCTCACTTACCGGGAGCTCCCAGTTCTCGGGCGCGGGGGCTGCAGTCATGCCATGAATTGTACATCTTTGCCGACAGTTCGTACGAACTGTCGGCAAAGGGTTAGCTCGCCAGTTCTGCGCCCAACGCGAGGAGGTGGGGGGTTGCTCCGCCGAGGGCGAATTCGTTGTGCTTGGCGGCGGTGAAGTAGTTGTGGGTGATGTGGTCGCGGTCGATGCCGAGGCCGCCGTGGACGTGGACGACGGTGTGGGCGACCTTGTGTCCCGCCTCGGCCGCCCAGAACTTGGCGATGTGGATGGCTTCTGCGGCGGGGAGGTCCTCCGAGAGGCGCCAGGCGCCCTGGGTGACCGTGAGGCGCAGGCCGCCGATGTCGATGTAGGCGTCGGACAGGCGCTGGGCCACCGACTGGAACGAGCCGATCGGCTTGCCGAACTGTTCGCGGGTGCGGGTGTGCTCGGCGGTCAGCTCGAGCGCGCGCTCCAGGGTGCCCAGTTGCAGGGCCGACAGGCCGAGCCAGGCGTGTTCACGCAGCCAGGTGAGGATGTCGGCGCCTGCCTCGATGGTGCCGAGCAGCTCGCCCGGAGTGGCCGCGAGCTCGACGGCGAACTCGGGGCTCAGGTCGACGACCTGCTGGGCGGTACGGGTGACCGAAGCGTGCTCCGGATCGACCACGAAGACGCCGACACCGGTGGAGGTGATGGCGGGCACCAGGATTCGTTCGGCCCGGTCGGCACAGGCGACGGTGGTCGCGGTACCGGTCAGCGCCCATGCGGCACCGGCGGCCTCGGCGACGATGCCCGGCGCGCTGGTGGTGGCGCGCAGTTCCTCGGCGAGCGCGGCGGTCAGCACGATCTCGCCCGCGCCTGCCCGCGCGGCCAGCTCCTGCTGGCCCGCATTGCCGAACTTCGCCAGCGCGCCCGCGCCGAGGACGATCGACCACAGGTAGGGCACCGCGGCGACCACGCGGCCGAGTTCACGCAGGATCGCGGTCTGCTCGAGCATGCCGAAATCGCTGCCGCCCAGTGCTTCTGGCAGCGCGGCGGCCAGCACGCCGGTCTCGGCGAGCGCCTTCCAGAGCTGCTCGTCGAAGCGGCCGGCGGTGTCGAGTTCACGCAGGCGATCGGCGGTGACGAGCTTGGCGCAGACCTCGCCGGTCAGCCGGGCGAGATCGGTCTGGGCTTCGGTGGGAGTGAAATCCATGGGGAGATACCGGCTTTCGGGATCAGCGGGCGGAGGCGGGCTGGCGCAGGGCGGTCATGGCGATGATGTCGCGCTGCACCTCGTTGGTGCCGCCGCCGAAGGTGAGGATCAGCGCGGCACGGTGCATCCGCTCTAGCCTGCCGAGCATGTGCGCGCCGGGAGAGTCCTGGCGCAGGTAGGCGTGCGGGCCGACGACTTCCATCAGCAGGCGGTAGGTCTCGGTGGCGAGTTCGGTGCCGTAGACCTTGCACGCGGACGCGTCCCACGGCTTGGGCGCCGCTTCCCCGCCCAGATCGGCGCGACTGGCGATCTCCCAGTTCAGCAGCTTGAGGTATTCGACCTTGGCGTACACGCGGGCCAGATTGAGCCGGACCCATTCCTGGTCGATCACGCGCTTGCCGTCGGACAGGGTGGTTTCCCTGGCCCACTCGACGGTCTGCGCGACCGCGAGGCTCAGCGGACCCGCCGAGGTGAGGGCGACGCGCTCGTGATTGAGCTGGTTGGTGATCAGCGACCAGCCGCCGTTCTCCGGACCGACCATCGCCGAGGCGGGCACCCGCACGTCCTGGTAGTAGGTGGCGCTGGTGTCGGGCCCGGCCATCGTGTGCACCGGCGTCCAGGAGAACCCTTCGGCGTCGGTCGGCACGATGAGCATCGTGATGCCCTTGTGCTTCTTGGCGGTCGGATCGGTGCGCACGGCCAGCCAGATGTAGTCGGCGTAGGCGATGAGGCTGGTCCACATCTTCTGGCCGTTGATGACGAAGTCGTCGCCGTCGCGGACCGCGGCGGTGCGCAGCGAGGCGAGGTCGGTACCGGCACCCGGCTCGGAGTAGCCGATGGCGAAGTGCAGCTCACCGGAGGCGATCTTGGGCAGGAAGAACTTCTTCTGCTCCTCGGTGCCGTACTGCATGATGGTCGGCGCGACCGAGTTGAGCGTGAGGAACGGGACCGGCGCGCCCGCGATGGCCGCTTCCTCGACGAAGATCAGCTGATCCATCGTGGTGCGGTCCTGGCCGCCGTACTCCTTGGGCCAGCTCAGGGTGAGCCAGCCGTCGCGGCCCATCTCGCGCACGACCTCGCGGTAGACGTTGCCGGAGCCGTATTCGCCGGTCGTCATGCTCAGCGCCGCGCGTCGTTCCGGTGTCATCAGCTTCGCGAAATATTCGCGCAGCTCGGCGCGCAATTCTTCCTGCTGCGGCGTATACGCGACGCGCATGCTTCCTACCTCGGTGTCGAGCTGAAAGGGCGGGTGGCGGGGCGCAGGGGATGAGCCCCGCCGAAACCGATCATTGCATATTAACTGGAACATGTTCCAGTATTGAAGGTGATTCGGCGCCTGTTCCGCCTCGGGGGCCGGGCTGTCTGAGTTAGTGTCGCGGAGACCGTGTGGAAGGAAGTTCTCATGAAGATCATCGTCGATTTCGACCGGTGTGAAGCGAACGGCGTCTGTGTAGGAATCGCCCCTGACATGTTCGAACTCGATGACGACGACATGTTGACCGTCGCCGAGGGTGATGTCGAGCCCGATCGCCTCGCCGACGCGGAGGAAGCCGTGGCGCAGTGTCCCAAGGCGGCGCTGAGGTTGGCGTGATCCGCTCTTGTCGGATGGTGGAACACGTTCTAGAGTCGGCCGAATGAGTGTGACGCAGATTTCATTGGAGGGTCGGGTCGCCATCGTGACCGGCGCGGGCGCCGGGCTCGGCAGGGCCGAAGCTCTCGCGCTGGCGTCGGCCGGTGCGGCGGTGGTCGTCAACGACCTCACCGAGGACGCGGCGGCCGAGACCATCGCCGCGATTCGCGAGCTCGGTGGCAAGGCGGAATTCGTCGGCGGCTCCATCGCCGAGCGCTCGACAGCCGACGCGCTCGTCTCGGCCGCGCAGGAATCGCTGGGCGGGCTCGACATCGTCGTCAACAACGCGGGCATCACCCGCGACCGCATGCTGTTCAACATGTCCGACGAGGACTGGGACGCGGTGATCGCGGTCCACCTGCGCGGACACTTCCTGCTCACCCGCAACGCGGCCGCCTACTGGCGCGCGGCGTCCAAGGCGGCGGGCGCGCCGGTCTACGGCCGGCTGGTCAACACCTCCTCGGAGGCGGGCCTGCTCGGACCGGAGGGCCAGGCCAACTACGGCGCGGCCAAGGCGGGCATCACCGCCCTCACGCTGACCGCGTCGCGCGTGCTGTCCAGGTACGGCGTGCGCGCCAACGCGATCTGCCCTCGGGCCAGGACCGCGATGACCGAGGCGGTCTTCGCGGACGCGCCGGAGGGCGCGGTCGACCCGCTGGCGCCCGAACACGTGGCCAAGCTCGTCGCCTACCTCGCCTCGCCCGCCGCCGACGCGGTCAACGGTCAGGTGTTCGTCGTCTACGGCCCGATGGTGGCGCTGATGGCGGCACCGACGGTCGAGCAGCGCTTCGATGCCGCGGGCGCCGAATGGTCCGAGGCCGACCTCGCCGCCACCCTCGGTGGTTACTTCGCTGACCGCCCCGCCGACCACACTTTTTCGGCGCGCGACCTCCGCGATCTGGGCTGAGAAGTCCGGTCCGCGGTTTGCCCGATGTTGGCCCGCCGCGGACCCCGCCGGATTTGTCTCGCCTGTCGTGTTGATCACCAGTCCAGGTCTTGGTAGACATGACCGTCGGGGTGTGTGACGCCTCACAGGAGGGCCGCCGAATTGAATAAGTATCCGTTTCAGTTTTGACAGCGATTTACGAGAAAAAGTCCTGTTCTGAGTCTATGAAAATGGCAGACGTTAGCAGGAACATGTTCTAGTCTTTGGGCAGTCTTCAGATCGGGGTGGCAGTGCAGTACGGCTACGCGGACAAATCGGTCCGCCCGTCGAAAGAGGAGGTTTCGGAATGAACAACCTCCTTGCTGTCCCGTTGCGGGCGGTCGGCGGATTCTTCGAACTCGGCGCCGACGTGGCTCGCGCCACCGTCCGCAAGCCGTTCCAATGGCGCGAATTCGTCGACCAGGCCTGGTTCGTGGCTCGCGTCTCGATCGTGCCGACCGTGCTGGTCGCTATCCCGTTCACGGTGCTGGTGGTCTTCACCCTCAACATCCTGTTGCGCGAGATCGGTGCCGCCGACCTCAGTGGAGCGGCCGCCGCGTTCGGCGCCGTCACCCAGGTCGGGCCGATCGTCACGGTGCTGATCGTGGCGGGCGCAGGCGCCACCGCGATCTGTGCCGACCTCGGCGCACGCACGATTCGCGAAGAGATCGACGCGATGAAGGTGCTCGGCATCGACCCGGTCAGCCGACTGGTCGTGCCGCGCGTGTTCGCCTCGATGTTCGTGGCACTGATGCTCAACAGCCTGGTGTGCACCATCGGCATCGCCGGCGGTTTCGTGTTCTCGGTCTTCCTTCAAGGCGTGAACCCCGGCGCGTTTGTCAATGGCATTCCGCTGCTGACGAGTCTGCCCGAGCTGATCCTCTCCGAAATCAAGGCGGGGTTGTTCGGCCTGATCGCCGGAATGGTCGCCTGTTATCTCGGGCTCCAGGTCAAAGGCGGACCCAAGAGCGTCGGTGACGCGGTGAACCAAACAGTGGTTTTCGCATTCATGGCGCTGTTCGTGGTGAATGTCGTTGTCACCGCGATCGGCCTGAAATTCACGGTGCGGTGACACGATGGCATTCATAGTTCGCAGCAAGTTCCCGCGCACGGTCCGCCGTTTCGACCGGATGTCGAAATCGATGGATTCCCTGGGCGATCAGGCCATCTTCTTCGTCAAGGCGCTCGGCTCGGTGCCGCGTGCGCTGGTGCACTACCGCACTGAAACCATCCGGCTCATCGCCGAGATCAGCATGGGCAGTGGCGCCTTGGCCGTGATCGGCGGCACCGTGGTGATCGTCGGCTTCCTGACCCTCATGGCAGGCGGCACCATCGCGGTGCAGGGCTACAGCTCGCTCGGCAATATCGGCGTCGAGGCCCTGACCGGATTCTTCGCTGCCCTCATCAATGTGCGCATCGCGGCACCGGTGATCTCCGGTATCGGACTGGCCGCCACTATCGGCGCAGGCGCGACCGCGCAGCTGGGCGCGATGCGCGTGGCCGAGGAGATCGACGCGCTGGAATCGATGGCGATTCGGCCGATTCCGTTCCTGGTCGGCACCAGGGTGCTGGCGGGCATGATCGCGATCGTGCCGCTCTACGCACTCGCGGTGATCGCCTCGTTCATCGCCAGCCGCTTCGCGACCGTGGTGATCTACGGGCAGTCGGCCGGTGTGTATGACCACTACTTCTCGACCTTCCTTATCCCGAGCGACATCCTGTGGTCGTTCGGGCAGGCGATCGTGATGGCACTGGCCGTGATGCTGATCCACACCTACTACGGCTTCCACGCCGCTGGTGGTCCGGTCGGCGTCGGCATCGCGGTCGGTAACGCGGTGCGCTCGTCGCTGATCGCGGTCGTCACTGTGACGCTGCTGATCTCACTGGCCATCTACGGCACCTCCGGCAACTTCCACCTCTCGGGATAGCGTGATGGACACTTCACGATTCGTTGCCGCATTGCAGGGCGGGCTCGGGCGCAAGCTCGCCGCGCTCACGATGGTCGGCTTGCTCGTCGGGCTCGCGGCCTTCGCGTTCGCCCTCTTCCAAGGTGCGTTCACCACCACCGCGAAGGTGCTGGTCGACGCGCCCCGCGCCGGCCTCGTGCTCGACCCTGACGCCAAGGTGAGGGTGCGCGGTGTCGAGATCGGCCGGGTCGCCGAGATCAACCTGCGCGACGACGGCGCACAGATCCTGCTCGAGGTCGACCCCGAACAGCTGAAGCTGGTGCCGGCGAACGCGGGTGTCGACATTCGTTCGACCACGGTGTTCGGCGCCAAGTATGTGAATTTCATTGTCCCCGAACAGCCTGCGTCGAACTCGCTGAAGCCGGGCGCCACCGTCGCGGCCAGCGCCGTGACGGTGGAGTTCAACACGCTGTTCCAGCACCTGTCCGATGTGCTCGCCCAGGTGGAACCGGAGAAGCTCAATGCCACACTCGCCGCGCTCGGCACCGCATTGCAGGGCCGCGGCGACAAGCTGGGTGAACTGCTGGTGAGCTCGGACCGCTACCTGCGTGAGATCAACCCGTATCTGCCCACGCTGCAACAGGATCTGGACAAGACGGCCCAGGTGTCCGACATCTATGCCGATGCTTCCGGCGCGCTGTTGCGCACCGTGGACAACGCCACGGTCACCGCGAAGACGCTGTCGGAGTTGCAGGCGCAGCTCGACGATGTGCTGGTGAACGTGATCGGACTTTCCGACACCACGGGTTCGGTGTTGCGGGAGAACGAATCCAACCTTGTCACCGCGCTCGACCTGCTGCGGCCGACGACCAGCCTGCTGTTCGAATACGCGCCGGCGTTGACCTGCATCATCGACGGACTCGGCCCGCTCATGCCGTTGGCCGACGAAGTATTCGGCGGCGTGGTGCCGGGTGTCGGCATGCATGCCTCGTTCATGCCCGGCCAGAAGCCCTACAGCTACCCCGAGGATCTGCCCAAGGTGAACGCAACTGGTGGGCCGCACTGTGAAGGCGTGATCGACCGGGTGCCGGACAGCCACTCGAACTATGTGGTGACCGATACCAGTCAGGGCGCACCGTTCACGCCGCGTACCGCGCCGCCCGAATTGAACAGCGCACCAAAGGTTTTCCAGCTCTTGCTGGAGGGACTGCCGGGAGTGACACGGTGAAGAATACGGCGACGACGGTCAAGCTCGCGATCTTCACCGTGGTGATGACGCTGGTGTTCGCCGGCTTGGCGATCGTGCTGAGTCAGGCGCGATTCTCCAGCGAGAACGGCTACAAGGCGGTGTTCACCAGCTCCTCGGGCATGCTGCCGGGGTCGAAGGTGCGCATCGCGGGCGTGCCGGTGGGATCGGTGACCTCGGTGAAGGTCGGTGACGACGATCTCGCACACGTCGAGTTCGACGTGGACACCAAGTACTCCGTGCTTTCGAGCACCCGCCTGGCGATCAAGTACGAGAACCTGGTCGGTGACCGGTATCTCGAGCTGAAGGAGGGTCCGGGCTCTGCCCGCGAGCTGCCCGACGGCGCCACCATCGGCAAGGAGCAGACCACGCCCGCACTGGACCTGGACCTGCTGCTCGGCGGGTTCAAGCCGCTGCTGCGTGGCCTTGACCCAGGTCAGGTCAACGACCTGACCTCGGCGCTGCTGCAGATCTTCCAGGGCCAGGGCGGCACGCTGGTCTCGCTGCTCAACAGCGGCGGCAGCTTCGCCAAGACCCTCGCCGACCGCGATGCCCTGATCGGCAGCGTGATCGACAACCTGAACACGGTGCTGGCCACCATCGACGATCGAGACGAACAGTTCGCCACCACGATCGAAGAATTGCAGCGCATGGTCAGCGGATTGGCCGCCGAACGCGACCCGATCGGCGCCGCATTGCCCCGAATCGCCGGTGCGACAAAGGAACTCAACGACCTCCTGACCACCGCCCGCCCGGACCTGCGCAACACCATCGAGCAGACCGGGAGGCTGGCCACCAACCTCGACAACGGCTCCGACGATCTCCAATGGGTGATCGAGAAGCTGCCGGAGACCTACAAACAACTCATCCGCGTCGGCTCTTACGGCTCGTTCCTGCAGCTGTACATCTGCGGCACCACCATGCTGGTCGACGGCCCGGACGGTCAGATCATGGAAGTGAAGTTGCCGGCTCGACAGGCGACCGGAAGGTGTGCGCCCAATGAGTGAGAAGAAATCATCGGCGGTCACCATCGGCATCGTCGGCATTGTGCTGGTGGTGACGATCTCGCTCGCCACGCTGCAATTCACCAAGTTGCCGTTCATCCGCTCCGGCGCGACCTACACGGCATTCTTCGTCGACGCGGGCGGGTTGGTGCCGGGCGACCCGGTGCATGTGGCCGGCGTGCGTTCCGGCGAAGTCGGCGAGGTGTCGCTCGATGGTCCCAAGGTGCTGGTGAAGTTCACCCTCGACGAGTCGATTGTGCTGGGCCAGAAGACATCCGCCGCGATCAAGACCAACACGGTGCTCGGTCGCAAGTCCCTGGATGTGGTGCCGACCGGACAGGGCGCGCTGCGTACCTCCGACACCATCCCGCTCGACCGGACCACGTCGCCGTACTCGCTCAACGAGGCGCTCAGCGATCTCGGCGCGACCGTCCGCGATCTCGATCTGGATCAGGTCGACAAGACACTGGACACGCTCTCGGCCGCCTTCGCGGACACACCGGGACCGCTGCGCAACGCCCTCGACGGCGTCAGCGCACTCTCGCGCAGCATCAATACGCGCGACCAGGCGCTGACCGATCTGCTCGGCCGGGCGCAGAACGTCACCAAGATCCTGGCCGACCGTAGTTCGCAGCTCAACGTGCTGCTGCTCGACGGCAACAACCTGCTCGGCGAACTCGATAACCGTCGCGCCGCCATCAACCAGCTCATCGTCTACGTCGACTCGGTGGCCAAGCAGCTCTCCGGGCTGGTCGCCGACAACGAGGCGCAGATGAAACCGACACTGGACCGGCTCAATTCGGTGCTCGGCCTGTTGCAGCGCAACAAGCAGAACCTGACGCAAGCGCTCGAGAACATCGGCCCCTACGCCTCGGCGCTGGGCGAGCAGGTCGGCAGCGGTCCGTGGTTCAACGCCTACGTGGTGAACGCGACGAGTACCGGGCTGCGCCCGCTGGTCGACGCGCTGGTCTGGCCTGAGCACCTGCCGCAGGACGTGATCGACATCTTCACCAAACCGGACCTGCCGGCCATCATCCCGTCCGAGGAGGATCCGCCGCGATGAGCATCGCATCGAAAGTTCGTGGCGTGCCACGTTGGACGCTCGCGGTCGCTGTGGTGGTGATCGTCGCACTGGTCGCGGTCGGGGTCTACTTCAGCCTCGGCATCGGAAAGACCAAGATCACCGCCGCCTTCGTGTCGACCACCGGCCTGTACGAGGGTGACGAGGTGCGGATGCTGGGCGTGACGATCGGCAGGATCGACGCGATCGAGCCCGGCGAAGGTCGGGTGCAGGTGCGGATGTCCGTCGACAGCGGCATCGACCTGCCCGCGGACGCACGCGCCGTGCTGATCGCGCCCTCGCTGGTGTCGGCCCGGTTCATCCAGCTGGCGCCCGCCTACGACGGTGGCCCGAAGCTGGCCGACGGTGCGCAGATTCCGATCGAGCGCACCGCGGTGCCAGTGGAGTGGGACGACATCAAGGCCGAATTGACCAATCTAGCAACGGCTCTCGGGCCCGTCGGGGACGACGAGCAGGGTTCCTTCGGGCGCTTCGTCGACACCGCCGCGAACAACCTCGACGGCAACGGCCAGAAGTTCCGCGACACCCTGCGTGAACTGTCGGCGACGCTGAATACGTTGTCCGACGGGCGAACCGACCTCTTCGGCACCATCCGCAACCTGCAGAAGTTCGTCGAGGTGCTCTCGGCGAGCAACGAGCAGATCGTGCAGTTCGGCGGCCGCCTGGCCTCGGTGGCCTCAGTGCTCGCCGGTGCGTCGGAGGAACTCGGTGCGGGCCTGGACAGCCTGGATGTGGCGCTCGCCGACGTGAAGCGCTTCCTCGAGGGCAGTGGTGCCGAGCTCACTGACGGTGTCGAGCGGCTTGCCGATGTCACCCAGACGCTGGTCGACAAGCGGCCGGAGATCGAACGGCTGCTGCATTCCGCGCCGACCGCGCTGGTGAACTTCTACCAGATCTACCAGCCGGCCCAGGGCGCGCTCAGCGGCGCTGTGACACTGAACAATACGGCAGACCCGTTGAGTTTCCTCTGCGGTTCCATCCGGGCGATCGAGGACAGCGACTCGGACCGGTCGGCGGATCTGTGCGCGGAATTCCTGGCCCCGGTGATCAGCTCGCTGGCGATGAACTACGTGCCGATCATGCTCAACCCGGTCACCGGCACGACGGCCCTGCCCGGGCAGCTGACGTACAGCCCGCCGAGTGTGGAGGCGCAGGTGGATCGCAGTGAGGTGCCCGAGGCGACGGCTCCGATCGCTGTGCCGAACGGTCTCGCCGGACTTGCGGTTCCAGGAGGACAACGATGAGGCCCCAACGAATGTTCGCCGGGCTGGCGGTGGGCGTCGCGGTGACACTCGGCGTGACCGGCTGTCAGTGGGACGGACTGAACTCCCTACCCATGCCCGGCTCCGAGGGCTCCGGCCCCGGCTCGTACACCGTGCGGATCCAGATGCCCAATGTCACCACGCTGACCCGGAATTCGCCGGTGCGGGTGGACGATGTCGAGGTCGGCAATGTCACCGGAATCGATGTCGAGGGCTGGCACGCACTGGTCACGGTGTCACTGAATCCCGAGGTGAAACTACCCGCCAACGCGATCGCCAAGATCGGCCAGACGAGCCTCCTCGGCAGCAATCACGTCGAGCTGTCCGCGCCTACCAACACACCCGCCCAGGGTCAGCTGCGAAACAACGACGTGATCCCGCTGGAGCGGGCCGGAGCCTACCCGACCACCGAGCAGGTGCTTTCCTCGCTGTCGGTCGTGCTCAACGGCGGCGGCATCGCACAGCTCGAGACCATCACCAGGGAGATGAACGCGGCGCTCAACGGCCGCGAGGCCGAGATCGCCGATCTGCTGCCGCAGCTCGACCAGCTGGTCACCGGTCTGGACAAGCAGACCGGCAGCATCATCGCCGCGATGGAGGGCCTCGACCGGCTCGCGGGCAACCTCGCCGACCAGAAGGACGTGCTGGCCCGCGCGATCGATGAGATCCACCCGGCACTGACGGCGCTCGCCGACCGCACCGCCAACATCACCAGGGCGGTCACCGCTCTCGGCGAGCTCAGCGATGTCACCGAGCGGATCATCCAGACCAGCGGCGACGACCTGAAGGCCAACCTGGCCAGCCTCGGCCCGGTGCTGGAAACCCTGGCGAACACCGGCACCAACCTCATCGCGTCGATGGGCATTCTGCCGACGTTCCCGTTCCCGATGCGCAACATCGGCAAAGCGATCAAGGGCGACTACCTCAACCTCTTCATCACCTTCGACCTGACCGGTAGGCGACTGGACACCAACTGGCTCACCGGCACTCCGCTCGGGGGTCGTTTCGGTGGTGTCGAGGGGGTGCTCGGTACCTTCGCGCCTTCTTCCGCGACCGACGCCGGCGACCCGACCAAGGTCCCGGAGACGCCCGCGCCCAGTGCGGCACCGACGCCGACACTGCCCGGACTACCGTCGATCCCCGGCCTGCCCGCCATTCCCGGAATCACCGTGCCGCTGCCCGGCCAGGAAGGAGCGGGTCGATGAAGCTCACCAGGTTCGTCCACATTCAGCTCGCGATCTTCTCAGTCCTCACCGTGATCGGTCTCGTCGTAATGGGCGGGACGTACATCCAGCTACCCGCGATGTTCGGTATCGGCCGCTACGGTGTGACGGTCCAGCTCGCCGCCACCGGCGGGCTGTACCCGACCGCGAATGTCTCCTACCGCGGCACCAACATCGGCAAGGTGGAGGCGGTCCGCCTCACCGCGGCCGGGGTCGAGGCCGATCTGTCGATCGACAGCGATTACAAAGTGCCGTCGGACTCGATCGCCTGGGTTCGCAGTGTTTCGGCGATCGGTGAGCAGTACGTCGACCTGGTGCCCGAGGTCGACGCGGGCTCCGGCGATCTGCACGACGGCTCGGTGATCCCGGTGGAGCGCACCAAGCTGCCCCAGGATGTCGGTTCGATGCTCGACCAGGCCGACAAACTGCTGGCGACGGTCGCCGACACTCGCCTGCGCCAGGTGATCGACGAGGCGTTCCTGGCCTTCAACGGCGCAGGCCCTGATCTGCAGCGGTTCATCGACTCGGCGTCGCTGCTGGTGCAGCAGGCCGAGACCGATGTGGAACCGACCAAGAAACTGCTCGATCAGATCGGTCCGCTGCTGGACACCCAGATCGAGTCCGATGCCAATATCCGTTCCTGGACAACAGATCTCGCTACCGTCACCGATCAGCTCCGCGAGCACGATCCGTCGTTGCGAAACCTGTTGCACAACAGTCCTTCCGCGATGCAGAAGGTGAACGAGCAATTCCAGAGTCTGCGTCCGACGCTGCCGCTGCTGGCGAGCAATCTGGTGGGTCTCGGCCAGGTCGGGGTGACGTATCACGCTGGTATCGAACAGCTTCTGGTTGTTTTCCCGCCGATGATCGCGGCCTTCAGGACCATTTTGCGCGGACCGACCAGGTACGGCGCGATGGTCAACTTCATGACCGTGATCAACGACCCACCCGCCTGCACCACCGGCTTCCTGCCCCCCGACCAGCGGCGTTCGCCGAGCGACTTCACCCCGATCGACACCCCCCCGGGGCTGTACTGCAAGGCGGCTCAGGATTCTCCGATCGAAGTGCGCGGTATCCGCAACTCGCCGTGCATGGAGTATCCCGGCGTCCGGGCGCCTACTCCCGAACTGTGCCGGACCGGGTACGTGCCGGAAGGCACCAACCCAGCGTTCGGCGCGCCGCAGCCGGTAGCCCCGGCTTCGGCCCCCACCGGCGCGTCCACCGGCGGAGTCACCCCCGCCGCCGCGCGCCCCTATGATCCGTCCACGGGCAGCTATCTTGGCCCGGACGGACGCATGTACCGCCAAGGTGATATCGCCTCCGATGGTTCGGGCACTGTCCCGGCCAGCTGGCAGGCGATGTTGGAGGAGCAGCAGAGATGAGTGAGAGCAACAACGGCCGTCCGCGTCGGCGGGCAGGCAGGTCGGCGGGTCCGCCGGTGGAGGATGTGCAGGTCGTCGACGTGACTGTCGACGGGGGTGCGGTTGAATCGGCCGAGGTGGTCGATGCCGAGGTGGCTTCGGACGAGGATGCCACGGTGGTCGCGGCTACCGTCGAGCTGACGAAGTCCGCAGTGGTGGACGAGGCAGTGGTGGACGAGGACGCCGACGATGATTCGGCCGAGCTCGACGAAGAAGACGCGAAGCTGACGAAGCTCGGGCAGATCATCGGGCTCGCCGCCGCCGCGGTGCTGGTGTTGGCGCTGGTCGTCGGTGCCACGTTCGCCGCGCTCGCGGCACGGTCGGGGAGTCAGGACGAGGATCTGCGCGCGCAGTACACCCAGACCGCGCGTCAGGCGGTCATCAACCTGACCACCATTCGCGCCGACTCCGCCAAGGAGGACATCGAACGGATCCTGGCGGTGGCCTCGGGGGAGTTCAAGTCCGAATTCGACGGTCGCGTCGATCCGTTCATGGATGTGGTGAAGCAGGCCAAGGTGGTCTCCAGCGGCGAGGTCGTCGAGTCGGGGATCGAGTCCGTCGACGAGAATTCGGCGAAGGTGCTGGTCGCCGCCAAACAGACGGTGAGCAATACCGGTTCGGCCGAGCCGCAGGCACGGCAGTACCGATTCCGGATCACTGTGTCGAAGGGCGACACCGGAATGACCGTGTCGAAAGTGGAGTTTGTCGGATGAGCAAGCGAATCAAGATCGTCTTCGGAGCCCTCGCGGCAGCTGGTTTGATCGCCGCCATCGTCCTGGGCGTCAGCGGGTTTCAGCTCTGGCAACAGGACAAGACCGAGCAGGCGCGTACCGACGCGATGAGTACCGCCAGCCGCACGGTGAGCGCGATGTTCACCTACGAGCCCGCGACCGTCGACACCGAATTGCCTAAGGCTGCCGACAATCTCACCGAATCGTTCCGGGCCGAGTACCTGAAACTGATCGAGCAGGCCATCGCGCCGGGCGCCAAGGAGAAGCAGCTCACCGTCAAGGCCACCACCCAGGCCGAGGGCGTGGTGTCGGCGGATCCGGAGAAGGCAGTCGTGCTGCTGTACCTGAATCAGCTGACCACCAGCAAGGATTCGCCGGAAGGCGCCACCTCGGGCAGCCGGGTCCGGGTGTCACTGGAGAAGGCCGACAACCGCTGGCTGGTCGCTCAGGTCACGCCGGTCTGAGCTGTTCATCGCGGGGGAGGCGCACCACGAAGGTAGCGCCGCCGCCCGGGGTGGATTCCACGCGCACGGTGCCGCCGTGCGCGGCGACGAGCGCGGCCACGATGGAAAGGCCGAGCCCACTGCCGCTTCTGTTGTCCGCGCGCCGGGTGCGGGAGATGTCCGCGCGGTAGAAGCGTTCGAAGACGTGGTCTGTTTCCTCGGCGGTGAGTCCTGGGCCGGTGTCGACGACCTCGACCTGGACTTCGTCGGTCTCGGGGGTCAGGCGGACGGTGATCGAGGTGCCGTCGGGGGTGTGGGTGCGTGCGTTGTCGAGCAGGTTGGTGAGGACCTGGCGCAGGCGATGTTCGTCGCCGAGGATTTCCAGGGTGCCGGTGCCTTCGGCGATGTCGAGGGTGATGGGCCGGTGTTGTCCTGCGGCGGCTTCGACCGCGCGGGCACTGTGGACGGCGTCGCCCGCTATCGCCAGCAGGTCCACCGGGCCGAGTTCGACGGGGCGTTGAGCGTCGAGGCGGGCCAGCATGAGCAGGTCTTCCACCAGCAGGCCCATGCGCTGTGCCTCGTGTTCGATGCGGTTCATGAACATCGCGGGGTCGGTGGTCGCGCCCTGGCGGTACAGCTCGGCGAAGCCGCGGATGGTGGTGAGGGGTGTGCGTAGTTCGTGGCTGGCATCGGCGACGAAACGGCGCATCTTCGCCTCGGACGCGCGCGCGGCGGTCTCGGAGGCCTCGGTCGCGGCGAAGGCCTGCTGGATCTGGGTCAGCATGCTGTTCAGCGAACGGGACAACCGGTCGACCTCGGTGGCATTGCCGTGCACCGGGATTCGATGATGTAGCTCGCCGCCCGCGATCGCCGCCGCTGTCGCTTCCACCCGGTGCAGCGGGCGCAGGCTGCCGCGCACCACGAAATAGGCCGCGATGGCCAAGGCGAGCAGCACAATCGCGCCGACGATCAGTTGCAGCACAACGAGTCTGCGTACCGTCTCGATGTTCTCGGCCAGCGGCCACGCGACCGTCGCCGTCGCGCGATGGCCATCGACGGTCACCACCCGCCACTGATCGTCCGAGCCGTCCAGCGAGCCGACCGTGACCGGCTGACGTGCAGGGGGATCGGGGAGATCTGGCTGGGCGTCGGTACCGAAGACGTTGTCGAGAAGCACCTTTCGGGTGCCGTCCGTGCTCTGGGCCGTCACGAAGTAGCGACCGGGTGGCTGACCGGACTCCGAGGAGGGCGGGGGCAGATTCGGCGCGGGCAGCCCGACCCTGCGCTCCCATTCCATCGCCGCGTCCTGCAACTGCTGATCGGTGCGGTTCTGCAGCGAGTTCTCCATCGCCTTTGTCACCACGAAACTCGAAGCGACCAAACCGAATCCGGCCAATGCGACCAGCATCAGCACCAAGGTCACCCGCAGGGGGAGTCTGCTCACCGGGTCGGCTCACGCATCACATAGCCGACCCCGCGCAGCGTGTGGATCAACCGCTGCTCGCCGGTGTCGACCTTCTTGCGCAGATACGACACGTAGGTCTCCACCACGCCCACCTCGCCACCGAAGTCGTAGCGCCAGACGTGATCGAGGATGCGAGGTTTGCTCAGCACGCTGCCCGCGTTCACCATGAAATAGCGCAGCAGCGTGAACTCGGTGGGCGACAACGCAACCGGTTCGCCCGCCTTCCACACCTCGTGCGTGTCGTCGTCGAGTTCGATGTCGGCGAAGCGCAGCCGGGTGCTCGCCTTCGCCGGTTCGGCGTGGCCGGCGCGACGCAGGATCACCCGCAGCCGCGCCACCACTTCCTCCAGGCTGAACGGCTTGGTGACGTAGTCGTCGGCGCCGAGGGTGAGCCCGGTGATCTTGTCGTCCACGTCGTCGCGCGCGGTCAGGAACAGCACCGGTGCGTCGATGCCGTCGGCGCGTAGCCGGCGCAGCAGGCCGAAGCCGTCCATGCCGGGCATCATCACGTCGACGATCAGCGCCTGCGGCCGGAACGTGCGCGCCCGGTCGAGCGCCTCGGCACCGTCGGCCGCCGTCGCCACCTCGAACCCCTGGTAGCGCAAGCTCACCGCCAGCAGTTCGACGATCATCGGTTCATCGTCGACCACGAGCACCCGCGCTTCGGGCACACCACCACTCATGCCCCTATGCTCCACCACCCCGCTGGGAAGTGGCTGGACCGACGCTGTGAGGTCGCTGTGTGGTTCAGCGCTGGTCGGCGGGGAAGGTCTGCTCGTCGCTCATCAGGGCCGAACCGGCGATATTGCCGTGTGACAGCGCGTCGAGGAAGGCGCGCGCCCAGCGTTCGACATCGTGGGTGAGTACCTGACGGCGCAGGGACCGCATCCGGCGGCGCTTGGTGTCGCGATCGTCGTCGAGTGCGCCGATGATCGCGTCCTTCACGCTGTCCAGGTCGTGCGGGTTGCACAGGTAGGACTGGCGCAGCTCGGCCGCGGCACCGGTGAACTCGCTCAGCACCAGGGCGCCGTTGAGGTCGCTGTGGCAGGCCACGTACTCCTTTGCGACCAGGTTCATGCCGTCGCGCAGGGGCGTCACCAGCATGGCGTCGGCGGCGATGAAGAAGGCGATCAGCTCGTCGCGGGGGATCGGGCGGTGCAGGTAGTGCACGACCGGGTAACCCACGCGGGCGAATTCGCCGTTGATCCGGCCCACCTGGCGTTCGATGTCGCCGCGCATCTTGATGTAGCTCTGCACGCGTTCGCGGCTGGGGGTGGCCAGCTGCACCATCACCGTCTCGGTCGGGTCGATGCGGCCCTCTTCGAGCAGTTCCTGCAGCGCGTTGAGCCGGATGTCGATGCCCTTGGTGTAGTCGAGGCGGTCGACGCCGAGCATGATGTTCTTGGGATTGCCCAGCTCGGCACGGATTTTCGCGGCCCGCTCGCGCACCGAACGACGACGGGATGACTCGTCGAGTTCGGCGGAATCGATCGAGATGGGGAACGCGCCGACGCGGACCGTGCGGAAACCGACCTGCACGACACCGAGCTTCGAGCGAACCCCGATGGTGCCACGCGAGGTGGGCTGACCGGCCAGTCTGCGGGCCAGGTAGAGGAAGTTCTGCGCGCCGCCGGGCAGGTGGAAACCGATCAGGTCGGCGCCGAGCAGACCCTCGACGATCTCGGTGCGCCACGGCATCTGCATGAACAGCTCGACCGGCGGGAACGGGATGTGCAGGAAGAAACCGATGGTCAGATCGGGGCGCAGCATGCGCAGCATCTTGGGCACCAGCTGGAGCTGATAGTCCTGCACCCAGACCGTCGCGCCCTCGGCGGCCACCTTCGCGGTCTCCTCGGCGAAACGCCGGTTGACCTCGACATAGGCTGCCCACCAGGCCCGGTCGTACACCGGGCGCACGATCACGTCGTGATACAGCGGCCACAGCGTGCCGTTGGAGAACCCCTCGTAGTAGTCCTCCACCTCCTGCGCCGTGAGCGGCACCGGATACAGCTCGAGCCCGTCTTCGATGATCGGTTCGACCTCGACATCGGGCACACCGGCCCAGCCGACCCAGGCGCCCTTGTTGCTGCGCAGCACCGGTTCCAGCGCGGTCACCAGCCCACCGGGGCTGCGCTTCCACCTGGTGGTGCCGTCGGGCAGGCGTTCGAGGTCGACCGGCAGCCGGTTGGCGACGACGACGAATCCCGAACCCGCACCGGAAGGCGCGAGGGTTTCGCTGTTTTCGGACGGACGGTCGTTGGACGGTTGATCGATCATTTGGTCCACTCACGCATCCTTATGCGTCGCAGGGGTGCGCTGTGTCAGGCGGGAGCGATGCCGAGCATGGACAGCAGCATGCGGCACTCGTCGGCGTCTTCGGCGTGTGCCGCGACGACCTTCTGTGCCTGGCGGGCGGTTTCGTCGGCAAGCGGCTCGAGCTCGTCGTCGGCGATGTCGTTGGCGGTGCTCTTCGCGGCCATAATGGGTTCGTCCTCCCGGTTTCCCTGCGCTCTACCTGCGAGTGACCAATACTATCGGGCGCCGGCACACGGCCGATGAAGTAGCGACGCGCAACACCCCGCCCCGGTGCCGTGTCGTGGCGGTCCCGTTACCGTGTTGGTAGTACACGATCAACCCCCGCAGAGAGGTTTGTTTCATGCCACTGGCCACGGTGAACGGCATCGCACTGAATTATCAGGTCAAGGGCGACCGTACCAAGGGCACCGACGTCAAGGGCGGTGGTCCGCTGGTGGTTTTGATCATGGGGACCGGCTCGCCGGGCCGGGTGTGGGAGCTGCACCAGGTTCCCGCGCTGGTCGCGGCGGGTTATCGGGTCTGCGTGTTCGACAATCGTGGGATCGCGCCATCTTTCGAAGCCGCGGGCGGAATGCGGATCGAGGAGCTGGTCGCCGACACCGCCGCGCTGATCGAGTTCCTCGGCGAGGGTCCCGCGCTGATCGCGGGGACGTCGATGGGCGCGCGGGTGGCGCAGGAGCTGGCGCTTGCCCGGCCCGATCTGGTTCGCAAGGCCGTGTTCATGGCCGGTCACGGCAGGCTGGATCAGTTCCAGAAGACGCTGTCGGCCGGTGAGCAGGACCTCGATGCCTCGGCGGTGCGGCTGCCCGCGAAGTTCGAGGCGGCGTTGAGCGCGGTGATGAATCTGTCACCGGCGACGATGGCCGACACCAACGCGGCGCGTGACTGGCTCGACCTGTTCGAGTTCACCGTGGGGACCCCCTCGCCCGGTATCCGGGCGCAGCGGGCCATGGACCACGAGTTCGATCGGGTCGCCGCCTATCGTTCGATTACGGTGCCCTGCTTGGCAATTGGGTTCGCCGATGATCGGATGATTCCGCCGTACCTGTCGCGTGAGGTGGCCGAGGCCATTCCCGGCGCTCGCTACCAGGAGGTCCCGGATACGGGTCACTACGGCTACCTGGAGCGTCCGGAGGCGGTCAACAAGATCCTGCTCGACTTCTTCGCTGCCTGAAAGCCCTGACCGGGGCAGCATCGGGTAACTCCCTACCAGTAACGTATGCCTTGCTAGGGTCGACACAACGCTCGTGGCTTCGCGGCCGCGCAGTGATCCTGTACACAGCGCCAGTATCCAGTGAGGTGAAATGAGCACCAACCCCTTCGACGACGAGGACGGCCGCTTCTTCGTTCTGGTCAACGATGAAGAGCAGCACTCCCTGTGGCCCGCGTTCGCGGAGGTCCCGGCGGGCTGGCGTGTCGTGTTCGGCGAAGAAAGCCGGGCAGCGTGCGTCGAGTACGTCGAGAAGAACTGGACCGACATGCGGCCCAAGAGCCTGCGTGACGCGATGGCCGCCGACGACGCAGCCCGCGCCCAGTCCTGATCTCCCTTCGCTACCGCGTGACACCCGATCCGGTGTCACGCGGTTGGCGTGCGCGGCTATGATGATCGCGCACAACCCGCCTCCTTAGCTCAGTGGTAGAGCACCGCTCTTGTAAAGCGAAGGTCGTCAGTTCAATCCTGACAGGGGGCTCCACGCTCGCGGATGGCGCGCTCGAAGAAGGGGCAGCGTGGCGGCCGCGGTTTCTTGCCGTGACCCCAAGACTTTTGGGGCGACCTCGCGTCCATGCGCTGCGGTATCTTCCATGCGATCGCCGCACCCTGGTCGGCGCGCAGAGGAAGCACACACCACATGTTCAACAAGTCCTTTGCGGTCGCCGCGCTCTCGGTGAGCGCCGCTGCCGTCCTCGCGGCACCGCCCGCCACCGCCGACCCGGTCAGCTGGGGCGCCGCTTCCCTCAGCGTGTGGGGCAACGTCTACGCGTTTTCGGTCAACCACCCGACGGAAGCCGACGCCATTCGAGCCGCCGACCGAGCGTGCAAGGGTCAAGGCATCATCGACTGCCGGATGGTGGTGACGTTCGCGAACGGCTGCGGTGCAGTCGTGACGAGTCCGCTCGCGATCGTCGCAGGGTTCCCGATCGTGGGCTTCGGTAAAGGGGCGAACCCAGGGGAGGCATACGCAGACGCCACCCGCAACCTCCCCACCGGCACCGGAAGCGCCGGCGCGTTCAATGGCGACCACGCCTGCACCCGGCCTTGATCTGGGCTTTAAGAGGACCTGACCTGCGAAAGTAGGTCAGGTCCTTTTTTGTGGGTCGGGGACGTTGAATTCCTGGCTCTGTAACAAGGGCAGTAGTTCCAGGGCCGGTGCGGATGGCAGCGGATGGTCGGGGTCGGTGGCGAAGGCGCGCAGCAGCTGTGCGGCCAGTCGGGCCGAGGCGCGCTCCGGGTGCCGGAGGCGGGTGATGACGCCGGCGTTGGCGATGAACGCCAGGGTGATGTCGTCGGGGGTGAGGTCGGGGCGCACCTTGCCGGCGCGGCGGCATTTGTGGACCAGTTCCGCCATTTTCCGTTCGGTGTCGGTGAGCTTCTCGGAGTCGACAGCGTGCGGGTGCCGAGCGAGGAATGCTTGCGTGAAACCGCGGTCCGCGGCTTGGAGTGCGCAGACGGTGCCGATCAGCCGCCGCAGTCCGTGCCAGGGATCGGGGTCTGCCAGCGCATCGTCCAACGCGGTGGTGCACTCGCCGAATTGATGGGCGAATGTCTCGGCCACCAGCGTCTCCCTGGTCGGGAACCTGCGGTAGAGGGTGGCGGCGCCGACTCCTGCGCGCCGGGCGATCGTCGTGAGCGGGGCATCGATGCCCCGCACGGCGAAGGTCTCTCGGGCCGCCCGCAGGATCTGGTCGCGGTTGCGCTGGGCATCCGCGCGGAGGCGGGGATCCCGCGATTGAGAGTGTTCGGGGCCCATGTCTCTCACTTTACCGCTAAGTGGAAGGGGTCATCCACTTATCTGGTTGAAGTAACCATGCCTGAGATGATGCGCGCCGCCCTGTTCGACACCTACGGACCGCCGGAGGTGCTGTATGAAGGATCGGCCCCGGTACCGACGATCAAGCCCGGCGAAATCCTGATCCGAGTCGCCGCTGTGACGGTCAATGGCGGTGAGCTCATCCTGCGGTCGGGCACCCTGCCGTCGTGGTTCATGCGTGGACCGTTTCCCCGGCAGATCGGGCTCGACTTCGTCGGGGAGGTCGCCGAACTCGGCAGTTCGGTGACGGAATTCGCGGTCGGGGACCGAGTATGGGGTCTGCTCGATGAAAAGCCGGACGACAGTGGCCAGACGCTGCGCAGTCTCGCGGAGTTCGTCGCGGTGCGACCCGATCAGATCTCGCGGGCGCCGCGGACTTTGAGCCCGGCCGAGGCATCCACCCTGCCGGTCGGTGGCCTCACCGCACTGATCGCACTGCGCCGCGAAGCGGGATTACGGCCAGGGGAGCGGGTACTGGTGCGCGGTGCCAGCGGCGGAGTGGGATCCGCGGTCGTCCAGATCGCCAAGGCGCTCGGCGCGGGCCGCGTCAGCGGACTCGCCGGAGCGGCCAACCTCGACTTCGTGGCCGGGCTCGGCGCCGACGACACGTTCGATTATCGCAGTACCAGGCCCGAGGACCTCGGCTCCTTCGACGTGGTTGTCGACACGGTCGGGACGCAGCTGCACGACTACCGCAAGCTGCTGGCACCGGGCGGCAGGATGGTGGCCGTCCGCTTCGACACCGACCACATCGTGCGGAGCCTGGGTGGGATCGCCGCGTCGGCGGTGCACGGCGGCCGCCGGATTCGCTTCTTCCGCGGACACCCCGACCGCGAACTACTCGCCGAACTCGCCCGAATGGCCGACGCGGGCGCCTTGCGGCCGGTGGTCGACGAGATCTACGACTTGCGAGCCGTCGCGAAGGCCCATCGCCGATTGGAATCCGGCGGCACCCGCGGCAAGATCGTCATCACCGTGAACTGAGGTGTTGTCCATGAGATGTTCACGGCCCCAGGCTTCCAGCGGAAGCAGCGCGTTGTTGAGCAATACGCCCAGTGGTGTCAGCGAGTACTCGACGCGTGGGACGACTTCGTCGAACACCTCGCGGTGCACTATTCCGTCGGCCTCCAACTCCCGCAGTTGCGTGGTGAGGACCTTCTCGGACACTCCCTGGACCTGGCGGCGCAATTCACCGAAGCGGTGGGGGCGTTCGCTCAGCGGCCACAGGATCATCATCTTCCACTTGCCGTTCAGGACCGACAGGGTGGCGTCGAGTCCGCATGTGTACGCGCCCGGCCTGCGTGTGATCGGCACGAATGCCCCTTTCACCTGCTGTTCTCTTACCCGGAAGTACGTACCCACTTCGCTGTGCGTACTTGTTCGGCCCGGGTGGCTCGCCAAGAGTATTGCTCATGTCCGATCACTCGAAGAAGTCACTGACCGTCCTCGGCCTCGGCGATATGGGCGCGGCCCTGGTCCGCTCCTGGCTCGCCGACGGGTACGCCGTCACGGTCTGGAATCGCAGTGCCCGACCGGCTCCAGAGGGGGCGACCGTCGCCGCGACCGCGGCTGACGCCATCGCCGCGAACTCGCTGATCGTCGTTTGTCTTCTCGACGACGCGTCGGTGCGCGCGAGCTTGGACGGCATCGATCTGACCGGGCGCGACATCGTCAACCTGACCACCAGCACCCCCGCCGAGGCCCGCGAACTGTCCGACTGGATTGCCCTGCGCGGCGGGCGTTTTCTGGACGGCGGGATCATGGCTGTGCCATCGATGATCGGTGTCGTCGAGTCCGGCGCGTACGTCTTCTACAGCGGTTCGGCACACCTGCACGAGGTCAACGCGGAAGCCCTGGCCGTGCCAGCCGGGGTCAAGTATGTGGGCACCGATGCCGGTTTCGCGGCCTTGTATGACATCGCCCTGCTCAGCGCGATGTGGGGCATGTTCGCCGGCGCCGCGCACGGCTTCGCCTTGATCCGCGCGGAGGACATCTCACCGGTCGATTTCGCGCCCTTCATGGTCGGCTACCAGCAGGCGATGGCCGGCTACGCGTACGGCACCGCCGCCCAGCTTGCCAGTGGCGACTACGCCGAGGGTGTCGAATCGAATCTGGCGATGATGGTCACGACGAACGGCACGTTGCTGCGCACCGCCGCCGAACAAGGCGTCAGTCCGGAGCTGCTCACGCCCTTCATGGCACTGATGGAGCGGCGGGTCGTCGAGGGTGGCGGGCACGAGTCCAACACGGGTGTCATTGACCTGTTGCGTCGTTGAATTGCGGTGCCGCGGGTACCCCCCGGAACCGGTGGCTCGACCGAGCCGGTAACGAAAGTTATTCTGGCGAAGATCATTTCAGTGAGGGGGCCTTACACCTCCGAGATCGTCCCGAGCACCCAATGTCGTTCTCCGGGAGAGTCTTTCGCTCGGGAGTCCTGTCCAGTTCGCACATGATCGGTGGTAGGAAGACTTGAACATCTCACGTATGCGTATCGGTTCGATCGGCGCGGTCGCAGTGGCCAGTCTGGCGGGCGCTGTCGTCGGCGTCGCCCCTATGGCTGCGGCGAAGCCCGCACCGGAGGCCGCCAAGTCGCTGTGCTCGATGACTTACCTGACCCCCGACAACCCCGAAGTCAACGGTTCCAGCGAGGTCAAGGTCGACCGCAACTCCAACGGTTCGCTCGAGCTGACCCTGATCACCGACGCCAACTCCAAGGGCGGTTACGACCAGTCGTTCACCGCGACCTGGGCGAACATCGACACCGGCCGCAGCGGCAGCGGCGATGCGAAGACCTGGGTAGCGGGCCACCGCACGCTGCTGTCGATTCCCGAAGTGTGGACCGAGCCCGGCCGGATCGCCTTTGTCTTCGGCACGTCCAACCAGACGGGCCAGAGCGTTACCTCGGGTCAGTGCATGGCGGAGTACGCCGCGTAGTTCTCACGCGGGACGGGGGGGGGGGGGGGGGCCCGGGGGGGGGGGGGGGGGGGGGGGGGCCGCCCCTAGCCCCCCCGCGGGGGGGGCGGCGGGAGGGCAAAAAAAAAAGAGAGACAGATAGTCAG
>NZ_JBHXNJ010000017.1:119032-198741 GCF_042719655.1 Nocardia sp. NPDC058518
GTCCGTCTCTGGGGGGCGCCCGCGTTTTCGCTCCCCGGGGGGGGGGCGTGCCCGCCCCCCCGCGCCCCCCCCCCCGCTTCGAGGATGCCCGGCATTTCCCGCCCGAGCGGGCTCCCCGTTTGCAGAAAAAAATTCGAGAGCATCATGGTCAGAGATGTCGTATTCGTGTTCGGTCGTTCGTGGAGAGGGTAGAGGCTGCTGAGGTGGCGGCCGCCGACGAAGGAGTTCGAGATGACTCAGTACCTGTTTTCCGTGGTTATCGACGCCAGCGTTTACGACATTCCGCGCGAGGAGGCGCAGGCCTCCTACGACGCGACGGAGAAGTTCAATGACGAGCTCAGGGCCGAGGGGGCCTGGGTGTTCGCGGGTGGGCTCGGGCGCCCGGATGAGGCGACGGTGGTCGACAGCAGCGGGGCCGATGTGGTGGTGACCGACGGGCCGTTCGTCGAGACCAAGGAGGTTCTCGGTGGGTTCTGGGTGATCGAGGCCGCTGATCTCGATGCTGCCATGAAGATCGCGGCCAGAGCGTCGAAGGCGTGCGAGGCCAAGATCGAGATCAGGACGTTCGACGGCGCATGAGCGACGACACTCGCGCGCGGATCGATCGGATCTACCGCGAGGAGTACGGCCGGGTGGTCGCCTCGCTCGCTCGGCGCTTCGGCGATCTCGACATCGCCGAGGACGCGGCGGCCGAGGCCCTGCTCACCGCCATCGAACGGTGGCCGGTCGACGGCATTCCGCCCAACCCGGGCGGCTGGCTGACCAAGACCGCGGGCAACCGCGCGATCGACCGGATCCGCCGTGAATCACTGCGCGACTCGAAGCACCAGGCAGCCATGATCATCGAAGATCACGAACCGCACGAACCGACCGGACCGATCAACGACGACCGTCTCCGGCTCGTATTCACAAGTTGTCATCCGGCATTGGCGCCGGAGGCGCGAGTCGCGCTGACCTTACGCCTGCTCGGCGGGCTCACGGTCGGCGAGATCGCAAGTGCGTTCCTGGTAGCCGAAACGACTATGGCGCAACGCATCACCCGCGCCAAAGCCAAGATCAAAGCCGCGCACATCCCGTTCCGCGTGCCCGATCGCGATGACGTCACCGATCGGCTCGGCGGAGTGCTGGCCGTCGTCTACCTCATCTTCAACGAGGGGTATCTGGCTGGTGCGCAAGCTATTCGGGTCGACCTGATGGCGGAGGCGATTCGGCTCGGCCGCATCATGCGAGAGCTGCTGCCCGATGACGGCGAGGTCGCCGGGTTACTCGCGCTCATGGTGCTCATCGATGCGCGCAGTGCGGCGCGTTTCGCGGGCGGGGAGCTGGTGACCCTCGATGAGCAGGACCGTGGCGGCTGGGACCATGCCCTCATCGCCGAGGGGCACGCGCTCGTGCGCGAATGCCTCGCTCGAGTCGCGGCAGGTGGACCTCGACCTGGTCGCTACCAGCTCATGGCGGCGATCAACGCGGTGCACACCGACGCGGCGGACTCCCGCGATACCGACTGGAACCAGATCGTCGCCCTCTACGACCAGCTCTACGCCGTAACCCCCTCCGCGATAGTCGCCCTCAACCGAGCCGTCGCCATCGCCGAACTCGACGGCCCCAATGTAGCTCTGGCGCAAATCGATTCACTGCCGCTCGACGGCTACCACGCCTGGCACGCCGCCCGCGCCGATCTGCTCCGCAGGTTGGGCCGCGGCGCCGAGGCGAGGTCCGCCTACGACGCCGCGATCACCGCCACGCAGAACCCGGCGGAGCGCGCCTACCTGACCAGGAGGCGCGAGCATCTTGTGTAGAACTGTCGTTTCTTCCGGGGCCATCCAGGGGACGGCGCGCAGTCAGGGTGTCGTCGAAGGCATGGACTCGCTTGGTTATCGCGGTCCGTTCGTATTGAGGTAGAGGACAGGGCCGTCGCCGAATCTGCCCTGCTCGTTCATCGCCAGCAGCGCCGCCATGGCCTTGGCGGTGTAGACGGGTTCGAGGAGCAGGTGCTCGCGGTCGGCTGACAAGGTTTGGGCGCGTTCGCCTTCCGGCGTGGGATGCCCGTAACCGCTGCCGAGCCAGTCGGTGACGATGTCGATGTCCTCGACCCGCGGTTCGAGATCGGACAGGTCCGCACCTCGCTTACGCAGCAGTTGCGCGGTACGGCCGGCGAGCCGGGTGATCGTCGCCGGGTCCAACCGCAACGTGTCGTTGACTACGACACCCACTGCTCGGGTCGTCAAGCCTGCTATCCGCAAACCGAGCTGCAGCCCCGCGATCGTGCCACCGGATCCGACGGCGGTCACGAGGTGGGTGGGCTCGGGTAGCTCGCCGCGGTGTACTTGTCCGGCCAGTTCGAACGCGGCCTCGACGTATCCGAGGACGCCGATCGGTGAGGATCCGCCGGGCGGCAGGAAGTAGGGCAGATGCCCCCCGCTGGTGTGCCGGGCAAGCAGTATCGGCGCGGTGAGGATGGTCCGCGTCTTCGAATGCGTGAAATACAGTGCGGCGCCGCTGTTCTCGAGTCGGCCCAGCTGCGCACGGACGTGCTCGTCCACGGGCTGGTCGACGAGGGCGAGAGCGGCGCCGAGTCCGTGGTCGCGTGCGTACAGGGCGACGGCCAGGCCCCAGTTCGTACCCAACCCGCCGACGGTCAGGATGGTCCGAGAACCGCGCCGGTGTGCCTCGGGGAGAATCCATTCCAGTTTGCGGACTTTGTTGCCACCCCACCCGCCGTCACCGAATACGCAGTCGTCTTTGAGCCAGACCGGCGCGCCACTGGCGGGCAGCGCATCGAGTCGGCGGACCGGCGTCGGGCCGGAGTTCAGTCCGATATGCGGCAGGGTTTCGCGCAGGCGTGGAAAGCGTTGGTGCAGAAGCGGAGTGTTCATCGGCTGCCGCCGGCCGGTCCGAGGACTCGCTCGATGTAGTTGGTCCAGGTCGGGGCGTCGGCCACGTTTCCTCCTCGGAGTCGGTGCTGCCTACCGTAACCAGAGAAGCGATATGCGAAGGGTGAGCGGCGCCGCGAGCAGCTGCTGCGCGCGGCCATCGGCATCGAGGCCATCCAGCTCGCGGCCGCCGCTGCTGGTGTAGAACTGCCGGGTCTTCCGTCCGGCATATGGAGAACCGAATCGGTATACTTGTGTCATGAATGTGGCCGACTATGCGGAGCTTGCTGGGGTGTCACCTCGGCGTGTACGCGCGCTGGCCCGGGCAGGTGCTGTGCCGGCTCGCAAAGTGGGCGGCCGTTGGGTGGTGGATGCGCCTCGTCCGGTTCGGCGGGCGGCGCGGCGGCCGTTGTCGGAAGCATCGCAGCGCGCGCTTGTGCGCGCGCTGCACGCCAGATCATTGGGCGAATTGACCGGCCAGGCGCGTGCCCGCACGGCCGAGCGACTGAGGTTGTTGCGCACGGTGGATGATCCGGCCGAACTATTGGTCGATTGGTGGGCCGGGCGCCCACCGATACAGTTGGACGGCGGGTCCAATCTGGTCGTGCACGCCATCGCAGGGAACAAAGCGCGGGTCTGGGAGGTGCTTCACCGGCCCCGTCAGGAGTATTTGCGATATCCGTCGACACTGGCTCGGGTGGTTCGCGACGAACGGGCCATCCAGGGCCTGGCGCGCAGTGACCTTGCCGAGCGCGCCGGGGTGGATCGCGCTCTGGTGGTGGCCATCGAGCGGGCCGAATCGGTAGGCGATCTCATCGGTCTGCGAAAGGTGTTGCGGGCGTTAGGCGTCGAACCCACCGCGTTGCCGGCGATGGATCTGCGATGACCGAGGTCCTCCATGCGTGGTTGGAGGGTTACCACGCGGGAACATTCACGCGCGGGCCATCCGGACACGTTCGTTTCGACTACAGCGAGAGCGCGCCCACCACGCCGATCTCGCTGTCGCTGCCACGCACGGGTGGTGCGACCCGGCGTGCCGCGGCGAACTTTCTGGACAACCTGCTGCCGGACAATTCCGCGGCGCGATACCAGATGGCGTCGGTGTACGGAGTCGCGTCGGTCGACACCTTCGACTTGTTGAGCCAGGCCGGCGGCGACGTCGCAGGCGGACTGGTACTGACCGCAGAGGAAGGACCGCCCGACGTAGGGCCGTTGCTGCTCGATCCGGCCGGCGACGAGGACGTGGCCGCACGTATCGCCGCGCTGAAGCGGTCCCCGGATCAGTGGGTAGGCGCGGCATCCCCCGCGCGGTTCTCGCTGGCAGGCACACAGGGAAAGTTCGCGCTCGCCGATATCGGCGGTGAGTGGTACTGGTCGAATGCGACGGTGCCCTCTACGCACATCGTCAAACCCGCACGGCCAGGGCTATCCGGACTGGAAGACGTAGAAGCGATGGCTCTCGGGTTGGCATCGAAAGTCGGCGCCGGAGCACCGCAGGCACAGGTGATGCGGGTACTCGACCAGAGTGCCTACTTGGTCGAGCGATTCGACCGAGTGCGGACCGGGCAGGTCGCGGCGCGACTTCATGCCGAGGATATCGCCCAGGCGATGGGCAAGGGGCCTGCTGAGAAGTACGACGTCTCGGCACAGCAGGTCATTCGGTTACTTCGTGAACAGGTCGGCACCGAGATCGCCTATGCCTTCGTACGACAACTCGCGGTCAACACTTTTCTGGGCAATGCCGATGCACATGCCAAGAACTACTCCCTGCTGCTCCGGCCGGACGAAATTGTCCTCTCGCCGATGTACGACGTCGTACCGGTGGGGTTGTACCCGCAGTTCGATCAGAAGCTGGCGATGGGTATCGGCGGGGCGCGGCGTGCCGCGGAAGTCAGGCTGCCGCACTGGCGCAAACTCGCCCGGACATCGGGTCTGGTCGAAGATCGGGTAGTCGAACTGGTGACATCGCTGGCCCATTCCCTTCAGGAAGCGGTCGACGCTGTCGAGGTGGGATCGGCTGTTGATGAGATCGCTCGGAGCCGCGAACTGATCGGCAAGAACATCGCGTCTATCGCGGCGCCCGGCCGCTCGGCGCTACGGCACGAATAGGTCGCTACGGCACGAATAGGTCTGTGCCGGAGCACTGCATGGTCTGGCCCGCGGACAGGCCGGAGGTGCCTACGGCGCCGGTCAGGCGGACTGTGCCCCAGCCGGTGTGGACGTCGAAGCTGGGCATGTTGCCGCTTACGGAGCCGTGCTGGGTGGTCACGCCGGATTCGCCGGTGTCGAGGTTGGTCCAGTTCACGGTCGCGTGGTAGCCGAAGGGGCCGAAGGCCGAATCGCCGCGCGGCTGGACCGAGATGGTGCCGGGGCGGTCGTCCGACGAGGTCGCCACGAGGGACAGATAGAACGGGTACAGGTGGAAGTTGGCGTTCGAACCGAGGCACTGGATCTTCGCCTCGCGCACCTCCGCCGACGCTGTTCCGGTGCCGAGTAGCGAAATCGCGACGATGGCGGTGAGCCCGATAGTCGAACGCATCTGCGAAACCCCTTCCGATAGAACCTATCTGACCTACTCAGGTCACTAGTAGGCCAGGCTTTTTGACGGGATCGTGAAAGGGAAGGGCAGGTGGTAGGTGAGATCGCCGTCGCCGACCCACTGCGCGACCGGTTCGTAGTGGAAGGCCCGCAGGGGAGTGACACCGGCTGGGCGGTGTTCCGGAGCGGGTAACAGCGCGTTGATTCGAATGGTTACTGCTTTCTCACCGGCATCGACTTCCCAGTACCAGGGGATTCCGGCCTCGGCATACCGGGTGGTCTTCCGGGTCATGTCTTGAACGGAGTTCGACGGCGACAGGACTTCACCCGCGATAACAACGGCGGACGCGGGCACGTCCTGATCCTGGTCTGGCAGACACCGGTACAGGATGAAATCCGGATTGAGGAAGTCGTTCTTGGCTGTGAAGAATATCGGCTGCTCGACGTCGGCTTCGAAGCACTCGTCGTGTTCTGAACACACTGCCGACCAGGCAGACTCCAGTGCGTTGCGCAGGCGTACCGCGGCCCGCTGATTTCGGCGGGGCCCGGTGCGTGCCCGGATGACGCGACCATGGTCGAGTCCCTCCACACACTGCGCGATGGCGTCGGGCAGCGCTAGGAATTCCTCCCAGGTGAGCATTTCTGGGAGCGAACCGGCGCTGCCGAGGTCTGCGGTCACCTTGCAAGGCTAGCTTGCGTGACGCGCGAGGTCTCCGGGAAACACGGCGCTACCGGCTCTTGGGCCGTGGCAATGTTGGTGGCATGGCCGACGAAGCTCTCGCAGAGGCGGTGCAGTTGATGGGCCGAGAAGGGCACCGTCGACGCGGCGCTACGGGAATACGGGGAGTCGGTCCGGCGGGAGGAATTCCGCGCAACTGTTATTCGAGCGCGGACAACGCGGCGACTTCGATGATGCCACCGCGGCTGGTGTGTCGGCGAAAATAGCACGCAGGCAAGCAGATACACAGAGAAGTACGTAGGCGCCGTCTGCCGCACGAGGTGATGCAACCCACATAGTGGCAGGCCATCGGCTCCCGTAGCCTCACTCGCTATGAGCACTCCTGGGGGGAGCGACGGAGGGTCGCTATCTGTCGTACCCACTGAAGTCCAAGCCGTCGGCCGCTACGTCTACGGCATCGCCGAAGCGCTGCGCACGGCCCTCACCTCAGCCAACACTGAGGTCGACACCCTATTGGCGGGCGGCTGGAGCGGTGACCTGGCTACTTTGTTCGGTACTGGCTGGACCGAAACCCACGACGGCGGCACAACCATCATCACCGCGCTCACCGACATGGCCAACAAACTCGGCATCACCGCCGATAACTATCAACAGCAAGACACCAATCGCGCATACTCACTGAACACGTCCAGCCTTGACCTCCCGGGCCTGTGATGTCGGAATTCTCGGTCAATATGGACCAACTCGACCAGATCGTGGCCCGAATCGCCGGTCTCGCCGGCTACGTCGCCGACCACCTCGACGACATCGACGATCAGGTCGCGACCCTCAAAGGCGGCAGCTGGGAAGGCATCGCTGCCGACGCCTACCAGATAGCCCACACCCAATGGGTAACCGGTGCAAGAGAATTCGCCGATGGTCTGCGCGATATGAGCACTGCCGCCAAATCAGCGCACACCCGCTACGGCAATGCCGCCGACCTCAACAAGAAGATGCTGGGTAGCGCCTAGTGACGTGGACCATCGACACCGGCATGTACTACGACGCCGGCAACAAATGCCACGCCCTAGCCAACGACCTCAGCCTTGCCCTCGGTCCACTCAATGCCGCACTGCAACACCAGTGCGGCGGCATGGCCGGAAACCACGAATCGTGCAATAACTGGATCACCGCCTACGACAACCACGCCAACGAAATCGTTACTCTTGCCGCGACATTGGCGAACGCGCTGCTTCGCTATGGCGACGTCTTGCAAGCGAACGGCTACAACTGGTGGTACTCCAACCGCACCGCAGCGACCGGTTCGGAACCCACCAAACCCACCGAGTCGGAACCGCTCTACGACTCCGGTATGGCCTTGCCGGTCAGCTCGCGCGGCGACAATGGTCCGGGGCTGGACGAAGGCGTCATTGTCGGACTCCTGGAGCGAGTCGGACGAATCCCCAACGGTGACAAGGACAAACTCGGCATCGCCCGCGACGCGTGGAAAACCTTCGCCGAACATGCCACAGTCACCGGGGCCGCGACCACAATCAGCGGGGTCAAAGCCAAATTTGATGGCAACACCGACCCCAATATCATCGCCATCGACGAAAAACTTGCGACCCTCGAGCAGGCGGCAAAACTACTCGCAGAAGCTGCCAAGGGCATCGTCACGCCGCTGACCGAACACAATGACGCGCTCTCGACAATGCGCGAGGACATCGGCAAACAAGTCGCTGCCGCCGCGGTCGAGATCGGCGCAGCCATCGCGTTAACCGTGGTGATCGTCGGCGTCGCGGCCTTCCTGACCGCCGGCGTCGGCGCCGCCGCCGCTGGTGCGGGCGGGACCGCGGTCACCATCGAGATCGTGGAATCCACGGCAGTGATCATCAAGAACACCGTCACTGTGAGCCGCATGGTCACCGCCGTCGGCGCGGTCATCACCATCGGAGTGGCCAGCGGCGGATTCACCGCCATCCCCGATCTCACCCAAGCTGGGCTGACCGCGGCGGTCGGTGCGATCGCGGCCATGGCGGTATACATAGCGGCCGACGAGGCGGCCGACGATGAGCCGGTCTGGGACCGCACGGAGGAACGCACACGGAACCCCGCGCAGGATAAAATCCTGACCGACAAGGATATTAGGGAACTGAAATCCCGCGGTCATGACCCACATGACGTAAAACCGGATCCGCCGTCGCGATATGACCTTTACAAGGATGGAAAGGGGAACGTGTACATTAAGCCAAAAGGCGGAAAAGGCCCAGGCGACCCGACGGGGATTAGATTGCAATGACGGATGAGAAGCTTGTCGAAGTAGCCGTTTCTCTACGATTGACCGGTGTTTTCGACCCAGATGAGGTGACTGCGGCGCTGGGTCTTACGCCGTCCGATCAATGGCGCTCCGGTCAGCAGGGGCCCGCCCCCAAACTACGTAGAAGTTCCGATGGATGGGTTCTTCGGCTAGCGACCGGCGTCGGACAGGTTGGCGAGCAGGTCGACCGGGCTGTAGGGCAACTTGCACAGGTTAACGGGCATTTGCGGCACATTTTGTTGGGGCAGGGGATGTCCGGCTGTCTGATCGTCGCGGTGGACGCCCCGGCGGGTTGTTGGCCTGCAATCACCTTGTCGCATGCGACGCTCGAATTTCTAGCGCCTTCTGGACTTTCACTCGATATCGATATCATTTAGGAGTAATCAATGATCGATGAACAAGACGACCAAACTCCGGTGATTCGCACTGAAGTAATCGGAATTGGCGAAAATGACGCCGATGGGACGCATTTTCATCGGATCGTCACGAACTGGAGTCTGGAGGACGCGGTCGACGCGTTCCTCGACGAATTTAGTGCCGCCAACTCGGTGGCGACATACAGCACTTCTGGCGGCGAAATTCTGGTCGAGGCTGCGTTGGCAGGCAGAAGCTTTCCTTCTATGCACTTCGATCGTCGACTCCTGAACCGCCTTGTCTCTACAGGAATGTCGCTGCGGATCAAAACCGGGCCGCGCACAACAACATAGGCCATCGACAATCGCCGTACCCGATGGAAGAACTCGCATCCGCCGACACCAAGTTCACCCTGAGGCTCACCCACTTCGTCGCCGCCGCGATCGTCATCCCGGTGAAGCCGCCGCGGCGAGTGAGGCGGCGAAAGCGGCACGCAGGCAAGCCTTCTCGCGGTGATCGGGTACCTGCTGGATACGTCGGCGCTGTGGCGCCTGTTCCGTGAGAAAGATACGTCCTGACTCAGCGGGGACAGCACCGCTCGGCAGGCGTGGTCGACCTGGTCGTCTGCGCTACTGCTGTCCACCACGACCTGACCGTCTTGCACACTGACGACGACTTCGCGACTGTCGCCCGCGTGCTACCCGAGCTGCGCCAGCGCGACATACTTACGGGGTGACGGTCCGGCCACGCCGGATTAGCTACTGCAGCCTGTTTCGTATAGAGGTGGAATTCAATTAGTGAGTTTTTTATCACGGATATCTACCCGGTTAGCTTCATGGCTAACCCGTATGTCGTGGGCAGGGCCACGGGAAACTTTAAGATCGGACAGCAGGTGACGATACGCCGGGGTGATGGAACCGAGGTCAAAGGCACGCTCGAGTCGATGCACTTGAATAGATCGGAGTCGGGTGTCTATGCCCTCGTATTTTCGGAGGAAATATCGCGTGTTGCCCAGCCCGGCGACGTCATTTGTTTTGATGTGTCCTCGTTGCAGGAATGATCTTGGCGTAGGAGTCCTGTGCAGCTATGCCGGTGCTGTGCAGGATTTCCTACGCTCGTTCGGACTTGCCAAGAATCCGCTGTGTATTGCCCGAATATGTTGGCTACCAGGCTGATTGGCGGGTGGCGGCCGTGGCTTGGTCGATCAGGCGTTGGAGGTGGGCTTCTATTTTGTCGGGGGTGGTGGGGGTTACTTCGATGCGTTCGCCTTCTTGGATGAGGTAGCGGCCGTCGTTGGTGTAGTCGACCAGTTGGAGGGTGGTGCCGCCTTCTTGCCAGCCGTCGAGAGCGGGGCCGGTGGCTACACGGAATTCCGCGTAGGTGGTGAAGGGGCGTTTGAGGAATTTGAGGGCTTGTTCGGCGGGGGTGCGGTGGCGGGCGTAGGGGTCGGGGGTGTTGGCGAAGTCGTCGCGGTGGACGTTGAAGCCGCCGGTGGTGCCCGCGGGGGTTTTCGGGAGGATGGCCAGCAGGCGGGTGGTGATCGCGTGGGCCGGGCGTAGGGAGATCAGGATGTTGCCGCCCTGGCCGTATTCGGGGCCGGGGAGCTGGGCGGCGATCGCGCCGTTGCCTGCCTCGGTGGTGGCGCAGGCGCGGACCATGCGGGTACGGCCGTCCAGCCGGTGGCCGAACAGTTCGATGCGGATTTCGGGGTGCGCCAGGGCGTGTAGGGCGTGGTAGAGCGATTCGTCGGTGCCCATCTTGGCGATCAGCGCATCCGCGGCACGACGGCACTCCAGGTCGAATTCGACCTGGGTTTCGACGCCTGCGGTGAAGGTGAGGGGCCAGGGCATGCGGTCGCGGCCGAGCGTTTCCCAGGCGACCCAGAATTCGAACGGGGTCAGCTCCCAGGTGTCGGTCATGCGTCGCCACCGATCACCGGCGGGACGTGCAGGCGTTCGGGGCCGAGCAGTTCTTCGTGGACGCCGCGCAGGTAGTCGGGGGCCTGGTGCTCGTTCTCCTCGTCCTTGCCGCCGCCGCGTGCGCCGGGAGCGCCCATTCCACCCATGCCGGACATGCCCGAGCGGCCCGACGACGCGCCGGAACCCGCACCCGCGCCCGCACCTGCGCCCTGCTTCTGCCCGGCCGTGCCGGGGACTGCCGCGCCGGGGGTGCCCGCGCCCGCGCCTGCGCCCGCGCCACCGCCCGCTCCGCCACCGGAGCCGAGGCCGCCAGGGGAGGTACCCGCCGGGGTGGTGCCCGGGGTGGTGCCTGCCGGGGTCGTGGTGGTGGGGGTTTCCGGGGTTGTCGTGGCGGCGGTGGTCTCGTCGCCGGTCGTGTCGTCGCCGGTGGTGTCGTCTTCGGCCGGGTCGTCGGTGGTGGGGGTTTCCGGCTCCGTGGTGGTGGGAGTGGTGTCGTCGCCCGGGTCGGTGGTGGTGCCCTTGTCGGTGGTCGTGCCTTTGTCGGTGTTGGTGCCCTGCTTTTCCGTGGTGGGTTTGCCCTGCGGCTGGTCGGACTGGGGTTTCGCCGGCGTGGGGACCTTCGGGACCTGAGTGTCGGACTGTTCGGCGACCGGCTTGTAGACGGTCGTCATCACCTGGCGGGCGGCTGCCTCTGCGGCGTCGGCGCGGCCTGCGCTGGTGCTGTCCATGACCAAACCGGCGGCGGAGCCGAGCCCCGGCACGACCGCGTTGGAGAGCACGGTAACGACGACGCCCGCGACGGTGCTGCTCTGATTGTCGGACTCATGGGGAACCGAGTACTTCACCTGCTGGAAGCCTGAACGAGCTTCGTTCATCTTGTTGCCGATCAACCGCGCGGCCTGCTCGACCTTGTCGATTTCGGTGAGATAGCTGTTGGTGCTGGAAAGGGCCTGCGTCGCGGCGGTACCTGACCAGCCGCGCTCCATTTCGTTGTGGATGTTGTCGCGGAAAGCTGTTGCCTTGGCCTTGGTGTCATCCGCGAGGGTTGTCCAACCCGTAATGCTCTCACCCATTTTTGTGACGTCGATCGATTCGACAAACTTCATGATTCGGGAATGTTCCATGTCGACGAATGATTCCATCACGGGAGGAACCACTTGAGCTGTATATTCGCCCGAGAATCCGGAGGCCAGCGCCTTGTTGTCGCCATAGATTTGCGTGCGTTCTTTATTTCCGTCCGCCTGCGCATCCAATTCGGATTGCGCGGGCTCGATATCGGAGTCGAACAGCGAACCTACGCGGTTGGTGACCGTGCTGACGAAAGTGCTCGGATTGGATAGTCCGACAAGGAATTCTCCGAATGACATGTTGCCCCCCTGGAATCAATCGAGTTTGTTGGTCTGCTGCTTGATGGCCAACTGGGTGGCTTCGTCGCAGGCTTTGTATGCGGCGCCAGCTTTGCGGTACATGTCGGCCATCGCGGTGAGAATCTCTTGATGCTGGGTGATGGCGTCGGTGTACGATCCACTTCCGGCCTCGCCGCTGGCGAGTTTGGCGAACTTATCACCGAGGGCAATTGCGGATTCCAGGTCCCCGAACGAGTCGGCCTGGACCATTCTCTTTGCCCGAAAGGAAAGTTGATCGAGTTCTATCCGATAGTCATCACACCGCTGCGCACACCGGTTCGCTGCGTCCTCTTCGATGATGAGACGCCCGGCAGCCGCCTCACCTGCAAGTGTTTGAAATTGTTTCGCGGTCTCGTTCACGTCCGCCATTGTTGGCTTCTTTCTTGTCCTAAAGTCAACTATCTGGGAAGCAGTTGCACGAAATGAGGTGCTATCTCATTCACTCGCGCACACGGTGCGGTTGTCGACTTGCTGCTCGACGCCTTGCTTGCGAGGATCTCGATCCTGCCCTCGGCCGTGTCGAAGACAACGCCGCATTCATCGGACGGTTTCTTGTCCCCGAGCTCGTACTGCAGTGCGTTTCTTCCGGCGACGGTGACTTCTTGGAAGTCGTGATAATAATCGTTCGCGCGATACTCGGCGATTGTGTAGGTACTCGACAGGAACGATATGAAGAAGTCGCCTGCCCGCCAACCGCACCCCTTCCAGTCCTTCCTCGGCACCGAGAACGGGTTGTCGTCCTTCGACGCAGGGTCGGCCCCCGCCGCCTGCAACACGCTGTCCGACACCGTGCACGGGTCGAACAACTGCTCCTTGGTCAGCGGAGCCCCACTGGCCTCGGGCTGCCCATCGACCGCCTTGGAACATCCGGCGAGCGCCACTACAGCGCACACTCCGGCGGCAAAGCCAACCAGTCGCATCGTCTCTCCTCTTTCGCGCACAACAACCACTCGATGTCTTAGACGCGAGACCGGTCGTTTCGGTTCCATCCAGGGCAAAATCAGGCTGGGACGTTGGCTCCGTGGCCGAGGTCGCGCAGGGCGGCCTTGATCTTGGTTTGGGCCTCGTCGAGGGATTCGGGGGTGGGGTCGGTGTTCGCGCCCGAGATGTCGAAGTCGCCCATCGTGTAGGCGGGGAAGACGTGTGTGTGCAGGTGGGGGACCTCGAGGCCGGCGATGAGCAGGCCGGCGCGAGGGGCGTCGAAGGCGACGCGGACGGCCTGGCCGATCTTCTGGGCCAGGCCCATCATCCTGGCGATCACGGCGGGATCCGCGTCTTGCCACTGGTCGATCTCCGCGCGCGGGACGACGAGGGTGTGGCCCTGGGTGACGGGGCCGATGGTGAGGAAGGCGACGAATTCGTCGTCCTCCCAGACGAAGCGGCCGGGGATCTGACCTGCGATGATCGCGCTGAAGACGGATGCCATACCGGTGAGCGTAGCTAGATCGACACGAAATGCGACAGGATGCCCTGCACCTCGTAGATGTCGACCTGACGGTTGAATCGCTGCTTGACCGGCTCGCCGCCGCTGCCGATCCAGATGTAGAGCTCGGCGTCGAGGTCGAAGGTGCCCGCGGTTTCGACGGCGAAGTGGCTGATCGAGCGGTAGGGGATGCTGTGGTAGCTGACCTTGCGGCCGGTGACACCCTGTTTGTCGACCATGATCAGGCGGCGGTTGGTGAACAGCATCGCGTCGCGGACCAGGATGAACGCGGCATACACCTGCTCGCCCTGGCCGAACAGCTTCGCGTATTCCTGCTGGGCGGCGGCCGGATCTATGCGACCGGCATTACCCATCATCCCGTCGAGCAGGCCCATCATGTGCTCCCCGTTTCGGTGGCGGCTGCTGTGCCACACCTGGTTCCATTGTGGCGCAAGCGAAGCCGGGCGGCGAGATGCTGCGCAATACGTTCACCAGTTCGCCGATCGGCCGAAAAGTCGATCATGGGCACGATCGGTGCGGTCGGCCCTAGCGCGGCGACCTATGACGGCGCGACTAATCTAAGGGCCGTGCGCGTACTCGTCATCGGTTCCGGAGCCCGTGAACATGCCCTCGTCCTGGCGCTGCGCCGGGATCCGTCCGTGACGGCGGTGATCGCGGCCCCTGGCAACCCCGGCATCGGCCAACACGCCGAGCTGCGCCCGGTCGATCCCTGCGCCGCCGAAGACGTCGCCGCGCTGGCCGCCGAAGTGGCCGCCGACCTGGTGGTGATCGGTCCCGAGGTGCCGCTGGTGCTCGGCGTCGCCGACGTCGTGCGCGCGGCCGGGTTCCCGGTGTTCGGCCCGTCGGCCGACGCGGCGCGGATCGAGGGGTCCAAGGCGTTCGCGAAAGATGTGATGGCGGTGGCCGGGGTGCGGACCGCGCACAGCGAGATCGTCGACAGTCCGGCCGAGCTGGACGCCGCGCTGGACCGCTTCGGCCCGACCTGGGTGGTCAAGGACGACGGGCTCGCCGCAGGCAAGGGCGTGGTGGTGACCACCGACCGCCGCGCGGCCCGCGATCACGGCGCCGAGCTGCTCGAGCAGGGCCACCCGGTGCTGCTGGAGTCGTTCCTCGACGGCCCTGAGGTGTCGCTGTTCTGCCTGGTCGACGGCGAAACCGTGGTTCCGCTGCTGCCCGCGCAGGACCACAAGCGAGTCGGCGACGGCGATTCCGGCCCGAACACCGGCGGCATGGGCGCCTACACGCCGCTGCCGTGGCTGCCGGACGAGACGCTCACCGAGATCATCGACGACGTGGTGAAGCCGGTCGCGGCCGAGCTCGTCGCGCGCGGCAGTTCGTTCTCCGGCCTGCTGTACGCGGGTCTGGCGATCGGCACGAACGGCCCCGCTGTCGTCGAATTCAATTGCCGTTTCGGCGATCCCGAGACCCAGGCGGTGCTCGCGCTGCTCGACAGCCCGTTCGCCGAACTCCTGCACGCCACCGCGACCGGCCGCCTCGCCGAGGTCGACGCCCCGCGCTGGAAGGACGGTTCCGCGATCACCGTCGTGCTCGCCGCCGAGAACTACCCGGCGCGCCCGCGCACCGGCGATGTGATCACCGGTGCCGACGACGGCGCGCTGGAGGGCGAGACCCTGGTGCTGCACGCCGGTACGGATCAGCGCGAGGACAAGGCGCTGGTGTCGGCGGGCGGGCGCGTGCTGAACGTGGTCGGCGTCGGTGCGGATCTCGCGCAGGCACGGGAGCGGGCCTACGCACGACTCGCGGGAATCAAACTCCCCGGCAGCCATTTCCGGACCGACATCGGCGCGACCGAAGTTGTTGTTCCGGAACGCAACAGCGTCGTGGGGTAATTCGCGGACGATCAGTTGAGCCGCAGGCCGTGCATCGCGAGCCAGGCCTGCGGATCCACGTGCTGCCCGTTCTGGACGATTTCGAAATGCAGGTGCGGGCCGGTGGAATCGCCGCGATTGCCGATGCGCGCGATCTGCATTCCGGCGGGGACGCGCTCGCCCTGGGAAACGAAGAAGTCGTACATGTGGCCGTAGATGCTGATGGTGCCGTCGTCGTGGCGGATGCGGACCCACAGGCCGAAACCCTGCGCCGGTCCGGCTTCGACCACGGTGCCGTCGGCCACGGCGTAGATGGGGCTGCCGATGGGGCCCGCGATGTCGATGCCGCGGTGCAAGGTGCCCCAGCGGGAGCCGAAACCGGACGTGAACGCACCCTTCGCGGGCAGGCTGAACCCGCCGACCGACGGGGTCGATCCGGGCACCATCGCGCCGGGGACCACCGGGGCGCGCTGGCCCATCCAGTCCTGCCATTCACCCGACGCCGCGGCCGCCGCCTCCGCCTTGGCGCGTTCGAGGGTGGCGCGGGCCGCCGCGGCGACCACATGCGCCTCACGACGCTTCTCACCTGCGGCGATGGCATCGAGCATGGGTCTCACCGATTGGGGGTTCGGCAGCAGCTGCGGGGGATAGGCGATGGCCACGTGGAGCGCTTCGCCCGGCGCGAGCGGACGCTCGGCGACGGCGCCGCCGAACTGTCCGTCGGCCGCCACGAACACCGAGACCGCGAGCACCCCGACGATGAGCACGCGCCGTTCGAGCAGTACCTGGCGCACCCGCTCGCGACTGGGCCTGCGCGCCCACATCCCCTCGGCTTGCGCCTTGGGCCGCCGCCAGAAGACCTTGCGCACCTCACCGCTACGCAGTTCGCCCGCGATCTCACCGACCAGCGGATACCGCGCGGCCCACTCGGCCATCCGATCGCGCGCCCCGACCTTGGACGGCAGCTGTTCGCGCCAATTCGCTTGCAGGATTCGGCCATTGACGCTGACGGGCGGACGGCGAAGCGCATCGGTGTTCGAGTGCGCCGACTCGGGGCTGGTCGTTTCGGTGTCGGCGGGTTCCGCCGCCTTCGTCCCTGTCCGCTTCATTCCGCCCCCGCGCCCCGGCCCCGACGTGACCACAGGGGTCGCGCCGGTGGCTGCGTCTTCGCTGTCGGAGCCATTGTGCCGACCATATCCGTGAACGCTCGCAATCGGGTGCTCTACCGTCTCTCGGGTGTCCAGAGAATCGCGCCGGTCGGCCATTGCCCCTTTCTACGTCATGGATGTGTGGAAAGCGGCTGCTGAACGCGCCAGGTCGCACGGCGATGTGCTGGTGCTCGCGGCGGGGCAGCCCTCGACGCAGGCGCCCGCGCCGGTGCTGCGGGCGACCAGAGCCGCCATCGATCACGAATTGCTCGGCTACACCGAGACATTCGGCATTCTGCCGCTGCGCGAGGCCATCGCGGGCCATCACAGCGAGACCTACGGCTACGACGTGCACCCCGACGAGGTGGTGGTGACGACCGGGTCCTCTGGCGCGTTCACGCTGATCTTCCTGGCCGCCTTCGACCCGGGCGACACCGTGGTGGTCGCGCGCCCCGGCTATCCCGCCTACCGCAACACGCTGTCCGCTCTAGGCTGTGCGGTCGTCGAACTGGACTGCGGCCCGCAGACCAGATTCCAGCCGACCGTGGCGATGCTCGAGGCGCTGCCGGAGCCGCCGAAGGGTCTGGTGGTGGCCAGCCCGGCCAATCCGACCGGCACCATGATCGACCCCACCGAACTCGCCGCGCTGGCCCGCTGGTGCGAGCAACACGGCACGCTGCTGATCTCCGACGAGATCTACCACGGCATCACCTACGCGGGCGCGAGCACGCCGACCTCCTCGGCGTGGGAGTTCTCCCGCGAATCGGTGGTGATCGGTTCGGTGTCGAAATACTTCTCGATGACCGGCTGGCGGCTCGGCTGGATGCTGGCACCGGCCGACCTGCGCCCGGCGCTGCAACGGCTGGCGTCGAATATGACGGTGTGCCCGCCCGCGATCTCCCAATACGCGGCCGTGCACGCTTTCGGGCCGGAAGCCAAGGATGAACTGGACGGGCATGTGCGCCGGTACGCGCGCAACCGGTCGCTGCTCCTGGAGGGTTTGCCCGCGATCGGAATCACCGATCTCGCCCCCGCCGACGGCGCCTTCTACGCCTACGCCGATATTGGACATTTGACCGACAATTCCCGGGCCTGGTGCGCCGAGGTGCTCGCCGAAACCGGCGTCGCACTGGCGCCCGGACTCGATTTCGACACCACAAATGGAAACCACACGGTCCGTTTTTCCTTCGCAGGCGCCACCGACGACATCGCCGCAGCGCTGGAGCGTCTGGGAGGGTTCCTGAAGGGCTGATCGGGCCCCTTGTCAACAGTGATGTGCGACAACAACTTTGCGTAGTACGAACACATCTGTGCCGGGATACGGTAAAACTCAGTTATCCCGAATTCCCAGTGTTTCCCCGATGACGATTGCGCACGGTTGAACTGATGATGACTGGCACGTTGGCACGGTGACCACCGCAACGACCCCGAAAGGCGAACGACGTCGGCAGGCTCTGGTGGCGGCGGCGGCTGAGCTGTTGCTCGAAGGCGGCTTCGACGCCGTGCGACATCGTTCGGTGGCCTCCCGAGCCGATCTTCCACTCGCGTCGACCACCTACTACTTCGAATCGCTGGAAGATCTGATCGCCCGCGCCGTGGAGTTCAGCGGCGCGATCGAACTCGACGCGATGCGCCGCCGGGTCGGCGAGGTCAGCCATCGCAGGCGCGGCACCGACGCGACGGTCGAGCTCGTCCTGGACGTGCTCGTCGGCCCCGACGACGGCGACCTGGACGCCCGCGGCCAGCTCATCGCCCGCTACGAGCGTTCCGTGGCGTCGGCCCGTCATCCCGAGTTACGTGAGGTCCAGCTCCGACTACGCACCCAGCTCGAAGAACTGCTCGCCGACGTGCTGCGCCGCTCCGACCGAGTGGTGCGCCCCGAGCAGTTACGCAGGCTGGTGGCCGTCGTCGACGGCGCGGTGGTCGCCGCGCTGATCGAAGGCCACCCCGAGCCCCGCCGACCCGCCCGGGCCGGTCTGCTCGAAATGATCGACATCGTCGCCCCGCCCGTGGTCCCGAACATGATGCCCCAGCAGGCCGAACGGGTGCGGCAATTAGACTGAGTGCTCGTGAGCCTCGTCCCGAATGTCCTCGCCACCCGATACGCCAGCCCGGAGCTCGTCGCGCTCTGGTCGCCCGAGAACAAGATCGTGCTCGAGCGCCGGCTGTGGCTGGAGGTGCTGCGCGCGCAGGCCGAACTCGGAATCGATGTCCCCGCAGGGGTTGTCGAGGACTATGAACGCGTGATCGGCCAGGTGGACCTGGCCTCGATCGCCGAGCGCGAGCGGGTCACCCGTCACGATGTGAAGGCGCGGATCGAGGAGTTCAACGCCCTCGCCGGGCACGAGCACGTGCACAAGGGCATGACCAGCCGCGACCTCACCGAGAACGTCGAGCAGCTGCAGATCCGGCTCTCCCTCGAGCACGTCTACAAGCACGGCATCGCCATCGCGGCGCGGCTGGCCGAACGGGCCGCCGAGTACCAGACGCTGGTGATGGCCGGGCGCTCGCACAATGTCGCCGCGCAGGCCACCACGCTGGGCAAGCGTTTCGCCTCCGCCGCCGACGAGATGCTGGTTGCCCTCGCCCGGACGCGCGACCTGATCGACCGCTACCCGCTGCGCGGGATCAAGGGCCCGATGGGCACCGCCCAGGACATGCTCGACCTGCTCGACGGTGACGCGGGCAAGCTCGCCGCCCTCGAACGGCAGGTCGCCACCCACCTCGGCTTCGCGACGGTGTTCACCAGCGTGGGTCAGGTGTACCCGCGGTCGCTGGATCACGATGTGCTGTCCGCGCTGGTGCAGCTGGGTGCCGGGCCGTCGTCGTTCGCGCACACGATTCGGCTGATGGCCGGTCATGAGCTGGTCACCGAGGGTTTCCAGCCGGGCCAGGTCGGGTCGTCGGCGATGCCGCACAAGATGAACACCCGGTCCTGCGAGCGGGTGAACGGCCTGCAGGTGATCCTGCGCGGCTACGGCTCGATGGCGGCCGAGCTGGCGGGCGCGCAGTGGAACGAGGGCGACGTGTTCTGCTCGGTGGTGCGCCGCGTCGCGCTGCCGGACGCGTTCTTCGCCATCGACGGGCAGACGGAGACCTTCCTGACCGTGCTCGCCGAGTTCGGCGCCTACCCGGCGGTGGTCTCGCGTGAGCTCGACCGCTACCTGCCGTTCCTGGCGACCACCCGCATCCTGATGGCGGCGGTGCGCGCGGGCGTGGGCCGCGAGACCGCGCACGAGGTCATCAAGGAGCACGCGGTGGCGGTGGCGCTGGCCATGCGCGAGCAGGGGCGCGAACCCGATCTGCTGGATCGTCTCGCCGCCGATGAGCGGATGCCCCTCGACCGTGCCGGCCTCGACGCGGCGCTGGCCGACAAGGCCGCGTTCATCGGTGCGGCATCGGACCAGGTGTCCGAGGTGGTCGCGCAGGTGCAGAAGCTGGTCGAAGCCAATCCGGAAGCCGCGCGCTACACGCCGTCGCCGATTCTGTAGAGCCGTGCGAATCAGCCCGCCCCTGCCGCTTTTCCGGCGCAGGTGGCGGGCTTTCGCGCGTCGGAGTCGATACCGTACGCGGGTGAATCCGTACACGATCTTCACCGACATCATCGCCGGGGCCGCCCCGTCCTCGAAGGTTTACGAGGACGACGAAGTCCTCGCCTTCATGGACATTCGTCCTGTGACACCGGGGCACGTTCTGGTGGTGCCCAAGGTGCCCGCGCCGAGTCTGGCCGATCTCGATCCCGCCCTGGGCGGCAAGCTCTTTCAGGTCGGGCAGCAGATCGCCGCCGCGCTGCGCAGCAGTGAAGTGGCGGCCGACGGGGTGAATTTCTTCCTCGCCGACGGGGTTACGGCCGGGCAGGAGGTCTTCCATGTGCACCTGCACGTGATCCCGCGGACACCCGGCGACGGCTTCGGCTTGCGTGCGCGGCCGACTACACCCGCGCGGGCGGACCTCGACTACCTGGCAGGCTCGATCCGGGGCGCGCTCACCCGCTGACCTGCATTTTCGGGCGAAGCGGTCATTGCAAACCGGGGAGTTTGCTGAAGAAACGCCCGAAACGCTAAATGCTTCCAGTTCGTTCACCTGTGGGTTACCTTGGACTGTCATTGGCATGCGGTTATGGAGGGTAGATCGTGCGTCGTACAGGTGTTGCTGCTGTAGTGCTGGCTATTGCTCTCGGTGTGATCGGACCGGCGGTGGTTCACCCCACGGCGGCGTCCGCCGCGCAGATCATCGGAGTCAACGAACTGACTCCGCACCGGACGGCTATCACCGTCGCCTCGCCCGCGATGGGCCGCAATGTCGACCTACAGGTGCTGCATCCCGCGGGCGGTGGCTCGCGCGGCACGTACTACCTGCTCGACGGGCTCGACCCCGGCATCGGCCAGAGCACCTGGACCAACGCCACCGACGCCGAAGCCTTCTTCCGCGGCAAGAACGTCAACGTGGTGCTGCCGATGGGCGGCCAGGCCAGCTACTACACCGACTGGATCACCGATGATCCGCGTTTCGGCCGGTACAAGTGGGAAACGTTCCTCACCCAGGAACTGCCGGGCCTGATCGACGGGCACTTCAACGGCAACGGCGTGAACGGCATCGGCGGGCTGTCGATGGGCGGCAACGCGGCCTACATCCTGGCTGCCCGCCACCCGAGCCTCTACCGCGCGGTGGCCGGTTACAGTGCCTGTCCGGACATCGCGATGGCGGCGGGCGCGATGATGTTCTCCATCGTCAATCGCGGCGGCAATCCGGGCAACATGTGGGGCGCGCCCGGTAGTCCCGAGTGGGCCGCACACGACCCGGCGCTGATGATCGAAGCGCTGCGCGGCAAGGCGCTGTACATGTCCACCGGCACCGGCATCCCCGGCCCGCACGAGGCCGAACTCAAGCCGACGCTGGCCGAGAACATCTTCCTCGGCGGACCCATCGAACTCGGCGTCAACACCTGCATGGTGGCCTTCGACCAGCGCCTGCGCGGTGCGGGCATCGGCGCGAAGATCGACTATCACCCGGTGGGCACGCACTCCTGGTCCTACTGGCAGGACGCCCTGCACGCCTCGTGGCCGGTCATCGGACCCGCGCTCGGGGCCTGACAATCTCCACACGCGACCCGGTTCTGCGGCCGTAGAACCGGGTCGCGGTGCGTTCGGGCTACCTCGCGGATCGTCGACGCAGGACCGCGCTCGCGATCACGCCGATCACCGACAGCCCGGTGACGATCAGCACGTAACCCGCAGGCAGGCCGAGTATTTCGACGTATTCCTTGCTCACTATCCGGTCACGCACGGGCACGTTCTCGGCAGCGGGGCCGAAAATGAAATCGCTGGTGATGGTCGCGGGGTCGGGGATGTAGATCGAGAGTTCGGTGAGGTAGTTGTTGCCCGCGGCAAGCGCTTTCAGGTCCGGGTCGCTGGGTTCGCCGACCGGAGAGGCGAATTCGGTGGTGATGGTGTGGGGTTTCGTGTCGGGGTCGACGCGTGCCACCCGGTGGTCACTGAAGATGTAGAGGTGAACCGACTGGGGTGTGGTCGCGGCGGCCGACATGCGCATCGGGTACACGAGGCGGTCGGAGTCGAAGGTGAGAAGAACCGGGTCGAGGGCGCCGGAGAGAGACTTCGCGCTGGTCAGGCGCATAGCGACGAAGGACCAGCCCTCGCGTAGGTAGGGGTCGAGGGTGGCGCTCACTTCCGGGCGGAGCTGATAACCGTTGGTGTCGAGCCATTCCCGGATTCCGGCGAGGTCCCCGCCGCGCAAGGTGGTCGCCTCGAGCGGGCCCAGCTGCACCCGCCCCAGCACGTCGGGACCGGAACCGGGAGCGGCGCCGGAGGTGTCGCCGCCCAGCGAACCGCTGCCGAACCAGTCGTATTCGGTGACCCGCTCGGGCGCGGTCATGCGCGAGAGCTCGCGCAACGAGTCCGGATTCCCGGCCGAGACGGTCGCGGGTGTCGGTGTCGGCACGATCAGCGCCGCGTCGGCACCGGCGAACTGCATACCCAGCCGCATCAGCACGGTCTCGCGCCGTCCGTCCCAGCCGAGGACCGCCGACTCACTGTTCACCCTGGCCGAGCTGTCCCCGCTGACGACGCCGCCGCACGCGCACGCGTTCGCCGGCATCACCGCCCCGGACCCCGTGGCCAGCAGCACCCCGGCAGTCACGACCAACGATCGAATTGCGTACCGCATCCCCATGCGGTCAGGCTACGCAAATCGGGCCTTCGGCACGGCCACCAGCGGCCGGCGGCCGAGTTGGCGGGCCCGGTTGGAGTGGGGCGGCTACGGTGGACGGATGGCTGGCGAGAATGAGACTGTGTCGGCGCCGATCGCGAAGAGGGCGCCCTTCGAGCGGGTCCACCACGGTGACACGTTCGTCGACGACTACGAGTGGCTACGGGACAAGGAAGACCCCGAGGTCATCGCGTATCTGGAGGCGGAGAACGCCTTCACCGCGGCGCAGACCGACCAGCTGCAGCCCCTTCGGGACAAGATCTTCGACGAGATCAAGGCCAGGACGCAGGAAACCGATCTCTCGGTGCCGACGCGCCTGGGCGACTACTGGTATTACTCGCGCAGTTTCGAGGGCAAACAGTACGGCGTGCACTGCCGCTGTCCCATCGACGCGAAGGCCGAGGGAATCGACGCGTGGACGCCGCCGCAGCTCGAGGTGGGTTCCGAGATCGAGGGCGAGCAGGTGCTGCTCGACAGCAATATCCTCGCCGAGGGTCTGGACTTCTTCGCCCTCGGCGCGTTCTCGCTGAGCCACGACGGCAACCTGCTCGCCTACTCCGTCGACAGCTCCGGCGACGAGCGCTACACGCTGCGGATCAAGGACCTGCGCACCGGTGACCTGCTGCCCGACGAGGTGGCGGGCGCGGCACCGGGGGCCACCTGGTCGCTGGACGGTACGCACATCTTCTATCAGACGGTCGACGAGTCATGGCGCCCCGACACCGTGTGGCGCCACCGCGTCGGCACCGGTTCCGACGCCGATGTGACGGTGTTCCACGAGCCCGACGATCGCTACTGGGTGAGCGTCGGCGCGACCCGCTCCGAGAAGTACCTGATGGTCTGGCTCGGTTCCAAGATCACCACCGAGGGCTGGGTCCTGGAATCGGACAACCCAGAGGGCGAGTTCCGCCCGCTGTTGCCGCGCCGCGAAGGCGTGGAGTACTCGGCCGAGCACGCGGTGATCGCGGGCGAGGACAAGTTCCTGATCCTGCACAACGATGTGATCGACGGGGTGAAGGCGGAGAACTTCGTGCTCGCCGTCGCGCCCGTCACCGACCCGTCGGACATGACGACCCTGATCGGGCATCGCGAGGACGTGCGGCTCGAGGACATCGACGCCTTCGCCGACCACCTGGTGCTCGGCTACCGGCGCGACGCGCTGCCGCGCCTTTCGGTGTGGCCGCTCACGCCGGAGGGCTTCGGCGAACTGACCGAGCTCGACTTCGGCCTCGAATTGTTCTCCGCCGGTGCGGGTTCGAGCCCGGAATGGGAGCAGCCAACGCTGCGCGTCGGCGTCACCTCGTTCATCACGCCGATGCAGGTGTTCGACTACGTGCCCGCCACCGGTGAGCTGCTGCTGCGCAAGGAACAGCCGGTACTCGGCGGTTACGACGCGGGCGACTATGAGCAGCATCGTGATTGGGCCGTCGCCGCCGACGGCACCCGGATTCCGATCTCGATCATCAAGCGCAGCGGGCTGCCCGACGGGCCGAAACCCACACTGCTGTACGGATACGGCTCCTACGAGGCCAGCATCGACCCGTCGTTCTCGGTCTCGCGGCTGTCGCTGCTCGATCGCGGCATGGTGTTCGCGGTGGCGCACGTGCGCGGCGGCGGCGAGATGGGCAGGCTCTGGTACGAGCACGGCAAGACGCTGCTGAAGAAGAACACCTTCACCGACTTCGTCTCCTGCGCAAGCCATCTCATCGACACCGGTGCCACCGCACCCGACCGGTTGATCGCCGACGGTGGCAGTGCGGGCGGGCTGCTGATGGGCGCGGTCGCCAACCTCGCCCCTGAGCTGTTCACCGGCATCCTCGCCAATGTCCCCTTCGTCGACCCCCTCACCTCCATCCTCGACCCGTCGCTGCCGCTGACGGTGATCGAATGGGACGAGTGGGGAAACCCGCTGCGGGACAAGGACGTCTACGAGTACATGAAGTCGTACTCGCCCTACGAGAACGTCGAGGCCAAGGACTACCCGGCCATCCTGGCGATCACCAGCCTCAACGACACCCGCGTGCTCTACGTGGAACCGGCCAAGTGGGTGGCAAAGCTGCGCGCCACCAAGACCGGCGACAACGAGGTGCTGCTCAAAACGGAGATGACCGCAGGCCACGGCGGTGTGAGCGGGCGCTACGAGAAGTGGAAGGAAGTCGGCTTCGAGTACGCGTGGGTCCTCGACCGAGTGGGTCTCGCCGACGCGTAGGAGTAGTGCCGGTTCTCGGCCGCCTTGATCTGGACTGAGTGGAGGGTGCGACGAAGGAGTGCCCGGAGGGAGGGAAGATCGAGGGAACAGGCCGAGAACCCGCGGCGCCAGCCGCCAGAAGACACGAAATTCGTCGGGGCGTCATCGGGGTAGCACGTTGGCGTCACCTCGGGCTGTCATCGTTGGAGCATGAACGCTGAGCTGATCGTTTCGGTGTCGGGGATCCGGGATACGACTCGCGATGCCGCGATCGAGTTCGCGGGGGAGATGGACGCGCGGGGTGTGCGGCTGTCGTTGCTGGTCGCGCCGCGATTGAAGGGCAAGTACCGGCTGGTCGACGATCCGGCGACGCAGTCGTGGCTGCGCGGGCGGCGACTCGAAGGCGACGCGATCGTGCTGCACGGGTACGACCAGGCCGCCACCAAGGCCCGCCGCGCGGAGTTCGCCGACCTGCCGCGACACGAGGCGACGTTGCGGCTGAAGGCAGCCGATCGGGTGATGGAGCGGGTGGAACTGCGCACCCGGCTGTTCGCCGCGCCGCGCTGGGACGCCTCGTCCGGTGCGCTGGCCGCGCTGCCCGACGTGGGGTTCCGGATGGCATTCGGGCTCACCAGCATGCTCGACCTGGAACGCGATGTGGCCCAACGTGCTCGGGTGTACGGGATCGGCGAGGGTTTCCGGGCCGAACCGTGGTGGTGCCGGGCGCTGGTGATGGGTGCCGCGCGCACCGCACGGCGCGGTGGCGTGCTGCGGTTGGCGGTGTCGGCGGCGCAATTGCAGCGGTCGGGCCCGCGCCAGGCGATGTTCGACGCGGTCGATCTCGCGCTGTACCACGGTGCCCGCAGCGACGTATACCGCTGGGAGCCATACCCGGAAGCCAGAGCTGCCTGACCAGGCCGCCGCCGCGCGCACACTGGCGAACAGCGCGCGGCGGTAGCCTCGGAATCGAGTGTGTCGACACTCGACAGTGCATATGTTTCCCGGAGTTTCGAGCCTTCTCGCCGCACACACGGCGGTTATCATTGCCCAGTTGATCGAGTGGTTTCCGCTAGTTGTTAAAACAGCAGGAGGCAGCGCTGATGACGGGCACCGCGACGAAAGTCGCGACAACGACGAAATATATGTCCTGGGTGACATTGGCGCTGATGACCACGAGTTCGGTGGCCAGCCTGCGATCCGCGCCCACGATGGCCGTATACGGATTGGCCTGTGTATTCCTGTACATCATTCCCGCGATTCTGTTCCTGATGCCGACCTCGCTGGTCGCCGCGGAACTCGCGTCGGGATGGCAGGGCGGGGTGTATCAATGGGTCAGCGAGGGATTGAGTAAGCCGCTCGGATTTCTTGCCGTCTGGTGCCAGTTCGCCATGACGATCTTTTACTATCCGAGCCTGCTCGCGTATGTCGCAAGCACTTTCGCCTACATCATTCATCCGTCGCTGGCTTCCAACGGCCTGTACGTGGCGATCGTGATCATCACCGTCTATTGGGCGGGTGTGTACGTGTCCTCGCAGGGCACCAAGACCGTGGCCGGATTGTCGAGTATGGGCCTGGTCATCGGCACGCTGATCCCCGGCACGTTGCTGGTGGTTCTCGGTCTGGTATTCCTCGCACAGGGCAATCCCTCTGCGGCCCCGATGGATTCGTCGCACCTGCTGCCCGCGTGGGCCGGGTTGGCGAGCCTGGTGCTGATCGTGAACAACTTCCTGTCCTACGCGGGCATGGAGATGAACGCGGTGCACGTGTCGTCGCTGAAGAACCCGGCCAAGGAATTCCCGAAGGCGATGTTCCTGGCCATGGGCCTGGTGCTGGTGATCTTCATCCTGCCCGCGCTGGCGATCAGCTGGGTCGTCCCCTCGGCCAGCCTGAGTCTCACCGCGGGTGTGATGCAGGCCTTCGACGCGTTCTTCGGCCACTTCGGGATCGGCTTCCTCACCCCGATCATCGGTATCGCGCTGGTGGCCGCCGCACTCGGCGGCATGCTCACCTGGCTGGCCGGACCGTCGAAGGGGCTGTTGCTGATCGGGCGCAGCGAGGGCTATCTGCCACCGATCCTGACCCGGCTCAACAAGCACGGCGTGCAGCAGAACATGCTGGTGGCGCAGGGTGTGTTCACCACGCTGATCGCGCTGCTCTACGCCTTCATCCCCAATGTCTCCAGCGCGTACTGGATTCTGTCGGTGATCACCACGCAGGTGTATCTGATCATGTACGTGCTGATGTTCGCCGCTGCCGCCAAGCTGCGCAGGGACAATCCCGATCACCCGCGCGGCTACCGGGCGCCCGCGCTGATGGGGCTGTGCGCGCTGGGTGCCGCCTCCTCGATCGCCGCGTTCGCGATCGGTTTCGTGCCGCCCTCGCAGTTCGGCGCGGGCAGTCCGCTGGTGTACGTGCTCATCGTGGGTGGCGGCTTGGGCATCGTGGGTCTGCTCATCCCGTACCTGTTCTACCGAAACCGCAGGGACAGCTGGAAATTCGCCGTACCGGAAGGGCAGCAGGCATGACGACCGGAGACGCCCCCGACCGCAAGCGACGCTGGATCTACGTCACCGCGGGTGTGCTGCTCGTGGTGTTCGCCCTGATCGGGCTCTTCACTTTCACCGAGATCCGCGAGAACACCCAGGCGAGCGCGAAAGCCGAGCAGCTGCACAACAATCTGCTCGCCGCCGGTCTGCCCGCGCCGGAGACGGACGTGATCGCCAACGCGCTCGGCGACGACGGCGGGTCGGTGTGCCAGGACCCGGGTTCGCCGCTGATCAAGGCGAAATACCAGGCCTCGATCACCAACGGTGCGGCCGGGCCGGGGCAGCGTCCGGTCATCGGCCCGCGCGACACCACCGAGGCGGTCGCGCTCACGATCGCCACCTACTGCCCGGATCGCTTGCAGGACTATCTTTCTCATCTCGACACCCTGAAGCTGGACGACACCACGAAGTGAGGCGCGAAGAGATGACCGATGATGTGACGGCGCTGCGCAGCAAGGTTTCCGGGCTGATGGGCCAGGCGAAAAAGGATCTGGCCCAGCTCGTTTCGTTCAAATCCGTCGCCGACCCGCGCCAGTTCCCGCCGGAAGGATGTGAGCAGACGGCGCAGTGGGTGGCCGACGCGTTCGCCGCGGCGGGACTGACCGAGGTCGGCCTGCACGAGACGCCCGACGGTAGCAAGGCCGTCATCGCGTCGAAGCCGGGGCCGCCCGGCACGCCGACGGTGCTGCTGTACTGCCACTACGACGTGCAGCCGCCGCTCGACGATGCCGCGTGGCAGACGCCGGTCTGGACGCTGACCGACAAGAACGGGCGCTGGTACGGGCGCGGGGCGGCCGACTGCAAGGGCAATATCGTCACGCATCTGACGGCCCTGCGCGCGATCGGACCCGACTTCCCGATCGGGATCAAGGTGGTGGCGGAGGGTTCGGAGGAACAGGGCACCGGCGGCCTGGAGAAGTTCGTCGTCGCCAATCCCGCTCTGCTGCAATCGGATGCGATCCTGGTCGCCGACTGCGGCAACTTCGCCGTCGGGGTACCCACGTTCACCCAGACCCTGCGCGGGATGGTGAATGTGGTGCTGACGGTGAAAACCCTGGAAGGGCCGATGCATTCGGGAATGTTCGGTGGACCGGCGCCGGATGCGCTCGCCGCGATGATCCAGCTGCTGTCGTCGTTGCGCGATGCCGAGGGCAACACCACGATCGACGGACTCACCGACGATCAGAAGTGGACCGGTGTGCAGTATCCGTCGGCAGACTTCCGGTCCGACGCGGGTGTGCTCGACGGCGTCGAACTGCTCGGCAACGGCACCGTGTCCGACATGCTGTGGGCGCGGCCCGCGCTCACCGTGCTCGGGATGGATGTGCCCGCGGTGGTCGGGTCGTCGGCGGCGATCCAGCCGAGCACCAAGGCCAGGCTCAACCTGCGCATCCCGCCCGGCACGGAACCCAAGCAGGCCTACGACCTGCTGGAGAAGCACCTGCGCGCGCACGTGCCGTGGAACGCCGAGCTCGACATCGAGGTCGAGGCGCTCGGCGAACCGTTCGTCGCGTCCACACAGGGGCCTGCCCGTTCCGCCATGGAACAGGCGATGGCGACCTCCTACGGCCGCGACGTGACCACCGAGGGGCAGGGCGGATCGATCCCGCTGTGCAATGTCTTCCAGGACACCTACCCGAAGGCCGAGATCATGCTGATCGGCGTCGAGGAACCGAAATGCCTGATCCACGCCCCCAACGAGAGCGTGGACCCCACCGAGATCGAACACATGGCACTGGCCGAAGCCCTGTTCCTGACCAGCTACCGCTGACTCAGAACTGGCCCTGGTCCTCGGGTTCGATGACGCGGAACTCGGTGCCGGCCGGGGCCATCTCGGTCAGCCTGCCGAAGTAGATGCCCTGGGCCGACGGGGTGATGATGCCGTGGTGGATGGGCACCGCGGTGCGGGGGTTGACGGCGCGTAGGTAGTCGACGGCCTCCGAGATGCGCATCCACGGGGCGACGGCCGGGATGGCGAGCACGCCGACCGGGACCGGCGGCACCCAGAGCGAGTCGCCGGGGTGGACCAGCTGGGCGGGGTCGGCCTCGGTGCCGAGCTGGAAGACGGTGTTGTCGATCACCGGGATCTCCGGGTGGATCACCGCGTGCCTGCCGCCGCCGCCGGTGATCTGTAACTCGCCGATGTCGAGCACCTGACCAGCCGAAACCGGCTCCCAGCCCTCGCTGCGCTGCTGCGCGGTCTGCGGATCCGACAGCAGGCGGGCACCGGGATTGTTCTCGATGAGGTCGCCGATCCGGTTCGGATCGATGTGGTCGGGATGCTGGTGGGTCACCGCGATCGCGTCCAAGCCGGTGATGCCCTCGAAGCCGTGCGCGAAGGTGCCGGGGTCGAACAGCACTTTCACGCCGTGCAGTTCCACGAGGATGCAGGAATGACCGAAGTGGGCGATGCGCATACCCGATGCTAAGCCGCCGCGACCCCGGAACGCGGGCACGACGGCCCTGTCAACTAGGATTTCTGGGGTAACCCACACACCACTTGAGGAGCAACGCGTGGCACGAGTCGTGGTCGAGGTCATGCCGAAGGCCGAGATTCTGGACCCCCAGGGACAGGCCGTGGTCGGCGCGCTCCCGCGTCTGGGATTCGCCGGAATCTCGGATGTGCGGCAGGGCAAGCGATTCGAGCTCGAGGTGGACGACAGTGTGTCGGACGCTCAGCTCGAGCAGATCGCCGAGGCGCTGCTGGCGAACACGGTGATCGAGGACTGGAAGGTCGTTCGGGTCTCGTGAGCGCACGCATTGGCGTAATTACTTTTCCCGGAACGCTCGATGATGTCGACGCCGCTCGGGCGGTTCGGCTGGCCGGCGCCGAGGCTGTGAGCCTGTGGCATGCCGATGCCGATATCAAGGGTGTCGACGCCGTGATCGTGCCCGGTGGGTTCTCCTACGGGGATTACCTGCGGTGTGGGGCGATCGCGCGATTCGCGCCGGTGATGGGCGAGGTTGTTCGCGCCGCCGGGCAGGGTCTGCCGGTGCTCGGTATCTGCAACGGATTCCAGGTGCTGTGCGAGGCCGGGCTGCTGCCGGGTGCGCTGACCCGTAACGAGGGACTGCACTTCATCTGCCGGGACGAGTGGTTGAAGGTCGAGGGGACCGATACCGCGTGGAGTTCGCGGTACGAGCCGGGTGCGCAGATCCTTGTTCCGCTGAAGTCGGGCGAGGGGCGTTACCAGGCATCGGAGAAGGTGCTCGACGAGCTCGAAGGCGAAGGCCGCGTGGTGTTCCGGTACGCGGGTGACAACCCGAACGGATCGCAGCGCGGGATCGCCGGGATCTCCTCGGCCAACGGGCGGGTCGTCGGTTTGATGCCGCACCCCGAGCACGCGACCGAGGCATTGACCGGACCCAGCGACGACGGTCTCGGAATGTTCTTCTCGGTGATCGATAGTTTCGTCGGCGCCTAGAGACTGTCGATGATGTAGAAGTCGACCCCGTTCGCCATTGCCAGGTGGGCGGGGCCTACTGCTTGATTGCCCAGAAATCCGCGGCGGGTGGCCGGTCCGTCCAGCACCAGACCGGTTTCCGCCGCGGCGATGATGGCTTCCACCTCGAGTGTGCCTGTCGTGTCGGCCAGGGTGTTCAGCAGGTGGATCGCCTCGTAGGTGGAGTTGCTGAAAGTCGTCAGCGCCGGGGCGAATTGGCCCTGATGCCGCTGGTAGCGGGCGCGCCGGGACCGGCCCTCGGTGGTGCGGTTGTCGATGAAGAAGCTCGAGGCCACGTAGAGGTTGGTGTTCGCCGACGGGCCCGCGCTGAGTAGGACGTTCTCGTCGACCGCCGGGCTGAGGCGGGGCATGACGGTGGGCAGGCCGGTGGCGGCGAACTGGCGATTGAAGCGGGCGGTGTCGGCGCCGACCATGAGGATCAGGACCGCGTCGGCCAGCAGCAGCGCCGGGTTCTCCAGGAAATCGCTGAAATCGGTGGTGCCGAGGGGGACGTAGTGCTCGACGATGATGTCGTACGGGTTGGGCAGGGATCGGCGCAGGGCCAGTGCTGTCCGGCGGGGCCAGATGTAGTCGTTGCCGATCACCGCCCAGCGGCGCACTCCTAGTTCGCGGCCCATCCAGGCGGCCGCGGGGACTGTTTGATGGTCGGGATGTTCGCCTACCAGCAGGACACCGGGGCGTTCGTCGGGAAGGCCCTCGTGGTCGGTGGCGTAGAGGTAGGGGACGCGGGCGTCCACGGCCTCGGCGACAGCCCGGCGCACCGCCGAGGTGTGCCAGCCGGTGATCGCGCCGACCATTCCGGTGGCCAGGAAGGCCGCTACCTCGGCGGCGACTTCGGCCGGTTCGCGGCCGCCGTCGATGGTCGTGAGGTGGATTTCGCGGCCGAGAATTCCTGTGCCGCTATTGATTTCGTCGACGGCCAGGGAAATGGCGGCGGTACACGATGGCGCGATGATGCCACCCGGACCCTGCGTGGGGACGATCGAGAGAATCTCGATCGTTTCATCCCGGCTCTGACCGAACAAAGGCACTCTGTACTCTATCGCCAAGTGCGAACAGGATTGTTCGAATGAATTTTTCGGCAGGTGGGAATGCAATCGGTGGCCATCATAAGTGGGTATTCCACGCTGCACGGCGCGCTGCGCTCCGCGGAGCGCAACTGGGTAGGCCGGCTCGAATCGGCGTTGTCGGCTGACAACCTCACGGCCGATCATTGGGCGATCCTGTCGCAGTTGTCCACCGACGACGGGATGACGATGTCGGAACTGGCCGCGCAGGCGCGGCTCGCCCCGTCCTCGGCCACCCGGCATGCGGACAACCTGGCCGAACGCGGGCTGATCTTCCGGGTCGCCGCCACCGACGATCGGCGCCGGATCCTGATCGGGTTGAGCAGCCTCGGGGCCAAGCTGGCCGCCAGGATCCGCGCGCAGGAGAAGCTAGCGGAGGAAGAGTTACGGTCGCGCCTCGGGATTCGCCGCTACGGCGAATTACTGGCGGCGCTCGCGGTGATCGCCGAACGCGACGACTGATCAGGCACCGTACTTCCCGATGCGGGGTGCCCGGGCGCGGTGTCGTGCCTAGGATCGCAGGATGCCGGTTTCCTTGACAGCGGCCACGGCCAGCGGATTGTGTGCCTTCATCGATGCGTCACCCTCGCCTTTCCATGTGTGTGCGACGGTGGCGGCCGAGCTGGACGGCAACGGGTTCACGCCATTGACCGAGGCGTCGGCATGGGACGACGCGGGCGGGAAACACTATGTGGTGCGCGGTGGTTCGCTGATCGCGTGGGCAGATTACGACGCGGTGCCCGCTGCTCCGTTCCGGGTGGTCGGCGCGCATACCGACAGCCCCAACCTGCGGGTGAAGCAGCATCCCGACCTGGCGGGTGCGGGTTGGCAGCTGGTCGGGCTCGAGCCGTACGGCGGTGCCTGGCTGAACTCCTGGCTGGACCGGGAGCTCGGTCTCTCGGGGCGGCTCAGTGTGCGCGAGGGTGCGCGGATGCGCGATGTGCTGGTCCGCGTCGACGAGCCGATCCTGCGGGTGCCGCAGTTGGCTATTCACCTGTCCGAGGACCGGCGCGGGGTCACCCTCGACCCGCAACGGCACGTGAACGCCATCTGGGGGATCGGCGACGCACCCGCGTCGTTCCTGGATTTCGTCGCCGAGCGGGCCGGGGTCGACGGCGCCGACGTGCTCGGCTGGGAACTCATGACCCACGACCTCGCGTCGAGCACGATCGTCGGTCGCGATCTGGATCTGGTGAGCGCTCCGCGCCTCGACAACCAGGGCACCTGCTACGCCGGGTTGCAGGCGTTCCTCGCGGCCGCCGACGAGCCGGGGGCGGCGACGGCGGTGCTGGTGATGTTCGACCACGAAGAGGTCGGGAGTCAGTCCGATCGTGGGGCGCAATCGGATCTGCTGCCCGCGGTGCTGGAGCGCATCGTGCTGGCCCGCGGTGGTGGGCGTGCGGACTACCTTGCCGCGCTTGCCGGTTCGGTGGTCGCCTCGGGTGATATGGCGCACGCGACGCACCCGAACTACCCGGACCGGCACGAGCCCGCGCATCGCATCGAGGTCGGCGGTGGGCCGGTGCTCAAGGTGAATCAGAACCTTCGCTACGCCACCGACGCGGCGGGCGCGGGTGCGTTCGCGCTCGCGTGTGCGCAGGCCGACGTGCCGCTGCAACGCTATGTCCACCGTGCCGACCTGCCGTGCGGCTCGACCATCGGGCCGATGACGGCCGCCCGCACGGGGATGTCGACCGTCGATGTCGGCGCACCGCAGCTCGCGATGCACTCGTGCCGCGAGCTCATGGGCGCCGCCGACGTCCCCGCCTACGCGTCAGCCCTCGCGGCGTTCCTGACCCCGGAAGCGACGGACTGACAGATTCGACGATCGGCTCTGGTCGACGCCGCGCTCAGGTGGTCGCGAGTTCCGGCGTCGTCGAAGGCTTTCGGGTGGGGCGGTAGGTGATCACCGCGTAGACGATCACAGCGAACGTGGCCCACACGTAACTGCTGCCGATGATCTGCTGCCACCAAGCCCAGGCGAGTTCCTTGTCGCCCGAATGTGGCAGGACCCACTGCGGGCCGACGATGAACATCACCGTGAACAGGGCGACGAGGGTGGTGAAGGCGCGGGAGCGGCGACGGTCGGCCATGCTGACGGCGACGACCAGCGCGGGGGCCACCCAGACCCAGTGATGCGACCACGACACCGGCGAGACCAACAACACCGCGGCCGCGTTCACCAGGAGCGCGCCGACATCGTTGCCCGCGCCGATCAGCCGGTACATCCAGACCGAGGCCAGCCCGATCGTCAACGCCGACAGGCCGATCCACAGGCCGGTCGCCAGCGATTCGTCCATGCCGAGGCGGAACAGGGTGCCCTTGATCGACTGGTTGCCCGCGAAGTAGGGCGTGCCGATGCGGCCGGTGTCGGACACGGTGTGGAACCAGTACTCGACCGAGTCCTTGGGGAACAGCAGGAAGCCGACGCCCACCGCGCCCGCGGCCGACGCGACCATGGTGGCCGCGGCCTTCCAGTCCCGGCGGATCAGGAAATACAGCAGGTAGCCTGCCGGAATCAGCTTGATCGACACCGTGATGCCGATCAGCATCCCGCGCGGCCAGAACGGCTTGCGCGCGAGAATGTCGATGGCGACCACGGCCATCAGGATCAGGTTGATCTGGCCGAAGTTGAAGGTCTGGCGGACCGGTTCGAGGTACTGGGCGAGGGCGAGCCCGGCGATCACCACGGCGAGTACCGAGATCCGGTCGAGCTCGGGACGCACGCGAACCAGCACCAGCCACAGCACGATCCCCAGGCTCGCCAGCGAGGTCAGCAGCACGACGACCTCGGCGACGACCAGCGGCATCAAGGCCAGCGGCACGAAGAACATCGCGGCCAGCGGGGGATAGGTGAACGGCAGCCCGAGCCCGTACACCGGCGGCATCGGGCCGTACAGGTCGCCGCCGTCGAGCCACACGCGCGCGCCGTTGCGGTAGACCTGCAGGTCGATGAACCCGTGCCACCAGTGCGCGAGGAGCGCGATCACGGCGGAGACCACGAACAATCCGATGGCGGCGGTCAGCCATTTCGAGCTCGGTTCCGTGGCCTGCGCGGCGACAGGCGGCTCGACCTGCTCGGAAACCCCCGGACTTTCGTTCACGGCGCCAGAGTAACGGGTACCCCTGTGGCCCAACCGCAAGTGTGACCAGACCGAATCCGGCCGCCTCCCCAGCTCGAGGCAGTACGGGCGGCGGGCGGTTATCGCGCAACCATTAGACTCTGCAGATCAAGTTCCCCCCGGCCGAAAGGACCCTGGTCTCCCGTGACACTGCAGGTCGACACCGTCGCTACCGCCGCAGCCACCCCGGATGCTCCGCAGCCGTACAAGGAACTCGGTCTCAAAGACGACGAGTACGCCCGCATCAAGGAGATTCTGGGCCGTCGGCCCACCGATGCCGAGCTGGCGATGTACTCGGTGATGTGGAGCGAGCACTGCTCCTACAAGTCCTCCAAGGTGCACCTTCGCTACTTCGGTGAAACCACCACCGACGAGATGAAGGCCTCCATGCTGGCCGGGATCGGCGAGAACGCCGGCGTGGTCGACATCGGCGACGGCTGGGCCGTCACCTTCAAGGTGGAAAGCCACAACCACCCGTCCTACGTGGAGCCCTACCAGGGCGCGGCCACCGGCGTCGGCGGCATCGTGCGCGACATCATGGCCATGGGCGCCCGCCCGATCGCGGTGATGGATCAGCTGCGCTTCGGCGCGGCGGACGCCCCCGACACTCGTCGCGTTGTCGACGGTGTGGTGCGCGGCGTCGGCGGTTACGGCAACTCCCTCGGCCTGCCCAATGTCGGCGGCGAGACCGTGTTCGACGCCTCCTACCAGGGCAACCCCCTCGTGAACGCGCTCTGCGCGGGCGCGATGCGCGTGGAAGACCTGCACCTGGCCTTCGCCTCCGGCGCGGGCAACAAGATCATCCTGTTCGGCGCGCGCACCGGCCTCGACGGCATCGGCGGCGTGTCCGTGCTCGCCTCGGACTCCTTCTCCGGTGACGAATCCGGCACCGGACGCAAGAAGCTGCCCGCCGTGCAGGTGGGCGACCCGTTCACCGAGAAGGTGCTCATCGAGTGCTGTCTCGACCTGTACGCGGCCGGGCTGGTCGTCGGCATCCAGGACCTCGGCGGCGCCGGGCTCTCCTGTGCCACCTCCGAACTCGCCGCGGCGGGCGACGGCGGCATGCACATCGACCTGACCAGGGTCCCGCTGCGCGCCAAGCACATGACCCCCGCCGAGATCCTGTCGAGTGAGTCGCAGGAGCGCATGTGCGCGGTCGTCACACCGGAGAACGTGGACGCGTTCATGGCCGTCTGCAAGAAGTGGGACGTGCTGGCCACCGACATCGGTGAGGTCACCGACGGCGACCACCTCGTCATCACCTGGCACGGCGAGACCGTGGTGGACGTGCCGCCGCGCACCGTCGCCCACGAGGGCCCGGTCTACGAGCGCCCGGTGCAGCGTCCCGACACCCAGGACGCGCTGATCGCCGACACCACCGCCACCCTGACCCGGCCGAAAACCGGCGACGAGCTGCGCGAGACCCTGCTCACGATGATCTCGAGCCCGCAGCTGTGCAGCCGCAAGTGGATCACCGAGCAGTACGACCGCTATGTGCGCGGCAACACCGTGCTGGCCGAGCACGCCGACGCGGGCGTCGTCCGCATCGACGAGTCCTCGGGCCGCGGTATCGCACTGGCCACCGACGCGTCGGGCCGCTACACCAAGCTCGACCCGTACACCGGCGCGCAGCTGGCGCTGGCCGAGGCGTTCCGCAATGTCGCCACCACCGGCGCCACCCCCAAGGCCGTCACCAACTGCCTGAACTTCGGTTCGCCGGAGGATCCGGGCGTGATGTGGCAGTTCCAGCAGGCCGTACGCGGTCTCGCGGATGGTTGTGCGGCGCTGGGCATTCCGGTGACCGGCGGCAACGTGAGCTTCTACAACCAGACCGGCAAGGACGCCATCCTGCCCACCCCGGTGGTCGGCGTGCTCGGCGTGATCGACGATGTGCACCGCCGCATCCCGACAGGCCTCGGCCTCGAGCCGGGTGAGTCGCTGATCCTGCTCGGCGAGACCCACGACGAGCTGGACGGCTCGATCTGGTCGCAGGTCACCCACGATCACCTCGGTGGTGTGCCGCCGAAGGTCGACTTCGCCCGCGAGCAGCTGCTCTCGGAGGTGCTCACCTCGGGTTCGCGCGACGGCATGATCTCCGCCGCGCACGACCTGTCCGAGGGTGGTCTGGCACAGACCGTCATCGAGGCGGCGCTGGCAGGCGAAACCGGTTGCCGCATCGTGCTTCCCGAGGGCTCGGACCCGTTCGTGCAGCTGTTCTCCGAGTCGGCCGGGCGCGTGCTCGTCGCGGTGCCGCGTTCGGAGGAGACCCGTTTCACCAAGATGTGCGACGCGCGGCAGCTGCCGTGGGTGCGCATCGGCGTGGTGGACCAGGGCTCGGATTCGGTCGAGGTGCAGGGCCAGTTCTCCGTGACACTCGCGGAATTGCGCGAGGCGTTCGAGGGCACTCTGCCTAAGCTGTTCGGAGCGCACACCGCCTGATCAACAGAGGAGTCGAGCTTGTGACCAGTGGGGATACGAGCTCGGCTTCTGCACCGGTAGTTCGCGATAACCTCTTCATCAGGGGAATTCACCTGGTGGAGAGGTTTTTTCATCCCAATTACGCTGGGCTGATCGTGGCAACGATGTTCTTCGGGCTGTCGCTGACGCCCTCGCTGCTGCCACGTGACTGGTTCTTCCAGGGACTGGTCAGCGGGATCAACGCGACGATCGGCTACGGGCTCGGCTGCGCGCTGGCTTGGGCCTGGCGCAAGTGGATCGCGCCGCGGATCACCTGGCCCGAGCGGGTGCGCACGGCGTGGGCTCGGCGGCCGAGCTGGTTGCTGGTCGCGCTGAAAAGCGCGATCGTGCTGGCGTGCCTGATCTTCGCGGTGCTCATGAGCATCCGGTCCTCGAAGTGGCAACGGCAGATCACCGATCTGATGGGGATGGAGCCGGTGTCGGACGCGGGGTATCCGCGGACGGTGCTGGTCGGCGCGGTCGTTGTGGGTCTGCTGATCTGGATCTCGCGGCTGGTGGTGCGGCTGGTGCGCGTGGTGTCGCGCGCGCTGAACCAGTGGGTGCGGATTCCGGCCGCGTTCGCGCGGCCGCTCGGGGTGATCGTCGTGGTGGTGGCCGCGGCGATGTTGTTCAACGGCGTGTTGGCGAAAGGTTTTTTCGCCGTGGCTAATTCGGCGTTCAGCGCGCGCAACAGCCATACCTCACCGAATGCGGTGCAGCCGACGCTGCCCGAACGTTCCGGCAGCCCCGACTCTTTGGCCAAGTGGGACACCCTCGGTTCGGAGGGGCGGTGGTTCGTGGCGAACGCGCCGACCGCCCTCGCGATCGGTCAGGTCACCGGAAAACCCGCGCGCGAACCGATTCGGGTCTACGCGGGGCTGGAATCAGGGGACGGCGTCGAGGCGCAGACCGATGTGGCCATCGCCGAACTCGAGCGCACCAAGGCTTTCGAGCGCGAAGTGCTCGTGGTGATCAGTACCACCGGCACCGGCTGGGTCGATACGACCAGTGCCGAGGCGGTCGAGTTGATGTTCGGCGGCGACACCGCGCTGGTGGCGACGCAGTACTCGTATCTGCCCAGCGCGCTGTCGTTCCTGTCCGACCGGGACAAGTCGATGACCATGGGGCGCACGCTGTTCGACAAGGTGTACGACCGCTGGTCGGTGCTGCCCGAAGACGCAAGGCCCAAGCTGCTCGTCTACGGTGAGAGCCTCGGTTCGCAGGGATCGGAGGGCGCGTTCTCCGGCTTGGCGGATATCCGCAACCGCACCGACGGTGTGCTCTGGGTGGGCCCGCCCAATTCCAACCGGCTGTGGTCGGAATTCGTGACCAGACGCGACCCCGGCACCGAGGAGATCACCCCGATCTACGCCGACGGAATGTCGGTGCGGTTCGCGGCGAATGCCGATCAGCTGACCGAGCCGACGCCCGCGTGGAACGACCCGCGCATCGTCTACCTGCAGCACGCCTCCGACCCGGTGGTGTGGTGGTCGCCGGATCTGCTGTTCTCGAGCCCGGATTGGTTGCGGGAGAGGCGCGGACCCGATGTGGCACCGGCGATGTCGTGGTATCCGATCGTCACGTTCTGGCAGGTGGCGGCGGATCTGCCGCGCGCGCAGACGGTTTCGGACGGGCACGGTCACAACTACGGCAACCTGGTGCCTGACGCGTGGGCCGCGGTGGCCCAACCGCCGGACTACACACCGGAATTGGCTGCCCGGATTCGCGTGTTCCTCGAAGAATCCATGGCTACCGAGCATCAGCTGAAGTGACGAACCGCCGGGCGCCGAACCCCTCGATCGGCGCCCCGGCGGTTCGGCTCACGACACCGATTTGAACGGATTGTGTTCGGCGATCAGCTGTTCCAGCCGTGCCTCGTCGATCCGGCCGATCAGTGACTGAGTCTCCTGCTGGTCGCGCACGACCTTGGCGAGGGTGAAGCAGCTGGTCACCAGGAACAGGCCCGACATCGCCAGGAACGCGCGCTGCCAGCCGTCCAGCGGCAGATAGGCGATTCCGGCGCCGGTCCCGAACAGGCTGACAGCGAACGCGATCGCGGCCTGGGCCATGTAGGCCGAGGTGTTCTTCGGCTTGGTGTTTGTGCTCATGGCTCTCAGTGTGCTGATCCGGCGCTCGGCGATCGCGCGTACAACTACTCGAGTGCGGTACGTAGTTTGTGAGCGGCTCCGCAGGCACAAATCCGGTGATTGTCTCCTACCGGCGGCCATACTGGGGCGGTGACCGAGCGCGCTTCGACTTCCGCGATGCTGCGTGCGCGCGGCAGCGTTGTCGCGCGGCGCGTTGAGGACGCCGTCGATCTGAATTATGTCGGATTGGTGCTGGCGACGCTGTTTTTCGGGCTGTCGGTGACGCCGTCGCTGGTGCCGCGTGACTGGCTGTTCCAGGGGCTGATCAGCGGGATCAACGCCGCGATCGGGTACGGGCTCGGGTGTGTGCTCGAATGGGTGTTCCGGCGGTGGGTGCGGGCTCGGCTGCCGATTCCCAGCCCGTCGGATCGGCTGCGGTATGCGATCAAAGCGACCGTGCTGGTGGGGTGTGCGCTGGTCGCGGCGGTGATGCTGGTGCAGTCGGCGCGATGGCAGCGTGAGATCACCTCGCTGATGGGGATGGCGGGCACCACCACGCCCGCGTATCTGCGCACCGGGCTGCTCAGCGTGGCCGTCGGGGTGGCTGTGGTGGCCGCGTACCGGACGGTGCGGATCATGGTGCTCGGGCTGGCTCGTCAGCTCAATCGGTGGGTGCGGGTGCCGCGCGAAGTGGCGCCGGCCGCCGGGTTGCTCGTACTGGTCGTGCTCACGGTGACGATCTTCAACGGTGTCGCCTCGCAGGCGTTCTTCGCGGTGGCCAACTCGGCGTTCAGCGTGCGCAACGACCGGACCACGCCGTACGCGGTGCAACCCATCGCGCCGGAGCGATCGGGGAGTCCGGGGTCGCTCGCGCCGTGGCAGACATTGGGGTTCGAGGGGCGGTGGTTCGTTTCCAACGGTCCTAGTGCCGCCGCGATCACCGAGGTGACGGGAAAGACCGCGCGCGAACCTATTCGGGCGTATGTGGGGTTGGAGTCGGTGGCGCGGGACCAGACCGCAGCGCAGCTGGCTGTCGCCGAACTCGAGCGGACCGAAGCCTTCGAACGTGAGGCGATGGTGGTGGTCACGACCACCGGGACCGGCTGGGTCAACGGGATGGCGGCAGGGGCCGTGGAGTATCTCTACGGCGGTGATACGGCGATCGTGGCGACCCAGTTCTCGTATCTGCCCAGCGTGCTCTCGTTCCTGTCGGACCGGGAGAAGGCGGCCGCGGCCAGCCGGGAGCTGTTCGAGGCGGTGTACGAGCGGTGGTCGGCCCAGCCGGAAGGGCATCGGCCGAAGCTGTTCGTCTACGGGGAGAGTCTGGGGTCGCAGGGGTCGGAGGAGGCGTTCGACGGGCTGGCCGATCTTCGCGAGGAGGTCGACGGCGCGTTGTGGGTCGGGCCGCCCAATTCGAATCGGTTGTGGAGCCAGTTCGTCGATCGCCGCGATCCGGGGTCACCCGAGGTGGCGCCGGTGTACGCGGACGGGCTGGTCGTTCGATTCGCCGATGACGCAACGGATTTCGCCGGCTCGGAGCCGTGGCGCGCACCTCGCATCGCCTACCTGCAACATCCCTCCGACCCGATCGTGTGGTGGTCGGCCGATCTGATCTTCACGCAGCCGGATTGGTTGAGCGAGCCACGTGGTTCCGATGTGTCGACCCAGATGCGGTGGGCGCCATTCGTGACGTTCTGGCAGGTCACGGCCGATCTCACCAATGCGCAAGGGGTTGTGGACGGGCACGGGCATCGGTACGGGAGTTTGGTGCTGGACGGGTGGTTGGCCGTCGCCGCGCCTGACGGGGTGAACGGTGACGTTGTCGAAAGTATCCGTGTCGCATTGGAATCGGCGGAGACCTATGAGCGGGAGGTGAAGTGAGACGACTCGAAAGTGCTGCGGCGCTGGTCCTTCCGCTGCTGTGGAACAATCGGGTCCTTCCCGCCCTCCATCTCCCCCTGCGCGGGCGCACCGCGGCGAACATCGCGTTTGCGACGGGATACACGAAGCTCTTCCGAGGTAGCCCGAACTGGTTTTCGGCCAGCGGGTTCCGGTGGGGGCTGGGTAGCGTGGCGATAGTGCTCGCCGGCTACGCCGTTGCCCTGGCGGTCCCGTCGCTGCGTCGGCTCCCACTCGAAATCGCCGTCCGCGCACCGGAAACGTCGACCCTCGAATGGATTGCCCTGCATATCCCCGTCGGCACCGTCCTAGCCGAGGAAGCGATCTTCCGGGGCACCCTCGATCCGCTACTCGCCGAGAGCGTCGGCGCCCCGGTGATCAGCGCCGTCGACTTCGGTCTCTGGCACATCCAACCGGCAAGAGCCGCGGAAGATCCGGTACTCCCGACGGCCCTGGCAACCACCGTCGCAGGGCTCGTCTTCACCGAACTCCGCCGCAGGTCGGGCAGTGCCACCGCACCCGCGCTCCTGCATCTGGCGATCAATGCCGGGGGAGCGCTCGCGCCCACCGCTGCCCGATGGGTCGACGGGCTGAGGCGCTAGCTCAGGCCGTGGCGACGAAACCGGCGACGGCCTCGGTGAAGGCGTCGTTGTCGTCGCCCGCGGCGGTGTGCGCCGCCGTGCTGATCTCGGCCAGGCGGGCGTGCGGTGCGAGGGCAAGGAAGGCCGCGGCGCCCTCGTCGCTGACGACATCGGACTTGCCGCCGCGGATCAGCAGGACCGGGATGGTCAAGGCCTCGGCGGCGGCCTCCATCTCGACGATGCGGGCGTCCGGGTCGTCGTTGACGTCGCTGATCAGGTCGGGATCCCAGTGCCAGTACCAGCGGCCGTCACGCTCGCGCAGGTTGCGCAGCAGGCCGTCGGCATTGTCGGGGCGCGGCCGGTGCGGCAGGTAGGCGGCGACCGCGTCGGCGACCTGGTCGAGGGTGTCGAAGCCGTCGCGGTGCCTGCCGAGGAAGTCCATGACGCGCTCCACGCCCGCGGATTCCGAGCGGGGCACGATGTCGACCAGCACGAGCGCGCGGATCGCGCTGCCACCCGGCTTCGCCGTGGCGAGCAGCCCGGTGATCCCACCCATGCTGGCCCCGACCACCACCGCGCCCGCCTCCCGCGTCGCACCGAGCTGCTCGAGCACGGTGTGCAGGTCGGCGACCATCACATTCCTGGAGTAATCCGCCGTCGGCGACCAATCACTGTCACCGTGCCCACGCGCGTCGACGGCGACAACGCGCATCCCCGCCCCCGCGAGCGCCCGCCCCGTCCGCTTCCACGAATACCGATTCTGCCCACCACCGTGCAGCATCACGACCAACGGGCCGTCCTCCGCACCGAAGCAGTCAGCGACCAGGGTGAGCCCGTCGGCACCGCGCAATCGCAGCGTGGTCGGCTCCAGGGGACCGGTAACACTCATAGGACGAATGTACGACGCCCCCAACCCACCCCCGCCGCCGGGCGATAGATCGGTGGTCGGAGCAGGGGAAGTCTGTCAGAGGTCGGTAGCGTCTCGGGTATGGCTGGACGGAATGTGGTTGATCCCGCGGAGGTGCGGGCGGCTGTGTTGGGTGTGGGGGAGTGGTTGCGGGATTCGGCGTTGCCGGTGCCGGGGCGGCGGGAGTTGGGGGCGGCGGTGAAGGGGACGGTGCGGGCGTTGGCGGGGAGTGCGCCTGGGCATTCGGTGGAGGTTCGGGTGCCGCCGTTCGTGGCGGTGCAATGTATCGAGGGGCCTCGGCATACCAGGGGGAATCCGCCGAATGTGGTGGAGACCGATCCGCGGACGTGGTTGTTGCTGGCCACGGGGCTGTTGTCGTTCGAGGCGGCGGCCGAGTCCGGTGCGTTGACGGCCTCGGGGACAAGGGCGGGGGAGATCGCGGGGTGGCTGCCGATCGTGGCGTTGCCCGCGAAGTCCGACCCGGCCGCCGGGTAGCGGCAACCGGGTCGCCGGGCTCAGGCGGCCGCGGTGTGCTTGCGGTGCAGGCCCTTGTAGTCGTAGTAGCGGGTGATGATCGTGCCCGCGATGACGGCGATCGCGATGCCGAGCAGCGACATCCAGATGCCGCGGTCGAGACCGGCCGCGTAGCCCGCGTCGAAGTATAGGATCGAGCGCACGCCGAGGAACACCTGGTGCATCGGCTCGAATTCGGCGAGCCAGGCGAGGTAGGTCGGCGTCGCCTCGATCGGGACGGTACCGCCGGAGGACGGCAGCCCGAGGATGACGAACAGGGTCAGGTTCACCAGCAGACCCGCGGTGCCGAGAGCGGCCAGCGTCATCAGGGCGGTCCAGCCCACAGCGATCATCGCGAGCACCGAGAAGAGGAACAGCGCGAGCGGATTGTCGACCGGCATGCCCACCACCTTCGCCACCAGCAGGAACACCAGCGAAACAACCACCGCGACCAGCGCGGATACCCCCCACTTGATGAGCAGCGTGCGAAAGCGCGAGATCGGGGTGGGCGGATAGTGCACCGACCAGGGGCCGTACTCGGTGGGCAGGAAGCCGAGCTGGGAATCGATCATCGTGTGGATGACCATCGCCCCGACCATGCCCGCCAGTAGCAGCAGCAGCGAGTAGAAGAACGCGGTGAGGCCGATCCCGGTACCGCTCGGCAGCGGGCGGAAGTCCTGCGCGACCACATCGATCGGACTCTCGAGGGTGAGCATCGCCGCACCGGACACCTGCGGCGGCGGTGCGCCCGCCGGTGTCTCGGCCAGGGTGGCCTGTACCTGCTCGGTCAGCTGGATACCGACCTGCTTGTCGACCTCGGTCAGCGCCTGATTGCCGATGCGCTGCATGATCCCGACGCCGTAGGCGCCCATGCGCGGATTGGACTGCAGAGTGATGATCGGCCGTTCCATCTCGCCGGGCACGATGCTGCCCGTACCGAGAATGCCCAGGCGTTTGCTGAAATCGCCGGGGATGATGATCGCGCCGTACACCTGCCCGGTGCGCAGCAACTGTTCGGACTCCGATTTTCCGACGACGCGCAGGTCCACCTTGTCGGCGGGCACGCCGGCGACCAGCGCGTCGGTGACCTGCTTGCCGAAATCGACCTGCTTGCGTTGCTCGCCCGAGCCCATGACGTCGCCGACATCGGAATTGACCAGCGCGATCGGGAAGTTGTGCAGATTCTTCTCCGGGTCGGCGATATAGCCCAGGTACATCACCCCGAGCAGGGCGGTGAGCACGGTCAGTACCGCAGTGGGCGAGAGCACGATCCTGGCCCAGTGACGCCGATCCAGAATCGGTGTGGCGAACGTCGCTCCGCCGGCGGGTGTCTGTCCGGAATCAATCAGCTCCGCGTTGGTGTTCTCACTATCCGACCCGGTTTCACCGGCTGCAACGTGTGCACTGTCGTCCGTCGTCACGATCCGCACCGTAACAGCTCTTTGTGGCCGATCGGCGGGTTCGTGACCGGTGGATTGCTGCCGGGATGCGAGCGCGCGTACTACCTGTCGCAGATGACCCGTAGACTGACGAGTGCCCCCAGCCCGCCCGAACAGGGAGCAAACGGTGACCGACGTCGATCCCACGATCGTCCCCACGCCCAATACCCCCGACGAGATCGAACACGACCCTCGCGAGGAGTGTGGCGTCTTCGGCGTCTGGGCTCCCGACGAAGACGTGGCCAAGCTCACCTACTACGGCCTGTACGCCCTGCAGCATCGCGGGCAGGAGGCGGCCGGAATCGCCGTTTCCGATGGTTCACAGATCCTGGTCTTCAAGGATCTCGGCCTGGTCTCCCAGGTCTTCGACGAGCAGACTCTCGCGGCCATGCCGGGGCATATCGCCGTCGGACACTGTCGCTACTCCACCACCGGTGGCGTCACCTGGGAGAACGCGCAGCCGATCTTCCGCACCACCTCCGTCGGCTCCGGCCTGGCGCTCGGCCACAACGGCAACCTGGTGAACACCGCTGAATTGGCCGGTCGCGCACGCGAACTCGGCTTGATCGGCGCCGGTGTGATCGATGGCCGCCCGCAGATGACCGGCGCCACCTCCGACTCCGATATCGTCACCGCGCTGCTGGCGCACGCCTCGGCGGACTCCAGCATCGAAGCCGCCGCGATGGAACTGCTGCCGCAGCTGCGCGGCGCGTTCTGCCTCACCTTCATGGACGAGCACACCCTCTACGCCGCGCGTGACCCGCACGGCGTGCGCCCGCTGGTGCTGGGCAGGCTCGATCGTGGCTGGGTCGTCGCGTCCGAAACCGCCGCGCTCGACATCGTCGGCGCCGCGTTCGTCCGCGAGATCGAGCCGGGCGAGCTGCTGGCCATCGACTCCGAGGGCGTGCGCTCCATGCGCTTCGCCAATCCCGAGCCCAAGGGTTGCGTCTTCGAGTACGTGTACCTGGCGCGTCCCGACACCACGATCGCCGGTCGCTCGGTGCACTCCACCCGCGTGGAGATCGGCCGCAAGCTGGCCAAGGAGCATCCGGTCGACGCCGACCTGGTGATCCCGGTGCCCGAGTCGGGCACGCCCGCCGCGGTCGGTTACGCCCAGGGCTCCGGCATTCCGTACGGCCAGGGCCTGATGAAGAACGCCTACGTGGGCCGCACCTTCATTCAGCCGAGCCAGACGATCCGTCAGCTCGGCATCCGGCTCAAGCTCAACCCGTTGAAGGAAGTGATCCGCGGCAAGCGGCTGATCGTCGTCGACGACTCCATCGTGCGCGGCAACACCCAGCGCGCGCTGATCCGCATGCTGCGTGAGGCAGGCGCGCTCGAGATCCACGTGCGCATCGCGTCGCCGCCGGTGAAGTGGCCCTGCTTCTACGGCATCGACTTCGCCTCGCGCGCGGAGCTGATCGCCAACGGCACCGGTGCCGACGACAGCTACGCCGACATGGTCGAGAACGTGCGCCGCTCCATCGGCGCCGACACCCTCGGCTACGTCTCCACCGAGGGCATGATCGCCGCCACCGAACAGCCGCGCTCGCGCCTGTGCACCGCCTGCTTCACCGGCGACTACCCGATCGAACTGCCGCCGGAGGCCGCCATCGGCAAGAACGTGCTCGAGGGGATGCTCTCGGGCAAGGCCGAGTCGAAGCTGCTGGGCGAGAACGCGAACGTGGACGCGCTCAGTCGCCCATAAGGCGCGTCGGCCGTAGGACGCGGCACGCTACACCTCACCAGAGGGGTCGGACAGGATAAACCTGATCGGCCCCTTTTGTGTTGTGTACGAGAGTAATTCCGGTGACCCGCAATTTCGTAAGATTAGTTCATAACATGGCGGCAATTTTTCGGACCATTTGAAACTGGCCGGTAATGGTTCACCTGTACGGTCCCTCGATATATCGCTAGCTCACCATGTAGTCGTCGCTCCTGTGATCCGGGTGCGGCGGCTGCGCGGCGTTCGAGAATGGGACCTGATGTTGAACAAGGCACGAAGTACGCGCGCGAAACAAATTGCCGCAGTGGGTATTACCGCTGCTGTCGCCGCCGCGCTGGCCGGTTGCGGCTCTGGCCGTACCGATGAAGCGGGCTCCGGTGCGGGCCTGGTCGTCGGCACCACCGACAAGATCTTCTCGCTCGATCCCGCCGCGGCGTACGACAACGGTTCGCTGCTGGTGGAGAACCAGATCTATTCGTATCTGCTGAACTTCGCGCCGGGCGATACCACGCCCAAGCCCGATGCGGCGGAAAAGTGCGAATTCACCACTCCCACGGTATACACCTGCAAGATCAAGTCCGGGCTGAAATTCGCCAGCGGTAACCCGTTGACCGCCAAGAGCGTGAAGTTCTCCTTCGACCGGATGGTGAAGATCAACGATCCGCACGGTCCCGCGTCGCTGCTGGGCAATCTCGACAAGACCGATGTGATCGACGATCTCACCGTCGCGTTCACCCTGAAGGTCGCCAATGATCAGACCTTCCCGACGATCCTGCCGACCCAGGCAGGCCCGATCGTGGACGAGAAGGTCTTCCCGGCCGACAAGGTCGCCACCGACGACGAGGTCGTCGCCGCCAAGGGTTACTCCGGCCCGTACACGATCAGCAGCTACGACAAGAACAAGCTGGTGGAGTACCAGGCCAACCCCGACTACCAGGGCATCCTCGGCACGCCGAAGAACACCACGGTGTCGACCAAGTACTACGCCACCTCCGACAACCTGAAGCTGGACCTGCAGAACGGCGCCATCGACGTCGGCTACCGCTCGTTCACCCCCACCGATATCGACTCCCTGCGAGCCGATTCCAAGGTGAAGGTCACCGACGGCCCCGGCGGCGAGCTGCGCTACGTCGTGTTCAACATGAACACCATGCCGGGCAACACGCCGGAGCAGAAGCTGGCCGTACGCAAGGCATTCGCGTCGTCGGTCGATCGCGAGGCGCTGGCCGCCGGCGTCTACAAGGGCACCTACCAGCCCGCCTTCGGCTACGTGCCCGCCGGCATGGCCGGTTCGGCCGAGCCGCTCAAGGATCTCTACGGCGCCAAGCCGGACAAGGCCGCTGCCGCGAAGTTCCTCGCCGACGCGGGCGTCGCCACCCCGGTGACGCTGAACCTGCAGTACAACCCCGACCACTACGGCTCCAGCTCCTCGGAGGAGTACGCGGCGGTCAAGTCCCAGCTCGAGGCCTCCGGCCTGTTCAAGGTGAACCTGCAGTCCACCGAGTGGGTGACCTACCAGAAGGAGCGCGCCTCCGACGGTTACCCGATGTACCAGTTCGGCTGGTTCCCCGACTTCCCGGACGCCGACAACTACCTGACGCCGTTCTTCGGCCCGAACAACTTCCTGCAGTCGCACTTCGAGAACCCCGGCATCAACGCCCAGCTCACCGCCGAGGCCACCGAGTCCGACCCGACCAAGCGGACCGAGTTGCTGAAGAAGATCCAGACCGATCTGGCGCAGAACTACCTGCCGACCCTGCCGCTGCTCTCGGGTAAGCAGGTCGCGGTGTCGAAGCCGGGCGTCAACGGTGTCGATCAGACCCTCGACGGCTCCTTCAAGTTCCGGTTCACGGTCCTGAGTAAGTAGGCGACGGGCAAGTGAGTGACGTTGCCGCTGCGCCCGGATCACCGATTCGGGCGCGGCGTTTCGGGTGGATGCGCGGCGGGGGTTCCCGCCAGGTGGCTTTGCTGCGGTACCTGCTGATTCGGCTGTTGCTGATTCTGCCCACCGCGTGGTTGCTGGTGACAGTGGTGTTCTTCCTGATGCGGGTGATCGGTGACCCGATCAGCGCGGCCATGGGTGGCAGGCTGACCCAGGACCAGATCGAGGAACGCAAGGAAGCGGCTGGGCTCAATCGCCCTATCCTGACCCAATATTGGGAGTACATCACCGGCTTTCTGCACGGTGACTTCGGACGGACCCAGGACAACCAGCAGATCAGCGAGGTGGTGATCACCTACGGTGCCGCCACCTTCGAACTCGTGTTCTGGGGCCTGCTCGTCGCGTTCGCCGTCGGCGTTCCGCTGGGCAGATACGCGGCGACACACCGGGATACGCCCTCGGACGCGTTCCTGCGGTTCGCCGCGGTGCTGGCCTACGCGGCGCCGGTGTTCTTCGTCGGCATGCTGCTCAAACTGATCTTCTCGGTGTGGCTTGGCTGGTTCCCGGTCGGCGGGCGGGCAAGCACGGATGTAGAGCTCGCGCTACAACATGTTTCGCCGAAGACGAACATCCTGATCATCGATTCGATCCTCTACGGCGAACCGTCCTATGTGCTCGACGTACTCGAACACGCGGTGCTGCCCGCGGTGGCGCTCGGCCTGCTCACCGGCGGCATCTTCCTGCGGCTGGTGCGGGTGAACCTGATCCAGACGCTGCGCAGCGATTTCGTCGAGGCGGCGCGGGCGCGCGGGTTGTCCACGCGGGTGGTCACCGGCAGGCACGCGGTGCGCAACGCGCTGATCCCGATCATCACGGTGATGGGCATGTGCATCGCGATGATGCTCGGCGGCGCGGTGCTCACCGAGACCACGTTCGAATGGAAAGGGTTGGGCTATCAGCTCGCCGAGTATCTGCGGGCGCGCGACTTCATCGCGGTGCAGGGCATCGTGGCGTTCATCGCGCTGGTCGTCGCGGTGATGAGCTTCGTCGTGGACGCCATCGTCGCGCTGATCGACCCGAGGGTGAGGTTCTGATGAGCACCGCTGTGAAACGGCGGCGTCTGCCCGGCGCCGAGCTGTTGTCGAAAACCGCTGGTCTGCAACGGGTCACCCTCATCACCGGGCTGGTGCTGGTCGGGGTGTTCGTGTTCGTTGCGGCGTTCGCGCCGTTGCTCGCGCCCTACGGGCTGGCCCAGAACACCGCTGACGGTGTGGCTTTCGTGCCGCAGCAGGGTCCCTCGGCCGAGCACTGGTTCGGTACTTCGGTGCGGAGCGAGGACGTGCTCTCGCGGGTGCTGTTCGGTGCGCGCACCGCGCTGCTGGTGATCGCGATCTCGGTGACGCTGTCGCTGCTGATCGGCGTGCCGCTGGGCCTGCTGTCGGGGTATGTGGGGCGCTGGGTCGACAAGACGCTGGTGCTGATCATGGACGCCATCTACGCGTTCCCGTCGCTGCTGCTGGCCATCGTGGTGTCGATCGTCGTCGCCGGTGGTACGTCGAGCAGTCTCGGCGGCATGCTGTCGGCGGCCATCGCGATCACGGTTGTCTATGTGCCGCAGTACTTCCGGGTGGTGCGCAACGCGACGGTCGCGGTGAAGACCGAGCCGTACGTGGATGCCGCCAGGGTGACCGGCGCGTCGACGACGCGAATCATGTTCCGGCACATCCTGTCCAACGTCACCGGCTCGCTGCCGGTGATCGTCACGATCAACGCCGCGGACGCCATCCTCACCCTCGCCGCCCTCGGTTTCCTCGGATTCGGCATCGAGCCGACCCAGGCCGCCGAGTGGGGATACGACCTGAACAAAGCGCTCAACGATGTCTCCAACGGCATCTGGTGGACCTCGATCTTCCCCGGAACCGCGATCGTGCTGGTGGTGCTCGGGATGACGCTGGTCGGCGAGAGCCTCGACGAAACATTGAACCCGCTGCTGCGCACCAGGCGTGCGGTCACCTCGGCAGACAAGGAAACAGTCGATGAGTGAGAAGACTGCCGCACTGGCCGTTTCGGGCCTTTCGGTCACCTTTTCGACCGACAGCGGCCCCGTGAACGCGGTGCGCAATGTGTCCTACGAGGTGTTCCCCGGTGAGGTGCTCGCCATCGTCGGCGAGTCCGGGTCGGGCAAGTCGGTGAGTTCGCGCACCGCGATCGGGCTGCTGCCGCATTCGGCTTCGGTGCGCGGGCTGGTCACCATCGGCGATCGGCCGGTCACCTCGATGACCGAACGTCAGCTCACCGCACTGCGCGGTGGCGAGGTGTCGATGGTGTTCCAGGAACCGGCGCGGGCGCTCGACCCGCTGTTCACGGTCGGGTTCCAGATCTGTGAAGCGCTGCGCGCGCACAGCGGGATGAGCCGGAAAGCCGCCAAGGCCAAGGCGATCGAGCTGCTGCGCACGGTCGGGCTGCCCGACCCCGAGCACCGGGTGGACTACTACCCGCATCAGCTCTCCGGCGGGCAGAAGCAGCGGGTGATGATCGCGATCGCCATCTCGTGTGAGCCGAAGGTGATCATCGCCGACGAGCCGACCACCGCGCTCGATGTCACCGTGCAGGCCGAGATCCTGGAACTGCTGCGGGATCTGCGTGATCGGCTCGGCAGCGCGATCGTGCTGATCACCCACAACATGGGTGTCGTCGCCGACCTGGCCGACCGGGTGGTGGTGATGCGCGCGGGCGAGGTGGTCGAACAGGCGCCGGTGCACGAGCTGTTCGCGAGTCCGAAGGCCGACTACACCAAGGCGCTGCTCGATGCCGTTCCGCATCTGGGTGCGGCGACCATCGAGCGGCCCGCGATCGACCGGACCGTCGAGCCGGTGCTCGATGTGAAGGATCTGGTCGTCACGTTCCCCGGGCCGTTCGGGCGGCCCGCTTTCCGTGCCGTCGACGGCGTCAGCTTGCAGATCAGGCCGGGGGAGACCCTGGGGCTGGTCGGCGAGTCGGGGTCGGGAAAGTCGACCATCGGGCGCTGTGTGGCCGCGCTACAGCGGCCGAGCGAGGGGCACGTGCTGATTCGCGGGCAGGACATCGCGGAGCTGTCCCAGCGCAAACTGCGGCCGATCCGGCGGCGGTTCGGGTTCGTGTTCCAGGACCCGGCGGGTTCGCTCAATCCGCGCCTGACCGTCGGCGAATGCGTCGCCGAACCGCTCGTGGTGCACGGCATCGGCGACAAGGCGAGCATTCGCGAGCGGGTCAGGCACATGCTCGACGACGTGCAGCTGCCCGCGGGCACCGAGAACCGATATCCGCACGAACTGTCCGGTGGGCAGCGTCAGCGGGCGAGTCTGGCGCGGGCACTCGTGCTCGACCCGGATCTGCTCGTGGCCGACGAGCCGACCAGTGCGCTGGATGTGTCGGTGCAGGCGGCGGTGCTCGAGCTGTTCGCCGAGTTGCAGCGTGGTTGCGGTTGGGCGTGTCTGTTCATCAGCCACGACCTCGCCGTCGTCGACCAGCTGGCGGACCGGATCATGGTCCTGCGCGAGGGATCCTGCGTCGAGGAAGGCGACAACGAACAGATCCTGCGCAACCCGCAACACGAGTACACCCGCCGCCTCGTCGCCGCCGTTCCGGTCCCCGACCCGGTCCAACAGCGGCGCCGCCGCGCCGAGATCGCCGCCACATTCGCCACGGAGCTGGAACAATGACCTAGGAGCCGCACGACACCCGGACTGGCGGATCACTTAGAGTTACTAGGCATCTATCCGCCGATTCGGTTTGGAGCTTTCCCCCACAATGACTGAACAGACACCCAGCGGTGCAGGCGCTTCCTACGCTGCGGCAGGCGTGAGCATCGAAGCCGGTGACCGCGCCGTCGAATTGTTCGGACCATTGGCCAGGAAGGCCAGCCGACCCGAGGTGCAGGGCGGTATCGGCGGCTTCGCCGGGCTGTTCGCGCTCAAGGGCGGATACCGGGAACCGCTGCTCGCCGCCTCCACCGACGGCGTGGGCACCAAGATCGCCGTCGCCCAGGCGCTGGACAAGCACGACACCGTCGGGCTGGATCTGGTCGCCATGGTCGTCGACGACCTGGTGGTGTGTGGCGCAGAGCCGCTGTTCCTGCAGGACTACATCGCCATCGGCAAGGTCATCCCGGAGAAGGTCGCCGAGCTGGTCTCCGGCATCGCCGAGGGTTGCATCAAGGCCGGTTGCGCACTGCTCGGTGGCGAGACCGCCGAGCACCCGGGCCTGATGGATCCCGATGACTACGACCTGTCCGCCACCGGCGTCGGTGTCGTCGAGGCCGACGCGGTCCTCGGCCCCGACCGGGTGCGCCCTGGCGACGTCGTCATCGCGATGGGGTCGTCGGGTCTGCACTCCAACGGCTACAGCCTGGCGCGCAAGGTGCTGCTCGACATCGACCGGATGTCGCTCACCGGCTACGTCGAGGAGTTCGGCCGCACCCTCGGTGAGGAACTGCTCGAGCCGACCCGCATCTACGCCAAGGACTGCCTCGCGCTGATCGCCGAAACCGACGTGCGCACGTTCTCGCACGTCACCGGTGGTGGCCTGGCCGCCAACCTGGCGCGCGTGCTGCCCGCGGGCCTGGTGGCCGAGCTGGATCGTGGCACTTGGAACCCGGCACCGGTGTTCAAGATGATCGCCCAGCGTGGACGCGTGGAGCGCATCGAGATGGAGAAGACGTTCAACATGGGCGTCGGCATGGTCGCGATCGTGGCGCCCGAGGACGCCGATCGTGCGCTGGCGGTGCTCACCGCCCGCCACATCGACTGCTGGACGCTGGGTCAGGTCAAGAAGGCCGCCGATGTCGAAGCGCCGCGTGCGGTGCTGCTGGGCGACCACCCCAGGTTCTGAGCAACGACAACCACCACTGAGCCGGGTCGCGATCGCCGCGACCCGGCTCAGCTGCGTTGCGGGGGTTTGTTCCGGCCACCGATCGGTTAACCCCTACCCGGAGAGTCTGCGCGGCGGCTCGGGGTGGTCGGGGCCTCGGGGCGAGCGAACACGACGAGCGTCCTGTGCATGCACAGGACGCTCGTCGCGTATTCAGGTATTCGCCGTAACTGCTACTGCGAGCCTGTCGTCACTCACCTGAGAACGGCTGGAAGGGGGAGGCCAGCAGGCCTCCCCCTTCGTCGCTGTCAGGTCAGCGGCGCCAGCTGTCGTAGCCGTCGTCCTCGTCGTTCCAACGAGACGGCGACTCGTCCGCATCATGCTCATCGGACAGCACTGCACCACTCCTTGGTTGGGAGTAGGGCGGAGCATCGCTATCCGACAGCTCGCGCTGAAGGCTCGCGAAGTCGGTCGGCGCGGAGCTGTACTTGAGCTCACGTGCGACTTTGGTCTGCTTTGCCTTAGCCCGGCCACGGCCCATGGCTGACCCCCTCGCGTCACTGCGGGGCGGCCTGGGGTTTGTTGGCGGCCCCGTTCGAATTAATACTCTTCCTGACAGACACTTTAGCGTGTGTCAGACCGTCGCGCTCCCAGGAGTGGGTGAAGACCTGTCGAAGCGCCCCGGTTTGCCCCTTCTTCGCCCAGACTGCCCGGTCTCAGATGACTCCCGGGATCGCCCGGATCACGCCGACTCTGGCGTCGCCGCCGAACACCGCGGTGGCCGCGAGCTGAGTGTGCTGATCGGTCCACTCGACGCCGAGTTCGCGCAGAATCGCCAGCGTCAGCGGCATCCGGGCCCGATCGTGACCGTCTTCGATCTTGTACGCGAAGGCCCTTCCGTCGGGTAGCGCACCCGCGTGGACGCCGTCGGCGCCGATCTTGCAGAACAGTCCAGGGGTCGCCGACATGGCCAGCAGATCCGGCCCGCTCGTGCCGGAAATCACTCGTGGATTCGCCCGAACGGCATCGGCGATCCGGCGCGGCGCGGTGCCGGATTCGGCCGTGGTGAAGCCGGCGAAGGCGCGCGCGAGGTTGATCAGCGAGACGGGCACGATCGGCAGGCCGCAGCCGTCGATGCCCAGATCGGTCTCCGGTTCGCCGGTGACGTCGGCGACGGTGGCCAGGACCGCTTGCTGGAGTGGGTGCTCGATCTCGAGATATCCGGTGCGCGGCCAGTCGTTGATCGCGCAGGTCGCCAGCATCGCGGCGTGTTTGCCGGAGCAGTTCATGTACAGCGGGCTCGGGCCTTCGCCGGTGATCGCGGCGGCGCGGGCCTTTTCCTCGAACGGCAGGTCGGGTGGGCACGCGAGGTCCGCGGCGGTGCAGCCGAAGCGGTCGAGCAGGCGACGGACGAGTGCGATGTGGTCGGGTTCACCGAAGTGGGAGGCGGTGGCGATAGCGAGTTCGTCGTCGTCGACGGGGTCGAAACCGTTGCGTAGCAGGGCCAGTGCCTGCATCGGCTTGTTGGTGGAGCGCGGGAAGATCGGGCCGTGGATCTCGCCGAGTTCGAGGGTGGGGGTGCCGAAGGCGTCGAGGATCACGACGGATCCGCGGTGCACGCACTCACGGAAACCGGAGCGGACGACTTCGACCAATTCGACACTCATTCGCTGACCTCCGTGCTGACCTGCGGACCGTTCATCCCCGGACCTCCACGGTGATGCCGGTGCGGGAGCGGGTGTGGCGGTCGATCTGCATGTGCACATCGGCGGAGATGGTCGGTTCCTCCGCGCGCAGGCGTTCGAGGCGGGCGGGGTCGGCGCCGGTGAACAGATCGCGCACGGTGATGCCGTGTTCGGGGACGTGGACCACGCGGACTTCGTCGCCCGCGCCGATCGTGCCCTCGGTGAGCACCCGGAAGTAGGCGCCGGTGTCGGATCGCAGGGCGAAGCGTTTCACCCAGCGCGGTTCGCCGGACCACTGCTGGAAGGTCGCGCAGGGCACGCGGGGCGCGCTCACCTCGAGGAGGGTGTCGCCGATCGCCCAGTGCGCGCCGAGTACCGCGTCGCTGACCGGGAGGCCGGTCAGGCGCAGGTTCTCGCCGAACCAGCCCGCGGGTAGTTCGCGGTCGAGTTCGCCTGCCCAGCGGTGGGCGTCCTCCTCGGCGTAGGCGTAGACGGCCTGGTCGAGGCCGCCGTGGTTGGCGGTGTCGCAGACGTGGTCACCGGCAAGGCCGAGTGCGGCCACGGCTACGCGGCCATCGACCGGACGCTTGTCGATGGCGGTGCGGCCGACGCGCGTGCGGACCTCGATCTCGGCGTGCACGACGCACACGGCCTCGACGCGGCCGGTATCGCCCACGCGCATGGCCGGACGGTTCATCGCCCGCGCAACCGGTTGACGGCGGCGCGCCCCGCCTGCTCGGTGTCGTCGGCGGGGATCGAGTCGGGGTCGATGGCGGCGGCCATGCTGCCGACCACGAGTTCGGTGCCCGCGGGGACCGAACGCTTGACCAGGGCCAGGGCGATCGGGCCGAGTTCGTAGTGGTCGATGACGGTGCCGAGGCGGCCGACGGTGCGGCCACCCGCGGTCACGTCGTCACCGGTCGACGGGCGCTCGTCGGCCGAGCCGTCGAGGTGCAGGAGCACGAGATTGCGCGGGGGCTTGCCGAGGTTGTGGACCCGGGCGACGGTTTCCTGCCCGCGGTAGCACCCCTTGTTCAGGTGGACGGCCCCGTGCTCCTCGATGCCGCCGATCCAGCGGGTCTCGTGCGGGATCGTGCGATCGTCGGTGTCGACGCCGATGCGGGGCCTCAGCGCGGCCACTCGCAGCGCCTCGTAGGCCCACATGCCCGCCGGGGCGGCCCCGGCCTCGGTGAGCCTGGTCCACCAGGCCGACAGCTCGGTCCGGGGGACGATCAGGTCGAAGGAGTCCGGCATCCGCCGCAGGAATCCACCACCGGGCAGCGCCGCGACGACGTAGGTCTCCGGCAGCTGTGCGATGCCCAGCGCGTCGAGCAGGGTGTCCACTCGGGGGCCCAGCAGGCTCAGCACGGCGTGATCGGGGGCGGCCTCGGGTTTGGCGTCGGCCCAGAACACCATCTTCTTCAGGAACGCCAGCAGCTCGGCGCCGCGGTCGGCCTCGGTATCGAGCCACAGGGTGCCGTCGAGGTCGGTGAGGACGAAGTGATTGAGGATGCGGCCGTTGAGATCGAGGTCGAGCGTCTCGGCGCTGTGCGCGTCGGGCAGCGCGGCGATGTGCTGGCTGGTGATGGTGTGCAGCCAGCTCAGGCGTTCGGCGCCGGTGATCGTCGCGAGGCTGCGATGGGAGCGATCCACGACCGCGACCCGCTCCGCGGCAGCCTTCTGTTCTCCGAACGGGTCACCGTAATGCCAGGCGACCGCGGCGTCCGGAGTGTCGGGAGCACCCGCGACGGCACCCGGCGTATGGAGAACAGGACTGGGGACGACGACCTGTGACACGACACCCACTGTAGGCGCGTCTGCCGACACGCGCTGAACCTGGGCATCCTCACGGCGCGCGTCGCGAGCTCGATTCGATCCAGCCGTAGGCATAACAGAGCGATAACGCCTACGCTCGGCACATGGGAGATCGGGTTCTTGTGACACTCGACGGGACGGTCGCTGACGCGAACGTGCCGTCGCTTTATGCCGACGACATCGGCGCACTTCGCGGCGATGGAGTATTCGAAACTATTTTGGTGCGCGGCGGCACGGCCACCGCGCTGGAATTTCACCTGGCGCGGCTGCGTCGTTCGGCGCAAGCGCTGGAACTACCGGAGCCGGGTCTGTCGAGATGGCGCACCGCGGTGGAACTGGCCGTGAAGGAATGGGGATCCGAAGAGGAAGGAATGTTGCGGCTGATCTACACCCGCGGTCGCGACTCGGAATTCGACGCGCCGCGCTCGGAACTGGCGCCGGAGGATCCGCAGCCCACCGCGTATGTGCTCGTCTCCCCGGTGCCCGCTCGGGTCGCGACGGCGCGCGCGGAGGGCGTGAAGGTGATGTCGCTGGCGCGCGGCATCTCGGTCGACCTGGCGCAGGCGGCGCCGTGGCAGCTGCTCGGCGCGAAGACGCTGTCGTACGCGACCAATATGGCCGCGCTGCGGTTCGCGCGGCGCATGGGCGCCGAGGACGTGATCTTCCACAGCACCGAACACAAGGTCCTGGAGGGACCGCGCTCGTCGGTGGTGATCGCACGCGGCAAGGAACTCATCACGGTGCCCGCGAAGAGCGGTGTGCTGCCCGGTGTCACGCAGCGGGCCCTGTTCAACGTGGCGGAGAAGTCCGGCTGGACGTGCAAGTACCAGACGCTGTTCACCGCAGACCTTTTCGACTGTGACAGCATCTGGCTGCTGTCGAGCATCACCCTCGCCGCCCGAGTGAACCAGCTCGACGGTGTGCGCATGTCGGCCCCCGACAATGCTCAGGAGATCATCGACATGGTCGACCTCGGCATCGAACGGCCGGGGACCATCGGAGACTGGTGATCCGTGTGTGGGGCACGGGTGGGCGTGCCCCTGCGGAAAGGGTTTCCGCGCGCCGTGGCGGTTGTCACGCTCGAGTGAGGTGAATCCCGGCGTACGATCTACTACAAGTTGTCGTAGTAGATCGGTGGAGGTCGGATGGACACCCTTGATGTCTCCCGGTGGCAGTTCGGGATCACGACCGTCTACCACTTTCTGTTCGTTCCACTGACCATCGGTCTCGCTCCGCTGATCGCGATGATGCAGACCGCCTGGGTGGTCACGGGCAATGAACGCTGGTACCGGCTGACCAAATTCTTCGGCAAGCTGTTCCTGATCAACTTCGCCCTCGGGGTCGCGACGGGCATCGTGCAGGAATTCCAGTTCGGGATGAACTGGAGCGAATACTCCCGCTTCATCGGCGACGTCTTCGGTGCGCCACTGGCTTTGGAAGCGCTGATCGCCTTCTTCATGGAGTCGACGTTCATCGGATTGTGGATCTTCGGGTGGACCCGGCTGCCGAAGCTGGTGCACTTGGCGACGATCTGGATCGTCGCCATCGGCGTGAACGCTTCGGCCTTCTTCATCGTCGCGGCCAATTCCTTCATGCAGCATCCGGTGGGCGCGCGGTACAACCCGGAGACCGGACGCGCTGAGCTGGAAAGCATTTGGGCGCTGCTGACCAACAACACGGCATTGGCCGCGTTTCCGCATGTGGTGGCCGGCGCGTTTCTCACCGCGGGCACCTTCGTGGCAGGCATCGCGGGATGGTGGATGGTGCGCAACGCGCGCAGTGGCGATCCCGCGAAACTCGAAGCGGCGCGGACAATGTGGCGACCGGTGGGACGCGCGTCGCTGGTGGTGGTCGCGCTCTCCGGTGTCGCGCTGATCTTCACCGGTGATATCCAAGGCAAGCTGATGTTCGAACAGCAGCCGATGAAGATGGCATCGGCGGAATCGTTGTGCCACACGGCGACTGATCCCGACTTCTCCGTTCTCACCGTCGGCACGCACAACAATTGCGACAGTGTGGTCCACGTACTCGAGGTGCCCTATGTGCTGCCGTATCTCGCCAAGGGTGAGTTCACCGGGGTGACGCTCGACGGTGTGGTCGATCTGCAGAAGACCTACAACGTCGCGTACGGACCCGGTGACTATCGGCCCAACCTGTTCGTCACCTACTGGTCCTTCCGCGCCATGATCGGGCTGGCAGGCGGGTCGGTGCTGCTGCTGTTGGCCGGGTTCTGGGTGACGCGCGGTGGCCGGGTGCCGAATCAGCGATGGTTCGCCTGGCTGAGCCTGCTCGCGATCCCCACGCCGTTCCTGGCCAATGCCGCGGGATGGGTGTTCACCGAAATGGGGCGTCAGCCGTGGGCGGTGGTGCCGAATCCGACCGGTGATCCGAACATTCGGATGACGGTGCAGCAGGCGGTCTCCGAACACGATGTGGGGACCGTGCTGTTCTCACTGGTGGTGTTCACGCTGCTCTACGGCGCGCTCGCGATGGTGTGGTTCTACCTGATGCGGCGATACGTCGTCGAGGGGCCGGACACGCAGGTGCACGCGGCGAGTTCGGCCGACTCGGACACTCCCCAACTTTCCTTCGCGTACTAGGAGCCGACGATGGGTCTGCAACAGTTCTGGTTCATCTTGATCGGCGTGCTGTTCACCGGCTACTTCGTGCTCGAAGGATTCGATTTCGGTGTGGGCATGTTGATGCCGATTCTCGGTAAGGGTGCCGACGCGCGCAGGCGTGTGGTGCTCAATACGATCGGGCCGGTCTGGGACGGCAACGAGGTGTGGCTGATCACCGCCGCCGGAGCGTTGTTCGCGGCGTTTCCCGAGTGGTACGCCAGCGTGTTCTCGGGTTTCTATCTGGCGCTGCTGCTCCTGCTGGTCGCGTTGATTCTGCGCGTGTGCGCGATCGAATACCGGGGCAAGATCAATGATCCGAAATGGCGGGCCTGGTGCGATATCGGGATCGGGATCGGATCGTGGATTCCGGCGATGGCCTGGGGCTGGGTATTCGCGAATATGGTGCGTGGCGTGCCGTTGGACGCGGACAAGCAGATCGTCGGGTCGGTGGGGGATCTGCTCAGCCCGTACGCGCTGCTCGGCGGATTGGCTACGGCTGTGCTGTTCGCGCTGCACGGTGCGGTGTTCCTGGTGCTCAAGACCGCGGGCGAGGTTCGTACGGATGCTTTGCGGATCGCCAGGTTGCTGCTGATTCCCACCGCGGTGGTGGTCGGCGGATTCGGTTTGTGGACGCAGCTCGCCTATGGCGCCGGGTGGACCTGGATCGTTCTGGTGACTGCCGTGCTCGGGCTTGTTCTCGCCGCGGTAGCCAATAGTGCTGGACGTGATGGATGGGCCTTTGTCGGGACGACGCTTACTGTTGTCTCGGCGACGGTGTTGATCATCGGGTCGATGTATCCGAATGTGCTGCCCTCGACCATCAGTCCGCTCTACGACCTCACCATCTACAACGCGTCGTCGACGCCGTATACGTTGAAGGTGATGAGCTGGGCGGCGCTGATCGCTACGCCGGTGGTGCTGATTTATCAGGGGTGGACCTATTGGGTGTTCCGGCAGCGGATTCGGGTCGAACAGATTCCGCCGCCGGTGGGTTTGCCGTTGAGCGGTAAAGGCTGACCGATGGAGTCGGCCTCGTCCCGGGAAGGTTCTGCTCGCGAAAGGTCGGACGCGGTGGTGTCGGAAAGCTTGTCGCAGGACGGACCGGGGCAGGCTCGACGCCGATCAGGGCGGCGACCGGTCGATCCGCGGTTACTGCGGTACGCGCGGTCGGCGCGGCCGCACCTCGTCATCGCTGTCGCGCTGGCGTTGGTGATCACCGCGACGATCGTGGTGATCGCCATCGTGCTGGGACGGGTGCTCGCCGGGGTCATCACTGATCCGAATACGCGTGAGTTCAGTTCGTGGACTACGGAATTGGTGGTGCTCGCCACGGCTGTCGCGGTGCGGGGCCTCGCGAGTTGGTGGCAGGCGCGGCTGGCTCATCGGGCTGGAAGCGCGGTGGTCGCCGAGCTCGAGACGGCGGTGCTGCGGGCCGGTGCCGAACTGCCGCCGCGGGAACTCGACGCGCGGCGGACCGAGATCGCGGTCGTTGTCGGCAACGGCCTGAGCGGGTTGCGTGGCTGGTTCACGGGCTATCTCCCCGCGCTGCTGCTGGCGTGCCTGGTGCCGCCGGTGGTGTTGGTGGTCATGGCGTTGCACGATCCGACCTCCGCGCTGATCGCGGTGATCACGGTGCCGCTGATCCCGGTGTTCATGGTGCTCATCGGGCTGCTCACCCAGGGGCGAGCCGAGGCGACGCTCGCCGCGACCACCCGGTTGTCCGACCAGATCCTCGACCTCTTCGCGGGCATGCCCACCTTGCGCGCGCTCGGGCGGGAAGGCGGGGACGCGCCGAGTATGGCGAATCAGGTGCAGGCGCTCGGTGATTCGCTGCGGCAGCGGACCATGCGCGCGCTGCGGATGGCGTTCCTGTCGTCGATGGTGCTGGAAAGCCTTGCCACGCTGAGTGTCGCGTTGATCGCGGTGGCGATCGGGCTGCGGCTGGTGTTCGGGGAGATGGCGTTGTACGGCGGGCTGGTGGCGCTGATCCTCGCTCCGGAGGTGTACTGGCCGCTGCGTCAGGTGGGGGAGAAGTTCCATGCCGCGCAGGACGGGATGGCCGCGGCGGACAGGGCATTCGCGGTGCTCAAGCCGAACGTTGACGCACAGCAGCGAGTTGACGCGGTAGGTCGTGCCGTGACGGCATCGGGTGGACCCACGATCACCTTGCGCGGTGTGACTGTCGCCGCGCGCACCGGCACCGCGCCCGATCAGCTGACGGCCGAGCTCGCGCCGGGGCTGGTGACGGTATTGACCGGCCCCAACGGGTGTGGGAAATCGACCACACTGCAAGCGATTCTGGGGTTAATCCAACCCGACGCGGGGGCGGTTCTGGTGGACGGCACCGACGTTCGTGCACTCGACCCTGACAGCTGGTGGAGCCACATCGCATGGCTGCCGCAGCGGCCGGTGCTGGTGCCCGGGACGCTGCGCGAGAACGTCGAGTTGCTCGGCGCGCGGACCGTACCGGATCGGACCGATGACGAGCTTCGGGCAGTCAGCGCCGCAACAGGATTCGATTCCGTCCTGGCGGAACTGCCGGAAGGCTGGAACACGGTTGTCGGCCAGAACGGCACCGGCCTCTCGCTCGGCCAGCGTCAGCGCCTCGCCCTGACCCGCGTCCTGGCCGCCAACCGCCCGATCCTGCTCCTCGACGAACCCACCGCCCACCTCGATCCAGAGAGCGAGCAACGCGTGCTCGACACCTTGCGCACGCTCGCCGCCGGCGGTGCGACGGTCGTCGTCATCGCCCACCGTCCAACGGTTCTGGCGGCCGCCGATGTTGTCGTCCAAGTGGGCGCTGGTGCGGTTGCGGCCACCGAACGAATCGGTCAGGAGGTTCGAGTCTCGTGAGTGCTGATCGGGAAGTGCGGTTGGACCGCTCAGCCGGTGTCATCGGGGACGTGCGGGAAATGTGGCGCATGCTCGCGTTGTCGCCGGCACGGGTCGCGGTCGCGATCGCGTGGGGCGTGGCCGCGTTGGGGAGCGGGCTCGGGTTGGCGGCGCTGGCCGCGTGGTTGATCGCGCGGGCGTGGCAGATGCCGCCGGTGCTCGACCTGAGCGTCGTGGTGGTCTCGGTGCGGGCGCTCGGCATCTCGCGGGGGTTGTGCCGGTACCTGGAGCGGCTGGCCACCCACGATGTGGCGCTGCGGGCCATGACCACCGCCCGGACCTCGGTGTATCGCACGCTGGCCCAGTCCGATGTCTGGCGGTGGCGGGATCGGGCAGGCTCGTCGGGTCGGCATGCGACCGTGGCGGGCCGGGAGATGCGGCGCGGAGATGTGCTGGTGCGCATCGGCACCGATATCGATGACCTCGGGGCGGTCGTGGTCCGGGTGCTGGTTCCGGTCGCGGTCGCGGTGGTGTTGTCGTTCGCCGCGGTGGGGTTGATCGCGTTCATCTCGCCACTGGCCGCGGTGATTCTGGCCGTCGCGCTGGGGGTTTCGGGGATCGCGGCGCCGTGGTTGTCGGCGATGGCCGCGCGGGAGGCCGAGCGCGCGGTGCGGGCCGATCGGGCGGAGTTCACCGCTGAGGCGGTGACCGTGCTCGACCACGCCGCTGAACTGCGCGTCGCGGGCCGGCTCGATGCGGCGCTCGCGGTGGCGGACAAGGCCTCTCGCCGCGCGGTGGCCGCGGAGGATTCGGCGGCGTCGCGCAGCGCGTGGGCGGCCGCGGCGACCCCGCTCTCGATCGGGATCAGCGCGCTGGGTGCCCTGCTGGTCGGCATCGCCGCCTACGGGCCGACCGGCGGACTCCCCGGCGGGATGACCCCGATGGCCCTGGCGATCCTCGTCCTGGTGCCGCTGTCCGCCTTCGAAGCCGTCGGTGCGCTCCCGGCCGCCGCGACCACCCTCACCACCGCCAGAGCCGCACTGCATCGCCTTCGCGACAGCTCGGTGAAGCCCTCAGCGGTCGGTGGCAAGCCGACCACGATCGCGATGCCGGAAGGGCGGCGGGTGGTTGTCCTCGGGCCGAGTGGGGCAGGGAAGACGACGTTGCTGATGGCATGGGCTGGGCTGTTCGATACGCCTCGGGACGGGGTCACGTTCTTCGCGGAGGACGCGCACCTGTTCGGTACCTCGATTCTGGAGAATCTGCGGGTGGCGCGTGGTGATCTCGGCCTCGATGAGGCCGAAAGCGCGCTGCGCACAGTCGGGCTCGGCCCTTGGCTGGATTCGTTGCCGGACGGTGTGCACACCTCGCTCACCGCGGGTGCGGCCGCGGTATCGGGTGGTCAACGCCGCCGCATCCTGCTGGCCCGCGCTCTCGTCGCCCCCGCGCACACCCTGCTCCTCGACGAGCCGACCGAACACCTGGCCGCTGCCGAAGGCGATCAGCTCCTGCGCGAGCTCCTGGACGCGAACAGCGGCCTAGTTGCCCCCGATCGCACAGTTGTCGTTGTCACCCACCAACTCCCGCTCGGCCACGGAGCCGACACGATCGTCACCGTCGACGCCACCGGTACGTGCCGCGTCGAACATCCCCACGCCGTGGCAGCCTCGGCGAACTGAGGCATTCGCCCAGGTCAGCACCGCAATTAATTCAATTGCCGACCGCGCCGGGCGCAGCTAGATTCATCAGTACACAAGAGAGGAGGTGGTCTGAAGAATGTATGTTCAACGGATGCGTGAGGTGGCTGCCCGCTAGCAGCTCCACTGCGGGAGATTCCCCAGCGGTGCGCTGAGCGAATCCCAGGCAGTCACCCGACCCCCGAGCCCCCGGATGATCCAACCGGGACCATCGCGTTCACAGAATGCGGCGGAAGGCTCGGGGGTCGCTCCATTTCACGACGAAAACGGCCCGCCCAGAGAGATCTGGACGGGCCGTTCGCGAAGATGTCAGCCGATGTAGCGGACCAGCCGCGCCGACAGGCGCGGGACGAGGGCGCCGTCGGGGTCCACTCGTTCCTCCACGTACGCGAGGTCACCGTTTTCGACGATGCCGTAGAGGCGTTTCGCGCCGCCGACCACCGCGCCGGAGGTGCTGCGGATGGAGACGTCGGTCGCGAGTTCCCATGAGGCGTGGTTGCGTGCCGTGCCGTAGTACAGCTCGATCACGCCGTTGCTGTGGGTGAGCAGGAATTCGAGCAGCTCCTCGGAGCCCTCACCGCCGACCCGCCAGTAGCCGCTCTCACGGAGGTCAGGGCCGGTGTACTTGCCCTCGGCGTCGAGCTTCCAGGTCTGCGATTCCCAGGCCAAGTAGTCGCCGCCGTCGTGGGAGACGATGATCTGCTGGCCGAAGTGGTAGTCGCCCTGGGTGGGGTGATTGCCTTCGCCCTCGCCGCGCCACACACCGACCAGCGGCAGCAGGGCCAGCATGGCGTGGTTCAGATCCGGGCCGAGGCGCAGATTGGCCGTGTCTTCGGGCAGGGGAAGACCGGGCAGGACCGAAATGTTTCGGGCGCCGGTCTCTTTCGCCCGTTCAGCGGCGACATTCACTGCCTCGTCGCCACTACGACGCTCGGCCGGAGCGTCTTGCTCGTTACTCGCTCGCTCGGCCTGTTCGTTACCCTCGCCGGCGAGCCCGCTCATGACTCGGTGAAGAGCCGGTAGAAGACGTAAAGGCCGAACCAGCCGATGAGAATCGACACGGCAACAAGGAGTACCTCGAAGAAGATGACCACAACCGAAGTCTAGCTACCCCTCGCAACAGATACGAAAACGGCCCTGGCAGTTCCCGCACAGGAACTACCAGGGCCGTTGTGAGCTTTACTTCGCGACCGCGACATCCACAGCGTGGATGCCCGCGCCCTCGGGGCTGATCTCGGCGGAGCCGTTGCCCGACGAGGACAGCGCGCGCAGGGTCCACGAACCCGGCGCGGCGAAGAAGCGGAAATCACCGGTGCCCGAGGCCACGACCTCGGCGGTGAAGTCACCGTTGCCGTCGAGCAGACGCACGAACGCGCCGCCGACGGGCTGGCCGTCGGTGCTCAGGACACGGCCGGTGATGACCGTTTCCTTCTCCACATCGACGCCGGCCGGAATGGCCTGACCCTGGGTAGGTGCTGCACACATATTGATTACGCTCCCAACTCGATAGGCACGCCGACGAGCGAACCGTATTCGGTCCAGCTGCCGTCGTAGTTCTTGACGTTCTGGTGGCCGAGCAGCTCCTGCAGCACGAACCAGGTGTGCGAGGAACGCTCGCCGATACGGCAGTAGGCGATGGTTTCCTTCTCGCCGTCCAGGCCCGCGTCCTTGTACAGCTCGGCCAGCTCGGCGTCGCTGCGGAAGGTGCCGTCCTCGTTCGCGGCCTTGCTCCACGGCACGCTGATCGCGGTCGGGATGTGGCCGGCCCGCTGGCTCTGCTCCTGCGGCAGGTGCGCGGGAGCGAGGATCTTGCCGGAGAACTCGTCGGGCGAACGCACGTCGACCAGGTTCTTGACGCCGATGGCCGCGATGACCTCGTCGCGGAAGGCGCGGATGGTCAGGTCGGGAGCGGCGGCCTTGTACTGGGTGGCCGGGCGCGAGACCGCGTCACGCGAGAGCGGACGACCGTCGAGCTCCCACTTCTTGCGGCCGCCGTCGACGAGCTTGACGTCGTTGTGGCCGTACAGCTTGAAGTACCAGTAGGCGTAGGCCGCGAACCAGTTGTTGTTGCCGCCGTAGAGCACCACGGTGTCGTCGTTGCTGATGCCACGCGCCGAGAGCAGGTCGGAGAACTGCTCCTGGTTCACGAAGTCACGACGAACGTGATCCTGCAGGTCGTCCTTCCAGTCCAGGCGGATGGCGCCTTCGATGTGGCCACCCTCGTAGGCGGAGGTGTCCTCGTCGACCTCGACGAAGACGACGCCGGGGGCGTTGAGGTTCTCTTCGGCCCAGTCAACGGAGACCAGGACATCGGAGCGAGCCATGTTGTTCCTTTCAGAGATGACGTGCAGGAGGGTCAGTTCGGTGCCGGGGCAGGCGACCGGCGGAAGCGAGCTACCAGCGGATAGATCTGGCAACCCAGGCAGACCCCGAACGCCGCGTTCAAGAACGCCGCGAACAGGGCGAAGCCGGCGAACACCGCGCCGACGATCGAGGAGCCGAGCGCGAAGCCCAGCAGGGAGAGACCGGCGAACACGAAGCCGAGCGCTTGCGCGAAACGCAGCGGTGGCACGGGCTCGGTCTCGGTGGGCGGACCATTACGCGGCGCGACGAACGCGGCGTAGATCCTGCCGTAAGGGTGCTTGACAGGGCCCGCGGCGGCGCCGATCGCGAAGACGACGGCCTGCAGGCCGATCAGGATCGCGGCGGCGGCGGGCGAGACGGCACTGACGAGGAGCACCAGGATCAGGACGCCGGTGGTAATCCAGGCCACGAAACGCGGCCCGCGTACGTCGACGCGAGGTAGGGAATCAGAAACGGTCATTGTGCGAACTCCTGCGCTTCATATGAGCACTTACAGGGGGATCTACCTGTTCGCCGGGGGATCCGAGAGGATCACTCGCGCGGCGGGGCATAGATCGACGTCAGAAATCTCGGGAGAGAAAGGGCCGATCGTTCAGCAGCACAGGCAGCAACAACCACCGAGGCGACACAGGTCAACTGTGCGGCGTCGGGTGAGCATCAGCTCGTGGTCGGTTTGCACGAGAAGTAGTTTACCCGGTCTTCCCGGAGAATGTCTCGGCCCCCCTGAATACGGGGCTAGATCACACAGTCAGGGGCTCGAGGGCGGTGCGCAGGTCGCCGGGCTTCGGGACGCCGGAGATGCGGAAGCGTTCCTTGCCCTCGGCGTCGAAGACGAAGGTCGTCGGCAGGGAAAGGACGTTGAGCTCACGGGCCAGCGCGGGGTCGGCGTCGATATCGATCTCGATGTCGCGCGGGGCGTTCGGGGACTCCGACAGCTCGGCGGTGACGCCCGCGACGACCCGGCGGACCGCGTCACACGGGCCGCACCAGTCGGCGGAGAAGTGCAGCACCGCGGGGACCTCGCCGGTCACACCGGCGGCGCCGAGCAGGCGGGTGCGCTGGTGCGTCTCGGGGTCGAGGGTGGCGGGACGAACCTGCCCTTGCTTGCGCGACAGGTAGAGGCCCACCGCGACGGCGGCCGCGATGACGGCGGCCAGAATGACGATCTCGATCATGGTTGCTGCAATCGGTCCAGGTCGATGGTGACGTTGCGGCCGACACCCTCGACGACGATCTGGCCGCCGAGCGCCGACACCTCGGTCGGTGCGACACCGAACGGCAACTCCTTGGTATCGATGGTACGGCTGAATCGATCGAGCACCGCCGCGCGATCGGCCTCGGGAATCTCGGACTTGGTGGTGGTCGTCGCATCGGAGGGGCCGCTGTCGCTGTCGCGGTAGAAGCCGGTGGCCTGGATGCGGACCTTGTCGCCGTCGAGCAGCAAGTCGGCCTGCACCTGCACGGGCACCCGGGTGCTGCTGCCGGTGGGGACCACGCCCGCGCCGAGGACGCGGCCGTTCGGGGCGGTTGCCAGGGTGCCGGTGAGCACGAGTGCGCCCGCGGTGGTCATCCCGGAGCCGCCCGAACCGCCGGTGCCGTCGGACTTGTCGGCGGGACGGGTGTGCACCTGCAGGTCGGGGATGCCGAAGAGTTTGCCGAGCTCGGTGGGTTCGATGCGCATCCTGGCGTCGATCCGTTCGACCTGCACATTGCGGGCCGCGCCGTCGAGCAATTGGCTCGCCGGGGCGTGCAGGCCCTTGAGGGTGGCCTCGATACCGATCTCGCCCGGAATATCGGGGCGCATGCCGCGGGCCCGGATGGTCACCTCGTCATAGCGGCCGCTCATCGCCTGGGCGGTGAACGGGAATCCGTGGAACGTCACTTCCGGGTCGGCCGACAGATCCGCGCCTGCCCGCAGTTGGCGGGAGACGTGGTATTCCGAATAGGCGGCGGCGCCGAAATCGATGACCACCGCCAAACCGGCCAGGCAGAGAAGCCCGATGATCAGCTTGCGCATAGTTGTGACACTAGCGGCTGGTGTCGCGGGTCGCGGGCCCGCGGTCCGACCAGGACGGGTGCCAACGACACAAAACGGACGCCGTGTTGCGAGGTCGTGGCGGTAGAGGCGCTAATGTTGCACACGACTTAACCTGTGTTTCGGCGACGTAGCTACGCGGCTGCTGTCGTCCGCGGAGCAACGAGATAGGAGGAGAGCCCCATGGAGCTGCTCCTACTGACCTCCGACCCCAACCCCGATGCGGTCCTGCCGTCGTTGACGCTACTGGCGCACAACGTCCGGCCCGCGCCGACCGAGGTGTCGTCCCTGCTGGAGGCGAGTAGCGCCGATGTGGCGCTGGTCGACGCCAGAACGGACCTGGCCGCGGCGCGTGGTCTGTGCCGGCTGCTCGGCAGCACCGGGTCCTCGGTGCCGGTGGTCGCGGTACTGACCGAGGGCGGCCTGGTGGCCGTCAACGCGGACTGGGGCCTGGACGACATCCTGCTGCCCGGGACCGGCCCCGCTGAGCTCGACGCGCGCTTGCGGCTGCTGGTCGGACGTAACGGTGGGGTCGCCAGCCCGGAGAACACCGGCAAGATCACCCTGGGTGAGCTGGTGATCGACGAGGGCACCTACACCGCGCGCCTGCGCGGTCGCCCGCTCGACCTCACCTACAAGGAATTCGAGCTGCTCAAGTACCTCGCGCAGCACGCTGGCCGGGTGTTCACCCGGGCCCAGCTGCTGCAAGAGGTCTGGGGCTACGACTTCTTCGGCGGCACCCGCACCGTCGACGTGCACGTGCGGCGCCTGCGCGCCAAGCTCGGCACCGAGTACGAGTCGCTGATCGGCACCGTGCGCAACGTCGGCTACAAGGCCGTGCGCCCGGCCCGGACAGCCGCCGCCAAGGGCGAGGTGGTGAGCTTCGTCGACGAGGACGTCGACGGCGACGACTCCTTCGCCCCACTCAACGGCAGCGCGCAGTAGCCCCTGTCACGCTTCGAGGAGAACGCGATGCCGGATACAGCAACCCTGACCTGGACCGATCAGGTCGAGCCCGGCACCGTGCACCGGGTGCGCGCGCTGCTCGAACGCGCGGCTGACGCCGACGGCGTCGCCCCGGTCTCCGAGCAGGCGGTGCTCTCCCTCGCCGAAGTCGACCCGTCGACAAGGCACCTGCTGGCGATGCGCGCCGGCGAGGTGGTCGGCTACGCGAATCTCGTTGCGGCACATGACGAACACCCCGCGATGGCCGAGGTCGCCGTCGACCCCGCCGCGCGTGGTGCCGGCATCGGCGCGGATCTGGTCCGCGCCGCGCTGGCCGAGGGTGGCGCGGGTGCCAGGGTGTGGGCGCACGGTGACCTGCCCGCGGCCAAGGCGCTGGCGAGCGGGCTCGGACTGAGCACCGCCCGTGAGCTGTGGCAGATGCGCCGCTCACTGGCAACCCCGGAGCTACCGGAACTAGAGCTTCCGGACGATCTCATCTTGCGCACGTACGCGGGCCCCGTCGACGACCTCGAAATCCTGCGGGTGAACAACGCGGCTTTCGCCTGGCATCCCGAACAGGGCGGCTGGACCGAGCGCGATATCGCCGCTCGGCGCGCGGAATCCTGGTTCGAACCGGCCGGTCTTTTCCTGGCCTTCGACGCCGCCGACCCGAGCCGCCTGCTCGGTTTCCACTGGACCAAACAGCATCCCGACGCCGCCCCCGCCGGTGAGGTGTACGTGGTCGGGGTCGACCCGTCCGCGCAGGGGCGTGGCCTCGGCCGACTGCTGACCCTGGCCGGTCTGCGGCACCTGCTCGCGGCCGGATCCACGGAGGTCCTGCTCTACACCGAGGCCGACAACACCGCCGCCGTGCACACCTACACCAAGCTCGGATTCGCCCCCGCCCACATCGACGTCGCGTACTCGCTGCCCTGATGCGAGCTACCTCACATCCGAGGTGAATTCTGGTGTGCGAGGAGAATATTGCGCGGATGACCGGGTACGTGCGAGTAAAACTGGGGCTAACGTCACATTCGCGGCATTGATCGCGCCGGGCTGTTCATTCTCCGTTAACCCACGTCGGGCCAACTGTCAACCGGGCGACCCTAGGTTACTTCTGGGCGGCACAGTCGTCGCCTGGTGCGCGCATTCCTTCGGGACAGCGAGCGCCAGCCAGCCTCACTCGGGCCGGTGAGGGACCGAGTGAGACACCCAGCATTGTCGGAGGAAAAGTGAACTTCAAGCGCACCAGTGCCCTGGTCGGCGTCTTCGCCGTGGGCGCCATGACCCTGGCCGCCTGTGGCAGTGACGAGAACACCACCGGTGGCGAGGCCGGCAACGCCGCCAACACCAGCGTTGCCTGTGGTGGCAAGAAGGCGCTCAAGGCGTCCGGTGCCTCCTCGCAGAAGAACGCCATGGAGCGTTTCGTCGCGGCCTACGAGAACAACTGCGACGGCTTCACCCTGAACTACACCTCGAGTGGCTCGGGCGCCGGCGTCAACGAGTTCATCGGCGGCCAGACCGATTTCGGTGGCTCCGACTCGGCGCTGAGCTCCAAGAAGGAAGAGCCGGCCAAGGCCGCGGAGCGTTGTGGCGCCCCCGCGTGGAACCTGCCGACCGTCTTCGGCCCGATCGCCGTGACCTACAACGTCGACGGCGTCACCGACCTGGTGCTCGACGGCCCGACCGCCGCCAAGGTGTTCAACGGCTCCGTCGCCACCTGGGATGCCCCGGAGATCAAGGCGCTCAACCCGAACGCCAAGCTCCCCGCCGAGAAGATCGCCGTGATCTTCCGCTCCGACGAGTCGGGCACCACCGACAACTTCCAGCTCTACCTCGACGCGGCCTCGGACGGCGCGTGGGGCAAGGGCGGCGGCAAGACCTTCAACGGTGGCGTCGGTGAAGGTGCCAAGGGCAACGAGGGCACCTCGGCCGCCATCAAGAGCACCAAGAACTCGATCACCTACAACGAGTGGTCCTTCGCCAAGGCGCAGAACCTGTCCATCTCGCAGATCATCACCTCCGCGAGCAAGGACCCGGTCAAGCTGTCGGCCGAGTCGGCAGCCAAGGCCATCGACGGCGTGAAGGTCAAGGGCGAGGGCAACGACCTGGTGCTCGACACCAGCTCGTTCTACAAGCCGACCGTCGCCGGCTCGTACCCGATCGTCATGGCCACCTACGAGGTCGTGTGCTCCAAGTACGCCGACGCCGACACCAGCAAGGCCGTCAAGGCCTTCCTGACCTCGGCCGTCACCAACGGCCAGTCCGGTCTGACCGAGGCGGGCTACGTGCCGCTGCCCGACGCGTTCAAGACCAAGCTGACCACCGCGATCAACGCCATTTCCTGATCGCTTTCTGGCCATGACAATGCACCCTGAGGTGACCGCGGTGGGCTCGTCGGATTCGACGGGCCCACGGGCGGCCGGAGATACTGCGAATATGCCGACCGAACCGAAAATCGACAAGGCCCCTGACGGGGGTCGTACCGGCCGCCTGAACGCCGAGACGATCTTCCGGTGGATGGCCACCGCTGCCGGCGCGACAATCGTCGCCGCTATCGCGTTGATCGCGCTGTTCCTGCTGATCCGCGCGGTCCCCTCGCTCATGGCCGACAATGCCAACTTCTTCACCAGCACCGAGTTCTCGACCGGTGATGCCAACAATCTCCGCTTCGGTATCCGCGACCTGTTCATGGTCACGGTCCTGAGCTCGGTGTTCGCGCTCGTCGTCGCGGTGCCGATCGGTGTCGGTATCGCGCTGTTCCTGACGCACTACGCGCCGTCGCGGCTGGGCAGGCCGTTCACGATGCTGATCGACCTGCTCGCCGCGGTGCCGTCCATCGTGTTCGGTCTGTGGGGTTTCCTGGTGCTGGCGCCGCAGATCGCGCCGGTGCAGGAATTCCTCAACGAGAACCTGGGCTGGTTCTTCCTCTTCTCCGACGGCAACGTCTCGATCGGCGGTGGCGGCACCATCTTCACCGCCGGTGTCGTGCTCGCGGTGATGATCCTGCCGATCATCACCTCCGTCGCCCGCGAAGTGTTCGCGCTCACCCCGCGCGCGCACATCGAGGCCGCGCAGGCCCTCGGCGCCACCAAGTGGGAAGTCGTGCGGATGACGGTGCTGCCCTACGGGCGCAGTGGTGTGATCGCCGGTTCCATGCTCGGCCTCGGCCGCGCGCTCGGTGAGACGATCGCGGTGCTCGTCGTGCTGCGCACCGCCACCGTGCCCGGTGAGTGGTCGCTGTTCGACGGCGGCTACACCTTCGCCTCCAAGATCGCCTCCGCGGCCTCGGAGTTCAGTTCACCGCTGCCTACCGGCGCCTATATCGCCGCCGGCTTCGTTCTCTTCGCGCTGACCTTCATCGTCAACGCGCTGGCCCGCCTGGCCTCCGGCGGAAAGGTGAACGGCTGATGCCTCCGACAACTGTCCTCGACAAACCGGTCAAGGCGCCGACGTTCCGGCACGTCAGCACCGGCAGGCGGATCAAGAACAACATCGCCACCGGCCTGGTCACGCTGTGCTTCGTCATCGCGCTGATCCCGCTGGTGTGGGTGCTCGGCCTGGTGATCACCAAGGGCTTCAGCACCATCATCTCGTCGGACTGGTGGTTCAACTCCCAGAAGGGCATCCTGCCGGATCAGACCGGCGGCGGTGTGTACCACGCGATCTACGGCACCATCGTGCAGTCGGCGGTGGCCTCGATCATCGCGGTGCCGCTCGGCATCATGGCCGCGGTCTACCTGGTCGAATACGGTCGCGGCCGGCTCGCCAAGGTCACCACCTTCATGGTCGACATCCTCGCCGGTGTGCCCTCGATCGTGGCCGCGCTGTTCATCTTCGCGCTGTGGATCGCGACCTTCGGTATGCCGCAGAGCTCCTTCGCCGTCTCGCTGGCGCTGGTGCTGCTGATGCTGCCGGTGGTCGTGCGAAGCACCGAGGAAATGCTGAAGCTGGTGCCCGACGAGCTGCGTGAGGCGTCCTACGCGCTCGGTGTGCCGAAGTGGAAGACCATCCTGCGGATCGTCATCCCCACCGCCGCACCCGGCATGATCTCGGGCATCCTGCTCGCGCTCGCTCGTGTGATGGGTGAGACCGCGCCGGTGCTGGTACTGGTCGGTTACTCGAAGTCGATCAACCAGAACATCTTCGACGGCAACATGGCCTCGCTGCCGCTGTTGATCTACCAAGAGCTGGCGAACCCGGAGCCCGCGGGCCGCGCACGTGTGTGGGGTGCGGCGCTCACGCTGATCCTGCTCATCGCAGTGCTGTACCTGGCGGCCGCCGGCGTCAACAAGCTGCTCACCCGGAACCGATAGAAGCGAACGGAATACTCAGATGGCCAAGCGGATCGACGTCAAAGATCTCAACATCTATTACGGCAGCTTCCACGCCGTGGCGAATGTGGAACTGACCGTGCTGCCGCGCAGCGTCACCGCCTTCATCGGTCCCTCCGGCTGTGGCAAGTCCACCGTGCTGCGCTCGCTCAACCGCATGCACGAGGTGACCCCGAACGCCCGCGTCGAAGGTGCCGTGCTGCTCGACGGCGAGGACATCTACAGCTCGGCGATCGACCCGGTCGGCGTGCGTCGCACCATCGGCATGGTGTTCCAGCGCCCGAACCCGTTCCCCACCATGTCGATTCGCGACAATGTGGTGGCCGGGCTGAAGCTGCAGGGTGTGCGCAACAAGAAGGAACTCGACGAGGTCGCCGAGCGCTCGCTCAAGGGTGCCAACCTCTGGAACGAGGTCAAGGACCGCCTCGACAAGCCCGGTGGCAGCCTCTCCGGTGGTCAGCAGCAGCGTCTGTGCATCGCCCGCGCCATCGCGGTCTCGCCCGACGTCCTGCTGATGGACGAGCCGTGTTCGGCGCTCGACCCGATCTCCACCCTGGCGATCGAGGACCTGATCACCGAGCTCAAGAAAGAGTTCACGATCGTCATCGTCACCCACAACATGCAGCAGGCCGCGCGGGTGAGTGACCAGACCGGTTTCTTCAACCTCGAGGCCCAGGGCAAGCCCGGCCGCCTGATCGAGATCGACGACACCGAGAAGATCTTCTCCAACCCCACCCAGCGCGCCACGGAAGACTACATCTCCGGCCGCTTCGGTTAGAAGCACTACAGAAAGCCCCGCGCACCTTCTCGAAGGAGCGCGGGGCTTTTCTCGTTGTGGTGCTGAGACGAAAAAGCCCCCGCGGTGAGCGGGGGCCGACTCGTTGTCTTTCAGCTTGTTTCGATGTCTTCGTCAGCTGGTAGGACGCCCGTGACCAGGAAGATGACGCGGCGGCCGATCTCCACTGCGTGGTCGGCGAAGCGCTCGTAGTAGCGGCCGAGGAGGGTGACGTCGACGGCGGCGGCTACGCCGTACTTCCAGTCACGGTCCATCAGGAGGGTGAACAGGTGGCGGTGGAGGTCGTCCATCGCCTCGTCGTCCTGGTTGAGCTGGGCGGCGCGCTCGGGGTCGCGGGACTCGAGTACCTCTTTGGCGCCCGCGCCCATGTTGACCGCGATGCGGCCCATCTCGGCGAAGTAGCCGTTGACCGACTCCGGGAGGGCGTGGGCCGGGTGGCGGCGGCGGGTCACCTTGGCGACGTGCAGCGCGAGCGCGCCCATCCGGTTGACGTCGCCGACGATCTGGATCGCGCTGACGACCTGGCGCAGGTCGCCCGCGACGGGTGCCTGCAGTGCGAGCAGTGCGAAGGCCTTCTCCTCGGCCTCGGTGATCATCACCGAGATCCGATCCTGCTCGCCGATGACCTGCTCGGCCAGACCCAGGTCGGCCTGCAGCAGCGATTGGGTGGCCTGTTCCATGGCCTGGCCAGCGAGACCGGCCATCTCGCCGAGGAGGTTGGCGAGGTCGGCCATTTGCTCGTTGTAGATGACACGCATGATTGCTGACCCTAGTGGGTACCCGCACCGCTGTCACCCAACACCGGGTTAATGCCGCATGGCAGTGTCGTGGCAGGTCAGCGCGGTCAGTCGCAGCTGGTGTCGGCCGCGTTCATGTGTTCGAGGTCGGACGGCAGGGTTACGGGGGCCGCGGTGATCGGCTTGCCGGTGCCCGCGTCGGGGATTTCGGTGCCGACCGAGACCGGGGTACGGACCTGTCCGGCGAAGTTCGAACCCAGGATGACCTCGATGATTCCGTCGAGATCGTCATCGCGTTCGAGCACCGCGCCGGGAATCGCACTCGCGACGGTGGCGGCCGCGGCCTCGTTGCCGGTCGAGAAGCGGACCACGGTCGAATCGCTGCCCTGGGGGTAGTTGCCGACGTTGTAGATCCCGAAACCCATGTTCGAGAGCTTGTTCGCGGCCTGTTGCGCCACGCCGGTGCGGCCGGTTCCGTTGGATATCCGCAGCGAGACCGAGCCGGGACTCACGGCGAAGACCTTGGGTGCCTGGGTCGGCGGAGCCTCGCTCGAACTCGTCACCGGCGGCGCGGTTTCCTCACCGGGCAGCGGCTGATCGTCGATGATCGAGCGGAAGATCGCTTTGATGTCGGACTCGCGGGGAATCTCGTTGCCATAGGCGGTGGTACCGGCGGTGGGCGCGGTGATGAAGGTGACAGCACCCGCGTTGACCTTCTGCAGCGACCGGCCGAGCAGCATCAGATCTTGCGTGCCGACACCGTCGACGAAGGTGTGCTGACGGAATGCCTCGACGAAGCCCTGCAACTTCGCCGGGTCGAGCAGCACTTTGCTCGACAACGCGCCGCGCAGCAGTGCTGCCAGGAACTGCTGCTGACGGTGAATACGGTCGTAGTCGCTGCGTTCCTCGCCGACCACATGCCGTGCGCGGACATAGTTGAGTGCGGTCTCACCGTTGATGCGCTGCTTACCCGAGGTCTCGAGCACCGTGCCGAGCACTCCGTCGATGATCGGCTTGGTGGAGCAAACCTCGACACCATCGACTTGGTCGACCATGGCTTGGAAGCCGGCGAAGTCGATGCCGATGAAGTGACCGATGGTCAGGCCCGACATCTTGCGGATTACGTCGACCAGGCAGCGCGGCCCACCGAGGGCGTACACCGCGTTGAGCTTGCCGCCGAGGGCCGAGGGGAATTTCTCGTCGGTGTAGGTGGCCTTCTCGTTGTCCCAACCGGCGCACTGCGGCCTGGTGACATCGAGGTCACGCGGGAACGACACGACCACCACCCGCGAGCGGTTCTTCGGGATGTGCACCAGCATCGCCGTGTCGGCGCGGGCGCCTTCGGTGTCCTCGGCCGAGCCCGCGCCCATGTCGGCGTTGACGCCCGCTCTGGTGTCGGTGCCGACGATGAGGTAGTTCTCGTCGCCGAGCTGCATATCGCCGTCGAGCACGTCGCCGGAGGCACCGCCGCCGAGCGCGTCGACCTGGGTGAAGCTGCTGTTGGTGGCCTGCAGGTAGCTCCAGCCGCCGCCGGTGATGACGAGGGCGAGCACCGCGACGAACGTCAGCGTGACCCGGCCCGCCATCCGCGCCTGCTTGCTACGCCGACTATCGCTGCCCGGACGACGCGGCGGTGCGGCGGCCGCGGTTTTGACCGGCCTGGCGCGCTTGGGCTCGGCGGCGGTGACCGTGGGCAGGATGTCGGTGGGCGGATCGATCGGATCGGCCACGCGCCGCGCGGGGGCGGCTGTGCGTACCGATTCCTTCGCCTGGGCGGGCAGCGCGGTGGTCGCGGTGCGGTCGGCGGGGGATTCGGCGCGATGCGGTGGGGTGCCCGCGATGTCGTCGACGACGGGGGAGCCGTCGGTGCGGGGTGCGATGTCGGGACGTGGGGTGGGACGCGGTGCCTGTTCGCGGGCGCGGCGGCCCGCACGCGAGGCGGGGTCGCCGCTCTCGGCGGGGGGCACCCGTCTGTCGCGCCTGGTGCGTTCGCTGTCGACCCGGTTGACGAGGTCGGCCACCGTCAGCGGCGCGGCGTCCTGCGTCGAGTCCGCGTGCCGGGAACGGCGCGAGCCGGTTTCCGGTTGCTCGGTGGGTTCGGCCGCTGGGTACCGCTCCCAGGGGGCGCGATTTCCGGGCCGGGGCGTACGCCCGCGCCGATCGTCACCCACCAACGAACCTCACTTCTCTATCTGGCGCAGCCTGCGCGTCATCGCACGGCTCCGATTCGAACCAGAGTCGAACGATCCCGCAATGATAACGATTCCGCCACGAGTAGCCACTCCAGTGCACACCGGAATCGCTGACAATCTGATTGCGAAGTTTCGGCGGGCCTCGGAAAGCCCTGCTCGAGCGGGTGCCATCGGCCGAGACAGCGACGACTTACGAATTGATGTCGGCTCGATATGGGGGCCTGATCAGCCGCCGCTGTGCATCACATCGGCCGCGGCCGGAACAGTGTCGTCCTCCGGGTCGTCGAGCCAGCCCTCCGGCAGTACGACCTTGGTCTGCGGCGAACCCTGACGCCCGCGCGGTCCGAGCGCGTCGGTGGGGAAGGGCACAGTCGGGTCGAGCTGTCCGACCAGATCCTCGATCTGCGACAACTTCGACACGGTGGCGAAGCTGCGCCGCAGCTGCGAGCCGACCGGGAAACCCATCAGGTACCAGGCCATGTGCTTGCGGATATCGCGCATGGCCTTGTCCTCACCGTCGTGCTCGGTGAGCAGGGTGGCGTGGCGCACCAGGATCTCACCGACGCGGCCGAGCGTGGGCCCCTCCGGGATCGGCTCGCCGCGCAGGGCGGCGCTGAGTTCGGCGAACAGCCATGGCCTGCCGAGGCAGCCGCGCCCGACCACCACGCCGTCGCAGCCGGTCTCGTTCATCATCCGCAGCGCGTCGTCGGCGGTGAAGATATCGCCGTTGCCGAGCACCGGGATGGAGGTGACGGTTTCCTTGAGCCGCGCGATGGCCGACCAGTCTGCCGCGCCCGAGTACAGCTGCGCCGCGGTGCGCGCGTGCAGCGCCACGGCGGCGGCGCCCTCGGCCTCGGCGATGCGGCCGGTGTCGAGGTAGGTGTGGTGGTCGTCGTCGATGCCGATCCGGAACTTGAAGGTCACCGGAACGCCCGCCGGTTCGGCCGCGGCCACCATCTCGCGGACGATATTGGCGAACAGCCTGCGCTTGTACGGCAGCGCCGAACCGCCGCCGAGCTTGGTCACCTTGCGGACCGGGCAGCCGAGATTGAGGTCGATGTGGTCGGCCCAGCCCTCGCCGACGATGATCCGCACCGCCTCGCCGAGGGTTTTGGGGTCCACGCCGTAGAGCTGCATCGAGCGTGGATGCTCGTCGGCGTCGAACGACATCATGTGCAGCGTCTTCTCGTTGCGCTCGACCACCGCGCGTGCGGTGATCATCTCGCACACGTAGATCGAGGTCGCGCTACCGAACTCCCGGCACAACCTGCGGAAGGCACGGTTGGTGATGCCCGCCATCGGCGCGAGCACAACCGGCGGATCGACCGGGTAGGGCCCGATCCGCAGCGCCGTCGGCGCCTGGGGCAGCGTGGTAGTCACGCACACGATTGTCTCATCCGCCCTGATGTGATCGATCTCGCGTCCTGCTGCTTATCCGCGGGTCATCGCCGCCACTGCGACCCAGCTGACATCGTTTACCTGCTACGCCGTGTCCGGAGCAGGTCCGAAACCTCAGTAGCCTTACTCTGCTGGCATCGTCGCCTCCGGCGGTGCGCTGTCCCCACGTAATCGGAGAAGACCCCCATGGCCGAAAGCAACGAAGGCGCCACCGACCTGACGAAAACCCCTGCCACGCCTGCCACGGGCACGGTCGCCGTGCGCGTCTCGTCGCTGGTCGGCGGCGCCGTGATCGCCGTCCTCGCGATCATCGCCCTCGTGCTCGGTGTGCTGCTCGGCTCGGCGCGCTCGGAGATCTCCGACACGAAGAACCAGGCGGCCGACAACGCGAAGGCCGAGCAGATCGCCCTCGACTACTCCGTCGGCTCGGCCACCCTGAACTACCAGGACGTCAACGCCTGGGTCGCCAAGCTCAAGGCCGGTACCTCCCCCGAACTGTCGAACAAGTTCGATGCCACCGGCGCGAAGCTCGAGCAGATCATCATCCCGCTGAAGTGGACCTCCACCGCGGCACCGATCACCGCCAAGGTGCTCTCGCAGGAGGGTGAGGTCTACAAGGTCGCCGCCTTCGTCGACGTGAGCACCACCAACGCGCAGAACCCCGACGGCCTGCGCAACACGGTCACCTACAACATCACCGTCGACGCGGGCAAGGACTGGAAGATCACCGACGTCGGCAGTGCCGACGGCGCCCTCCCGATGAAATAACCCCGTCGACCGGCGAATACCCGCCGCGCCCCCAGTGACGCGCGTGGCGCGGG
>NZ_JBHXNJ010000018.1:0-126912 GCF_042719655.1 Nocardia sp. NPDC058518
GCATGTCGGTCCAGTGGCCGGGCGGCGCCGCGCCCCCCCCGGCCCGCCCCCCCCCCCCCCCCGCGCCCCGCGGGGGGGGGGCGGAGAGGAAGCGCGGGGGGGGGGGCGGGGCGGGGCCCCCCCTCCCCCCCCCCCCCCTCCACCCGCGGGTGTTTGTTTCGTGGCGGGCTAATTTTTACCTGTTGGTTTACTCGCTGTTCCGCGGGCCGCACAACGGCGGCCCCGGCACTACCAGCCGGAAATCAGTGCACCGCAGCGACTTCCGCCGCGGAGCTCACGCTGAGCAGGGCGTCGACGAGGGTGTCGATCAGCGCGTCGGCGCGTTCGGGCGAGAACAGGCCGGCGATGTAACCGAGGTTCAACGACAACTCGTCGGTGCCGAGACCGACGGTCAGCATCATCAGACCGCTGATCGAGATGCCGGAAACGAACTCGGCGCCGGAGATCTCCCAGTTGCCGATGCGGGCGGGGAAGTCGCGAGTGTCGAGGAAGGTCAGGCACAGATTGCCCGGCCCACGGGCGTCCAGCAGGCCGACAACCTTGTCCGGTCGCGCCGGTGTCTTGGGCAGCATGAAGCCGATTCCGCCAAGGTTGGCCAGGTGCTGGCGCTGTTCGATACGACTCGCGAAGTCGGTGGCGAACGCGGTGGCCGCCGCCCAGAGCGGCTGTCCCGCCGGGGTCGGCAGGGCGATCATCGCCTGGTAGGCGCCGGTGTGGGTGTCATCGAGCGGCCGGTCCAGCTGTTCGCGGAACAGGACCGAGACACCGACCGGGTAGTGGGCTTGCGGCGAACCGGCGTCGCTGCCTGCCGCCCGCGCGAGTGCGGCCGCGACCAGACTCGACAGTGGGACGCCGCGCTCATCACAGGCGGCGAGCAGGGCCCGGTACTCGACCCCGTCGACTACCCGCCGGGTCAACTTCGTGAAACGCTGCGCGGGCGCGACTTCGGCACCGGCCTCGAGCCGCACCGGCTTGACCTTCAGATCGCGCAGCCCGTCGGCGGCGAGCCGGGCGACGGCCTTGCGCTTGCCCCGCCAGCCGTGGAAGGACTTGGGGAACAGAGCTTCCGGCGCGGGAGGCGCGGGTACTTCGGCCACCCAGTCGTCGTTTCCTGCGGCGAGTTCCAGCACCTGCCGAGCGAACGACAGCACGGTCACCGCATCGGCGATCGTGTAGGTGGAAGTCAGCACGAGGTCGTGCACGTCGGGCGCGACCGTGATCAGGGTGGCGCGCAACAGTGGTGCCTCCGGATCGAAACGCGTGCGCAGTTCGGTGTCGACCTCGGCGGTCCATTCACCGGATGCCACCTCGCGCAACGGAATCGGCCGCAGCGCGACCGGGACGAAGCGCGGATCGCGGCCGTCTTCGCTGCGCACCACGGCGTGCAGCATGGGATGGCGCCGAGTCAGGGCAGCCAGACCGGCGCGGACCGCGTCCGCGTCCAGAGCGCCGGTGACGCGCACCCGCGACGCGATGTGCAGCGGCGCAACCTGGTCCACGGTCCAGTGCCAGCGTTCCAACGTGGACAACGGCCTCGGCAGCGCGGCGACCGGCTCGGGATCGCCGAGGCCGGGCCAGGTCATCGGTTCGGCCAGACTGGCCTGCAGCTTCGCCTCGTTGCCCTTGGCGATGAAGCCGTTGCGAACCGCGATCAGTGCACGATTGCGGGTCTGTTCGAGGCGGCCCAGCTTGCGGGATCCGTCGACGAGCATCGTCGTGCGCGGAATCCGCCGCTGTTCGTAGACCCGCAGCGCGATCTCGGCGTCGTCATGGGTGGCGAGTGTGTGCGCGAGCACCACCGCGTCCTCGATCGCCGAGTTCGCGCCCTGGCCCAGGCTGGGGAGCATCGGGTGGGCGGCGTCGCCGAGCAGGGTTACCCGGCCGCTGCCCCACTCGGTGAGCGGCGGCCGGTCCTGAGCGGGCAGCGCGAGAATGTCCGATTCCGGGGTGGCGGTGATGATTTCGGTGATCTCCGGTGCCCAGCCCGCGAACCTGTTCAGCAGATCGTCCTTGCCGTGCTGCCAGTCGGCGGCCTGTTCGGCGGTGGTGCTCAGCGTGCCCCACCAGTAGACATTGCCGTGCCCGATGTCGTGGATGCCGAAGCGCATGCCCCTGCCCCAGTAGTGGATCGAGGCGCCCGGCTCGATCGCCGGATGCGCGAACGGCACCAGCGCCAGCCAGCACACGAACTCGCCCGGGCGCGGCGCCTGAGCACCGTGCAGCTGAGCCCGGATCGCGGAGTTGATACCGTCCGCGCCGATGAGCACGTCGGCGCTCAGGGTGCGGCCGTCGGCGAACTCGACCTGCACGGCGTCGGCGGTCTCGGTGAAGCCGACGGCCTCGGCGTCCAGTTCGACCCGCAGATCGTCGCCACACGCCGCCAGCAGCACATCGTGGAGGTCTCTACGGGCGAGCGCGACCGCGGGCGCGCCCAATTCGGCGTCGATCCCGGCCACGTCGACCCGGCGCATGTCCGAACCGTCGGGTCGGCGGAAGGTGAACGATCGCGCCTGCCCGCCGACTCGGAGCAGTTCCTCGTCGATGCCGAGATCGAGCGTGCGCAGCGCGTTCATCGCGTTCGACTGCACCGACAGACCGAATCCGGCCGCGCGCAGTTCGGGGCCGCGCTCGCACAGTACGACTTCGATTCCGGCCCGGCGCAGGGCCGCGACAGCGGTGAGTCCGCCGATGCCTGCGCCGATCACTAGTGCCGACTTCACGGGAGAATTCACTGGGTTTCCTTGCTGTGTAGCGGGATTCGACAGAGTCATGATGCGGTCGCTGCCGCTTGTTCGAGCAATCGAGCGAGTCGGGCCGCCACCTCGGCGACCTGAGGGGACTGGATCAACGTCAGGTGGTCACCCGGTACCTCGATGACCTCGAGATGCCCTGTCGCGTAGGCATCCCAGCCGTTGGTGGGGTCACGATGCAGCGTGCCCGCTCGATCGTGGGCGGGGCGAAGCACCTGCGGCAGTGGCTGTGCGGCACGCAGCAGGGTGATGTCACCGTCGTAGGCCTGCGGCCGGTAGGCGTCGATCGCCCGCCATCCTGCCACGAACACCTCGAACAACCGCCGGACCAGCGCGCGGGATCCGGTCGGCGGCAGCACGCCCGCTTCGACGGCGGTGGCGAGGATGAAATCGAAAACCTGGTCATCGGTGTCCAGCTCGACCGGGATCTCGATCACGGCGGTGTCGGCGCCGCGCGCCAGCCACAGCAATTCCCAGAGGAAGAACTCGTAGAGCGCGTGTTCGGGCACCGGCATGCCGTCGCCGTGGCGCACCGTCATGGTGTCGATGAGGGCAAGGGTGCCCACTTCGTGACCGGCCTCGGCCAGCTGGCGGGCCATTTCGAAGGCGACCATGCCGCCCAGCGACCAGCCGCCCAGATGGTAGGGGCCTTCAGGCTGCACCCGGCGCATAGCCGCGATGTAGTTGCCCGCCATCTCCGCGATGGATTCGGCTGGCGTGGTGCCTGTCTCGAGGCCCGCCGCCTGCAAGCCGAACAGCGGCTGGTCATCGGGCAGATGCTTGCTCAATTCGACATAGCAGAGCACATTTCCGCCGATCGGATGCACGAGGAACAGTGGCGTGGCGGTGCCGGGGCGCAAGGGCACCAGTGGGTCGAAACCCGCTTCGGCCCGATCGTCGAGCTGGGTGACCAACGCGGCCACCGTGGGACCGGTGACCAGGGTGGAGACCGGCAGCGACACCCCGTAGCGCTGTTCGATCGACACGATCAGCCGCATCGCGGTCAACGAGGTGCCGCCGAGCGCGAAGAAGTCGTCGTGCACACCGATTTCGGGCAGGCCGAGTGTCTCGGCCATCAGAGCGGCCAGTCCCGATTCGGCGGGCGTTCGCGGGCGCACCCGGCCCGCCGGGAATGCGTCGGGCAGTGCCATGCCCGCCAGGACGGCATCGGCACGCTTGCCGCTGGGCGTCAGTGGCAGCGCTTCCAGCCAGACCAGGCGACTGGGAATCATGTAGTCCGGCAGCCATTCCCGTAGTGCTGCGGTAATTCCCGGTTCGTCGACGCCGGCGCGGGAGCCGACCAGGAAGGCCACCAGCATCGCCTGTGCGCTGGAAGCCCCCGCGGCGGTGTGCGCCACGACCGCGACCTCGTTGACGCCGGGCAGCTCCGCGGTGACGCGGTGCAGCGCCAGCTCGACCTCCATCGGCTCCACCCGGTGACCACGGATCTTGACCTGCCCGCCCCGGCGACCGTCGCTGACCACCTCGCCACCGGGCAGCCTGCGACCGATGTCGCCGGTCCGGTACAGCCGACGCCGCGATGCGGACGGGTGCGCAACGAAGGCAGCCTCGGTGAGATCGGGCCGGTGCTCGTAACCGTCCGCGAGTGCTGCGCCGCCGAGGTAGATCTCGCCGGGCACGCCGTCGGGAACCGGGCGCAGCAGTTCGTCGAGAACGAGGATCTCCACCCCGTCGATGGCGGTGCCGATCGGTGGGAGCACCGGGAACAGTGCCGGGTCGCCGGTCATGGTGTATCGGGTGGCCACATGGGTTTCGGTCGGACCGTACTGGTTCTCCAGCACCACCCCGGTGCCCGCCGCGCACAGCGCCCGGATCTCTTCGGTGACGCGCAGCTGCTCGCCCGAGGAGACGATCACTCGCAGCCCGGCCGGTGCGGTGCCGAGCCGGATCGCGGCCTCGGCCAGCTGCTGCAAGGCCACGTAGGGCAGGAAGATCCGTTCGGCACCGGTGCTCGCCAGCACGCGGGCCAGGGCGGGCAGATCGCGGCGCTGCTGCTCACTCAACAGGATGAGGCGACCACCGCCGCACAGCGTCGAATAGATCTCCTGGAACGACACATCGAACGACAACGGCGCGAATTGTGTTGTCGCAGGGGCACGGTCAAGGTCTATCAGCGAGCCGCTGGCAGCCGAAAGCTGCCAGTGGATCAGATTGGCCAGCGCGCGATGCGGCATCGCCACGCCCTTGGGCGTCCCGGTGGAGCCCGAGGTGAACAACACGTACGCGGTGGCGTCGGGATCGCCGTCCGGCAGCGCGACGGTGACGCCGGGAGCGAGGATCTCGTCGAGGGTGAGTCGCGAATACCCTTGGGGCACCAAAGTTTCGTGGCCCGTGCCGGTGATCACCGCGAACGGCTGTGCCTGTTCGAGCATCGCGTGCAGACGCGAGGGCGGATAGGTGACATCGAGCGGTACGCAGGCCGTGCCCGCCTTCGCGATTCCGAGGACTGTCGCGATCTGTTCCGGTGATCGGTCCACTGCTATCGCGATGCGGTCGCCCTGGCGTACCCCGCGTGCCACCAGTGTCGCCGCGACGCGGTTGGACAGGGTGAGCAACTCCGCGTAAGTCATTGCCCGGCTGCCGAATTCGATGGCAACCGCATCGGGTGTGCGGGCCGCGCAGGCATCGAACAGCTCGATCACCGTGCCGGATGTCGGTGCGGCGGCCAGTGCCTCCGGGGCCGGCCCCAGCGCGGCGAAGTCCACCGTGGCGGAGGGATCGCCGGTGAGCAGGTCCAGGACCCGCAGGTAGGTCTCGCCGATGCTTTCCAGCTGGTCGCTGGTGTAGGTGGCGGGGTCGCCGTCGATGCGTAATGCCAGCGTCCCGTCGAGCGGGTTGCGGATGGCGTTGACCAGCAGGGCGAAGTTGGTGTCCTCGTGAATGTCGATGCCGAGCAGGGTCACGTCGAGCGCCGACATGGCCGCGCCCGCGGCATGGAAGTGCACGTAGTTGAACGCGGTGTCGAGGACGACGCCGACCTCGTGCTGGATGTCGGTCAGCGGAAAACGCTTGTGCGGTGTGCTGTTACGTTCCCGTTCGAAGACACCCGTCAGCACCTCCCGCCCGCTGCGGCCGGTGAAGTTCAGCCGCAGTGGCATCGTGTTCAGGAACAGTCCGGCCATGCGCTCGGCGTCGATGCGCTCGGGCCGCCCGTGGGTGACGACGCCGGTGGTCACATCCGTGCGGCCGGACAGCAGACCGACGGTGCACAGGTGCGCGGCCAGCAGGACCGCCTTGACCGGGATGTGTGCGGCGGCGGCAACCTCGTCGGCGCGGGCGAGCAGCTCGGCGCCGACCGGAACCTGCACCGACACACGTGCCTGCGGCGGACCTGCGGCAGGTGTCGCAGCGATGGGAACGTGGGGGCGCAGTCCGGGCACGCGGATCGTCTCTGCGCCCTCCAGCTCCCGTGACCAGTATTCGCGATCGGCCGGATCATCCAGTGAATCCCGCTCGGCACGAACGTATTCCGCGAAGGAAGGGAGCTCGGCGGGGAACGCGCCCGCGCCCCGATAGTCCGCCAGCAGTTCCGAGATCAGCGTTGCCACACTCCAGCCGTCGAGAATGGCGTGGTGGAACGACAGCACCAGCTCGATCCGGTCGGCGAGCCGGAACACCGCGAGATCGAAAAGGCCCGGCTGCTCGAAGACATACCGGCCCAGGCGTCGTCGCTCGATATGGTCGCGAATCAACACGTCGGCCTCGTCGGCTTCGGCCGCGCGCAGGTCGATGATCGTCAGCGGGGGATCGAGGTGGGCGTGCACGAGTTGCAGTGGCTCGGAGTAGTCGGCGAGCTCGAAGGAGGTTCGCAACATCGGGTGCCGGATCACCGCGCGCAGTGCCGCGGCTCGCAGTGCGGCTTCGTCCCACGGCATCCGCAGCGAATACCGGAAGACATCGTGGTAGAGCGATGATTCGGCACGTTCGCGGCTGTGGAACAGCATGCCGAGCTGCAACCTGGTCAACGGGTAGGCGTCCACCACGTGCCGCAGGCGGGCCCGGTCGATCCCGGCCACCAGCTCGAACGGCGCGAGGGCGACCGCGGCGACGGCACCGGTGCCCGCCCGCTCGGCCAGTTCGGCGATGGTGGGGCATTCGGCGATGTCACGAGCGCTGATCACCAGCCCCCTGGCCTCGGCCCTTGCTCGCACCCGCAGCAGCAGGATCGAGTCGCCACCGAGGTCGTAGAAGTTGTCGAACACCGACACCGACTCGCGGTCGAGCACCTCGCGCCAGACCAGCGCCAATCGTTGCTCGACCGGTGTGCGGGGTGCGGTGTGGCCGACGGTCGAGGTCTCGGCGGAGATCGCGGCCAGCGCGGCGCGGTCGGTTTTTCCGCTCGGCGTCAGGGGGATCGCGTGGACCCGGACGAACAGTGACGGAATCATGAACTCCGGCAGCGTTTTCGCCAATGCCGCACGCAGTGCGGCGGGCTCCGGTGCCGATGCCGCCACGCAATAGGCGCTCAGATAAGTGCCGCGGTCGGGTGCCTGCCGGTCGATGACCGTGGCGGCGGTGATGCCGGGCAGTGCGGCCAGCGCGTTCTCGACCTCGCCCAGTTCGACCCGGTTCCCGCGGATCTTCACCTGGCGGTCGATGCGGCCCAGGTACTCCAGTTGCCCATCGGCGAGGCGGCGTGCGAGATCGCCGGTGCGGTACATCCGCTCGCCCGGATGGAACGGGTCGGCGACGAACTTCTCCGCCGTCAATTCCGGACGGTCGCGGTAGCCGCGCGCCAAACCGGCTCCGGCAATGCACAATTCGCCAGCGACGCCGAACGGCTGGGGCTGGTCGGCGGGGCCGAGCACGTACAAGCGGGTGTTGTCGATCGGTCGGCCGATCGGTACCCGGGTCACCGTCTGGGCCGGGTCGACCGGGCAGTCGTAGTAGGACACGTCCACGGTGGCCTCGGTCGGGCCGTACAGGTTGACCAGACGGGGCGCGGTAGCCCCTAGTGCGGCAAACGTCTGATTCCACCGGTTGACCTGATGGGGGAGCAGCGCTTCCCCACTGCAGAACACGGTCCGCAGACCGGCGGCTCTGTCCACCGCGGACGGGTCGGACTCGAGCAGATCCAGGAAGGGCGTCAGCATCGACGGCACGAAATGCATGACCGTGACACCGAAGTCGGCGACAGCGGCGAGCAGCTCGCGCGGATCCTTCTCACCGCCCGGCCGCAGCAGCGCCACCCGGGCACCCTCGACCGCCCACCAGAACAGCTCCCACACCGACACGTCGAACGAGGACGGCGTCTTCTGCAGGATGACATCGGTGGGACCCAGCGGATATTGCCGCTGCATCCAGCCGATCCGATTGATCACTGAATGGTGTTCGACCACAACACCTTTAGGTCGACCGGTGGAGCCGGATGTGTAGATCACGTAGGCCGGGTCGGACCCGACGGGAACCGGCGTCCCGGTCGGCGTGCCCGACGGCCAGCTCTCGGGCGACAGCGCGAGCGCCCCGCCGGATATCTCGGCGTCGGTCAGCACCACCTTGGCGGCGCTGTCGGCCAGCAGGTAGGCGATCCGGTCGGCAGGGTAGCCGGGGTCGATCGGGACATAGGCGGCTCCGGCGTGCATGGCGGCCAGGATCGCGACGAGCATGTCCGGACCGCGCTCGAGCAGCACCGCGACCAGATCGCCCGCTTCGATCCCGCAGTCGCGGAGCAAACCGGACAGCGCGGCGGCACGGTCGGTGAGATCGCGGTAGGTGATGGCGTCCCCGGTCGCGGAGTACACCGCGACCGCGTCCGGCGTGCTCTCGGCCCTGGCCATGATCCGGGCGATGACGGTGGTCTGGTCCGGATAGGGACGCGAGGTCGCGCGAGCGCGGTCGACCAGCAGATCGTGCTCGGCCGCCGACAGCATCGGCAACAGCGACGGATCGGTATCGATGCCGTCGATCCCGGCATGTAACAAGGCGATCAGGTGATCGGCGACGGACTCGATCGGGTAGTCGGCATCGAAGATGTCGGTGGCATGATCGAGCCTGACCAGCAGCGGGCCGTCGTCATCGATCTCGGAGATCGTCCAGGCCATGGCCAGCGGGCTGTACCCCTGGGAGGGCTGCTGCACCTCCTCGAGCCCGTCGATCAGACCGGCGGCCGAGGGCAGGCGCGGGTAGGCGACCGTCACGTCGAACAGCTGGCTCGCCGGGTTGCCGAGGCGGCGTAGCTCGCCCATGAGATCGCCGAGCGGATAACGCTCGTGCTGCTTCATCCGGCGCACATCGGCTTTCACCGTGGAGACCAGTTCGCGCACGGTGTGATGGCCCGCTGTCCGGATGGGCAGCGGAAGAGTGTTGGCGAAGTGGCCGATGGTGGCCTGCTCGGTGGGGTTGCCACGATTGCCGAAGGGGATGCCGATGGCGACGTCCTCGGCGCGCAGGATTCGCGACAGGTAGAGGCCGAGCATCGCACAGAAGTACGGGTACAGCGACAGGCCTGCATCGCGAATTCGGTTGACCAGCAAGCGATCCAGCGTGAACTCGTACGCCGTGACCGGTGCCAGCCCATCGGTAGCACGGTGCCGGTCGAACAGCGCGGGGGTGAGGGTGTTCAGCCCACCGACCACAGCGTCGCGGTCGATGAGGTACTGATCGCTCGCCCGATAGTCACGTTCGAACGGCAGGCACCCCAGAAACGACGACCCCGGCAGCTCGATCGGGTTGCCCGCCATCGTCGTGGCGTAGTCGGTGAGGATCTGCGCGCCGATATGGAACAGCGCGGTCGCGTCGGCGGCGACGTGGTGGGTGGTCAACACGAGGTAGGAGGACTCCCCGCCGGCCCGGATGATGTGCGCCCGGAAGGGCGCCGCCCCGATGAGGTCGATCGCCGAACCGGTGAGCAGCTCGATCCGGCGCTGCGCCTCGGCAGCCGGATCGGGGGCATCGCCGACGTCGATCACCTGGACCGGCGGCATCGGGTCGGGCGAGAGCTCCTGGGAGGGAACACCGTCGAGGACTCGGTATCGCAGCCGCAGGCCGTCGTTGCGCGCCCAGGTCCGCTCGACCGCGGCGACCATCGCGGTGACATCGATGGCGAGCGAGAAGCGGCCGACCACGCCGACGAGATAGCTGGGCAGACCGGGAAAATGTTCCACGATGGTCCAGATGTCGCGCTGGTAGGCGGTCAGTGGATAGCGCATGGAAACGGACATGGATTTACCCCTGAGGTGAAGAGCTGAAATGTGCTCGATCGCGCGGCGCTGCTGCGATCCGAATTCCGTCCGGTGGCGGTCTTCGCCCGGATGATCGGGCGAATTCACGAGTGGTCCGTGCGCCCAAATGGCGCTCGGATCACTGTGTCATCGGGGCGCGTTGATAGCCAATGTTGTTGTGCCGTAACAGAAGTCACTCGCACGCGAAATCGACCGGCGCGAAGTCGAATTGTCCGGATATTTGGTGCTGTGAAACGAATACGCGGCCGAAAAACTGCACTGGGAGCCAAACCGTCGCGCAGTCGACCGGTCAGTTCTCACGCACGGCGATGTGACGGTGGACTCTTCGCGGGAATGTCGGTGCCCACCAGTTGGCGGCGCCGAGCAGACGCAGGCCGACCTGTCTCGGCGACAGGGTGACTGCGCCCGGCGATACCAGCGTCAGGCCGGGTGGCCGAGCGGTTCGCCGCCGAGGTGCTGCACGACGAGCCCGGCCCGAAAACCGGGTTGGCGGCGTCCCCGTGCGCGGAGCCGTACTCTGTTGAGTGCCTGCATGTTTGGTGACCGTAGCCCGTAGGATGGAGCCTGATGGACCACACGGACCCTTTCCCCCGCCCTATTCCAGTCACGGTGCCGAAGCTGCTTGTGGGCTTAGGGTCAGCGTTGGTTGTCGCTGCGGCGATCGCATCCTTCACCTTCACCTCCACCCTGGCGCGGGTGGCGGGAATTCCTGAGCACCTGACCTGGATGTGGCCGGTGGTGGTGGGTCTCACCGTCGCGCTGGTCGCCTGTACCTTCATCACGTTGGTGGGTATCCGCGACGAGAAGGCCACGTCCCTGGTGCGGGTGTACGAGTTGTTGCTCGTCGGCGCCGTGCTGTCCAGCATCTGCGGAAACCTGCTGTCCATCTCCCGCGATCCGATCGAGATGGGCACCCTCGGGACCGCGATCGTGGTTTCCGTTCCCCCGATCTGCCTGATGATCTGCGTGGGTAACTACCTGCTGCTCACGGCAGTCGTTCCCGTCCGGATCGTGGCCGCGATCCGTGAGGACGACTGGCGGCTGCGAGTCCTCGGCATACCCAGCGCGTCGGCGCCTCCCAAGGATTCGAACCCGTCCCACCATGACGACGCCTGGTGGGACCAGCACCGCAGTGAGGCAAGGACCCCACCGGCCACACCGAGAACCCGGACATAGGAAACCTGCCGGGCATTCACTGCGGGCGCCACCGGGGCCGAATTCGAAGGAAGGCGAATTCGGCCCTTGGCGCTACTCGGTGAAGTCGACCTTGGTGCCGTCGATCCAACCCGGCAGACTGTCCGCCACGAAGTCGGACATGTCGCGGCCTTCGTCGATCGTCGACTCGACATCGGCGAGGTAGGTAGCCATCGCTCGTTTGGCCGACGGTGTGGACGCCGCGGTGAGGAACTGGGTGCGCTCGATGTGGAGGCCCTTTTCGAGCGATGTCGAACCACCCTGGTAGACGGCGTGTTTGATTCCACGCACCGCGGTAGGGGAGCGCTTCGCCAACCTGGCGGCGGTCCTCTGCGCCTCGGTCAGCAGCTCGTCGGGATCGATCAATCTGTGCACAAGCCCGATCTCGAGCGCCCGGCTCGGGCTGATGGGAGCACCTTCGAGACACAATTCCAGTGCACGGCCTGCGCCGAGAACACGAGTCAGCATCTGGGTACCACCCCCACCGGGGATGATTCCGACCAGGATTTCCGGCTGCCCGATTTCGAAGGGACCATCGGCCATCAGCCGCAGGTCGCAAGCCAGCGACAACTCGCAACCTCCACCCAGTGCGCGGCCGTTGAGTGCGGCGACGAACACGGTGCTGGACTCCCGCATCAGTCGGCACACCTCGTGATAGCGACGGAGATTCGCGACACCGCCCGCGCCGGCACGGGCCAAACCCGCCTGCCCGCCGGGGACATGGTCGGCCACGGTGCTCATCCGCAGCGCGGCGCCCGCCGTGCGTGCGTTCAGCGTGACCGGTGCGGCTTCGACGCCGTCCAAGATCTCCGATACCGAGTAGTGGCTGACGAAAACCCCGTCGACGGCGCTGGTGAGCACGACCGCGCGGACTCTGTCGTCGCCGTCGATGACACGCAGGAGGTCGAGTAGTTCGCCCATCACTGCATCGGTGAGGAAGTTGTAGGGCGGGTTGTTCAACCAGATCGTTTGAACCTGACCGTGCCGCTCCGTGCGGAGAAACTGCATGGCGTGCCTTTCGTTGTCGCTACTGCTTGTAGGCAAGTTCGAGTTCGGCCAGCGCTTCTCCACAGTATGGAGCGACCCGCTGGACATGGGGCAACGACGTCGCGCATGCGGTCACGCACAGGTTGAGACGGTTCGCGTACGACAGGATCGTGATGTTGAGCGCCTGACCATCGAGCGGGATCGACACCGCATGCCACTCTTCCAAAGCCATGCCGTTGTAGTGCAATTGCTCGCTCGGCCCCGGCATGTTGGAGATGACCACATTGAACATCGGCGTGATCCGACTGCTCACACCGAGGACCAGGCTCGCGCCGAAGGGCGCCATGAGCATCGCCGTGTACGCCATGACCGCGGCGCTCGACATCCGGCTCATGTGTTCTTTGGCTTCGACCGTCGATGCGACGATCGCCGCTACCCGTTCCCGCACATCCTCGATATCGGTCGCCAGGGTGGTCAGCGCCATGGTCGTCGCGTTGCCCTCGGCATCGTCGCTGTCCTTGGGACGGAACGACATCGGCATGCCCGCGATCAAGGGGGCCTCGGGCAACTCGCCGATCTCGGCGAGGTAGCGGCGCAGGCCGCCCGCACAGATGGCGAGGATGACATCGTTGATCGTTCCCCCGCATCGCCGCGCCAGTTCGCTGATCCGGTCCAGGTCGAACGATTGCGTGGCGATCCGGCGTTCGGCGGTGATCGGGCCGTTGAGGATCGACGGTGGCGCGGAGTACGGCTTGATCAGAGTCACATCGGATTCGGACAGGCCGCCGTACATGCGTGAGATCGCCTGCAAACCCGTGAGCTGATCCGCGATACCTCGGATCGGAGCGTTCAGGCGCCGGATCAGCGAGGAGACTCCCGGTCGGCTCGCACTCGGTGATTGGGAGTCGTGACGGGTTCGAAGCTTGCCGGCTTCCGTGTAAGCCCAGATCGCCGGCCTACCGCGTTCGTCGGGATCGTTCGACATCACCTTGCGCGCGAGCCGCACGGTGGCCACGCCGTCGAGCAGGGCGTGGTGGCCTTTGACATACAGCGCGAGGCGTCCGTCATCGAGGCCTTCGATGACATGCAGTTGCCACAGGGGGTGCGACCGATCCATCGGTATGCCGTGCAGCCGCGAGACCAGTGCGCCGAGCTCACGCTGACCGCCCGGTCCGGGCAGCACATGACGCTGCAGGTGGTAATCGAGGTCCGGCGCATCGACGCTGACCCATCTCGGGAGCACACGCGAGATCACAGCGGAGTCGAGGCGGCGGTCGAAGGGCCTGGTCGGGGTCGTGTAGGTGCGCAGATCGTCGAGCAGATCCGAGACGAAGTCAGGACCCGCCTCCGGTGGCAGCCGGAAGATATCCAGATGCGCGATGTTCATCAGATTGGAGTCGGATTCACCCCAGAGGAATGCGATATCGATCGGGTTCAATGTGCTTGTGGGCATGCGGTGGTGACCTCCGGTGCGCTACAGGTCGATGGTGAGGTGTGTGGACTCGGCGCGATCGGTGCAGATGAGCATCGTGCCGGGTTCATCGAGGAATGGTGATCGGCCGCGGCGATCGACAGCACCGGAGACGACCCGCACCCGACATGTGCCGCAGAATCCCTGCCGACACGAGTACGCCACGTCGGGTACCGCACCGCGCACGGCGGCCAGCGCGGTTTCCGCCGCGGCGACGTGGACGGATGTCGCGCTGCGGGCAAGGCGGATCTCGAACGGCTGACCACCGATGACAGGCTCGGGGCTGAACCGCTCGAAATGCAGTCCGGCAGCACCTGTCCGGTCGAACTCGGCCCGGATCCCGGCAAGGAGTCCGGGCGGTCCGCAGAAGTACACCGACGCGCCTGGACCGGCGTGGGCCAGTAGTTCGGCGGGAGAGCGGCGTTCGCCGGTCAGGATCTCGACCCGATCGGGGTCGAATTCTCCGATCTCGTCGAGAAACGGCATGGTCGCGGTGCTGCGGCCGAGGTAGGTCAGGCGCCAATCGACGCCCGAGGCCGCCGCCGCGCGCACCATCGGCAAGATCGCGGTGATCCCGATACCCGCGGCGACGAACACCACCCGGGAGATATCGGCCCGCGCCAGGTGCGGGTACGCGAAGGGGAAGGCATTGCGCGGCCCGGCCGCGGTCACCCGAGTGCCGACGGACAGTCGATCGTGGATCTCGATGGACCCCCCACCGCCGTCGGGTATCCGACGGATCGCGATCCGGTAGCTACGTCGATCGGTGTCATCGCCGCACAGTGAGTACTGGCGGACCTTGCCCGACGGCAGGGTCAGATCGATGTGCGCGCCAGGATGCCACGGGGGTAGATCCGACCGGTCCGCGAACACCAGGCACACGCTGAGCACCCCGTCGGCCTCGGCGCGTGTGTCAGCCACAACCAGACGCAGCACCCGATCGACCGGTGTGGGTTCGATGCTGCGCAACCGGCTCGTCACGGCGGCGTATCCACGCGCGGTGAATCGGAGGCCGGTCATCAACCGATCTCGCCGTCCGGGTCTGCGCAGCGACATCGGGACCGGCGTCGGCAGGTTTCTGGTCATGAGAGCACTCCAGATCAGGTGTTACTCACGCACCGGCGCGGGCCGCAGGCGAGGAGGCGAGGTAGGCGACCGCTTGGCTGGTCGAGCCGTACTCGGACGGGTGGTATCCGGGCCGGAAGTACTCGAAGAACATCTTCGTCAGGCTCCAAGGACCCGGCATCAGGCCCTTTGCGACGGCCAGGCGCACATCACGCAGCTGTATCCGCCGGTTGCCGCCGTCGAGCGCGGGATCCACCGACATCATGTAGCGGATGCCACGCACCCACAGGATCGTGAGCATCGGTGCGGCGAGCATCCATGCGCGGACCCGGCGCAGGTAGCGGCCGTCGAGGTGGGTGAACAGGTCGAACGCGACGTGACGGTGTTCGACCTCCTCGGCCAGATGCCAGCGGAACAGGTCGAGCACCTTGGGATCGAGGGTGGTGTCCCAGCCGTGGGCGTTGAGTCCCCAGTCACCGAGGTAAGAGGTGAAATGTTCGAGAGCGGCGACGACGGCGACTCGTTCCAGCAGCCAGGAACGGGCTTTGTCGCCGGTCAGGTCGCGGTCGCCGAGCAAAGACTGGAACAGCCATCGGATCTGGTCGACGAACGGTTCGGTGTCGAGCCCCTCGGCCTCGAGGTACTCGAGCAGCGACTGGTGCGCCGAGGAGTGGGTGGCCTCCTGGCCGATGAACCCGATCACGTCCGCACGGACGGAATCGTCCTTGATCAGCGGTAGCGCCTTCTGGAAGACCTCGACGAAGAACACTTCCCCCTCGGGCAGGAGCATGTTCATGCCGTTGGCCAGGTGTGTCGCGAAGGGGTTGGCGTCGAAGTAGTGCATCGGCAACCCTGTCCAGTCCCATGACATGTCGCGCGCGGACAGAGCGACCTTGTCGATGTCGGTGGTCATCGTATTTCTCCGTTCGTGTCGGCGGTATTCGCCTCGTGCGCGCTGACGAAGGGGCGAACGAGTTCGGCGATTGCTGCCGGATCGAACAGCGGCACCCAGTGCCCTCCGTCGACCGCGAGGACTGTCGAATCCGCTGCCCAGCGACCGATATCGGTTTGGCTGGCCGGGGTGATGAAAATGTCGCGTCGCGGTGCGAGTACCTGTACGGGGCGATCGGTGTTGCGCTCCTGCGGCCGGAGCAGGCGAGGAAGCAGGTTGGCGGTGTAGATCTTGAGTCCGGCGCGATGGTCGCGGGCGCGATGCACCGGCGCATCCGCCGGACCGGCCCCCACTTCCAGGCGCGAAGCCACAGTGATAGCGGCATCGATCAGACCGAGCCGACACGTCAGCGGGGCGAGCAAGGGGACTTGGAAGAACCCCATGTACAGCGGGGATTTCCACATGCTCAGCAGGTCTTTCCAGCCGCGGGGCCCGGCGGCCAGCCGGGAGCGTATCCAGAACGGCACGTGATCCAGGCACGGGCCGGAAATCGAGGTCAGCGACGCGATCCGGTAGCGCTGGGCTGGATCGGTGGTGGCGTGCCAGGCCTGCACCGAGCCCCAGTCGTGGCCGAGCAGATGCACCGGACGCTGCGGCGAGACGGCGTCGATGACGCGGCCGATGTCCTCGGCGAGCTGGTCGAGGCGGTAATCCTTGATCCTTGTCGGTCGACCGGACTCTCCCGAGCCCCGCACGTCGAAGGTCACCACGTGCAGCGTCGAGGCGAGTCGGCCCGCAACTCCGTTCCAGACCTGGTGGTCATCGGGAAAACCGTGCACACACAGCACTGTCGGCGCGTCCGGGTTGCCCCGTTCCTGCACGGCCAGCCGCACCCCGTCCGAGGCCTCGACGAACCGTGTCGACACCTCGTTCGCGCTGACACCCGAGCGTGGGGAATCCCTGTCGGGCCAGGTTCGGGTGGGTGCGCGGCGCGAGTGTGTCGACTGATTCGATGGTGTCATTGCGAGGTCCTTTACAGAGGTTTCATGCAGCCTCGGTGATAGGTGCAACTATCAGTTACACCTTTCGAAGGACGATAGTAGACTGATCGTGCTACCGCAAGGTTCAGTCGTTCAACGAGAGATAGGAATGCCGTGACACCGAGTCCACGCGAACGGCTCATCGCCGGAACGATCGCGCTCGTGCGGGAGCGCGGCGTCGCAGGTACCGGAATCACCGACCTGCTGGCACGTAGCGGCACCGCGCGGCGTTCGGTCTACCAGAACTTCCCACGTGGGAAGGCGCAACTCGTCGAGGAATCCACCCAGGTCGCCGGCCGGATGATGAGTTCGATCATCGCCGGATTCACCGCCGGCGACAGCCCCACCGATAGCCTTGCCGCCTTCATTCAGATGTGGAAAGACACGGTGGTATCCAGCGATTTCACCGCCGGTTGCCCGATTGCCGCCGCAGCCCTCGGCGGCACCGAAGTCCCGTTGGGGCCGGCCATCGCTGCCGAGGTGTTCGAGGATTGGACGGGGCTGCTTGCCGAGCAACTCGCCCGCGCCGGCGTGGGTGAATCCGTTGCCAGATCGCTCGCGACCACGGCGGTGTGCGCGATCGAGGGTGCTGCCATCCTGTCGATCTCCTCGCGGTCGGTGCGTCCGCTGGACGAAGTCGGGGTGCACCTCGCCGAGCTCGTGTCCCTACACCTGGACGGCAACCGCCGGTAGCGATCGTGCGGGGCTCATTCGTTAGCCCGGGGGATTGCTATCGGTTACGTGCCTGCCTGCTGGTTTGTGTCCAGGTTCTCGTGCCGACGCGGTGGTCGAGTCATCGGGACGTGGGTTCCGCCTCGCCGATTTGGCTCATGATCACAAGGGCTTGCCGCAGCAGGATCGTCTGCTCGCTGGAAAGCTTGGTCAACTGCTCGGCGAGCCAGGAATCGCGGGTCGAGACCTTGTCGTTCAGGTGTGACCGACCAGCCCGCGAGGCCGAGACGACGATCTGCCTGCCGTCGGACGGGTGTGGTCGGCGCTCGATGAGTTCCAGCTCGGCCAGCGCGTTGATGACCCGCGTCATCGATGGTGGCCGCACCCCTTCCTTGTTGGCGAGCGCACCCGGCGACATCGCGCCGTCCCGGATCAGCGTGGTCAGCGCCGAGCGCTGAACCAGGGAGATCTGCGAGTCGGCGTGGTGGCTGCGCAGTAGGCGGTCGAGTCTCACGGTGAGCAAGGAGAGAGCGCTGGCGAGGGCAGCGGTATTCGAGTTCGGTGACACAATCATGAACTTTACGAACAAAAATGCCTGTTGTCCGGGTCGGGGCGGTGTGAACTTCCGCTGAGCTGCTCGTGCGCGGAGCGGGATGGCTGAACTGTGGGCTGCTGCCAATGGCGCAGGTTGCTTTGCTGGATGATTGCGGCTCTCGTCGACGCGTCAGGGATACGATGATCGGACTCGACGTCAGCGAGAAAGCCGGACAGATGACAACTGGTTCTGGTCGCCGGATGCGGCGGATTGCCGTCATATTGCTGGCGTGCGCCACCGGGATCTTCACGCTGGCCGTCGTGGTCGCCGGGTTTCTGCGTGCAGAGGTCCTCGACACCGAGCACTATGTGGACACCGTGTCCCCGCTGGCCGAAGACCCTGTGATCCAGACAGCTGTCGTGGATGCACTGACCAGGGCTGTCATGGCCCGCGTCGATGTCGAGCAGGCAGCATCGGATCTACTCGAAACGGTCGGTGACTTCGAGAACCGCAGTCCGCTCGCTACCGCCGCACTGCGGAGTGTGCCCGCGCTGCTGGCGGCAGAGTCGGAGGACCTGGTCCGGGACGCGGCGACCGTCCTGGTGCACAGCGACGCCTTCCCGAGACTGTGGGACGCGGCGAACCGGCAGGCGCATCGCGGGCTGGTCGCCGCGGTTACCGGCGTCGATGACGGCGTGGTCCGGGTGGACACAGCCGGGGTGGTGTCGATTTCGCTCACCGAAATGCTGGATGGGGTCGTCGACGAGCTGGACAGCCGCGGCTTCGCTCTCACCGACGGCTTCGTCAGTCCGCGGACCGAATTCGTGGTCGTCGAGTCGGAGGAGCTGGCGCGGGTGCAGCGGGCCGTGCGTCTGCTCGACCGGTCGGCGATCGTGCTGGCGGCCGCCGCGCTGGGCTGCGCACTGAGCGCGATCCTGGTGGCGGGCAACGGTTTCCGTCGACGGGCGGTTCTCGCCGTCGTGGCGAGCGTGCTGGTGTCGATGGTCGTGCTCGCGGTGTTGCTGCTGATCGTGCGTCGCATATACCTCGATCATGTTCCGGCCGAGTCGATCTCACCGGAGGTAGCCCGTTCCGTGTTCGATACCGTGGTGGAGCCGTTGCGGGTGAGTATGCGGGTGCTCGCGGTGCTGGCCGCGGTGGTGGGGCTGGGTGCCTTCCTCGTCGGTCCGTCGGCGCCCGCGTCCTGGGTACGCGCGACGGCCGATCGGCTGGGGGATCGGTTCCGCCGGGGCGAGGTCGGTCCGGTCTCGGGTTTCATCGCGTCCAATCTGAACATGATGCGCTGCGCGGTACTGGTCGTCGCCGCGGCGGTTCTCGTGTTCTGGGACTACCCGACCGTGCGGGTGGCGGTGCTGATCGCACTGGTCACCTGCGTCGTCCTACTCGCGCTGGAGCTCGTCGCCAGGCCACGACGGGGCGCGACGGGCTGACCGCCGGCGGGACGCGGAGTTCACAGTTGATCGCCGTCGTGCGCGGATGCCCGGCGTGATTCCTCGTGCAGGATGGCGAGGAGTTCTTCTTCCAGCGCGACGAATTCGGGGGAGGTGATCGTGGACAGATCACGGGGACGGGGGAGGTCGATGCGGAGTTCGCGGCGGACGGTGGCGGGGCGGGCCGACAGGACGATGACGCGGTCGGACAGGTAGACGGCTTCGCGGATGTCGTGGGTGATCATCAGGACCATCCAGCGGTATCGCTGCCACACTTCTTGGAGCCAGGACTGCATATTGGTGCGGGTCAGCGAGTCGAGGGCGCCGAAGGGTTCGTCGAGGAGCAGCAGTTCACGGTCTTGGACGACGGTGCGCAGCAGTGCGGCTCGCTGTCGCATCCCTCCCGACAGTTGCGACGGCCGGGCGCTCTCGAAGCCGGACAGGCCGAAGGCCGGGAACAGTTCGCGGGCGCGCCGCCTGGCCTCCGGTTTCGGGACGCCCTGGACGCGCAGACCGAGGATGGTGTTGTCGAGGACGGTTCGCCAGGGGAACAGGAGGTCCTTCTGCGGCATGTAGGCGCAGTGCGATGCGGTGTTCTCGCCGTCGGTCGCGAGAAACTCGACGCTGCCCGAATCGGGGGATTCGAGCCCGGCCAGCATGTTGAACACGGTGCTCTTGCCGCAGCCGCTGGGGCCGATGACCGTGACGAACTCTCCCGATCGGACCGTGAACGACACCCCACTCAGCACCTCGAGGTCGGGGGTTCGCCGACCGGGCCGAGGGAACGCCTTGGTGAGATTGTCGACGACGATCCGGTCGCCTTCGGCCTCAGTCACGTCGGCTCCTGTTCTCCGCGCGCGCCCACGGCGCGACGAGGCGTTCGACGGCGAACGTCGTCAGGTAGAGCGCGATACTCAGCAGCGCTGTCACCACAACCGCGGCCAGCACCAGATCGGTGCGGAACGAATTCTTCTGCAGACTCATGTAGATGCCGAGACCGACACTGGCGCCGACGTATTCGGCGAACACCGCACCGACGACCGCGTAGGTGATTCCGATCCGCAACGCGGTGAAGAACCGCGGCACCGCCGACGGCAGTCGCACATACCGGAACACCTGCACACGGGAAGCGCCCATGCTTCGCAGCAGCGCGCCGGCGTCGCGGTCGGCCGCGCCGAACCCTTCGATCAGGCCGATCGCCATCGGGAAGAAGGTGACCAGTGCGACGACCAGGATCTTCGGAAGCAGACCGAACCCGAACCAGATGATCATCAGCGGCGCGATCGCGACGATCGGCACGGTCTGTGACGCCACGAACAGCGGCACCAACGCGCGCCGAAGCCACGGCGAGAAGTCGACGATCACCGCCAGCACCCAGGCCGAGCTCAGCGAGACCGCGAAGCCGATCAGCGTGACCTGCAAGGTGGCGGCCAGGTGGGTGCCGATCTCGTCGCGATGCGCCCAGCCCTGCTCGATCACGCGCAGCGGAGACGGCAGCACCTGCGGACGCACACCACTGCTGGTGACATAGATCTGCCACACGGCCACGAGCATCGCCACCGTGATGATCGATGGCACCGCCCACCGGATTCCCGCCCAGCGGCCGATCCGGTCGTCGGCGGGCAGGACCGACGCGTCTACGGACCCGTCACGGGTTGGCAAGGTAGTCATTGGTGAAATACGTCGACCAGTCGGGCTCGGTGGTCAGTGGTTTACCGTCGGGCCCGTTGAGCAGGCCACTGCGGTACAGGAACCGGGAATTCGCCGACCACTGCTCCACCGTCTGGGTGCCGACTCGGCCGTTCGGGTCTTTCATGAACTGTTCGGCCAGCATTCGCTGACTGTCGAAGACCAGCTTCTCGTCGTTGAACGCGCCCGGGTTGGCGTCGATGAGATCTTGGGCTGCCGCGTCCGGGTTGTCCGCGGCGAATTGGTAGCCGCGTTGCAAGGCTTGGACGAACTTCTTCGCGCGGTCCGGGTTCTCCGCGAGCCAGACTTCGTTGGCGTCGATCACGATGGCGTAGGAGTCCGGGAATCCGAAATCGGTGTAGCGGAAGTACTTCATAGGGGTGCCGTGGTGTTCGGCCTCGATGCCCTCCCACGCCAGATACGAGACGGTGAAGTCCGCTTTTCCGGAGTAGACGGCTTCGTAGGCCGACGAACCCAGCACCACCGACGTGAAATCGCCGGTGCCACCGTCGTTGCGGATGACCTGCTGTAGCGACTCCCGCTCACCCGGGTCACCGAAACCGGCGTAGGTCTTGCCGTCGAGATTCTTCGGGCTCACGAGGTCGGTACGGTCAGCGCGCACGCCGATCCCGGTCGCCCAATGTTGCAGGGGCGCGAGAACCGACTGGATTCGCGCACCCGATGCGCGGGCGAACGTCGACGAATTGTGGGTACTGATCCCGAATTCCGCGTTCCCGGCATCGACCACCGTGTCGACCGAGGTGTTGTTGTACGGCAGTACCTGCACATCCAGACCGGCGTCGGCGAAGTAGCCGCGCTGCAACGCGACGTACAACCCGGAGTGGTTGGTATTCGGCGTCCAGTCCAGCGCGAAGCGGATGGTCTGATCGGAGCCACCGCCCGAACCGCACGCGGTGAGCACCGACAGCATCGTGACGGTGGTGGCGACAACCGCGAGCGCGCGGCGAATCCGCCCGTTCACGCGGCAGGCCAGGGCTGCGGGTGCAGGGCGGTGTCCCAGAACAGCAACTCGTAGCGCACCGCGAGGGTGAACGCCTTCTCCATCGCTTCGCGTTCCCGGTCGCCTGCCGATTCGGCGGCCGCGTCGATCAGTGATCGCGCCGTCGCCGCAGCGTTCTGGAATTCCTCGGCGCCGTAGGTGGTGACCCACTGGGCGTACGGGTGGGCGGGGTCGGCGGCGATCACCTTCGCGGCGCTCGCGGCCAGGTCGCGCCCCACTTCGGCGTAGATCCAGAAGCAGGGCAGCGCGGCCGCGGCGGCGACGGCGTAGGACTCTGTCGCGGCGGCGGCGATCAAATAGGACACATAGGCCAGACAGGTCGGCGAATGCTCCGGTTCACCCTGCCGTGGCGGCAGCACCCCTCCGGTGAGCAGCTGTTCGTGCATGGCCGATTCGACGGCGGCCGCATTCGCCGACGAGGTCGCCCAGAAGGCCGCGGTCTGCGGGTCAGGGGACTTGGCGGCGAGTATCGCCAGTGCCTTCGAGTATCCGGTGAGGTACAGCGAATCCTGTTCGATATAGATGCCGAACACATCGAGCGGCAAGGTGCCCTCGCCGAGCAGACGCAGGAATTCCAGATCATCGATCGCGGCCCGCAGGCCTTTGGTCCGATCCCAGAGGTGGTCGGTGAATCGATCGGTATTTATGGTGTGGGCGCGCAACACCATGACATCCCTTCGTCAGCATTACCTGAACAGGTTCGGCGGGTCTGTTCTCAGCCTCGCGGTTGCGAGACACCCCGTGTCAGAACTCGACCGACCCTAGCAGCGGCCGCCGACACGCGGGGAAATGCCCGGGAGTGCCGGGTCGTAGTTCCTCGGCCCGAGGGTCCGGGAGGGCCGCAGCTCGCCGAGTTCCTGACGCATCGAATATGGAAGCCGAGAGCACCGCACAACCCAACGCTTCCGCCGCAGAGATGCCGGAAGTGGCGGCGGCAGTATTAGATTGGCTGAGCCAGTATCGGGATGAAAACGGGGAGATCGGCGTGACGGAAACGATGGCGCCGCAGGCGCGCGCAGCTCGGGCGGTCACTGAGCTCGGGGCGCCCTGGGTGATCAATATCGTTACCGGGACGATCGCCGGGTTCGCTGTGGGTGCTCCCCGGTGGGGGCTCTTCGTCGCCGCGATCACGGGCGGGATCCCGATGATCATCATTCTGGCCGGTGTACGGCGCGGTATCGCGAGCGATCACCATGTGACCGATATCGACGGCCGGCGCTGGGTGATTCCGGCGATTCTGGGCATAGTCGGCGTGGGCCTGATCGTCGAGATCGTGCAGGGCGCCCCGCGCGCCCTGATCGCGTGGACGGTGGCCGGGCTGGTTGTCCTGTTCGGCATCGGCATCGTGACAGTGATCGGCAAATGGAAGGTGAGTGTGCATACCGCCGTGAGTGCGGGAACGACGGTCCTGCTGGCGTTGATCGCCTCACCGTGGTTTCTTGCCGCGTTGCCACTGACTGTCGTCAATGGCTGGTCGCGAGTGTGGCTGGGTGACCACACGCGCGGTCAGGTCGTCGTCGGCTCCTTCGTTGGCGCGGCGCTGGCCGCTGCCGCCTATCTGCTGGCGTCCTGAAATCAGCCGTCAACGTCGCCTTTCAGCGGTGCTGCGGCGGAGCTCCCAAAACCCGACCTCGAACACCTTGTGCCCGCCGTACGGCACCGATAGGTGGTCGCTCGTGGCCGCGATGCGCCTCTTGGAGGCCGAGGCGTTCAGCGCCCGATGCAGCGGCATCGCGCCGAATGGCCGAGAATGCCTGAAGGCGAGGGCTACGGCTGGTGGTGGATGGGGTCGATCCAATGCACAGCTTCGGGTTTCTCGATCGGCTCGATCTCGAGATCGACGACGACGGCTTCGCTGTCGCTGCGCACCAGTACGCATTCCAAGGGTTCGTGGGTGCTGGCGTTGATTTCCTGGTGCGGGACGTACGGCGGCACGAAGATGAAGTCGCCCGGCCCGGCCTCTGCGACGAATTCCAGCTGCTCACCCCATCGCATCCGAGCGCGGCCGCGGATCACGTAGATGACACTCTCGAGTGCACCGTGATGGTGTGCGCCGGTCTTGGCATCCGGATGGATCGTGACGGTCCCGGCCCAGATCTTCTGCGCGCCGACCCGGGCGAAATCGATCGCGGCCGCCCGCTCCATTCCGGGTGTCTGCGCGGTATTCGGATCGAGCTGACCTGCCTTGATCACCCGGACACCGTTGTGTCGCCAGCCTTCGGCAGTCATGGGTGCGCTCCTCCGCTTCGGTCGGGTTCGAGCTGTATCGCCGAATGCCGATCTGTGCCGTTGCGCTCGGATGAGGCTACGCAATCACGATTCGCCTACCGGGTAGACGTTTTTACTCGCTGGGATCGAAAGATAACCGCCCAACTCACGCCCGAGCAGCCTCGACTTTGTCTCTGCGTAGGGCGACGAACGCAGACCCGCGTCGATCCGGGTACCAGCACCACCTGGATACCGGGACCAGCATCGGCGACGATGGTGGGATGAGTGAAGTGGTCGACGTGCGCTCGGTGCGTACCGAGCGTCGAGCCCAACTCGGTGCGTTCCTGAAGTCGCGTCGCGCAAGGATCACCCCGGGTGATGTGGGCTTGCCGCCGGGTCCGCGTCGACGCACGCCTGGGCTGCGTCGCGAGGAAGTTGCGCAATTGTCGGGAATCGGGACAACGTGGTACACGTGGCTCGAGCAGGGTCGTCGGATCAACGCTAGTACTCAGGTGTTGGATGCCGTTGCTCGCACGTTGCGTCTTGATCCGACGGAGAAGGCGCATCTGTACCGGCTCGCTGATGTGCCGGCGGTGCAACCGGCGCAACAAGCAGACATGCCGCCGGGCCTACCCGCGATCTTGGCGCAACTACACCCGCTGCCTGCGGTGCTGCTCACCGCCAAATACGATGTGCTGGCCCATAATGACGCCTACGCCGCGCTGTGCCCGGGTTTCACTCGGACGAACAACAATGTGCTGCGTCAGGTTTTCCTCACCCCTGATTGTTGTAATCCGTACGCGTACAGTTCCCATGATCTGCGGCGGATGGTCGCTTACTTGCGTGGTGCCTACGTGAAGCATCTCGACGATCCGAGCTGGCAGGCCTTCGTCGACGAGTTGTGCAGCACGAGTCCGCTTTTCGTCGAACTGTGGGCAAGTAACGACGTCGCCGTCCCGACGAACTTGGTGAAGGTGATCCAGAACCTGGCTGTTGGTTCGGTCGCGATGTATCTGACGAGTTTGTCGTTGCCGGTTATCGAGGGTGCGTGGGTGCAGGTCTTCACCCCGGTCGATGACACTGAGTCGGGGAAGCTGGCGGCGTTGTTGGCGATGACTCCTGAGCAGCGTCGTGCTCCGTGGCAGGCGCATGTTACGGCGGTGCACGGGGCGGGTTGAAAGTCCGCATCGCCACAACGCGACGTCTGCTAGTTCGTATTCGGATGTCGGGCATCAGCACAAGAACGATGTCTGGCTGTGGTGAGACCCTCGCGACGTGGCTTCTGATGGCGGCAGGAACCGGACTCCAACGACATGGTTGCGGAGATCCTTGACCGGCTGCGCGATGAACGAGAAGGAGTTCGTGCCGCTGAGTTGGGTAGCAAGCGCTAAGGGATGTCCCGTAAGTCGTTGAGTGGCAACAGGTACCGTGTCGCCGGTGGTGATCTCGGCGTCTGCCCCTGCGATGGTGGAGTTGTTCTCCGGGCTGCGGCCAGGCACGTTGGCTCGCCTGATTACCCATCTACGGCGCGAGGGCGCTGACCGACCGCTACCAGGTCGACCGGCCCGTGCCGGGACCGTCATGATGTCAGGTGAATTTTCGAGAGGAGAACATGATGGGTTCGGCTGAGTCGGATCGGTTGATGAAGTCGATTATCGCCAAGTTGGCTGAGGCACTGGCTGTGGAGGGTTTCACGCAGTGCGAGGCGTTGGACAGACGCGGAGAAGCGCAGCCGGGGAAGCGATATCCGCGGTGGCGGCACGCGTGGTTCGCTGCTGATATCGACGGTTTGCCGGGTGTGCGGCAAGCCGTCATGGCTTCCCTGACGCTCGATCGGGACGGGTGTGTCGGCCTCTTCGGGTGGGCTTATGCAATGTCGGATGTGGTCGGGCAGGTTCGCGCCGAGCTACCTGTTGATGCGTTGGAAAGCGCTGCCGACGGTTCGGACCCCGCCCCTGTCGACTTTGTGTCGTTCGGAACTTTTCGTTATCCGCGGGACGTTTTGAGGGCGAAGATCTGGGTCGCCGTGGACGCTGATATCGACAGCAGTGTTGTTGAGTTCATGGATCATGTTCGTGGTGAAGTCCGAGACTGGTTCGGTCAGATGTCGACGATCACGTACCTATTGGCCCGGGCTCGAGAGCCGAGGTTGTCGGCTTTGGATCGGTCCAACCCGAATCCGGAGCGGTTGCGTGCTGTGGTCATTTTGGCGTTGTTGGCGGGTCGTGTTCAGGATGTGGTGTCGTTGATGGATTGGTACCGTGGCTGTGACCAGTTTCATGATTGGGATTCGGCGGAGCGCGTCGCGGCGTTCGATGCCGCGATAAGTGTTCGTTTCCCTGAGTATGCCACCGCTCGGTTGGCCTGAGCATTTCGATCAACCTGTTGAAGAACGGGCGCTGAACAATTGGAGTAAGTGGAATGACGATATGTGAAGTCGGGCGGATCGATCAGGTCGCTGCCGGGGGGATGGTCGACTGATATTGGCGATGACCGAGGATCGTGATTATGGTCTGGGTGCGGATGCGGAGCTGATCGAGGATTTCTGGCGGAAGCTGAACGCGTATCTCGGGGCTGTGCGGTCGGGTGAGGTGCGCCGGATGGCGAGGAAGGCGGGGGTGACGGGGACAACGGGGTCGACATCGCGTTGTTCAGTGTGAGTGAACCGCCGCAGCTGGTTCGGGAAATGCTGGACACGGTCAATTCGAAACTCAGTAAAGAGGGCGTTTTTGCTCGATACGAGCTGCTTTGACTAAGTGCCACGTACCTTGTGGTGACATTCGGTAGAGTTCCGTGGGAGTCAGAACTGGCCGTCGTTGCGTACCACGGTAATTGAACGTCCGACCGTGTTGGCTGCGGTGCTGATCGGGTCAAGCCGCTCGCTGGGTACGAATGTGAGTCCCCATCCATCCGCGTTGAGGTCGAGCGAGACCAATGCAACGCCAGTTTCGTTTCATGCATCGCTCGCCGAATTCCCGAAGGAATTCCACCGCTGCGTCTCCGGATCCCAGCTCTGCTGATTTCTGAACCAAGGCATCCGACCAGCTGGGACAGTTCGGGTAAGGGATATTCCGTAAGTCTGTGTCGGTCACGGCGGCCGGTCCACCGATAGGAATCAGTGGGCGTGGGCGAGGTTGGCCAGAGTCGCTACCCCAGCCATCGCGACACCCACCCCGTCACCACGTAAACGGCAGTCCCGCAGTATCTTCCACGTCTTTATCCGAGCGAAAGCATGCTCGACACGGGCACGAACCTTGCGGTGGGACTTGTTGGGAGCCTGTTTCCATTCCGGTAGCTCGACGCCGGGTGATCGACGGTGCGGGATGATCAGACCGGTGCCCTGGTAACCGCCGTCAGCGATCACCACCGCGTTGCGGCAGGCGTGGGCGACACCGGATTCAGTCCAGGCCCGGCAGTCGTTGCGGTTGCCCGGTAACGGTTTTCCCAGCGCGACGACCAGTTCGGTGTCGGCGTCGATAGCGACCTGGTGGTTGGTCGAGTACCGGTAGTTCTTGCTCTGCGCGGCGACCTTGTGATCGCGGGTCGGGACCAGGGTTCCGTCCACGATCAACACCGCACCACGGGCGAACCGAGCACGCGGCCGTAGGTGGCCACCAGCAACACCCGGTCCTCGAAACGCAATCCCCAGGGTCGACCCCGTAGCGGCCGGTCAGCGCCCTCGCGCCGCAGTTGGGTGATCAAGCGAGCGAACGTGGCCGCCCGCAGCCCGGAGAACAACTCCACCATCACCGGGTCAGACGCCGAGATCACCACCAGCGATACGATATCTGTTGCCGCTCAACGACTTACGGGACATCCCTTAGTTGATCCGCGGGGGAGACCACGATCATGAGCTGCAGCGTCGGATCTTGGCAGCGGGCACCTACCGCAGCGAAAGGTGCCCTAATCCGAAGGAGACCGTCGCGCATTCGAGAAGGGACTCCGCCAAGCGGCCGGGTCGACAACAGGAAACCGGCGACCGGTCACCATGGTGGGTACGAGTCGGATGAAGAAATTCTTCGCCCCGCCCTGCCACGGAAAGAGGGGCAGATCCACGGTGTCCATCAAATCACCGATCTCACGGATCCCTTCGGCACGTCCCTTGATCACCACGCTCCATGCTTCGTGAGACCCAGAGATGTAGCCGTCGACTTCCAGCGCGACGGGCGCATCCGACAACGCGGCGGACATCTTGGTGCCGCCCGCGGATCGAAACACGATGGTTCCGTGATCGACCGCGTAGTTGAGGGGGAATATGTCCGGATGGTCATCCACCCACACGGCGAGGCGGCCTACCTCCCCAGTACGCAGTAGTGCCCAGCATTCGTTGACAGCGAGTTCGTTGATACTCGGGTCGTCACTTCCCATCGTCTTCGCCTTCCTGTCGTGGGCGCCGATGCTTACCGCAGCGATGTAGTGCGTGGCATCTGGTGCAGCATGTCGCGGACGTGGCAAGGGTGTCGTTCACGGGCGAACGATCAGCCGGAATCCCAGATGTGAGGTCGAGGTGTCGATAGCTTGGGCCATTCTCGCCGCCGGCCGGTACCGACGGCAGTAGTTCGGAGCACACAGATGTGAGCCGCCTTTGATGACGCGGCGGCCGATGTTCGATCGAGCATGATCACGGCTGTCGGATTCGGTGCCGCCGCGCGGATCTTCGGGGACGCAGCAGGCATGGGCCGGGCTCTGATGGGCGGTGTACCAATCCTGGGTCCACTCCCAGACGTTGCCGATCATGTCCGACAGGCCATATCCGTTGGGTGGGAACGATCCGGCGGGCGAGGTTCCTTCGTATCGGTCGATTCGCGTGTTGTGGTGGGGGAATTCGCCGTGCCAGGTATTGGCCATCGGTGTGCTTCCCGGTTCGAATTCGTCACCCCAGGCGAATTCGGCGCCGTCGAGCCCGCCGCGACAGGCGTACTCCCATTCGGCTTCGGTCGGTACATCCTTGCGGGCCCATTCAGCGTATGCCGCGACGTCGTCCCAGGCTATGTGCACCACCGGATGGTCGGGTCGCTTCTTGATGGATGTGCCAGGACCCTGTGGATGTCGCCAATTCGCTCCAGGAACCCAGTGCCACCATTGGTAGGGCTGGTCCAGGCGCACGCGGTGATCCGGCTTGATGAACACCGACGAGCCGGGGACCAGTTGGTCCGGATCGGCATCGGGGTATTCGGCCGCAGCCGGGGCGCGCTCGGCGACGGTGACATAGCGGGTGCGGGAGACGAAGCGGCCGAACTCGGTATTCGTCACCGGACGCGGGTCGATCCAGAATCCGGGGACCGCGACCCGATGTGCCGGTGATTCCTCCGGGTAATGGGTGTCCGAGCCCATGGTGTAGACACCGCCCTCGATCCACACCAGGTGCCGCTGCCCAGGGCAATTACTGCACGGTGGTAGCCCGCCGGCGACACTGCTCATATCGTTGCCCTTCCGATGATCGACGGATATCGCGGGAGGTCCTTCGAGCTTCGCTGTCACGGCGCTGTAATCCCTCACCCGGCAAGGGTGAACTTTCGACGATGATCGCGGTTTCCACCGAGCACCCGGTGTAATGTCGAACGGGTCGCAAGACCGGCCGTCGGTGCTGATTCCCCATGATGACTCCGGCACGACGAGCTCGGATAGGTGGGTGCGGAACAGGCTCGAACCTGTACACGCCCTGCGGTTGGATGTGGTCGGTACAGGAATCGACATTGTGACGTTAATCGAAGCCCTGCAAGGGAACTCGCCGTGATGGCGCTCAGTGAGCAGCGTCGGGAACTTTGCCGCGCATCGGTGTTCTTCGGTGAGGAGACTGCCTCATGGCAATTCCATTCCGTGGTGTGATCAACCTCGATATTCGCGATTCGGTCCCGGACTGGGGTCCGTATGAGCAGCCGAAGGCGGCCGCGGGCGCTCCGAATATCATCTACATCGTGCTCGACGATGTCGGGTTCGGCGCGATGAGTTGCTACGGCGGCCCGATCGAGACACCGAATATCGATCGGATCGCCGCGAAAGGTCTGCGCTACAGCCAGTGGCACACCACCGCGCTGTGCTCGCCGACCCGCTCCTGCCTGCTCACCGGCCGCAATCACACCACCAACGGCATGGCGTGTATCAGCGAGTGCGCGGTGGGATTTCCGGGCGCCAACGGCCATATCCCACCGGAGTGCGCCACCCTTGCCGAGGTTCTGGTCGAGCAGGGTTACAGCACGTCGATGGTCGGTAAATGGCATCTGTGCGCCGAGGACGAGATGAACCTCGCTTCCACCAAACGAAACTGGCCGATCGGTCGCGGTTTCGAGCGTTTCTACGGGTTCCTCGGCGCAGAGACCAACCAGTGGTATCCGGATCTGATCCACGACAACCATCCGGTCGAGCAGCCGTCGATGCCCGAGGACGGCTACCACTTCAGTGTCGACATCACCGACCGAGCCATCGAATACATCGACGACGTCAAAGCCATCGCCCCGGACCGTCCGGTTCTTCTCTACTACGCTCCGGGGTGCGCGCACGCTCCGCACCAGGTGCCGCGCGAATGGGCCGATCGCTATCGGGGAAGGTTCGACGCCGGCTACGAGGTGATGCGCGCGGAGATCCTCGAGCGGCAAAAGCAGATGGGACTGGTTCCCCAGAACACCGCGCTGCCACCGCTCAACCCGATCGGCACGCCCGAGACCCGCAGTGGACCCGGCGGCGAGCCGTTCCCGCCGCTGGACTACACGCGCCCCTGGGACACCCTCTCCGGTGATGAACAGCGGCTGTTCTCCCGGATGGCCGAGGTATATGCGGGTTTCCTGTCGCACTGTGACGACCAGATCGGTCGCCTGCTCGACTATCTGGAGCGGATCGAGGAGCTCGACAACACCATCATCGTGGTGGTTTCCGACAACGGAGCCAGCGGTGAGGGCGGGTCGGACGGCTCGGTCAACGAGAACAAGATCGCCAACGGCGTCCCGGACGATCTGGCCGAGAACATGGCCAAACTCGACGAGCTGGGCAGCCCCACGACCTACAACCACTATCCGAACGGCTGGGCGATGGCCTTCAACGCCCCGTTCAAGATGTGGAAGCGGTACTCGTTCAACGGCGGCACCTGCGACCCGTGTGTGATCTCCTGGCCGGCCGGGATCTCGGCCAACGGCGAAACCCGTGATCAGTACCACCACGCCGTCGACCTGGTACCGACGCTGCTGGACTGCGTCGGCGTCGACCTCCCCGAGATGGTGAAGGGGCATGCCCAGGTGCCACTACAGGGAGTGAGCATGCGCTACAGCTTCGACGCGCCCAACATCCCGACCGCCAAGCACACACAGTTCTACTCCATGCTCGGCGGGCGCGGGATCTGGCACGACGGCTGGAAAGCGGTCACCACCCACCCCACTCTCAGCGGATGGAGCCACTTCCCCGACGACACCTGGGAGCTCTACCACACCGAGGCCGACCGCGCCGAGATGCATGATCTCGCCGCCGAGGAACCCGGGAGACTGGCCGAACTCATCGGCCTGTGGTTCTACGAGGCAGGTACCAACCAGGCCTTCCCGCTCGACGACCGCTCCGCCGTCGAAATCCTCACCACCCCACGTCCCCAGCTCGCGCCACCGCGCAACCGCTACATCTACCGTCCCGGTGGCGCGGAGGTACCCGAGGCAGTGGCAGTCAACATCCGCAACCGCTCGTACTCGATCGGAGCGCTCGTCGATCTGCCCGCACCGGGGGCCTCCGGCGTCCTGTTCTCCCACGGCGGCCGCTTCGGCGGGCACGCACTGTATATCAAGGACAACCGCCTGCATTACGTGTACAACTTCCTGGGCAGCGAGGAACAGCGGATCGAGGCGACCGAGGACCTGCCGACCGGCGAGAACCTGATCCTGGCCGCATCATTCGACAAGGAGAGCGAGGATCCACCCGGCACCGCTCGCGGGATTCTGCGCCTCTACTACGGCGACCGCAAGGTCGGCGAGGGCCGAATCCGTACCCAGCCGGGCAAATTCAGCCTCACCGGTGAAGGCCTCAACGCGGGCCGTGACAGCGCCGAAGCCGTTACCGCGGACTATCCCGGAGTGCGACCGTGGTCGTTCACCGGCGGGACGCTGCACCGGGTAGCGGTCGACGTGAGCGGTGAACCGTTCATCGATCTCGAACGCGAGGCCGTCGCGATGCTGTCGCGCGAGTAGCGGCACCGAGGTCGGGGCGGTGGCCGTGCTCGTCTGGGTAGCCCGAACCCGCCGCCGCGTGCGTGCGGGCCTTGCCCAGCTCGTGTTCGTAGTGGTGGGGCTGGGTGCTGGACTCGCCGTCCCCCTGATCGCTCGGGGTCCTCGCGTGTCGAGTGCCCACGTGATCGACACACTGTTGGCGATCGGGCTCGGTCTCCTCGGCGCGGTGGCGGTCATCTTCTCGCTGTTGTTCTTGGTAGTGCAATGGGTGAGCACCACTTTCACGCCGCGTTTGATGCTGTTCCGCGACGACCCGATCGTGTGGCGGACATTCGGCTTCGCCCTCGGGGTGGCCGTGTTCTGTGTCACCGCCGCCCTGGCGATCGGCAAACGGCTCGAGGTTTCGGCAGCGGTGCCGGTCCTCGCGATGTTGCTGGTACTGGTACAGGTCGCCTTGTTGCGAACCTTGCAGTTGCGTGCCTTTGCCGCCATCCAATTGGCCCCCGCGCTCAGTGCGATCGCTGCCCGCGGGCGCAAGGCACTCGATGCCGTGTACCCCGCCCGCGGCGCCGTCTCGCCGGCGCGGTCCCCGCTGCCGTCGCCGCGTATGTCGGTCGGGTGGCAGCACCCTCCGATGGTGCTGCAAAGGGTCGAGGTCGACCGGCTGATCGAGACGGCGGCAGCCGCCGACGTGGTGATCGTCGTGCGGCAGAGTCCGGGCGCCACACTGCATCGCGGCAGTCGCGTCGCCGACATCTACGGCGGGACGCTGCCCGAAACTCGTGTGCTGCAGGGGCTGATCGTCGGCAACGAACGAACATTCGACCAGGACCCCATGCTCGCGCTCAGGTTGTTGGCCGATATCGCGCTGCGCGCACTGTCTTCGGCGGTGAACGACCCGGCGACCGCGGTGCAAGCCTTGGACGAGTTGGAGGACCTGCTCGCATCAGCCGCTGCGACACGACTCGATCCGTTGCGCCTGACCGACCACAACGGTGTCGAAAGGCTGGTCGTTCATCTGCCGGGGTGGGAGGAGTTCATTCGGACAGGTGTCGACGACATTGCGTGCGCCGTCAACTCGCCGATGGTTGTCACAGGTCTACGCGACATGCTGCGGCGGGTACGTGATCGCGCTGATCCCGAACGCACCGAACTGATCGACCGGCGGTTGGCGTGGCTCGATGACAGGGTGGCCGAGCGGAACCTCCCCTGAGACCGCGACAAGCACGGGTCACTATTACAGCAGCCGGGATCGCCGATCAATCACCAATTTTGGCGGTGTTGCCGGTGAGTCATCTGGCAGTTGACTCGAAGCGGGCACTCAGCGCCGGGTCCTGGCGCCGCGAATGCTGAGGTGTGGCCGCCGACGCCGCGACGGAGGCGGCATTGAGTAGGCTGCGTGAGGGCCTCAAGTTGATAGGATGGTGAAACCTTGGGGGAGAAGCAGATTCGGCAGGTCGCCAGCGATCCGGCTTTCGGGGATCGCCGCGCACGCCGCTACACGGCCGCGTTTGACTGGGTGATGGAATCGATCGAGTCCGGCCACTATTTGGAGGCTGTGGCGGTTCTTGACTCGCTGCTGAGTGATCGTTTGGCGAGCCGGTCGTGGCATATTCGCAAGGTGCCACCTACCAGCCGGGACACAGTCAAAGGTCTGTGCGTGAAGTCGTTGAACGGTCTCGACAAGACAGATAGTCCGGCAGTTGAAACTGACGAGTCGTTCGTCGCAGTAATCAAAAGTATCGCGAGCTGGGCGGATGCCCGAAACGAGGCGATACATGCCACGGCTAAAATCTTCAGCATCGAGGATCCCGCCGTCGGATTTCATAGTGTGCTGAAGATCCACCGTTCGACGGCGCTCGACGAAGTTCGCCTGCTACAGGAGCTCGATGAACTCGATACTGCTTCCCGCGAACTTGTTGGCCGGATGTCGGGTACATACCCGAACGCGTTCTTCCCCGACCGGCGTCCCAGATTCTCTCGCAAGGAAGGCTGGTTGCAGTTCGATTAGGTGTCCTCGGGCCAGCGGCGCCGGATCTGGAGCTAGCGACCTCGGATCGTTGCCAACCCGATCTTTGCGGATCGGTGCGCCCAGGCGGTTGTAGCAGTGGCGGGCCACGCAGGCTCCCCGCGCGAGCGGATGAGCCTGTCCATAGCGTCGCCCCGCCCAGCAACGCTTTGTGCCCCCTGCTCGAGCGGAAAGCGCCCACGGCATCGAGGGCTTGCGGCACCACGGGGGGACCTCGGAGCGAGCTGGGGCCCCACAGAAACCCCACACTTTTGATCGGAATCTATGCGAATTCATGGGAATCGTTGAGAACAGCCGTTTTGCGAAAAGTACTGGTGCTGGGCACTATTGGGCATTGATGGGTAGGGTCCGGGAAACTGGAACCCGCGCCAAGTGGTCGCAGGTTGAAATTCGGTCCGCCCGACAGGCCGACACCCTTGGCCTCGGTCTGGGAGCCACGGGCAGAACAGTTCGCTTCACGTCCAGTTCGGAGTCGCGGTGCCGTCGAGGGGTCACGCGGCCGAAACGGTGGTCCAGCGGGTTCGTGAGGGAGGGCTGGAACAGGTCGATGCACCAACGCTCATGCGGCCCACCAATCCTCAACGGGAAGTGGTGGAAGTTCGGTCTGGAGCTGAGACGTTGCGTGCTCGTTGGCGAGCAAGGTGACAGTGGACATGAGATGTGCGTTCACGCGCCGCGTCGGAGTCGGTTAGTGATTTCTCGAGCCCCGTCCTGTCTCCGGGTAGGGCATGAACACCGTGCGCATGTCCCGAGAACAGTGGGTTTGCGGGCGGGACATTGTCGGGTGCAGCTGGGCTGGTTGTCTGTGGCTCAGGCGGTAGGGAGTGCAGAGGTGATACCACTCACTGGGGTGAGATGTCCATTACACACTCCTTCAGGCCTGAGTCGGAGGCCGATCGTCAACAAAGCGATGTGCAGCAGCTGAAACAGCATCAGGAAGCGACTACAGCCTGCATGTATCACATAGGGCAGCAACGGGGATCGATCGTTGCGCAGGGTCGACGGCCAGGCACCGTTGGAACAACAGCTTGCACCTCATCAACTTGTGGCCCGGCCGCCAAGCGGTCGGGACCAGATCTAGTCAGAGCACTCACATCGGTGTCAGAAGTTGTGGAGGTGGAACCCGGTGTACACCCCGATCGGTCGCCGCCACAACGCCGGTGTGGGCGGCGCTCGCCACGGCGTGCACCGCACCGATCGACATGAGTTTGGTTGCAGGCGTGCCTGTCTCAGCGTTCAACCAGAGCACACCGGTATCGAGACCGATCGCGACCCAGCTACCGCAGGCAGCAAAGCACAGCGATGCCCACCACACCTGGCCGTTGATGCCGGTCACGTCGTTGTCGATGCGGAGATGCCACGCCGGGTCACCGGTCGCTGTGTCAACGACCGCGACGAGACCGCGGTAGCCATTCGGTCGATTTTGTCCGTGGTCCGGTCGGATCCAGGCGGCGAATCGGTGACCGTCCGGGCTGAACGCTACCGACCCAACCAGGTTGGCGTGGTCGGTCAGTGGCAGATCCTGGCGTTCGTAGCGGTGGGAGAGGGTGCCTTGCGCCGAGACGTCGGCCAAACTCAGCCACGCTGTCCCCTGCATGCAGTTGCCGACGGCAAGACGACGCCCGTCGGGTGAGAACTGCGGTGTGATACTCCAATCACCGAGCATGATCTCCTCGTCATCGTCGGCATCGTGGCGCAGACCGTGTGCGGTGTCGACAACCACCAACTCCTCACTGCCAGTGAGAGCGAGGAACCGACCGTCCGGCGACCAGGCCACGTGTCCCTGTACTCGTTGAGGAAGCAGTTCAGCGGGCAGCACATCGACGATGTCGATGTCACCCCAGTCACGCAACAGCACCGATTCGCCTGTGAGAAATGCCGTCCGCATGCCGTTCGTCGATCCGTAGGGCCCACGGATCTTCTGACGTCCAGGGACTTTGATGATCCGTACCGGCGAGAGATCCGGTGTCAATTGCCAGTGCACCAGGTAGGCACCGGAGTACATGCTGCTCAGAGCTTCAGGGAGCGAGGGATGGATCACCAGCTCTTCGTGCGCGCCGACCACGACGTCATGGAGTTCGAGCTCGACCGTCCGGTCCGTGGCATGCAGAATATCGATCATTCTGAGGCGCAGTGACTTTGGCGCGTCACGATGCAGGATGTCGATTGCGGTGTCGCCGAATTCGTCACGCTGTCCCGGATCGGCACCGCGTGCCAGCAGGAGTTCGGCGACCTCGACCCACAATAGATCCGCGGCTCGTGCACAGGCACGGTGGAGCGGACTGTGTGGTTGCAGGGTCTGTATCGGGGCGCCGGCGTCGATCAACAGGCGCGCTATCTCGGGGTTGTCCGTCAGGTCCAAGGCAGTGACCCGATTGTTGCCGGCGACCCGAGTAGCCGTCAGCGCTGGATCAGCACCCGCGGTCAAGAAGGCAGCGACGACATCGCGCCGGTTCTCCTTCACAGCTACGTGCAGCGGTGTCGATTCGAACAGATATCGCGCTGCCAGTCCCTGCTGTCCTGCTGCCTCGGCGAGCAGTTCAGCGATCGGGCCGCTGGTCGCGAGATGCAGGGCGTTGTCCCCGTTCACTCGCGTCGCCAAAGGATCCGCACCGCGGCCCAGCAGAAGTTGTACTGCGGCAAATGAATCCGCATGCCACGTCGCCTCGATCAACGGCGTGGTATCCATCCACCCTCTAGTATTCACAAGACCTGGACACTCATCCAGCAACTGCGTCAGCTGGACCACATCCCCGGCCCCAGCCGCCGCGATCACCATCGACATCCGGTCCTCGCCTCTGCCCATCAACCAACGCCGCACCGCATTGATGCTATTCGTCTTCTCCGGGAGTGCCGGTACTCCAGTGGATCTGGCAAGCACGGTGGTGTCCGTAGAACTGTCCAATGATGGCGGGTTGAGCGCACCGGCACCGGCGGCTTCGAAGGCGTCCTGCGGATTGCCCCGCAGTTCCGACCGCAGGGAGTGTGGAAGCGGCACAGCTGTCGGGCATCGGAGTTACTTGGTACACGTGGTTGGAACAGGGCAGGCCGATCAATGCGAGCGTTCAGGTGCTCGACGCGGTGGCGCGCACTCTCGAGCTCGACCACGCGGAGAAAGTGCACCTGTACCGGCTCGCTGATGTGCCGTCGGTGCCGGCTTCGACGGTGTCGTCGACGATGCCGCCGGGCCTGCCGATGATCTTGGACCAGCTCTCGCCGCTGCCCGCTGTGCTGCTCGATTCCAAGTACAACGTCCTGGCGCACAACGGCGCCTATCGCGCACTGTTCCCCGGCCTCACCGACGATGGCAGCAATGTCCTGCGAACGGTGTTCTTGACGCCCGAGTGCTGTGATCCCTACCAGCACAATATCGACGATCAGCGGCGCATGGTCGCCTACCTGCGTGGTGCTTACGTCCGGCACCTCGACGACCCGACGTGGCAGGCGCTCGTCGAGGAGTTGTGCGGGGCCAGTCCCGAATTCGCCGGTATGTGGGCCCGCAACGATGTCGCGGTGCCGGTGAACCTGATCAAGGTGATCCAGCACCCGGCTATCGGGGACCTCGCGATGCACCTCACGATGATGTCGCTGCCCGCGACCGACGGCGAGTGGATCCAGATCTTCACCCCGGTCGACGAGGCGGAGGCCGGAAAGCTGTCCGTGCTACTGGCTATGCCGGAGGAATCGCGGCTGCGCCCGGTCGACGAACACCGTCGGCGGTTCCACGCAGTCAGCTGAAATGCGGTAATAGAGGATAGCAATGGATCGTCGATATCCGAAATCGCATGTGCGTGCAGATAACTCGCAAATCGAATTCCTCGGGTACTATCGCCGACGGGGGAGCACGCGAGATGAACGATGGTCTTCGGCTGCCCTATACCGATATACGACCATCTCCAGGGGATGAAACTTGATCCACATGACACCGAACCCCACCTCGCGTCGGCGCTTCGCGCGACGTTCCGGCATCACTTCGGTCGTCGCGGCGGCGGCGGTCTGCGCGGCTCTCGTATCCGGCTGCACGAAAGACGATTCGGCCACCACGGCGGGCCCGGCGCCCACCGGCCAGCTGCCCGAGGGCGCACAGATCGTGAAGGAGTCGGCGAAGACCACGCAGACCCTGCACAACGTGCACCTGAAGATCAACGTCAAGAACCTGCCCGACCTGCCGGTGGAAACCGTCTCCGCCGACGTCACCAACGAGACCCAGGGCTCCGGCGCCGCGATGGGTGAGGCGAAGGTCAAGCTCACCCCTGAGGCCTCCTTCACCGAGGCGAAATTCCTGGTGGTGGACAAGGTCCTGTACACCCAGACCGGCGGCCGCTACGTGCCCGCGGGTCCGGCCGAGAAGGTCTACGATCCGGGCGTCATCCTGGACAAGGACAAGGGCATCGCGAATGTGATCGCCAATATCCAGAACGCGAAGACCGAGGGCCGTGAGGTGATCGACGGCATCAACACCGTCAAGGTCTCCGGCACCATCGACGCCGCCGTGATCGACCCGATCGTGCCGCGCATCGGCCAGAACGCGGGCACCATGCCGATCACCGTGTGGATCCAGGACACCGCCCCGCCGGCCTCCGATTCCACCAAGCCTTCGGACGCGCCTTCCACCGGCGACGGCCCGAATCTCGTTCGCGCCGTGGTGAAGAAGGATCAGGGCGAGGTCACCGTCGGCCTGTCGAACTGGGCCAAGCCGGTCAACATCATCAAGCCCGCCGGCTGATATTCGCCGGTACTACCGGATCAACCCACACCGGTCCGGGGTCAGCGGAACCTGGCACGCAGTGCCCTCCGCAGCCCCGGGCCGGTGTGTCGTCTGGGTGTCGCCGGCGGTAAGCGAATCACGAACGCACGAGTGCGCATCCAATAAGAGAATGTTCAGCGAGATGCAAGGCGCCACAAGGACTATACGTGTCGGGACGCTGGTCGGCAGGCAACACGCATCGGACGCCGATCGGACACGGAGGAAGAACTAATGACGATCGATGATCGACCTGATGAAGCGGAGCGCGAGCTCCCGCCACCGCCCGGTCCGGGGGGTCGTCCTCCCGTCAACAACGTATGGGTTTATAACGGAAGAGCCTACGACCTGAGTGACTGGATCTCCAAGCATCCAGGCGGTGAATTCTTCATCGGCCGCACGAAAAATCGCGATATCACGTCGATCATCGGTTCCTACCACCGTGATCCGGAAAAAATCGCGCGGATGATCGAGCGTTACAGTCTCGGTCGCGATGCCACGCCCGAGGATATCCATCCCAAGAACAACGCCCCCGACTTCCTGTTCAAGGACGGCTTCAACAGCTGGGACGACACCCCGAAGTACAAGTTCGACAACAAGTCCGATCTGCTGCACCAGGTGAAGGCCCGGCTCAAGGAGCCCGAGCTGGCGGCGCGCTTGAAGCGGATGGATCGCGCGTTCGACATCGTCGTCGGTGTGCTGATCTTCGCCTACATCGCCGTGCAGGCGCTGCGTCTCTACGACACGAGCTGGATGCCGTTGCCCGCCTTCGTGATCGCGATGGTGCTGCTGCGCAGCTCGCTGGCAGGCTTCGGTCACTACGCGATCCACCGCGCGCAGAAGGGCTTGAACAAGTACGCGGTCAACGCGTTCGACATGAACTATGTCGCACTGTCTTTCGTCACCGCCGACGGCCACGCGCTGCTGCACCACCCGCACACCCAGAGTGAAGTCGACATCAAGAAGAACGTCTTCACGATGATGATGCAGATCCCGCGCCTGTACCGGATGCCGGTGCACACGGTGCACAAGTTCGGACATCTGTTGACGGGCATGATCATTCGGCTCCTCGATGTCTGCCGCCTTACCCGCAAGGTGGGCATCAAGGACATGTACGGCAGCTGGCGTGGCGCGCTGCCGCACTTCATCGGCTCGTTCGGCATGCGGTTCCTGCTGGTGGCCGAATTCGTGGCCTTCGCCTTCGCGGGCGACCTGCTCGCCTGGGGCCTGCAATTCGTGATCACGCTGTGGATCAGCACCTTCATGGTGGTGGCCAGCCACGACTTCGAGATCCCGACCGAGGAACTGCACACCGAGACCGAGGACTGGGCGGTGAACCAGCTCGAGCAGGCCTACGACCTGACCGTGGTCGGCAACAAGTACGTCGACTGCTTCCTCTCGGCCGGCTTGAGTTCGCACCGGGCCCATCACGTACTTCCGTTCCAGCGCAGCGGGTTCGCCAATATCGCGTCGGAGAACGTGGTGCGCGAGGAAGCCGCGAAATTCGGCGTGGAGTGGCTGCCCGCCAAGAGCTTCTTCGGAGATCGTTTCCCCAAGCTGTGCCGGACCTATCTGCTCGCGCCCTCCCGTGAGGCCGAGGAGAACCGGTGGGGTTTCGTGCGCGAACACTGCGCACCATCAGCGTTGAAGACCTGTGTCGTCTACACCGCGCAGGGCTTCTCCGGCATCGGAACCGTCTGACCCGGCCCGCTGCCACATCTGTTCTGTCTCGAAAGGATTTGTGCCCGTGTCTGTTTCCTTTGACCTGCTCCGCACGCCCGACGTCGAGCGCGGGCACGACCTGCTACCACCCACGCCGCCGACGACCGTCGGAGTGATCGAGGCGGTCGCCACCGGTTCGCCCTCGCTGGTTGTCGATCAAGCCGTGAACGCGGGCCGGGTTGCCGAGCTGTTCTCCGATCCCGTTCAGCGCCAGCGTATTCCGCGGATCTACGCCAAGACCAGGATCGATACCCGGCACCTGGCCATCGACCCGCTCGACCCCGAGTTCCTCGAGTTCAGCCGCAAGCCCGGCACGATCCGGGAGCGGATGAACCTGTTCTTCGAACACGCTGTGCCGCTTGCTGTCGACGTGGCCCGGCGCGCCGTCGCCGGGCTGGAGAACCCGGCCGAGGACATCGGCCAGCTGATCTTCGTGACCAGCACCGGCTTCATCGCCCCCGGAGTCGACGTCGCGGTGGTCAAGCAGCTGGGCCTGTCGCCCAAGGTCGGCCGGATGGTCATCAACTTCATGGGCTGCGCCGCGGCCATGAACGGCATTCGCGCCGCCGTCGACTACGTCCGGGCCCATCCGGACAAGAAGGCGATGGTGCTGTGCATCGAATTGAGTTCGGTCAATGCCGTTTTCGACGACGACGTCAACGACGTGATCACCCACAGCCTGTTCGGTGACGGCTGCGGCGCGGTGGTGATCGGCGCCAACCAGGTGCACAAGCCACTCGCACCCGGCAGCGTCGTGATCCGCGACAGCTTCAGCCACCTGTTCGACGACGCCGAGGACGGCATCGTGCTCGGTGTGAAGGACGCGGGCATCACCTGCGAACTGGCGACCAGCCTGCCCGACTACATCTACCGCGGTGTCGACCCGGTGGTCTCGGAAGTGCTGGCGCGCAACGGACTCGGCAAAACCGATATCGAGTTGTGGGCGATCCACCCCGGTGGTCCCCGCATCATCGAGGAGTCGGCGCATTCGCTCGGTATTCCCGCCGAGTCGGCGGCGCCGAGCTGGGAGGTGCTCGCCGAGCACGGCAACATGCTCAGTGTCTCGCTGATCTTCGTGTTGGAGCGGATGATCCGCGACGCGCAGACGGCGGCACCGATCTCGACCGGTGTGGCGTTCTCGTTCGCACCCGGTGTCACCCTCGAGGGCATCGTGTTCGATGTCATCCGCAGCTGAGAGCGCAGTCAAGTCATGCATCTGCTCCGTTTTCTCGCCGCGCTGTCGCCGGCCAGGATCGCGGCCGTCGTCGTCGCGGGCCTGATCTGCGGCGCCGCCAACACCTACCTGGTCACGCTGATCAACGCGGTGGTCTCGCCGCGCCCGCAGCCGGACAACCTGCTGCTCCGCTTCGGGGCGACGGGTCTGGTGATCCTCGTCAGCGGTGTGCTGTCGCAGGTTCTGCTGATCCGGCTTTCCCAGGACGCGATCTACCGGCTGCGCAGCGATCTGAGCTCCGGAATCGTCTCCGCCCCACTGGAACACCTCGAACGGCTCGGCATGCACCGCCTGATGGCGACGCTCACCGAGGACGTGCGTTCGCTGTCGCAGGCCGTCACCGCCATCCCCTCGATCTGCGTGGACGTGGCGACCATCGTCGGCTGCTTCGTGTTCCTCGCCGTGGTGTCGGGACCGATCTTCGCGGTCACGGTGGGCGGCACCTTGGTCGGCATCGCCTGTGTGGAACTGGTTCTCAAGCGGGTCCGCGGTATCTACCGGGAAGCCCGTGAGAACGAGGACGCGCTGCTGCGATCGTTCCAGGCCGTCACCCTCGGCATCAAGGAACTGAAGCTGCACCGTGGCCGTCGCCGCGACTTCATGGACCGGCACCTGCTCGGTTCGGCGGGCACGCTGCGCGACCAGAACACCGACGCGGGCTCGAAGTTCTCCTACGCCCAGGGCTTCGGCCAGGCGTTGCAGCTGGGCACGATGGCGCTGATCCTGTTCGTCATCGCGGTCGCACTGGATCTGCCGCGCGAGACGATGGTCGGCTACGTGCTGGTCACCACCTTCTTGGCGATGCCGATGCAGAACTTCATGCACCGCATCCCCGACCTGCTGCGTGGTGATGTGGCGCTGGCCAAGATCCGGGCGATGAACCTGTCGATGACGACGCTGCACGACGAGGAGTCGCTGCCGTATTCGGAGCGTCCAGCGGTTGGGGAGGCCAAGCTGGAACTGACGAACGTCAGCTACATCTATCGCTCGGAGGCGCCGTCTCAGGTACCACCGCCGCCGGGATCACAGGGGCCGGGCGGGCATCCGCCGCGTCCCGGTATGCCGCCGCGTGAGGGTAACGGCAGGCCGGCGCACCCGCACCCCGCGCACCCCGGTGCGCATCCGGGTGGCCCGCAGGTGGATGTCAACGGCAAGAACTGGGTCGACCACGGTGGCACCGATGTGCGCCCGCTGGCTCCGCCGCCCGGACTCGGCGAGTCCGAGGACGCCGGTTTCCGGCTCGGTCCGATCGACCTGGTTTTCGAACCGGGCCAGATCACGTTCATCGTCGGTGGCAACGGCAGCGGGAAGTCGACGCTGGCCAAGCTGATCACCGGTCTGTATGTGCCACGCTCGGGGTCGTTGTCGCTCAACGGGGAGAGGATCGACCACGACAATATCGAGTGGTACCGGCAGAATTCGTCGGCGGTGTTCACCGATTTCCATCTGTTCGAGGACTACCTGGGTTTCGACCGCCCCGGTATCGACGCCGAAGTCCAGCGTTATCTCGACGAGTTGCAGATCTCGCACAAGGTGACCGTCCAGGACGGGCGGTTGTCGACCGTCGACCTGTCGCAGGGACAGCGCAAGCGCCTGGCCTTGCTCACCGCCCTGCTCGAAGACCGCCAGATCTACGTCTTCGACGAATGGGCCGCCGATCAGGAGCCGCGCTTCCGCGACGTGTTCTACCACGAGATCCTCACCGATCTGAAGCGCCGTGGAAAGACCGTCATCGTGATCACCCACGATGACCGGTACTTCGATTGCGCCGATCAGTTGGTGAAGCTCGACTTCGGCCTCGTCGCCGTCTAGCGCGTGAACGCCGGTCCCATCGGGCCGGCGTTTTCGTGTGTCAGGCGATGTCGCGGTACTCGGCGAGGCGGCGTGACATCGGCGGCCGGTCGGCGAGGCTGACCTCGGAAGGTGTTCGCCGCCAACCGGTTTCCTCGGGGAGGAACTGGATGAGGCCGATCCCGGAATCGCGGATGCCGAGTCGATCGAGCAGCGTCGCCACGACCTGCCGACTCATCACCGCGAGTTCGTGGGTCGGCCGATTGCGGTGTACGCGGATTCCGAGGTCGACCTGCGCGATGGCCGACACACCGCGCCGCTGCCAACAATCCAGCAGGATCCCGATCTCCGCGCCGTAGCCGCCGGCGATCGAGATCTGCCCGAGAAACGCACGGGTGGTGGCACATTCGCCGCCGAGTGGCTGGATGATCTCGGCCAGCGCGGGCGCGAGAGCGGTGAGCAGCGGTCGGGCCACCAACTGCGTGACCCGGCCACCGCCGTCGGCATCGTCGGTCATCGGCCTGCGATAGAAACCCTTCACCAGGGCGATGTGCTGGTCGGTGAGCAACGGTGCGAGCAAAGTGGGCACGAACATCGGATCGGGTTCGACGAGATCGGCGTCCAGAAAGACGATCAGGTCACCGGTACACACCGCCATCGCACGCCACAGCACCTCACCTTTACCCGGCCGGACCGCGATCCCGGGCAAGGCCTCCTCCCGCGAGTAGACCGCGGCCCCGGCGGCCCGCGCTCGCGCGATGGTGCGATCAGCGGACCCGGCATCGACCACGATCAACTCGTCCACCAGCCCACCGAGCAGCGGCCGAACAGCACCGACCACCCCGGCGACGGTGTCCTCGTCATCCAGCGCGGGCACCACCACCGAGACCCGACGACCCAACTTGCGGTCGACCAGTTCACCGACATCCATCCAGCCAGTCAACGACACCCGCGCCACCACCGCCACCGGGCCGCAAGATCCTGTGATCGAGTCCAACGGATCTCCCGATCGTGCTGGTCATCCCTACAGAGCGGCGCGGTGGGTGGCGAACAGCGACGCCTTGACCATGAACACGATCGCGAGGATGCCGATGATGGCCATCGCCACCGCGAGCCCGAAGATGGCAGCCAATGCGCCGATCAGCACACCTTCGAGGGCAATTCCGGTGTAGGCGACCCGATTGAGCTTGCCGAGTGCTTGTTCTTCGTTTCCCGGGTCGACGCCGTGGCCGACAGAACCGGTGCAGAAGGGGTGCAGGTTGGCCAGACCCAGACCGGCCGCGACCGAAGCCACCGCAAGAGCCGCGGTTCCGGTCTGCGAGTGCGTCACGATACCGGCGATCCCGACGACTACGAGCAGACCGCTGATGCGGACCGACCAGACCCGATCCAGGTACTGGCTCAGCGGCCCGAACGCCAGTCGCCCGATGCATATGGACCCGATGAATAGCGTCAGAGCGAGAGTGGCCGAGGTCAGCGACGCACCCGAATGCACCGCGAGAATTGCCAGCCAATTGGTGAGCATTCCCTCGAGGAGCAGCGCGGAGAAACTCATCGCCGTCAACCAGCGCAGATCGGATGGGTATGCCACCTGGATTCGTTCGAGTAGGGGGACATCCGGTCGTGGACGATGTGGCGGTTCGCAACCATTTCCGGTGGTCTCCACGTCTGCCGGCCCAGTGCCCCATTGGAATCGGTTGACGATGACGAATACGGCTGCGGCGCCGACGAAACCGATCACGGTGAGAGTGATAAAGCTTTGCAGCAGCGGAACGCGCCCGGCGGTCACAAGGCCGAAGGTGGCGCCGAGCGTGCCGCCGACTGCCTGGAACCCTTCCATCGGTGAGAGCAGGCTGTTCTCCCGGGTGCCCGCGACCGCGGTCATACGCACCTTCTCCAGACGCACAGCGAGGACGTTCTGTCCGATGTCGAGCAGGGCATTGAAGGTTCCGGCGACGAGTAGCCAGCCGACTGTCGCCCACAGCCCGATACCCATCCCCGCCAGTCCGATTCCTGCCAGATACAGCCCAGCGGCGATAGGCGCAGCGCGGGCCGCGCCGAACCGACGCACGATCTGCGGGGCTACGAACATCGTCGCAGTGAGCCCGACCACGAATCCGATGCGAGCAAACCCCACCTGCGCGTCCGACAGCCCGTATCGCTCTTGGAGTTCCGGCAGCCGCGAAGCCAACGCGGCGTAACCGAGCCCATTGAGCAGAAACAACCCCATAGCCGCCCACACCACCGGCTGCCGCCACAAAGCGCCGTTCATCTGATGAGTCGCGAGGACGGTTGCGTCTGCATCCGATTCAGCCAAAGCCACCCCCAATGACGATGGTCGACCAACAGACCGAGTCTCGGTAGAACACTGCGGATCAACAGCGAAAGTGTTGAACAGCAGCATCGTTGACGCGCATCTGAACCAGCGTCACACAGTGGTGCGGTGGGCACACCCAACAGCTGACCAACAGTGTGCAGACAGCGTCATTTCGAGGGCGAACTTCCTAGCGGATCCGGCGATCACGGGACAACGGATGGAATTGGCGGGCCCTGTCCAGTTCGGCCACCGAGCACCTGCCCGGCGGCGGATGGTGCGGGTACCGTGGGGCTCAGTCGACTGGTGGAGGGGCTGAATCATGAGTGGGAGTGCGGCAACGATGGTCGAGGTTTCCAAAGGGTCCAAGACTGATCTCGTCGACGGGCAGTACACGGTGCGCCTGGATCTCGACAGTCCGGCCGGGGCGGTGGACATTGCCGCGGTGTTGTTGACCGCCGACGGCAAGGTGCGTTCGGATGCCGACTTCGTGTTCTTCAACAATCCGGCGGCATCCGGTGTTCGGTTGGAGTCCGATGCTGTTGTCGCGGTCGATCTTTCGGCCTTGCCTGCGGAGATTCACCGGGTGGTGATCACCGGGAGTACCGAGGCGCAGGGGATTCGGTTCGGTGCGGTGGCCGGGCTGCGGGTTTCCGCCGTCGGATCGAGTCAGACGGTGAGTTTCGTGCCGCCGGGTCTGGATTCGGAGACGGTGCTGCAAGCTGTCGCGCTGTACCGCCGGGGGAGTGGGTGGCGGCTCGACGCGATCGGCCAGGGGTACAGCGCCGGACTGGCGGCCTTCGCGACCGATCACGGCATCGTTGTCGATGCGGATGATGAACCGACCGAGGTGCGCGCGTCGCCGAGCGTGACCGAAGCGCCTGTGCCGCAGAGTGTTACGCCCCCGGCGCCGTCGGTCGATCTCCGCAAAGTCGATGTTGTTCTGACCAAGGATTCTCCGGACCGCCGCGCGACCATCGACCTCCGCAAGGGCGATCCCGGATATGTGCTGACCGTCGGTCTCGAGTGGGATGGCCGCGGCGCGAAATACGACGCGAACGGCCGCGTCACCGAGTTCGGCACGGGCGACTTGGACGTGTATTTCTTCTGCCGCAACGAGATCACCGGCGACTACGTGGTTCTCAGCGGCGAGAAGGGCCACCAGGGCGACATCACGCAGTGGCCGTTCATCCACCACCAGGGCGACACCCGCGGCCCCGGCGCGAACAATCTTCCCGCCACCGAGCAGGTCACCGTCCGCCCCACCGAAAACGGCGACCTCCTCCTCAACGTCTACCAATCCGTCGACAACGGAGCGGGCGCCATCGACAAATTCGGCAACCCCCGAGTCCGCGTCCGCTACGGCCGCCCCGGCCCCGACGGGCTCCCCGACAAGGACGCCGATCAGATCACCGTCATCATCGGCAACGGCAAAAGCTCCTTCTGGGCCACCGTCGCCCACATCGACGTCCGCGACGGCATCCTCACCGTCGACGGCACCATCCACTACAGCCGAGCCTTCAGCGAACGCATGCCCGTCCTCGACACCGATGGCACGTGGGTCCGCTCCGCCAAGAACGGCCCTGTCGGACGCAGCAAGAAGGCCAGCGGCCTCGGCCTGAGCCGCTATGAAGGACAATGCCCGACCCCCCGCTGAGCGTTTCAGCAGTTCGTGCGGACGAAGCCGGCCCACCCTTTCGAGTCTGGTTGCTTCGATCGGGTTCGCCGACCCGAGGGATCGAGATCTCCGACAGTCGTTGATCCTCGGATTCGGCGCGCATATTCAGGCTTGCACCTCACGTAAGGTCAGGTTCTACCGTCGACAACGCCGACGCACAGTGTGTCGGCGGAAGTGGGATGAAGCGGATGAACCAGCGCGGAACCGAGCGTATGTGGAAGGTCGGTGAGCTCGCGGCCGAGGCCGGACTGACGGTGCGAACGCTGCATCACTACGACCGGATCGGGCTGGTGCACCCCGCGGAGCGGACCAGCACCGGCCACCGGCTCTACACCTCGAGCGATGTCGAGCGCCTGTACCAGGTGCTGGCACTGCGTCAGCTGGGCCTCGGCCTGGACCAGATCGCGGACCTGCTCGAGGGTGCCGTGGCGATGACCCAGGTACTGGCGGCACATCGCGACTATCTGGCCGCGCAACTGGCCGCGACCCGGGACCTACACGCCTTGGTCGCGGCACTGGCCGCCACGGCGGAGAGCCGGTCGGACGCATCCGCGGATCACTTCCTGGAATTGATCAGGAGGACCGTCATGGTCGACGACACCATCAAGGAATACTTCACCGAGGAGCAGTTGACGCAGCTCGCACTGCGCCGCGAAGAGCTCGGTGAACGGCAGATTCAGCAAGCCGAAGCGGACTGGGCCGAGCTGATCCCCGAGGTCGACGCGGCGATCGCGGCGGGAATGGACCCGGCCTCACCCGAGGCGCAGCAGATGGCGGCGCGATGGATGGAACTCTTGGAGGGGTTCCACGGTGGTGACGCAGGCCTGCGCGACAGCATGTACCGGATGCAGGCCGAGGAGTCCGACCGCATCGAGAGCGAGTTCTGCGGACCGTCACCCGCGCAGATCGCGTTCATCACGACCGCGAACGCCGCACGCGCCTAAGGGATTCGGCACAGTCACAGATCGCCCGCCTCGAGCATGGCCAGCAGCCGGTCGGCCGCATGTCGCGCTTGGCGGGCGATCTGCTCTGCGCCGGGCCTCTTTCCGCCCAGTAGCACCTGATCGAAGAGCCCGGCCTTCAACAGGCCGCCGAATACAGCGGCCGCTTCGTACTTGTCGGCGATCGTCCAGGCCGCCCGCTCGCGCCAACGGTCCAGGTAGGCAGCGAAGACGAGTCCACCGCGCCCGAGTACCTCGCGTCGATAGATGTGCCCGAGTTCGGGAAAGCGAGCTGCGTCGTGGGCAACGATCCGGTAGAGCGCGAGCTGCTCGGCGGAGAGCGCGTGTCGAAGGTACTCCTCGCCCGCGAGAGTCAAGCCGATCTCCGGCGGATCGGCGTACCAGACAGGCTCTCGAGGGACCGCCTCCTTGGGTGCGCAGAGCCCTGCCATGACTGCGGTGAAGAGCTCGTCCTTCGTCTCGAAGTGGCGGTAGAGCGTCTTGATCGAGACGCCGGCATCGGCGGCGATCTTGTTGACCGAGCTCGCGGCGTATCCGTCGTCGAGGAATGTCGATCGTGCGGCCGTGACGATCTGTGCACGCTTGCGCGCCATGAGTCCGGCCTTGGGATCGTCGGTCGCCCACGTTCTGACCATGTGTCCTCTTTTCCGTCTTGACCGACCATACGACAGTAGTTACTGTCGTATCAAACAACAGCGCTTACTGTCGTGAGATCAGGTCGTCCGGCGGGCGGTCGCAATCTCGAGCGACCGCACAGAAACAGGAATCGCAACATGAAACTGGTGGTTTTCGGCTCGACCGGTACGGGCGGCAGTGCCGTCGTCACCAAGGTTCTCGAACGCGGCCACGACGTGACGGTCCTTGCGCGCTCCCAGGCAAGCGCCGACAAGGCGCCGCACGGCGTTCGTGTCGTGCGCGGCGATGCTGTGGACCCAGCGGCCATCGAGCGCACGCTGGACGGCGCCGATGCCGTGATTCAGTACCTGGGTGTCGGTGGCCTCGGTGACGGAAAGCCCAACACCCTGGTGCCCGACGCCACTCGCGTGATCATCGAGGAGATGCGGGCGCAAGGTATCGAACGCCTCGTGTGCGCGAGCAACATGGGCTCCCCGGCTCCGGTGCATTCCTCTTTCGCCGCGTCCTGGTGCCGCTGTTCGCGCGCCGACTGCCGCCGATCCTCGACGCCAAAGTCGCGATGGAAGCCCTGCTCGAAGCCAGCGGGCTGGACTGGACAGCCGTTCGCCTCCCGGCGCTGAAGTCGGTTGCCGAGAAGGGAACCGTCAAGGTCGATCCGACCGGACGTGCGACCGGCTACTCCATCACAAGCGGCGATGCTGCTGATTTCATGCTCGACATCATCGAGCAGCGGCAACATCTCCGTACAACTGTCGGTATCTCCAACTGACACACCGTTTCTCGGCGGTCCACACCTGTCGAGCGGTACGCTACGACACCGCCGAATTTCACGGCAGCAGAAGGGCTTTGACCGCTCGGCGTTCGTCCATCGCTCGGTAGCCCTCGGCGATCCGGTCCAGAGGGAGGGTGAGGTCGAAGACTTGGCCGGGGTCGATGCGGTCGGTGCGGACGCGGTCGATGAGATCGGGGAGGAATCGGCGCACGGGGGCCGCGCCGCCGCGCACGCCGACTGCGGATGCGAGGAGTTCGGCACTGTCGAGCTCGACGGCGTGGGGAATGCCGACGACACCCAGATTCCCGCCCGCACGGGTCGAGCGCAGGGCCTGGGTCATCGACTCGCCGGTGCCGACACATTCCATGACCGAGTCCGCGCCGATGCCGTTGGTGAGATCGAGGACCATCGCGACGCCTTCGTCACCGCGTTCGGTGACGATATCGGTGGCGCCGAAGGCGAGCGCGAGCTTGCGCCGCACGGGATGTCGGCTCATCGCGATGATGCGTTCGGCGCCGAGTTCCCGTGCGGCAAGCACCGCGCACAGCCCGACCGCGCCGTCACCGACCACGGCCACAGTCGAACCCGGCCGCACCTCGGCGGCGACCGCGGCGTACCAGCCGGTGCCCATCACATCGGACAGGGCGAGCAGGCTGGGGAGGTGGAGGCGATCTGGGGTCTCGTCGAGCGCGACCAGGGTGCCTGCGGCGTTGGGGATGCGGATGTACTCCGCCTGGCAGGTACTCAGGAACGCGCGGTGCGCGCACCGGGATTGGTAGCCGTGGCGGCAGTTCGGGCAGGTGTTGTCGGAGGTGGCGAACGAGCCGACCACGAACTGACCTGGCCGCAACGTGCGCACCTGGGCACCGACCTCTTCGACGACACCGATGTACTCGTGGCCCATCCGCTGCGGTTCGGTGACGGCCTCGATGCCGCGGTAGACCCACAGGTCCGTCCCGCACACACAGGTCGCGACGGTGCGGATGATCGCGTCGGTAGGTGCCTCCAGCCGGGGGTCGGGCAGCTGTTCGACGCGGATGTCGCCGGGGGCATGGATGACGGTGCCGCGCATGGGATCGCTCCTGTCGGTGATTGACCGATTACCTACCTGCACAGCACCGTACGGTAACTCGGACTGCGTTCGCAATATTGAAACCTGTTGAGTTGCAACATCATTCAGCAATCGCGTGTTACGGTGACTGCACCGTCGGGTTCGGTAGATGTTACGAAATACCTTGTAGGGCAACATCGTTCAAACTCGAGCCATCAACTCGTGATGGTTCTCGACCACTTCTTTCTCAGGGGGCCTGAGTGATGCGTGCGTTGGTGACCGGAGGTGCCGGATTTGTCGGCTCGCATGTGACGGATGCGCTCGTGGCACGTGGGGCCGAAGTGCTCGTGGTGGACGATCTCAGTCACGGCAATATTCGAAATCTCGAGTCGGCGTTGCACCGCGGCGCGGACCTGGTCAGTGCCGACGTCCGGTCGGCGGACGCGGTCCGCGAGATCATGCAGCGCTTTCACCCGGACGTGGTATTTCACCTCGCCGCCCAGGTCAGCGTCCATTATTCGATCGCGGATCCGGTGACAGACGCCGAACAGAACGTGGTCGGCGTGGTGAGTGTGCTGGCCGCCGCGGTTGCCGCCGGGGTCCGGCGCGTGGTGTTGAGTTCGACGGGCGGTGCGATCTACGGCGAGTCCGCGCGCTACCCGACGCCAGAGGGCACCGCGCCCGATCCGCCGTCGGCCTATGGGCTGGCGAAATGGGTGGGTGAACGATACGGGCGCTGGTTCGCCGACACCACGAATATCGATGTCGTGGCCTTGCGATACAGCAATATCTACGGTCCCCGGCAATCCCTCGACGGTGACTCCGGTGTCGTTCTGCGTTTCTGCGCGGCCGCGCTGGACCGCCGCCCACCGATTATCTACGGCGACGGAATGCAAACTCGTGACTTCGTCTACGTCGACGACGTGGTCGAAGCCAATATCGCCGCCGCGCAATGTGGTCACCACAGTTTCGGTGAATACAACGTGGGCACGGGCGTCGAGATCACCGTGAACGGGCTGGTCGACGCGATCCGCACCGCCGCCGGCCTGCAACCGACCGCGTGGCTTCCGCATTACGCCGCCGCTCGCGACGGCGAAGTGCGCCGCAGCTGCCTCGATGTCGCGCGCGCCCGCTCGGAGCGAATCCTCGAGGCGACCACCGCCCTGCCGAATGGCATCGAACGCACCTTGAATTGGCTACGGGACGCGCAAGCCTCTTTGGTTCCCACCGTGTAATTGCTTGTTGCCGAAGGGAGGGGCGGGCTGATGCGGCCTGTTCTCGATGATGATCACACCGGCGTCCTCGCAGCGAAACAATTCGCCGAATCGGGCTATCTGATCGTGCCGGGATTGATCCCGGACGAATTGTGCGCGCGGGTATTGCCGGAAGTGGACCGATGGGTGGACCAGGGGCTACGTGCCCGATCCATCGACAGTTGCCGTGATCCCGCGACTTTCGGAATCCCGCCGGTGATGGAATTGGAATTGCCCGCGCACGGGGAAATATTGACGCACCGGCCGCTGATGGCGATCCTGTCCCAGCTCCTCGGACCCGATTTCGTATTCCACCACCTGCACAGTGACCGCCATGACGCGACCATCGCGGCGAAATCCTGGCATCACGACTACGAACCCAATGATCTGGCCGATTCCTCGTTGGCGATGGTGCACACGCTGCACTATCTCAACGGACTCGATGACACGATGGCCGCGCTGGTCATACTCCCCGGGTCGCATCGTGACCTGCGCGGCAAGTCGGCGATGGCGCACCTGGGCACCGACCCCATCGCTGGTGAAGTGGTGATCGATTCGCTGCCGCCGGGTTCGACGGTGCTCTTGCATTCGGCATTGCTGCATGCTCGACGACTGTCGGCGACGACATCGGACCGGCATCGCTACTTCGTCGATGCGTCCTATTGCCAGACCGGCGCGGCGCGCTGGCGGCCGGTGAAACCGTATTGGCGCCATATGCTCGCCCGTGCGCGGGAGCTGGGCCTGGGCGCCGGTCTGTCGCCGGAGCTATTCGCCGACAAGCATTTCCGAGACGATATCGCACAGGGATAGGGGCGCTGAGGGTCATGAGAATCGTCGGAGACAGCGATCTCGCCGAGGTATTGGCGATCTATCGGGATGAGCATTGCGCGCACGGCGCGGAAGAGGGTGTGCGGTTTCGCGAGGGCGAGGACAATCTTCGCCGGGGTGACGAATTGTCGGGCACCTGGACCAAGGTGCTGTTGTCGCGGGCCGATCTGGCCGCTGTCACCCTGCCCTGGCATCTGAGCGAGGGGGGCGACCGGGAACTGGTGCCGCGCACCGGGCTGACCGTCGAGCAGGCCGCCGCGCGGCTGCGCACCGAGCACGCCGATCTGGTTGCCGCCAATCCGGTGTGCACGGGGTTGATCACCGCTCTCGCCGAGGCGCCGTTCACCACGGTGTTCCTCAGCGCCGCTCCGGCGGGGCACAGCGACTACGCCGATCTGCGTGCCGAGGAAGGTCTGTTCCATCTGGATGGACTGCACCGCATGATCGCTTGGGAACTCGCGGGCAGACTTCCTGACGGGGATCTGATCGAGGGTGTCGTGGCCGGTGAACTGCGTGGTGAAGGTCTTCGGCGATGAGCGTGGACACTCTGATCGACCTGTTGCGGCACAACGCCCTCGAGTATCCACAGCGGCCGGCGCTGGCCGATGCCGACCGTGTATTCACCTATCGTGAGGTCGGGCGAATAGCCGAGGTGACCGCGGACCGGCTGCGCGCGGCGGGGATCGGCCGCGGCGATCGTGTCGCCGTCCTGGGCGAACGAGACGCCCGTCAGTGTGCGCTGATGTTCGGGGTGTGGTGCTGCGGCGCGGTCGCCGTTCCGGTCGAATCCTCGTGGAGCACTGGACAATTGCGTCGACGTCTCACCGCTGTCGGTGTGCGCTGCGCGGTGTCGGCGGCGGTAGACGACCACGGATCCCTCGTCATCGATCCGGTCGAGGCGATCGGGCGTGACCCGCTGGGCGGCGGGTCCCCTGTCGAGGCCGGTGACCTCGCGTATCTCTCGTTCACGTCCGGGTCCTCCGGTGAGCCGAAGGCGGTGGCGGTCACGCACGGCAATGCCACGCACTACGCGCGGTCACTGTGCGAACGACTCGGTTTCGACGCCGACAACGCGCCGTGCGTCGGGCATGTCACCACATTGGCCGCGGACCTCGGACATACGGCATGGTTGCTCGCACTGGCCAGCGCCGGTTCGGTGCACGTCGTCGCCGATCGCGACACCCGGGACCCGGCGGCCTTCTGGCCCGCGGTGCGCCGTGCCGGTATCTCGGTACTGAAGACGACCCCCTCTCATCTGAGCGCACTCGAACAGGGCACGGACTGCGCGCCCTTGGACGTGGTGCTGCTCGGTGGCGAGCCGCTCTCGCGCGCCACCGCCGCGGACCTGCTCTCGCGCGGCATCGCTCAGCGGGTGGTGAATCACTACGGACCCACGGAGGCGACCGTCGGCGCGGCCTGCTTCGTCGCCACCGCGGCGGCCGAATTGCCCGAGGAGGAGGTCGTTCCCATCGGAACGGCCATCGGCGCGACGACGCTGTGCCTGCTCGACGACCGGGGCTACCCGGTTCCCGATGGAGCCGAGGGCGAGCTCTACATCGGTGGAAAAGGCGTCACCGCAGGCTATTTCGGGTCGCCGGGCGAGACGGCGCGAAAGTTCGTCCCGCGGGGCGGCGACCGGGTCTACCGCACCGGCGACATCTGTCGTCGGCGGGCGGACGGAGCGCTGGTGTTCCTGCGTCGCGTCGACCGTCAGGTGAAAGTCCGTGGGTTCCGGGTCGATCCCGCCGAGGTCGAACGGGCCGCCGAGTCGGTGCCCGGGGTCGAGCGGGCAGCCGTGGTCGTCCAGTCGACCGCGATGGGCAATCGGCTCCGTGCGGCCGTTCGGCTGACGCCGCACACCGGCGGTGACACGGCCACACTGGCGGCGCTGCGCGCCCACCTGCACGAGGTACTACCGGATTACGCAGTGCCACAACCGATCTTCGTGCTGGCCGAACTACCGCTGGGGTCCACCGGCAAGCTCGATCGCGTCCGCGTCACCGCGATGGTGACCGAGCTGCTCGACTCCCGAGCGAGCGGCGCCACCGGTGAGACGCGTCGAGGTGACGATCCGGCAGGCGCTCTCGCCCACAGCATCGCCGCATTGTGGGCCGGTGCGCTGGGCGTGCAATCGGTGGATACCGAAGCCGACATCATCGATCTCGGTGGCGACTCGATTCTGGCGATGCGCACGATCGCCTTTCTGTACCGGCGTGGTCAGCGCGTCACTTTCGACGACTTCTACCAGCACCCGACCCCACGGCGTCTGGCAGCGGTCGCGCGACCGATCGAATCCGGTGCCTCGACGGACTCCGCGCGTCGGCAGCCCGTGCGGCGGCTCGGGCCTGCCCAGCGGTGGATGTTCGCTCAGCCGGTCGCCGATCACCGGCAGTGGAATCAGTCGGTGGTGCTGCGCTGCGGCAACTCCGTCGATGCCGGTGTGCTGTCGCGCGCGGTGACCGATCTCGTCGGCCGACATGCCGTCCTGCGCACCGAGATCGGGCCGACCGGGCCGGGCGTCAGCCGTGACATCGAGGAGGGGGAGACGGTGTCGTTCTCCCGGCTGCCACGCTCGGCCGCCGAGATCGCCGAATTCGTCGAGGACACCTGCACCGACCTGCACCTCAGCCTGGACCCGGCCGCGGGTCGGCTCATCCGCGTGCACCTGTTCGACGGCGGCGGCGATCACGACGACCGCCTCGCCGTGGTGGTGCACCATCTGGCCGTCGACGGGTTCTCCTGGCACATCCTGCTCGACGATTTCGCCTATGCGTATCGAACGGCATTGCACGGCAAGCAATTCGATCTGCCGGGCACCGGCGACTACTACCGCTGGGCGGCCGATCGCGGCGACCGAGTGGCCGCCCAGGCACGGCGGCCCGCTCGCACGATCGGGCCCGTGCCGCGCCCGGCGAGCCTGGTGTGGACGCTGGACCGGACCGCGACGGCGGCGCTCGTTCGTGAGTACGGCGGTGCGCAGGGCCTAGAGGCGCGGCTGCTGTCGGCATTCACCGCGGCTGTGCAGCGCGGCGAGGACCAGTCGCCGCTTACGGTCGAAGTGGAGACCCACGGTCGTGATGTCGGTGACGGCGGCGGCGAGTACCTCGACACCGTCGGCTGGTTCACCGCAGCCAAATGGCTACGGCTGGAACGGCGTTCACCCTCCGAGCCCACCCACTTCGCCGCCGAGATCGAGCACCTGCTCGCGGGCACGCCCGAGCAACCGATGGACACCGCGGGTGAGCGCCCGGACATCGGGTTCAATTTCCTCGGCACTTTTCAGCTGCCGGACAAGCAGACCCTGGACTGGTCGGTCGCGCCCGAACAGGCGGGTACCGCGCGCAATCCCCACTGCGACTTGCTCTATCGGCTCAAGCTCACTGCCCGCATCGTCGAGGGCCGCCTGGTCACCGATCTCGTGCACGCGGGTTCCCCGGACTCCGACGACCGGGCGCGCCACATCATGACGCGCTTCGCCGGTGCCGTCGCCGAGTACGCGGGCACGGTAGCGGCCGACTACACGACCTCGGCGCTGTCCACCTCCGGCCAGGTCCTGCTGGCAGGCGCCCGCGCGCCGAGAGCTCGGGTGCGGGTGGTCGACGAGGCGCCACGGGTCCTGATCACCGGTGCCACCGGCTATCTGGGCGGGCACCTGCTCACCGCACTGCTCGCGCGCGACGCGCAGGTGACCTGCCTGGTGCGCGGGGAGCGAGACATCGAGGCACGGCAGCGGCTGCGCCACGTGCGGGGGATCCGGGTGCTCGCCGGTGACATCACCCGTGCGGATCTCGGGATGTCGGCCGACGCGGCGCACGTGGCAGGTCGGGCCCAGGTGATCATCCACGCCGCCGCCGACACCCGGCTGGTCGCCGCACCCGCCGAACTCGAACGAACCAATCACACCGCGGTGACCGGATTGCTCTCCTGGATCGATACGCACGCCCCGGGTGCGCGGTTCCATCACCTGTCGACCCTCGGTATCGCCGGTGGTGTGGACGGCGCGGCGCGTCGCTTCAGCGAAGCCGACCTGCGGATCGGCCAATACTTCCGGACTCCCTACGAGCGTGCGAAGTTCGGGGCCGAGCTGGCCGTGCGGCAGTGGGCCGCACGGGGGCGGCAGTGCTATATCCACCGCAGCGGCCACATCGCGGCCCATAGCCGGACCGGGGAGTTCCAGCGCAATATCGGGGACAACCGCGTCTACCAGTTGATCCGCGGGTATCTGCTCGCCGGTGCCGCACCGCGCCGGCCCGCGGTGAGTTTCGGCTTCTCCCATGTCGACACGGTCGCCGAGTCGATCGCCACGCTGGTGGGCCGACCCGCTTGCGCACCGGGTGTCTATCACATCGAAACCCCACACCTGGTGGCCCACGACGAGCTCGTCGCCTGGAGTGCCGCGGCCGGCTATCCGGTCGCCCTCACCGACGACGCCACGTTCACGGCCGCGCTCACCCGGGTCGAACGGTCGCATTCGGCGGCGGTCCGCCAGGCCATGGCGTGGTCGCACCACGACGCCGACCGCAATGTCCGCATCGACAGTGCCCGGACCGTCGCCGCGCTGAACCGGCTCGGGATCCAGTTCGCCGCACCGACCCCGCGGTGGTGGTCGACCGCGCTCGCGTGGGGGACCGGGGCCGGATACTTCCCCGCCGTCGCGACCGCCGACCGAACCGCCTGACCCACAGCCACATCGATAGGAGGTCCTATGTCCGAGCTTTCACCGGTACTCGCCCAGGCCACCCCCGTCACCGCCTGCCGCGGCGAGGGAATGTACCTGTTCGACGCCGCAGGCGAGCAGTACCTCGATTTCACCGCGGGTGTCGGGGTGACCAGCACCGGTCACTGCCATCCACGCGTCGTGGAGGCCGCCCAACAGCAGGTCGCTCGCCTGATCCACGGCCAGTACACGACGGTTCTGCACGAGCCGCTGCTCGAACTGACCGATCAGCTCGGGTCGGTGCTGCCGCCCGGCCTCAACTCGCTGTTCTACAGCAACTCCGGCAGCGAGGCGATCGAGGCCGCGGTGCGGCTGGCCAGGCACGCCACCGGCAGACCCAACATCGTGGTCTTCGACGGGTCCTTCCACGGCCGCACGATGGGTGCCGCGGCGCTGACCACCGCCTCGACCCGATACCGGGCCGGTATCGGGCCGCTGATGCCCGGTGTCGCGGTGGCACCGTTCCCGGCGGCCTTCCGCCTCGGCCTGAGTGAGGAAGCGGCCGTCGACTACGCGTTGCGTGGTCTCGATCATGTCCTGGCCACCGTGACCGCTCCCGCCGAGACCGCCGCGTTGCTCGTCGAGCCCGTGCTGGGCGAGGGCGGCTATGTGCCCGCGCCGCCGGGATTCCTTGCGGGACTGCGTGAACGGGCCGACCGCCACGGCATGCTCCTGATCCTCGATGAGGTGCAGACCGGGTTCGGCCGGACCGGGAAGTTCTGGGCGCACCAGCACGAACCGGATGTACGCGCCGACATCCTGGTCACCGCCAAGGGTTTGGCGAGCGGGTTTCCGCTGTCGGCGATCGCCGCGTCCACCGAGTTGATGCGCCGGGCCTGGCCTTCCTCACAGGGCGGAACCTACGGCGGCAATGCTGTCGCCTGCGCGGCGGCGCTGGCGACTCTGGCGGTGATCCGTGACGAGCGGTTGGTCGAGAACGCCGCGGTCCAGGGCGAACGTCTGCTCGCCGCGCTGCGCGCCGACGCGCTGGCCGTTCCCGGTATCGCGGATGTGCGCGGGCTCGGTCTGATGGTCGGCATCGAATTCTGCACGCCCGAGGGCACACCGGACCCGGACACCGCCAAGCGTGCGCAGCAGGCCGCGGCAGCGCTCGGACTGTTGTTGCTGACCTGCGGGCCCTACGGAAATGTCGTCCGCATGATTCCGGCGCTGGTGGTGACGGCCGACCAGATCGACACCGCGGTCGCGCTGTGGTCGAAGGCAGTCGGCCTCGCGACCGGTGCCGCCGCAGAGAGGAACGGGACCAACCATGGCCGACTCGGTTGAGATCAGCTGGGACGCAGCCCGGCTCGCCCGCGACCCCGAGGCGTGGTCACTGCGCCTGTCCGGCGACGACCAGCGCACCCTCGCCGCCGCCGATGACGACGCGGGCAAGGTGCGCGCCACCGTGCACGCCTTCGTCGACGCGGCCATCGAACGAGTGGGGTTCGCCCATGTCGCCGATTTCGTCGACCCCACCGTGCCGGAAGACGACGTCGTGCGCACGCTGCTGTTCGTGCTCGACGGGATCGGTGTGGTCGTCCCACAGAACGGCGCGGGCGACCTCCGCCAGGTCCTGCGCGATCGCGACGGTGACGGCGCCACCGCGCTCGGATTCCATTGCGACACCTGTGATCTGCTGGTTCTGGTGTGTCTGCAACCGGCCACGGCGGGACAGGGATTCACCCGGCTCGCCGGCGCACGGCGGGTCAACGACATCCTGGAATCCGAAGACCGCGAGACCCTTGCACTGCTGCGCGGCGACTGGACCTACGACCGCACCGGCCGCGCCGGACCGCAGGTCGTGGTGTCGCCCATTCTGTTCACCCAGCCCGACGGCACCATCGGCTGCTACTACCAGACCCGAACCGTGCGGGCATCTCTGAATCCGGACGACCCCGCCGACGCTCCCCGGCTCGCCGCGCTCGATGTGCTCGACGAGGTACTGCATCGTCCCGGCGTCGGCTTCGACCTGATGATGGCCGCGGGCGATCTGCTGATCATCCGCAACAGCCGGGCACTGCACGGTCGATCGCCCTACATCGACCAGCCGGGACCGAAAGCGCGCCGCATCCTGCGGCTCTGGGTGGACAAGGAGACCCGATGACCGCCGACGATCGCATCGCCCTTGTCACCGGCGCGGGCAGTGGGCTGGGCAGGGCGGCTGCCCTCGCGCTGCTGGAACAGGGCTGGTCGGTGGCCCTGACAGGCCGCCGCGAGGCGCTGCTGAAGGAAACCGCCGACATCGCGAACGTCCCCGCGAACCGAGTGCTGGTGGCGCCCACCGACATCACCGATCCCGCCGCGGTCGCCGACCTGTTCGCCGGAGTAGAGCGGCATTTCGGCCGACTGGACCTGCTGTTCAACAACGCCGGGGCGGCGGTCCCGCGCTGTCCCATCGAGGACATCCGCGTCGAGGACTGGAGCCGAGCCCTCGACACCCTCGTCACCGGCGCGTTCCTGTGCGCGCAGCAGGCCTTTCGCCTCATGCGCGCCCAATCGCCCGGCGGCGGCCGGATCATCAATATGGGCGCGCCGTCCGCGCACGCGCCCAGACCCAACGCCATCGCCTACACCACCGCCAAACACGCGCTGCTCGGCTTGACCAGGGCGCTGTCGCTGGACGGACGGGCACACGGAATCGCCTGCGGGCAGATTGATGTCGGCAATGTGACACCGCCCGACGGCAGTGGGCAACCGGCGGCGCGGCAGGCCGACGGCACGCTGTCGGTCGAACAGACCATCCCGGTCGAGCGGTTCACCGAGGCGCTGGTGCTGATGGCCTCGATGCCGCTGGATACGAATATCCAGTTTCTCGGCGTCTTCCCGACGACGATGCCGTTCGTGGGGAGGGGCTGAGACCATGGGCAGTGCGGGTGTTCCGCTGCAACGTCGAATCGAGATCCTGTGCGAGGGCGACGCGCAGGCCAGGGCCGCAATCCGCGACGCGGGCCTCTCGGCGGCGGTTCGGGAACCCGCACTGCCGCTGGCACATCTCGTCGACATGGTGATGACCGGCTACGGCGGTCGACCGGCCTTCGGGCGGCGGGTCACCGAACTCGCCGTCGACAGTGAAACCGGATGCCGGACAACGCGATTGACGTCACGATTCGACACCATCAGCTATCGGGAGCTGTGGCATCGTGTCGGCGCTGTCGCGGCGTCTTGGCATGGTGGCGACTTCGGGCTGCGCCCCGGCGATTTCGTCGCGATCGTCGGGGTCACCGGTGGTGACTACGCCACGCTCGACCTGGCGTGCGTGCATCTGGGTGTGGTGGCAGTTCCGTTGCAGGCGAACGCGTCCGTGCACGAACTGACCGCGATTCTGGCCGAGACCTCGCCGCGGATCCTCGCGGTCGGCGTGGAGTTTCTTGAGCGCATTGTGAAAAGTGTTCCAGCAGAGTGCATTCCGTGCGAGCTGATCGTCTTCGACGTGAACCCCGGCGACGACGAGCACGCCCGGATCCTCGACGACGCCCGGCGTCGGCTGCCCACCGTCGCCGTGAACACCCTCGACGCGATCGTCACCGCGGGGCACGCTGAGCCGCCGGCCCCGCTGTTCGCCGGTGACGGTGATTCGATGAGCCTGCTCATCTACACCTCGGGCAGCACCGGAACCCCCAAGGGCGCGATCTACCCGCAGCGGCTTGTCACCCGGATGTGGCTCAACGCCAGCCCGGTGCCCGCCCTCACCCTCGCCTACATGCCGATGAGCCATGTGGCGGCACGTCTTTCGCTCTACGGCACGCTCGGCCGTGGCGGCACCACCTACTTCACCGGACGCCCCGACCGGTCGACTCTGCTCGACGACCTCGCGCTGGTGCGACCCACCGAAATCGCCTTCGCACCGAGAGTCTGCGAGCTGCTGCTGCACCAGTTCCGCGACGACGTGGACCGTCGCTGCGCAGCGGGCGCGGCCCTGGACGCCGCGCGGAAGGCGGCCCTCGACACCATGCGCCGCGAGGTACTCGGCGGGCGCGCCGTGTACGCCATCTTCGGCAGCGCGCCTTTGGCCGCCGAGGCGAAACAGTTCGCCCAGGAGCTGCTCGGCTTCGAACTGCACGACGGGTACGGCGCCACCGAAGCACTCGACATCCTCCTCGACCACCGCATCCAGCGTCCACCGGTGACCGGCTACAAACTCCTCGACGTGCCAGAGCTCGGCTACTTCACCACTGATCAGCCGCATCCGCGCGGCGAACTGCTGGTACGCACGTCCACCGCCATCCCCGGCTACTACCGTCAGCCGGAGCTGTCCGCGGCGATCTTCGACGCCGAGGGTTACTACCGCACCGGCGATGTCATGACCGAGATCGCGCCCGACCACCTCGTGTATCTCGACCGGCGCAACAACGTGCTCAAGCTGTCCAACGGCGAGTTCGTGACAGTGGCCCGGCTGGAAGCCGTCTACGGGACGAGCCCGCTGATCCGGCAGATCTTCGTCTACGGCTCCAGCGAACGCGCCTACCTGCTCGCGGTGATCGTGCCGACCGACGAAGCACTCGCCGCCGGATCCGTCGACTCGGCGCTCGCGGCGTCCCTGCGCGCCGTCGCGTCGGCGACCGGGCTCGCGGCCTACGAGGTCCCGCGTGACTTCCTGGTCGAACCGCGGCCCTTCACCGCCGACAACGGTCTGCTGTCGGGTTTGGGCAAGCTCCTGCGCCCGAAGGTGCGGGCGCGCTACGAGGCGCGGTTGGAGCGGATCTATCGTGACCACGCCGACGAACAGGCGGCCGAGCTGCGTGAGCTGCGCGAGCACGCAGCCGAGCTTCCGGTGCTCGATGTCGTTGTGCGGGCCGCACGGGCGGTCGTCGGCAGTATCGAGGAGGATCTGCCCGCCGGGGCGAGCTTCACTGATCTGGGCGGTGATTCGCTGGCAGTCGTGTCGTACTCGAGCCTGCTGAGCGAACTGCTCGATGTGGAGTTGCCCGCCGGTTTGCTCATCGGACCGGGGGCGGAGTTCGGCAGGATTGCCGAATATATTCGGCACCAACGGCATTCGGCGCCGATGCCCAGCTTCGACTCTGTGCACGGGGCAGGCAGTGTCGAGGTACAGGCCGAAGACCTGACGCTGGAAGCATTTCTCGATCCAGCGACGGTGTCGGGAGTCGGCGCCCTCCCTCCGGCCGCCGGGATTGCCCGCACGGTCCTGTTGACCGGCGCGACAGGCTATATCGGGCGCTTCCTGTGCCTGGAATGGCTGCGCCGGGTGGCCGATACCGGCGGCACGGTGATCTGTCTGGTGCGCGGTGCGAACCCGGCGGCGGCACGGCAGCGGCTCGAGGAGGTCTTCGACACCGATCCCGCCCTGCGTGAAGAGTTCCGGGCGCTGGCGGCGCGACACCTCGAGATCGTCACCGGCGATGTCGCCGAACCCGTTCTCGGCGTGGGCCATTCGACCTGGGACAGGCTCGCCTCGAGGGTCGATCATGTCGTGCATGCCGCCGCGCACGTGAATCATGTTCTCCCGTACCGGCATCTGTTCGGCGTGAATGTCGTGGGGACCGCCGAGATCATCCGGCTGGCCCTGACCACCCGCGTCAAGCCGGTCGACTTCCTGTCGACGATCGCGGTCGCCGAGGCCTCGGTACTCGATGAGGACGCCGATATCAGGGTCGCCAGCCCCCGTCGCCGTATCGATGACAGCTACGCCAACGGCTACGAGGCGGGAAAATGGGCTGGGGAGGTGCTGTTGCGCACGGCACATGACCGCTGTGGGCTCCCGGTGACGGTGTTCCGCTCGAACATGGCCCTGGCACACCGCCACTACAGCGGGCAGCTCAATGTCGCGGATACCTTCACCCGACTGCTGGTGAGCCTGGGCGCCACCGGGGTCGCGCCGCCGTCGTTCACGCACGGCGGACCCGCGCGCGACCACTACGACGGGCTTCCGGTGGACTTCACCGCGACCGCCATCACGGCACTCGGCGGTGATCCGCGACCCGACCACCGGATCTTCCATGTCACCAACCCCCACGACGACGGCGTCTCGCTCGACCGGCTGGTGGACTGGCTGATCGAGGAAGGCCTACCCGTACAGCGGATCGGCAGCTATGCGGAGTGGCTCAACCGGTTCGAAGCGGCACTGACCCGCCTGCCCGAACCGCGACGCCGCCGGTCGCTGCTGCCGCTGCTGAGTGCATACCGGCAACCCGCCGAACCCCGAGGTATTCTGCCCGCCAAACGATTTCAGGACGCCCTGCGCGCTGTCGAACTGCCCATCCCGCATCTCGATCGTGCGCTGATCGGCAAGTACGTCGCCGACTTCCGGGCGCTGAACCTGCTGCGGGAGGGCGACGGGGCCTGAGCTACGTCACGATGTCAGCGAACGGCGGGATGTGGTGTCCCCACCGCGTGCATGACCAGCCGAGGAACCGCGCTGCTCGACCGTAGCGTGGCGTCAGTTCGATCGTCTGGGTGAAGTCGAGGCGAGTCCTCGCGGCGAACGCGGTGGGCACACCACCGATCGCACCGGCCGCCAGGCGCATCGCCATACCGTGACTGACCAGCACCACATCGGTCCGGGCGTCCGGCGTCAGGTACCGCACGCGCAGGTCCTCGAGCACCGGCAGGAATCGATCGAGCACGTCGCTGCCCGCTTCACCGCCGGGAACCGCGACGTCGAGCTCCCCGCGATGCCACCGTTGATAGGTCTGGTGGAATGCCCGGTGCGCGGCATCGGATTCGAGCCACTCGAAGTCCCCGGCCTGCACCTCGTGCACACCCGCCAGCACGGTTACCGGACCGCCGACTACCCGCTCGATCTGCTCGGCGGTCTGACGCGCTCGCAATGCGGCCGAGCAGAACAGCCGCGGTGACCCGGCTACCGAGGCACCGAACCGCGCGGCCTGTGCTGTACCGCGCTCGGTGAGATGTGGTCCCGGAACCCGTGTTTCGAGCCGCTTCCCGACATTGCCGTGCGACTCGCCGTGGCGCACCAGAACCAGCTTCCCCGGCAATCCCTGCCCACCGTTGTCCATGCCTCTATGTTCCGGCATGCACGGCCGGCGCGGATCGACTCGAGCTGATGGGTCAACCGGGCTGCTCGCCCACCACCAGCGGTAGCGCAGGGTCGGCGGTCCACGCGGTCAGAGATCCGTCGTAGACGGACACATCATCGCGCCCGGCGAGGGCCAACGCATGCGCTAGTGCCGTTGCCGCGACGCCGCCGCCGCAGTAAGTGACGGGTGTGATCGCTGGATCGAGCAGACCTGCGGCAGTGAACAGTGCTCGCAGTTCCTCGACGGGGCGTAGCGCGCCGGTCTGCGGGTCGCGGATCTGGTCGATGGGCAGGTTGATGCTTCCGGGGATGTGGCCGGGTCGAGCGAAGACAGCTGTCTCGCCGCGGTACGTGGCGGCGTCGAGGACGCCGACGATGAGCGACTTGTTGTCGGCGATCGCGGCCTTCACCTCGTCGGTGGACCGGATGAGGTCGGGCCGACGGTGGGCGGTGAAGGTCGCCGGTGTGGGCGTCACCGGCGAATTCGAAACCTCGGCGCCCGCCGCTCGCCATGCGGGCAGGCCGCCGTCGAGGACCGCGACGTCATCGAAACCTTCCAGGCGCAAGTGCCACCAGAAGCGGGTAGCCCAGATTCCGTCGTGCTGGTCGTAGACGACGACGCGCACCCCGTCGCCGATGCCGATCGCGCCCGCGGCTGCGGCGAAGCGCTCCGATTCCGGTGCGGTACAGGGCTGATCGGACGCGGGATCGGCGAAGTCGGCGAGCAAGTCCGCGAACACCGCGCCAGGGACATGCGCTGCCGCGTACGCGGTACGCCCCGACTCGAGCGTGAACGTTCCGTCTTCGAGCACTGTGAAATCGGTGCTCGCGTCCACGACGAGTAGATCGGGCTCGCCGTGCTGGTCGCGAAGCCAGGAGACGGACACTGTGTGGGGGATAGCCTGCCCCATGTGGACCTCCGATCATGCTGGTGGACAACGAATTCCAAATCTAGCTAGCACCGTCGGGTCATCGCCAGACCACCGATCGGCGTGATCGAAATCAGTCCCTTCGAGGCCATCGACTTGAACTCAGGGATACAGTTAGCTTGCCTTCCGAGATGACATCGATGAACTGTCGCGTTACCGTTGATCCCGAGACCGGTTGATCCCGAGACTGTTCGACGAGACGAGGAGGCTACTCGCCCGGCTCCAGTCGCGCCGGGCCGCAGACGAGCCCCGGACCCGAGGTCGGTGCCCAGGCCCCCGCCGGCGTCCTTCCCGTTGCGCGCACGGTTACCATCGCATTCCGGGCGCCGGCAATGGTCAATTCTGTTCCGGTAATGGACTGTGCGAGCGTGTAATTCAGTTGTGATCTGCAAGATATAAGATCATGGGATTCATATGTTGAACATCACTCTGAATTGCGCTGTGTCGCTGGTACTTTGACAACCGGAGGGGAATTTCGCGGCCCTCGACGGCGTGGTCGTGGAAGCTTGGCTTGCTGCACCAGGGAGACTTCATGACCAATCGTCCTGTGTTCGGTTCGGAAGGCGCGTCGCCACCGAGCGTAATGAATGTTATGTCGGAACGTCAGAAAGTGGTGTCGATCAAAACCTCCCGAATCTCGGGATGCGTCGATCTGGCGAGATGTGGTCGTGCGGAATCGGCTTGGTGTGAACGTCGGGACGCGCGGCTGACCGACAGAATCGACTATCTGTCCGGCGTCGGTCGCGCCGAGGCACGCCTGCGTTTCGGCGATGCCGACACGCTGTGCGGCGGCGTGCAGAATATGCTTTTCGTGCACTGCGGAATCCTGGACCGCGAGATCATCGTCCGGCGATCGGAACTCGTGCTCGACACCGAATCCGACGAGCCCGACCCAGGGTGTCTGTGGCTGGCTCTGCTGGCCCTGGTCTACGCGGACCGATGTGCGGAGGCCGCCGCGTACTGCACCCGGCTGCTGTCCGCCGAGCGTGGCGAGATCCCGTTTCGGCTCTTCGAAGCGCTGACGCTCATCCGCGCCAGGATCGACGCGCAGTCCGGCCGCCCCGCGGCGGCGATCGCGGCGATGGAACCGCTGCTGCGTCGCGGTGTGTCACCCGCACTGCGCGGTATCGCGCTGGCCTGGCTCGTCGAGGCGCTGGTTCAGGTCGGCGACCTCGGCAGCGCGCGGTGTCTGTTCGAGGACCGGATGAGCGCGGTGGAAGCGATGCCCGACCACGCCCACGTGCTTGCCGCCCGCGGCGCGCTGCACCGTGCCGAAGGGGACCTCGAGCGCAGCCTGGCGGACTACCTGGCCTGCGGAAAGGTGCTGACCGCACTGAATGTCGCCAACCCGGCGATCATTCCGTGGCGCTCGCGCGCCGCGCTGGTGGCGGCCGTGCTCGGCCGCTGCGACCTCGCGGCGGCACTGGCCGACGACGAGCTCGCGGCTGCCCGGCGCTGGGGCTCACCGGGGGCGGTGGGGCGGGCCTTGCACGCGGTCGGCATGGCGCGGCGCAACAGTCGGTCGGTGGCCACGCTCGAACGTGCCGTGGAGCTGCTCGAACTCGCAGAAGCGCGCTACGAGCTGATGGGCGCACTGTGTGATCTGGGGCATCTGCACGCGGTCGAGGGCGACGCGGAGCGGTCGCGGTGGGCGGTCGCGGCGGCCACCGAGCTAGCGGCCGCCGCAGGCAGCAGACCGGTACTGCAGCGTGCGGGCTCGGTGCTCGGCACGCTGGACAACCAGCATCGGGAGACCGGCTTGACCAGGCAGGAGCGCAAGATCGCCGGTCTCGCGGTGCGCGGGCTCAGCAACAAGGAAATTGCCGAGGAGCTGTTCCTGACGGTGCGTACGGTCGAGTTCCACCTGTCCAATGTGTACCGGAAACTCGGAATCGCGGGCCGGCGTCAACTGGCCGGGGTGATGAATGCGCAGGAGTGCGCGTGAAGTAGTTTCCGTTTGTCGAATTACCCGGACGGCAGTCGTGCTCCGCGCGGCTGCCGTCCTTTTGTGCATCGGTCCCGAACCCGTTGTCCCCGTGCTGATCCTGTGGTTTCCCCGGGGAGAACCTACGGGTCGACCGTAGAGTCGTTCCGCAGCTCTTGAATCATCACCGAATCCTGTGCGAGATTTTCGGTGATCGGTGAGCAGCGTTGTCGCCGAATAATTCTCGAACTTCTCCGATACCGCTTCGGTATTCACGATATTCGGCGAGAGGAATAGACCATGTCTGCCAACCCGTCCCGTGAGGAACTCGTCGAGCGTGCCACGAAGCTGGCGCCGTTGTTGCGTTCACGGGCTCGGTGGATCGACGAGAACCGTCGCCTGCCCGACGATGTCATCGAAGCGATCGAGGAATCCGGACTGCTGAACATGCAGGTCCCCGCGCAGTACGGCGGATACGAATCCAGCACCCGCGATTTCGTGGACGTGCTCGCCGAGGTCGCCCGCGGCAACACCTCGGTGGCCTTCTGCCTGTCGATCTACGCCTCGCTGACCTGGATGTCGGCGCTGTGGCCCGATGCGGCGCTCGACGAGGTCTTCGCGACACCGAACGTGCGGATCTCGGGCACGACCGCGCCCACCGGTACCGCGACGAAGGTCGATGGCGGCTGGGTACTGAACGGCACCTGGCGCTTCAACTCCGGTGTGCTGCACGCGCACTGGAAGGTCACCGTGGCGCTGCCGACCGAGCCTGGTGCCGCGCCGGTGCCGATCTTCGCGCTGGTGCCGACGGCTGATCTGCGGATCGTCGATGACTGGTACACCTCGGGGCTGGAGGGCTCCGGCAGCGTCTCGACGGTGGCTGAGAACGTTTTCGTGCCCGAGCACCGCGTGATCACCGGTGAGGACTTCTACCTGAACCGGGCCAAGTCGGCGGTGAACGTGCTCAAGCCGAAGTACTCGGCGCCGGTGCTGGTACCGGTCACCGCGATCCAGACCGGTCAGCTGGTCGGCGCGGCGCGGGCGGCGCTGGCGGCGTTCGTCGAACGGCTGCCCGGCCGGCCGATCACCTACACCGACTACCCCAGTCAGCTCGACGCCCCGGTCACCCATCTGCAGGTCGGTGAGGCGGCCTTGCTGATCGAGGACGCCGAGGCGCGGGCGCGCACGTTCGCCGACGTGATCGATGCGAAGGCCGCGGCGAACGAGGCGTGGACCGAACAGGAACGGGTCTGGTCGCGGGTGCAGATCGGCTGGGTGGCACACCAGGCCAAGCAGGCGGTGGAGATCCTGGCGCAGGCCAGTGGTGGCTCCTCGATCCAGCGCGACGTGCCGATCGCGCGGTTGCAGCGCGATGTCCACGCGACCTCGCTGCACGCGATGATCACGCCCAGCGTGAACATCGAGCTCTACGGCCGTTCGCTGGTCGGCCTGCCGCCCAACACCGTCTACCTGTGACCGTGACGAAGCGACAGGGAGCCGGAACCATGCGCAAGGTACTCATCGCCAATCGGGGCGAGATCGCGGTCCGCGTCGTGCGCGCGTGCCGCGACGAAGGATTGGCCGCGGTCGCGGTCTACGCCGAACCCGACCGGGACGCACCCCACGTGCGGCTGGCCGACGAAGCGTACGCGCTCGGCGGTGACACGCCGGCGACCAGCTATCTCGATGCCGCGAAACTGCTTCGCGCCGCGGCCGCCGCCGGGGCCGACGCGGTGCACCCCGGCTACGGATTCCTTTCCGAGGACGCTGATTTCGCCCAGGCCGTGCTCGACGCCGGGCTCACCTGGATCGGCCCGCCGCCCGCGGCGATCCGTGCGCTCGGCGACAAGGTGTCGGCCCGCCGCATCGCCGACGCGGTCGGCGCGCCGCTCGTACCGGGCACACCGGACCCGATCGGTGGCGCGGCGGAAGCGGTGGCTTTCGCCGACCGGCACGGTCTGCCGATCGCGATCAAAGCCGCCCACGGCGGCGGGGGACGCGGGCTGCGGGTGGTGCGCGACCGCGCGGATATCGCAGAATTGTTCGACGCCGCGGTGCGCGAAGCCACCGCCGCCTTCGGGCGCGGGGAGTGCTTCGTGGAGCGCTACCTCGAGCAGCCGCGTCACGTCGAAACCCAGTGTCTCGCCGATGCGTTCGGGCACGTGGTGGTCGTGTCGACGCGCGACTGCTCGCTGCAGCGCCGCCATCAGAAGCTCGTGGAGGAGGCGCCTGCGCCTTTCCTCACCGATGCGCAACGCGACGAGCTGTACCGGGCGTCGAAGGCGATCCTGTCCCGTGCGGGCTATGTGGGCGCGGGCACCTGCGAGTTCCTGATCGGACGTGACGGCACGCTGTCATTCCTCGAGGTGAACACCCGGCTGCAGGTCGAACATCCCGTGAGCGAGGAAGTGACCGGAATCGACCTGGTGCGGGAGATGTTCCGGATCGCCCGCGGTGAACCCCTCGGCTACGACGACCCGCCGGTGCGCGGGCACGCGCTGGAGTTCCGGATCAACGCCGAGGACCCGGGCCGCGGATTCCTGCCCGCGCCGGGCACGGTGACGAAATTCGCCGCGCCCTCGGGGCCGGGGGTGCGGGTCGACACCGGCGTGGAGCAAGGATCGGTGATCGGCCCGGCCTGGGACTCGTTGCTGGCCAAGGTGATCGTCACCGGCGCCGACCGCGATCAAGCGCTCGCGCGCTCGCGCCGGGTCCTCGCCGAACTCGCCGTGGACGGGGTCGCGACGACACTGCCGTTCCACCAGGCGGCGCTCGATGACCCCGCCTTCACCGGCGCGCCGTTCACCGTGCACACCCGCTGGATCGAGACCGACTTCGACAACCGCATCGCCGCGCAGGACATCGCGGGGGAGGCGACATCGGAACCCGAACGGGAGACGGTGGTCGTGGAGATCAGCGGACGACGGGTCGTGGTGTCGCTACCGGCGCCGGACCGGGTCGGCGCCGGTCTCGCGGCACCGCGCCGGAGTGCTCGCACACGGCGCGATGGACGCGGCGGCGTCACCTCCGACGCACTCGTCGCGCCGATGCAGGGCACCGTCGTGAAAATCGCTGTGGCAGAAGGTCAATGGGTCGATTCCGGTGATCTCGTCGCTGTGATCGAGGCCATGAAGATGGAGCAGCCGCTCACCGCGCACCGCGCGGGCATCGTGCGCGAACTGACCGCCACCGTCGGCACGACGGTGAGCTCCGGCACCACCGTGTGCCGACTCGACGACTCCGGAAGTCATGCGGCATGAACGGAATTCAGGAGGTAACCATGGACACTGCCGTCATCGTGGCAGGCGCGGGACCGACCGGGCTGACACTGGCCGGGGAACTGCGGCTGGCGGGCGTCGACGTGATCGTCGTCGACCGGCTGCCCGCCCGCACCGGGGAATCGCGCGGTATCGGGTTGACCGTGCGCACCACCGAAGTGCTCGACCAGCGCGGACTGCTCGGCCGCTTCGGCGCGCTCGAGACCGGCTCGGCGGGCCACTTCGGTGGGATCCCGCTCGACCTCACCGTTCTCGGCGCACCACTGGAAGCGCCGCGCACCGTGCCGCAGTCGACGACGGAAGCGGTGCTGGAGGGCTGGGCGCGGGAACTGGGCGCCGACATCCGGCGCGGACACGAGGTCGTCGGGCTCGACAGCGACGACGACGGCGTCACCGTGCACTTCGCCGAGCACGCGCCGTTGCGCGCCGGCTACCTCGTCGGCGCCGACGGCGGCCGCAGTGTGGTGCGCAAGGCCGCCGGGTTCGACTTTCCCGGAACGCCGGCTACCACCGAGCTGCTGCTCGCCGATGTGCGCGGGGTGGAGATCGCCCCGCGCATGATCGGGCAGCAGGTGCCCGGCGGCATGGTGATGAGTGCCCGGCTGCCCGACGGCGCCTACCGGATCATCGTCGGCGAACGTGGCGCCGCGCCCCGGCGGCGCAGTGGCCCACCGGAATTCGCGGAGATCGCCGATGTCTGGAAGCGGCTGACCGATGTCGACATCTCGCACGCGGAACCGGTCTGGGTGAGCGCCTTCGGTGACGCCGCGCGCCTGGTCACCGAGTATCGGCGGGGACGGGTGTTGCTCGCGGGCGACGCGGCCCACGTCCATCTGCCCGCGGGTGGGCAGGGCATGAACACCGGCATCCAGGACGCGGTGAACCTCGGCTGGAAGCTCGCCGCGGTGGTCCGCGGCACAGCACCGACCACTCTGCTCGACACCTACCACGGGGAACGGCACGCGGTCGGGCAGCGGCTGCTCGCCAACACCAAGGCCCAGAGCCTGTTCATCCTCGGCGGCGAGGAGGTCGGGCCACTGCGTGAGGTGCTGCGCGAACTCGTCGCCTATCCGGAGGTGGAACGCCACCTCGCCGCCCGGGTGACCGGCCTCGACATCCGCTACGACGTGGGCGGCGGGTCCCATCCGCTGCGGGGTGCGCGGCTGCCGCGCCGCACGCTCGCGCGCGGCGCGCACACCACCGACACCGCAGCACTGCTGCGGCCCGGCCGGGGTGTGCTGCTCGACCTCACCGACAATCCGGCGCTGCGCCGCCGAGCCGAGCCGTGGACCGACCGCATCGACGTGGTCACCGCGACCCCCACCGAACCCATCCACGCCGGCACGCGCACCACCGCGCTGCTGGTACGCCCCGACGGTCATGTGGCCTGGGTCGCCCCGGGTACCCACAACGACCTGCCGACCGCCCTGGACCGCTGGTTCGGGCCTGCCCGATGAACATCCGAGAGAAGGGGAAGTCAATGTTCAGCACACTGATCGTGGCCCGCATGGACCTCGCGTCCGCGGGCGATGTCGCCGGACTGTTCCGGGAATTCGACACCACCGAGCTGCCGCATCGGATGGGCACGCGCCGCCGCCAGCTCTTCCACTACCGCGGCCTGTACTTCCACCTGCAGGACTTCGACGCCGACAACGGCGGCGAACGGATCGAGGACGCCAAGACCGACGACCGCTTCGTGCGGATCAGCCAGGACCTGAAGCCGTTCATCGAGGCGTACGACCCGAAGACCTGGCGCTCACCGGCGGACGCGATGGCGCACCGCTTCTACGACTGGAACGCGCGATGAGCGCGCCGGAACGCCGCGTGGTGATCACCGGTGTCGGCGTCTGCGCCCCCGGCGGGGTGGGTACCAAGAGCTTCTGGGACCTGATCTCCAACGGCCGCACCGCGACCGGACGGATCACGCTGTTCGATCCGGCGCCGTTCCGGTCGCAGGTGGCCGCCGAGATCGACTTCGACCCCGAATTGCACGGACTGACCCCGCAGGAGATCCGGCGGATGGACCGGGCGGCGCAGCTGGCGGTGGTCAGTGCCCGGGAGGCGGTTGCCGACAGCGGGCTCGAGTTCGACGACATCGATCCGTTCCGGACCGGTGTCACCATCGGCAGCGCGGTCGGCGCCACGATGGGCCTCGACGAGGAATACCGCACCGTCAGTGACGGCGGGCGGCTGGAACTGGTCGATCACACCTACGCGGTGCCGCACCTCTACAACTACTTCGTCCCGAGTTCGTTCGCGACCGAAGTTGCCTGGGCCGTCGGCGCGCAGGGACCGTCGACCGTTGTCTCCACCGGGTGCACTTCCGGGCTGGACGCGGTCGGCTATGCCGCGGAGGTGCTGCGCGAAGGCGGCGCGGACGTGATGATCGCGGGTGCCACGGACGCGCCGATCAGCCCGATCACCGTGGCCTGCTTCGACGCGATCAAGGCGACGACCCCGCGCAACGACGACCCCGAACACGCCTCGCGCCCGTTCGACGCCAGCCGTAACGGGTTCGTCCTCGGCGAGGGGGCGGCGGTGTTCGTGCTCGAGGAACTGGAGAGCGCGCGCAAGCGTGGTGCGAAGATCTACGCCGAACTGGCCGGACACGCCACCCGGTCCAATGCCTTCCATATGACGGGTCTGCGCCCGGACGGCAAGGAGATGGCCGAGGCGATCCGCACCGCCCTCGGTCAGGCCCGGATCGACGGCACCGAGATCGACTACATCAACGCGCACGGCTCCGGCACCAAGCAGAACGACCGGCACGAAACCGCCGCGGTCAAGCGCAGTCTCGGCGAGCACGCCTATCGCACGCCGATGAGCTCGATCAAGTCGATGGTGGGGCACTCGCTCGGCGCGATCGGGTCGATCGAGATCGCCGCCTCGGTGCTGGCATTGGTGAACGACGTGGTGCCGCCGACGGCGAACCTGCACAATCCCGATCCCGAATGCGATCTGGACTATGTGCCGCTGACCGCGCGCGATCACAAGGTCGACGTGGTGCTGTCGGTGGGCAGCGGGTTCGGCGGGTTCCAGAGCGCGGTCGTGCTCGCCGATCCGTTCCGGAGCCGACGATGACCGCCGCGGTGGTGACCGGGCTCGGCGTCGCCTCGCCGACCGGTCTGGGGTTGGAAGAGTATTGGCGCACCACGCTGGCCGGGCGCACCGGGATCCGCCGGGTCACCCGGTTCGACCCCGAGTCCTATCCCGCGCAATTGGCCGGGGAGATCACCGGATTCGAGGCCGAGGAGCACCTGCCGGGCAGGCTGCTGCCGCAGACCGACCGGATGACGCGACTGGCCCTGGTGAGCGCGGACTGGGCCTTCGCCGACGCCGGTGTGCGACCCGGCGAACTGCCCGACTACGCCGCGGGCGTGATCACCGCCAGCAGTTCGGGCGGCTTCGAGTTCGGGCAGAACGAACTGCGCGCACTGTGGAGCAAGGGCGGCGAGTACGTGAGCGCCTACCAGTCCTTCGCCTGGTTCTACGCGGTCAACAGCGGACAGATCTCCATCCGCAACGGACTGCGCGGGCCGAGCAGCGTGGTGGTCAGCGACCAGGCCGGTGGGCTGGACGCGGTTGCCCAGGCGCGCAGGCAGATCCGGCGCGGTACCGCACTGGTGGTGACCGGCGCGGTCGACGCGTCGATCTGCCCGTGGGGCTGGGTGGCACAGCTGGCCGGCGGTGGGCTGAGCACCGTCACCGATCCGGACCGGGCCTACCTGCCGTTCGACGCGCAGGCGAGTGGCTACGTGCCCGGCGAGGGTGGCGCGCTGCTGGTACTCGAGGACGCCGAGCATGCCAGGCGACGCGATGCGCCCCAGATCTACGGTGAGATCGCCGGACACGCGGCGACCGTCGACCCGCGTCCCGACGGTCCGGGCGAGCCCGGACTGCGCAGGGCGATCGAACTCGCCCTGGTCGACGCGGGGGTCACACCCGCCGAGATCGACGTCGTCTTCGCCGATGCCGCGGGCATCGCCGAACTCGACCGGATCGAGGCCGATGCCCTCGTCGCGGTGTTCGGTGCGCGTGGCGTACCGGTGACGGCACCGAAAACCATGACGGGACGGCTCTATTCGGGCGCGGCGCCGCTCGACCTGGCTGCCGCCTTCCTGTCCTTCCGCGACGGCGTGATCCCGCCGACCATCGGCACCGATCTCGCCGCCGGGTACCAGCTCGACCTGGTCACCGAGGCCAGGCCCGCGCCCGTGCGGACCGCGCTCGTGCTCGCCCGCGGTGCGGGCGGGTTCAACTCCGCCATGGTCGTGCGCGGCCCCGAACATCTTCGCCCCTGAGGAAAGGAAAGCCCGTGTCGACACCGTTCACTCTCGACGATCTGCGCCGCATCCTGCGAGAAGGCAGCGGCGACAGCCCCGGCCTCGACGGCGAATTCGCCGACATCGAGTTCGAAGACCTCGGCTACGAGTCGCTGGCGTTGCTCGAGACCACCGGCCGGATCAAGCGCGAATTCGGCGTGACCCTCGACGACGACGCCGTTGTCGCCGTGACCACGCCACGCGCCCTGGTCGACCTGGTCAACGAGCAACTGCTCGAAGCGCCACAGCCCAGCTGAGCGCGAAACCGATTGCCCGACAGGAGTACAGACATGACCAACGACGACAAGGTGGCTCTGGTCACCGGCGCCACCAGCGGCATCGGCCTGGCCTCGGCCCGTCAGCTGGCCGGGCAAGGACACCGGGTGTTCCTGTGCGCACGGAACAAGGAAGCCGTCGCCGACACCGTCGCGCAATTGCGCGGCGAGGGCTTCGATGTGGACGGAACCACCGCCGATGTCCGTGCGGCCGAAGATATCTCGGCTTTCGTGCGAGCCGCGGTCGACCGGTACGGCCCGGTGGACGTGCTGGTCAACAATGCCGGGCGCTCCGGGGGCGGCGTCACCGCCGACCTCACCGAGGAACTGTGGTCCGACGTGATCGCGACCAACCTCAACAGCGTGTTCCTGGCGAGCCGCGAGGTGCTCACCACCGGCGGCATGCGAGAAAAGCAGCGCGGCCGCATCATCAACATCGCCTCGACGGCGGGCAAGCAGGGCGTGGTGCTCGGGGCACCGTACTCGGCGTCCAAGCACGGCGTCGTCGGGTTCACCAAGGCCCTCGGCAACGAACTGGCCCCGACCGGCATCACCGTCAATGCGGTGTGCCCGGGCTACGTGGAAACCCCGATGGCGCAACGGGTTCGGTCCGGCTACGCCGCGGCCTACGACACCACCGAGGACGCCATCCTCACCAAGTTCCAGGCCAAGATCCCGCTCGGCCGCTACTCCACCCCCGAAGAGGTGGCCGGCCTGGTCGGCTACCTGGCGTCCGATCTGGCCGCCTCCATCACCGCGCAGGCGCTCAACGTCTGCGGCGGACTCGGCAACTTCTGATCCGGCCGACGAGCACCAGGAGACTTCCATGACGACGCAGACCACCCGTGAGGTCGAACACACGATCACCGTGGCGGCCCCGCCGACCGAGGTGTACCGCCTTTTGGCCGAGGTGGAGAACTGGCCCCGACTGTTCCCGCCCTCGGTGTATGTGACCCGGCTCGAACACGAGGGCAACGAGGAACGCATCCAGATCTGGGCCACCGCCAACGGCGAACCCAAGACCTGGATCTCGCGCCGCGTGCTCGATCCCGAGCACCTGCGGATCACCTTCTGGCAGGAGGTGTCCGCGCCCCCGGTGGCGCAGATGAGCGGCACCTGGATCATCGAGCCGCGCGACGAGGGGACCGAGCTGCGGCTGCTGCACTCCTACCGGGCCATCGACGACGATCCCGACGGGCTGGCGTGGATCGAGAAGGCGGTCGACGACAACAGCCGCGCCGAACTGCCCGGTCTCAAGGCCGCGGTGGAATCGGCGGTGCGCACCGCCGACCTGACCCTGTCGTTCGTCGACTCGGTCGAGATCGCCGGTGCGGCAACCGATGTCTACGACTTCGTCTATGAGGCGAACCTGTGGACCGAGCGTCTGCCACACGTGGCCTCGGTGCAGCTCACCGAGAACACCCCCGGTGTGCAGGTGCTGCGGATGGACACCCTGACCAAGGACGGATCCAGCCACACCACCGAATCGGTCCGGGTCTGCTTCCCGCAGCACCGGATCGCCTACAAGCAGACCACCCTGCCCGCCCTGATGGCCCTGCACACCGGCTACTGGGAGTTCCGGACCAACGCCGACGGCACGACCACCGCGTCCTCGCAGCACACGGTGATCATCGAGGCTGCCCGGATCACCGAGATCCTCGGACCCGGCGCCGGAGTACCCGAGGCGCGGACCTTCCTGCGCGAGGCGCTCGGGGGCAACAGCCGGGCCACGCTGAACCACGCCAAGAACTATGCCGAAGCCCGTCGATGACACCGACGTCCTGATCGTCGGCGCGGGGCCGGTCGGGTTGCTGCTCGCGGGCGACCTGGCCGGCGCGGGCGTCCGCGTGACGGTGGTGGAACAGCGGCGCACCCCCACCACCGAATCGCGGGCCTCCACCCTGCACGCCCGCACCATGGACGTGCTCGTCGAGCGGGGCGTACTGGACCGGCTCGGTCCGCTGCCCGACGGCGGACCGGGACACTTCGGCGGGCTGCGCCTGGATCTGACCGAAGCCGATCCGGCCCACCGGTTCTCGGGCCAGTGGAAGTGCCCGCAGGTCAGGCTGGAAGCGGTGCTGCAGGATCGGGCGCGCGAGGCGGGCGCGGTGCTGCGGCGTGGGCATCGGGTCACCGCCCTGACCGCCCGGGTGGGCGAGGTGCTGATCGAGACCGTCACCCCCGACGGCGAACGACACTCGCACCAGGGCGCCTACCTGGTCGGGTGCGACGGGGAACGCAGCACCGTGCGTGAACTGGCCGGGTTCGAGCTGGCGGGCGCCGGTGCCACGCGGGAGATGTTGCGAGCCGACGTGGCCGGGATCGATATCCCGGCCCGCCGTTTCGAACGACACCCGCACGGGCTGGCGGTGTCCTCGCGCTGGCCCGACGGCAGTACCAGGGTGATGGTGCACGTCTACGGCGCCGCACCCCGTGCCGCGGGTGGGGAACCGGAGTTCGCCGAGATCGCCGACGCCTGGGAACAGGTGACCGGCGAGTCGATCGAACACGGAACACCGCTGTGGCGCAATGCGTTCGACGACACCAGCAGGCAGGTCACCCGGTACCGGCGCGGTCGGGTCCTGCTCGCTGGTGACGCGGCCCATCGGCAGATGCCGGTGGGTGGCCAAGCCCTCAACCTCGGCTTGCAGGACGCCGCCGATCTGTCCGGCCGGTTGATCGCAGGGATTGCCGGTGGCGAGGCCGCACTGGACGGCTACCACCGTGCCCGGCACGCCGTCGGTGCCCGCACCCTGACCAACATCCGCGCCCAAACCCTCCTGCTGCTCGGCGGACCGGAGGTCGAACCCGCCCGGCAGCTGTTCGCCGAACTCCTGCACCTCGGCGACGTCCGATCCCATCTCGCCCGCATGATCAGCGGCCTGCCCGGTCCCGGCGACCCGGCGCCCGCACCACCCGATTCGAAGGAGACACCGATGAGCCTGACGAACAAGACCGCCCTGGTCACCGGATCCAGCCGCGGCATCGGCCGTGCGACCGCCCGGCAGCTCGCTGCCAAGGGCGCGCTCGTGGCCGTGCACTACGCGGACAACGAGGCCGCCGCCCGCGAGACCGTCGAGGTCATCGAGAACGACGGCGGCCGTGCGTTTCCCGTCCGTGCCGAGCTCGGCGCGACAGGCGGCGTGCACGAATTGTTCCTCGGTCTCGAACAGGGGCTCAAGGAACGGACGGGGGAGACCACGCTCGACATCCTGGTCAACAACGCCGGTGTCACCACACCGGCCGGCGTGGCCCCCGAGGACGTGACACCCGAGGATTTCGACCGCCTCTTCGCGGTCAATGTCCGGGCGCCGTTCTTCATCGTGCAGCGCGCGCTCGGCCTGCTGCCAGAGGGCGGGCGCATCGTCAACATCTCCTCCGGGCTCACCCGATTCGCCAGCCCCGACCAGGTGGCGTACTCGATGACCAAGGGTGCGGTGGAACAGATCACGCTGCATTTCGCCCGGCACCTGGCACCGCGCGGAATCACGGTCAACAGCGTCGCACCCGGCATCACCAACAACGGCAGCGCCGTGTTCGACATCCCGGAGGCGGTCGAGCAGATGGCGCAGTTCTCGGCTTTCAAACGCGTCGGCGAGGCGGTCGACGTCGCCGATGTCGTCACCTTCCTCGCCACGGACGAAGCCCGCTGGATCACCGGCGCGTTCATCGACGCCACCGGCGGGACGCTACTCGGCTGACAGCACGGCCGCGGCCGACGACACCAGGAGATCCGATGACGACAGTGCATGAACCCACCGGGTACACCGAACGGCTCGACGAACTCGACGCGCTCAAACGCGCCGCACGCCTCGGCCCCGACCCGGCGGCCACCGAACGCCAGCACGCCAAGGGCAAACTCACCGCCCGCGAACGCATCGACCTGCTCCTCGACCCCGGTTCGTTCGTCGAGGTGGAGCCGCTGCGCAGACACCGGGCCACCGGCTTCGGGCTGGAAGCGCGCAGACCCCACACCGACGGCGTGATCACCGGGTGGGGGACCGTCGACGCGCGCACGGTCTTCGTCTACGCCAGCGACTTCCGCATCTTCGGCGGTGCTCTCGGCGAGGCGCACGCCCAGAAGATCCACAAGGTCATGGACATGGCCGTCACCGCGGGTGCGCCGCTGGTCTCGCTCAACGACGGTGCGGGCGCCCGCATCCAGGAGGGGGTGACGGCACTGGCGGGCTACGGCGGGATCTTCCGCCGCAACACCAGGGCCTCGGGGGTCATCCCGCAGATCAGCGTCATGCTCGGACCCTGCGCGGGCGGCGCGGCGTACTCGCCGGCGCTCACCGACTTCGTCTTCGTGGTGCGCGATATCGCGCAGATGTTCATCACCGGTCCCGATGTGGTGCGCACCGTGACCGGCGAGCAGGTGACCCACGACGAACTCGGTGGCGCCGACATCCACGCCTCGGTCTCGGGGGTGGCGCATTTCGTCTACGACGACGAGCAGTCCTGCCTGTCCGATGTCCGCGCGCTGCTGTCGATGCTGCCCGCCAACAACCGGGAGCTGCCGCCGGTGGCCTTCACCGCCGACCCCGCCGATCGGCAGACCACGGCGCTGACCGACCTGGTCCCGCTGGACGGCAACCGCCCCTATGACATTCGCGAGGTACTGGCCGAAATCGTCGACGACGGCGACTATTTCGAAGTGCAGGCCACCTGGGCGACGAACCTGGTGTGCGCGCTGGCCCGGCTCGACGGCCACGTGGTCGGGGTGGCGGCCAGCCAGCCGATGAGCCTGGCCGGGGTACTCGACATCGACGCCAGCGAGAAGGGTGCGCGGTTCGTCCAGTTCTGCGACGCCTTCAACATTCCGCTGCTGACCCTGGTGGACGTGCCGGGATTCCTGCCCGGCGTCGGCCAGGAGCACGCGGGCATCATCCGCCGCGGCGCGAAACTGCTCTACGCCTACTGCAATGCGACGGTGCCGCGAATCTCGTTGGTACTGCGCAAGTCCTACGGCGGCGCCTACATCGTGATGGACTCGCTGTCGATCGGCACCGACCTCGCGCTGGCCTGGCCGACCAACGAGATCGCCGTCATGGGCGCGGAAGCCGCCGCCGACGTGGTGTTCCGGCGCGAGATCGCGGCATCCGAGGATCCCGTGGCCACCAGGGACCGCAAGATCGCCGAGTACCGCGACGAACTCGTCCATCCCTACTACGCGGCCGAGCGCGGACTGATCGACGACGTGATCGACCCGCGCGACACCCGTGGCGTGCTGATCCGCGCCTTCGCCATGCTGGCGGGCAAGGACACCGATCTGCCCCGCCGCAAGCACGGGAACCCGCCGCAATGAGCGCCGCGGACCCGGCGCCCTTCCTGCGCGTCGAGAAGGGCAGCGCCGACCCGGATGAGCTCGGCGCGCTGCTCCTGCTGCTGCTCGCCCGGCGCCGGGCAGGCGCCGCGCCGCCGACCCGGATCAGGCCCGTCGCTCGCTGGCGGCGTCTGGAACGCCGACCTGCCTTCACCGACCCCCGCGCGTGGACCGGATCCACCCGCTGACGAACGGAGCCACCATGGACGTCGGACTGCTCTTCGACCTGCGCAACCCCGCACAGTGGCAGCGCCCGTGGGCCGACCATTACGCCCGCACTCTCGAGTTCTGTGAGGAGGCCGACCGGCGCGGCGCCGGTGGGGTCTGGTTCACCGAACACCACCTGTTCGAGGACGGCTACCTGCCGCAGCCGCTCACCTTCGCCGCCGCGGCGGCGGCCAGGACCAAGCGGGTACGCATCGGCACCGCCGTAGTGCTGCCCGCCCTGCGCAAGCCGGCTCAGCTCGCCGAAGAGGCCGCACTGGTCGATCTGATCAGCGGCGGCCGTCTCGAACTCGGTCTCGGCGCCGGCTACCGCCTGCCCGAATACCAGCTCTTCGACACCGATTTCGGCCGCCGGTTCGCCCGCACCGGCGACAATATCGCCGAGATCCAGCGGCTGTGGGCCACCGGCGGGATCACGCCAGGGCCGATCCAGGACCCCGTGCCGCTGTGGGGCGGGTTCTACGGTCCGCGCGGCGCCCGCCTCGCCGGGCGCCTCGGCATCGGATTCCTGCACATCTCGCACCAGCTGTTCCCGCTGTACCGCGAGGGGCTCATCGAGGGCGGACACGATCCCGAGTCCGCGCGGGTCTCCGATCTGCTGCCCATCCTGCTGGCCGACGATCCCGAGGCCGCGTGGGAGCGAGTGGCCCCGCATCTCGCCCACCAGATGAACTCCTACCGGCAACTGTCGGTGGAGGGCACCGACGCGCCGGTACCGCCCGCCCTCGAACTCGATCAACTGCGGCACCGACCCGAGGACGGATCCTTCGGGCTGCTCGAGATCCTCACGCCCGAACAGGCCGCCGCGCGAATCCACGAACGGGTGGCCGGGCTGCCGGTACAGCACCTGATCTTCTGGGCCAGCATCGCCGGCATGCCCGACGACCTGGTCACCCGCCATATCGAGCTGGTGAGCGAACAGCTGCCGCCGTTGCTGGACAAGCAGTTCCAGCTGGCCGGCGGGGCGACCACCGGCGGCCCGATTTCGGCGCGCAACGGCCATGGCTGACACCCGACCAGCGGCGCCGACCTGGGATCGGCGCCGCTGGGTGCTGCTGCTGGTGCTGTCGGGCAACATGATCCTCGACGCCATCGAGGGTTCGATCCTGGTGCCCGCGCTGGGTGTGCTCACCACCGAACTGAACCGGTCGATAGCGGAAACCCAGTGGCTGCTCAGTGGTTTCGCGGCGGGGTTCGCCGCGCTGCTCCTCGCCGGGCCCGCGCTGGCCGCCCGGTTCGGGCGCAGGCGTGTCTATCTCGTCGCCATGGCCCTGTTCGCTGTTGCCTCAGTTATCGGGGGGCTCACCGACGACCTGGCCCTCCTCGTCGCGACCCGCGTGGTGAAGGGCGCAGCCGCCGCGCTGACCGCACCCGCCGGGCTGGCGGTGATCGCCGCGCAGTTCCCGGCCGGTGCCCAGCAGCGCCGCGCGATCTCGGTGTACGCGGTCTTCGGCGCGGCCGGATTCACAACCGGGCTACTACTGTCGGGTTGGCTCACCGCGCTGAACTGGCACCTGCTGTTCGTGTTCCCCGCACCGATCGCGCTCGGCCTGCTCGTCGCCGCATGGCGGGTGATCCCCGACCCGCCGGTATCCACACCACCGCGGCTGTCGAAACCGTTGTTGCGCAATGGTTCCCTGGTGCGGTCCGCGCTCGGGGCAGGGGCGCTCAACGGCGGCTACCTCGCGCTGCTGGTGGTGATCGCGGTGCAACTGCACCAGGCGCTCGGTTGGGCGCCGTGGCAGATCGCCGTCGGTCTGCTGCCCGCGAGTCTGCCGCTGGCACTGTCGGTTCCGCTCGCGGGACGGTTCGTGGAGCGGTACGGCACCGCGCGGCTGATCCTCGCCGGTGCGGTGGCGACATCGACCGGGCATCTGCTGATGTTCGCCCGACCCGAGATTCGCGACTACGGGACCGACGTGCTGCCGGTGCTGCTCCTGATCGAAGCCGGGTTCGTCCTGTCGTTCGCAGCGCTGAACATGCAGTCGACCGCCACCGTGCCCGCCGAACTCCGCCCGATCGCGCTGCCGCTGTATCAAACCGGCGTCCAGTTCGGTGCGGCATTCGTGCTACCGATCACCGTCGGGGCGGCGGTCGCGTTCGATGCCTACCGTCCCGCGGCGGCGGTGATCGCGGTCGCTGGTCTGCTCGCGGTGCTCGCGGCGAGCAGCGAACTCCGCGCCACCCGCCGTTCCACCGCAAACCACAGCGAAAGCCGTTCCCTGACAACCACAGTCGAACCCGATAGGTCCCCGTCATGACCGCAGACGTTTTCCTCCGAGCACAACCCGACGAACTGATCACGCGTAAGCGGACCCTGGCGCTGTTCCCCGGCCAGGGCTCCCAGCGGCCCGGCATGGCCGCCTGGATCACCGAATACCCGGCCGCCGCGAAGGTTTTCCGTCGCGCCGACGACATCCTCGGCATCCCGCTGACCCAGCTGTGCATCGACGGCACCGCCGACCAGTTGCGGGCCACCGATGTCGCCCAGCCCGCGATCGTCGCCACCAGCCTCGCCCTCAGCGCGGTCCGCGCACAGCAGGGTTTGCCGCCCGCGGCGGTCGCCGGCCACAGCCTCGGCGAATTCACCGCCCTTGCCGTCGCCGGGGTCCTCGACGAGGACACGGTCCTGCGTCTGGTGCGCCGCCGCGGCGAACTCATGGCCGAGGTCTCGCGCCGCTACGACGGCGCGATGAGCGCCGTCATCGGCCTGCCCGCCGAGCAGGTCGACGAACTGTGCGCCCGCGTCACCTCGGGCGTCGTCGGCGTGGCCAACTACAACCAGCCGACCCAGACCGTGGTCTCCGGCGCCGCCACCGCCGTAGCCGACCTCGAGGACCTCGCCCGGTCCGCCGGCGCGGCAAAGGTGGTGCGTCTCAAAGTCGCCGGAGCCTTCCATTCACCTCTGATGGCCGACATCGCCGCCGAATTCGGCGCCGAACTCGACTTCTACCCCCTCCACCCACCCCACACCCCGGTCCTGAGCGCCGTCACCGCCGACTACGTCACCGAACCCACCGAAATCCGCGCCCTCCTGCGCGACCAACTCCTGGCCCCGGTCCGCTGGGTCGAGACCGTCCAGCGCGCCGCCGCGGACGGCTACGACGAACTGGTCGAACTGGGACCGGGCCAGGTACTGACCGGATTCTCCCGCCGCATCGCCCCCGACCTCAGCTCGACGGCGATATCAAAACCCGAACACCACGGCTAGGGGAGACTGCCGGGCCCATGGCAGGATCTCTCCCTATGGCTCGCTCGACAACGATCACGATCAATGGCAATCACGTTCAGATCAGTGACGAACAGATCTTCCTCGCCACCCGTGACCAGACGCCGGGGACGCCGCAGACCTACGTGGCCCTTGTCAACGACGTCCTCTGGCCGCCGACTCAACTCATCCGATCGGCCACGGGAGTGCCGGCAAGCTCCGGTGAGACCACCAACTACAACTCGCACGCCGCGCTGAAAGCATTGAACGAGTTGGGCTTTGCCACGTTCGAGCGGGTGGAGTACGACGCGCGGGGAGCGGTAGTGGTGCGCGAAAGCCGCAAGCGCAGCTAGGCCTGCCTTCGCGGCATCCCACACATCGCTGCTCACTCTGCTCTCAGAGGTCTACCTCGAGGACAGGGGAGTGGGAGCGTGACGAGCAGGTGGTGAACATGCCGTCGGCGCGTTCGCCGTCGGTGAGGACATCGTCGCGATGGTCGGGGTCGCCTGCGAGCACTCGGACGACGCATTCGCCGCAGATGCCCTGCTGGCACGAGAAGGGCGCGTCGACACCGTTGTCCAAGAGGACGTCGAGGACGCTCTGGTCCTCGGCGACCCGGTATTCGGTGCCGGTGGAGGCCACTCGGACGACGAATCCGGCCGGTGCCGGTCCGGTCGGTGCGGTGAGATCGGTTCCGAATCGTTCGGTGTGCAGGGCTCGGCGCGGCCAAGCGAGCGCCTCGGCCTTGCCCAGCACGTAATCCATGAACCCGTCCGGCCCGCAGACGTAGACCGCCGTCTCCGGTTGCGGATCGCCCAGATCGCGGGCCACATCGAGCCCGGTGTGCTCGTCGTCGAAATGGAAGCTGACCCGGGGGTGCGCCGTCAGCTCGTCCAGAAAGGCGGCGCGAGAACGGCTCCGGGCGCTGTAGTGCAGTACGTAGTCGGCGCCCGCCCGGTCGAGCTCGGTCAGCATGGCGAGCAAGGGCGTGATCCCGATCCCACCCGCGACCAGCACATGACGGCGTGCCGCAGCCAGCGGAAAGTGGTTGCGCGGGGCGGAGATCCGCACCCGGTCGCCCACCGCGAGTGCGTGCATCGCCCGGGATCCGCCGCGCGAGTTCGCTACGTTCAGCACGGCCAGCCGATACCGGCCCGGCCCAGGTGTTCCGCACAGCGAGTACTGGCGGACAACCCCGGAGCCGAGCTGGACGTCGATATGGGATCCGGCGGTGTACGAAGGGAATTCGGAGCGGTCGACCGGGGCGAGGTCGAGCACCACGATGTCGGAAGCCACCACGGTGCGGGTGCGGACTTCGGCGTCGGTCCAGGTCACGATGTATCCCGGTCAGACACCGGCCGCCGGTGCCGCCGCCGCGGTCTGGTCCGCCGTGGCCCCGGCGAGGGTGAACAGACCGGCCTGGGTGTGCCGCACCGGTTCCTCGACCAGGCTCACACCCTGCGGATCGCGGCCCGCTTCCACGTCGTCGATCATGGTTCGCAGCAATCGGCGCAGTAGCACCACACCGCGATCCGTCGTCGCCAGGGTTTCCTCGGAGTGCAGCGCGACCGGACCCTGCGAGGTCATCACCTCGCCGTCACCGGGGAAGCGCTGACGTTCCTGGTCGGTCAGCTCCCAGGAGTTCTTGCCGTCCTGGGTGATGCCGAACAGGAAGCGTTGCACGCGTGCGGGATCGCTTGCGCGGATGGAGAAGAACGCGCGATGGCGGGTGTCGTCGATCGGGACAGCCCAGATCACCATGTCGGCCTTGGTGTCCGGGGTCAGCTCGACCCAGTCCGGCAGGACCGTGGCGTTGGGCAGATGCAATTCGGCGCCCCAGATCCGTTCGGTCCGTACGCCGTCGCGCTCCTTGTCCAGGAACCGGACGCTGTACTTCGCCCCGAAATCGGTGCGGTCGTAGCTGACCCGGCCCGGCAGGGTGTACGGATCGAAGAAGTCCTCGGGGAAGCCGGTGGTGCCGGTGCCGAGGAACTGGTAGCCGCTGTGCTGGGAGTGCAGCCAGTTGATGTGCACCGGGTCGATGGTGTTCTCGTAGATCAGCAGCCAGTGGAAATCCTGCTCGGCGCCGGTCACCGACAGCCCGGGAAACGGCCATTCAGCGAAGTACTGCTCGCCCTCGGCGAGATCTTCGAGGACGTCGTAGCGCGGCAGCACCGGCTTGCGGTCGGGCGGGCCCATGTAGACGAACACCAGCCCGTAGCGCTCCTCGACGGGATACCACGGCTGCCGTGCGGCATCGCGGCGCCGACCGCGATCGGGCTCGCACGCCTGCTCGAGGCATCGCCCCTGCACATCGAACTTCCAGCCGTGATAGCCGCAGCGCAGCCCATCGTCCTCGATCCGGCCGAAGAACAGACTGGCACCGCGATGCGCGCACCGTTCGAAAACCACACCCGCGCGGCCGCTTCCGTCTCGGAAGACGACCAGATCCTCGCCGAGGATGCGGGTCCGGTGCGGTGCCTCGGCGGTGAGGGTGGCCGAGGTGGCGATCGGGTGCCAGTACCGCCGCAGCGCTTCGCCCATCGGGGTGCCTGGCCCGACTTCGGTCAGACGCGCGTCGTACGACGGCGCCTTGCGGCCGTATCCGGTGCCGGTGTCCACAGTGGATTGTTCGGTCATGACGGTCTCCTCCGCATGCGAAAGACGGTGTGCTGCCCGGCTACCGGAGCGCCTGGATGATCGGGGCGAAGGCCTCCATCTCGGGTTCGAGCACGGTGTAGTAGGTCAGACCGAGGGTCTTGCGCCGTTCGCGCAGGGTGTCGGCGTTCTCCTCTGGTGTGCCGAACAGCAGCGACGGCAGCTCGGCGAGTTCGTCAGGTGTGAGGTCGAGCCGGTTCTGCCAGACATCGGTCACGCCGTCGGTCGCGCCCTTCGGCAGCACCTTGTGGATGGGAATGTTGAACTCCACCTGGTCGATCCGGTCGCCGAGCAGCCCCCGCACGTAGTCGATCCGGTCGGTGACCTCGGTGATTCCACCCAGCTTCAACCCGTCGCCGTCGCGGACCTCGGTGGTACCGGTGAAGGCGATGATGTCGGCGTGGGCGGCCGCCAGTCGCAGGACCCGTGCGCCGCGACCGGCGATCAGGATCGGCGGACCGCCGGGCTGTTCGAACCGGGCGTACTGGTCGAGCTCGGACTTCGGCTTACGGAACTCGGCGACCGTGCGCTCGAGCTGGGAAACCCGCTCGCCCGCAGCGGGAAACGGGATTCCGGCCGCGTCGAACTGCGCCCGGTCGTAGCCGGCCCCGAGCCCGAGCTCCACCCGGCCACCGGAGTATCGGTCGACGGTGGCGAGGTCACGGGCCAGCACCGTCGGGTGGTAGAAGGCGGTGTTGAAAACGAGCGTGCCGATCCGGATCCGCTCGGTCGCCTCGGCGGCAAGCAACAGGGTCGGGATCGGCGCCGGCATGCCGAGGTGGTCCGACACCGAGATGACGTCGTAGCCCAGTTCCTCGGCCGCGCGCACCTTGGCGATCCACTCCGCCCGCGTAGACGGGGTGAAGACACAGAGGCCGAAGCGGAACGGCCGGTCGTGCAGGGAAGTCATGACGCTCCTAGCGAACTCACTCGGTGCCGATGTTGTCGGCGATCTTGGCCAGGACCGCGTTCGCGGCGAGGAATTCCTCCTCGGTGATGCCACTCAGCGATTCCTCGGCGTGGGCGTTCACCAGCGCCTCGGCGCGCTCGTGCGCCCCCTCGCCCGCGGCGGTGAGCCGCAGCGCCGCATCGGCGACCTCGACCCAGCCGCGCCCGGTGAAGTCGTCGACGATCGGCTGATAGGTCCGCGCGCCGTCTGCGACCAGGAACGGCGCGAACGCCGCATCGATTTCCGCGACGCTGCCCAAACCGATCTGCAGAGCGTGCAGGACCTGCCAGTCCCGGCGGGTGAGCTTCTGCTCGTGCAGCAGCGCACCGGTGGCGATGTCGAACTGCTGGTGCAGGTGCAGCAGCCAGTACCCGATGCGCTTGGTCGTGTTCTTCTGGAGCATGACGAGCCTCTCTGTTGTCGAACGCCGGCTACTGCTGCCAACCGCGCGAGTACGGGATGACCCAGTACAGGTCGAGGGCGATCCGCGCGAACCGCCACCGGCCGCCCTCGCGGACGTACTCGTCGGTGAACTTGCCTGCCACGAACGAGCTTTCGGTGTCGAAGACGACCTTCTCCTCGAAGAACGACACTCCGGTGGCCCGATCGCCGAGGACTTCCACGTCGTGCCCGTGCAGGAACTGCTTGACCAGCACCTGCCCCGCCGGGCTGTTGTCCTCGATGAGCTGTGGCAGCCCGGCGAAGTACGCCTGAATCGCAGCCCGCCCATCGGCCTGGCCGAGATGGCGGTAGTCGAGATAGGCATCAGCACTGAATAGTTCGCCGACCTGATCCCACCTGCCCTCGTTGATGTAGCGCGGTAGGTCGTGGCGCAAGGTGTTCAGCGCACGGACGGCCTCGAGCGTCTCGAGTCGTTCGGTGAGCTGCTCGACCTGCTCGACCAGGTCAAGGACTTCTGACATCGCTGTGGCACCTCTCGTTCCGTACACGTACCGGAGTGGATTCCGGGAAACCGCGGCCACCGTGTTTCTCCGGCCGGGCTGAAATCACCTTTGCACGCGATATTCAGAGGTCACAAGATCGCGTCGGAAACCCTGCGGTTCGACCGTAGGTTTCGGCAGTCGTGCCCGCAGAGTTTCGATATCACGCAGGCGGCCGGATAAGCGTTGCGGGAACATAGGTGACAGTTCGATCGTGAAGTCGGTAGTTCACTCGGTGAATTGTTTCCGAAGTAGTCGGAACATATTGTCACCGATGTCTCCGAACAATTCGTCGACCAATTGTGGCGAACTCCCGCGCACGCAAGATCGGGCCGGACTCGGCGACGAGTCCGGCCCGATCGCCGTAGAGGTGTTCAGCCCGGTCCGTGACCCGCGGCGACCCGACCTGCGACATGGCGCACATCGCGATGCGAGATGAGCCACTCGCCCTCGTACTGCTCGAACTCGTCCTGGACCAGCCCGATGACGACCCAGTCGGCCGGTCGGCCCACGTCGGTGGCGGCGGTGCTGGAGAACCAGTGCCACACGGTCGCATAGGCTGTGAGCAGGGGTTTGTCGCCGTTCCACTCGATGGTGGCCTGCCCGATGACGTGGGCCACCAGGGAGCGTTGCGACTTGGGCACCCGGCTCATGTGCTCGGTGAACTCGTCACGACCGTGGAACAGCACCGGCGGGCCCGGCATGATCCGGTACTCGATCAGCGCGTCGGGGGTGAAGCACTCGCTGAACCGCTCGCTCTCCTGGGTGTCGGCGATCCGGAAGAATTTGTAGAACGTTCGGAAGATCGCCCGCTCCGCTTCTATCGTGGCGAGCAGATTGTCATGTACAGCGGTCACGTCGGTCCTTTCTCTGCCGGGCGACAACACATCGCGCGGCGCGTCGTTCGATTATCGACACGGTGCGAAGCTAGCACGGTGCCCGACACCGTCCGATGGTGTACCGCGCCATTCGGTGCGACGATGTATTCCGAGCGAGGTGATCCGAATTGTTGACCGGGTATTTCGAGGTGTGAAATGTTTCGTCGTGTCGCCCGCCGTGAGTCCCACGTGAATCCGGGCAGTAGACAGAGGAATTCTGGCGTGAGCAGTGTTGTTCGTTCGAAGTCGATTCGCCGTGCCGTGGTATCGGCGGCGGTGGTAACCCTGTTCACCGGTGCCTGCGGGGCCGGTGGCGAGCACGGCGGCGATGCCGGACCGCCAAGATCCGGTGGCACGCTGAGGTTCTCGGTCGCCTCCGACGCGGGCTGTGTCGATCCCCAGCAGGTCGGCAGCAGCGACACCCTGTATTCGCTGCGCGAGACGGTCGATTCGCTGACCGACCAGGACCCCGTCACCGGCAAGCCGGTGCCGTGGCTGGCGCAGAGCTGGGAGGTGAGCCCCGACGCCAGGACGTTCACCTTCCGGCTGCGGCCCGACGCAACCTTCAGCGACGGAACCCCGCTGAACGCGCAGGTGGTGAAGGCGAACTTCGACGCGATCCCCAAGCTGGGCGCACTCGCCATCCTCTCCAAGGGCTATGTCACCGGGTATGTCGGCACCGAGGTCGTCGACGAGCACACCGCCAAGATCACCTTCGAACAGCCCAACGCGCAGTTCCTGCAGGCGACCTCGACCGCCGCACTCGGCCTGATCTCGACGGCCGACACCGCGAAGACGCCCCAGCAGCGCTGCAGCGACGGTGTGCTCGGCACCGGCCCCTTCGTGCTGTCGAAATACGTTCCCAACCAGTCGATCACGATCACCAAACGGATCGGCTACGGGTGGGGCTCGCCGTTGTGGACCAAGCCGGGCGAGGCCTACCTCGACTCCATCGAATTCACCGTCATCCCCGAATCCGGGGTGCGTGCGGGCAGTGTGCAGTCCGGTCAGCTCGACGTGGCCACCGGCCTCGGCCGTGCCGACGAAGCCGGGTTGAAGGCATCGGGCATCTCCCTGCTCACACGATCGCACCCGGGCGCGGTGTTCAACCTCGGCCTGAACAATTCCCGTCCGATCCTGCGGGATCTCCAGGTGCGCAAGGCGATTCAGGCCGCGGTCGACCGGCGTCAGGTCGTGGAGGCGGTCTTCGCCAGCGGAACCGTGCCCGCCACGGGCATCCTCTCGCACACGACCCCCGGCTACACCGATCTGTCGACGGATCTCGCCCTGGATGTCGCCCGGTCCAAATCGCTGCTGGACGCGGCGGGCTGGCAGGTGGGCGGTGACGGCATCCGGCAGAAGGACGGCACGCGGCTGAGCCTGACCGTGGTGTGGTTCAACAACTCCCAGAACACCAGGGCGGCGCTGGAACTGGTCCAGCAGCAGCTCAAGGTGGTCGGCGTGGAGTTGCGGCTCCAGGAGCTCCAGGTCACCCAGTTCCCGCAGCTGATCGGTTCCGGTGACTTCGATGGACTGTGGGGCGGCGACCTGAGCCGGGCCGACCCCGACTGCCTGCGCACGCTGTACTCGACTCAGCAGGTCAATGCCTACCGGCTGCCGCCGAGCGAGCTGGACGGACTGCTCATCGCCCAGGCGGCAGAGGCCGATCCGGCCAAGCGCGCGCCGCTGGTGGAAAAGGCGCAGCAGCTGGTCGTGCGCAATGCGTATGTGATCCCGGTGGTGGAACTCGAGACTGTGCTCGCGGCGGCGCCGACCGTGCACGGCCTGACCTTCGAGTCGTCGAGCCGGACCCGGCTGCACGACACCTGGCGGAGCTGAACCGGCATGCGACGGTACGTGTTACGCCGCCTCGCCCAGGCGGCCGGAGTGCTGTGGGCGGCGTACACGGTGTCGTTCTTCGTGCTGGAATTCCTGCCGGGCGACCCGGTGTCGGCGATGGCGGGCGGCGGACTGAACTCCTCGCCGGTGGATCCGGCCGAGCTCGCCGCACTGCGGGCGCAGTACGGCTTCGACAAGCCGATCGTGGTGCAGTACCTCGACTATCTGAGCCGGGCGCTGGTCGGTGACTTCGGTGATTCGGTGGCCACAGGCCGGTCGGTGACCGGCACGATCGCCGCGGCGCTACCGCCCACCCTGCAGCTCACGGCGGCGGCGCTGGTGCTCGCCGTGCTGTTCGGCGGCGGGCTCGCCGTGGCGGCGACCTACACCTCGCGGCGCTGGCTACGGCAGGTGCTGCTGTCGCTGCCGCCGCTGGCGATCTCGATCCCGTCCTTCTGGGCGGGCCTGATGCTGGTGCAGCTGCTGTCGTTCCGGATCCGGCTGTTCCCCGCGTTCGGCAATGCCGGATTGGCCGGGTTGGTGCTGCCCGCGGTCACGCTGGCCATCCCGACCGGCGCGCTGATCGCCCAGGTACTGGCGAAGAGCCTGCTGTCCACCCTGGACGCGCCGTTCGTGCAAACCGCCCGGGCCAAGGGCGGCAGCCGGATCCGGGTCCATCTGCGGCACGCGCTGCGCAGTGCGTCGCTGCCCGCGCTCACCATCGTCGGACTGCTCGTCGGACAGCTGGTGGCCAGCGCGGTGGTGATCGAGACGGTGTTCTCGCGCAACGGACTCGGACGGGTCATGGCGGGCGCGGTGAGCGTGCAGGATATTCCGCTCGTGCAGGGCGTGGTGGTGTTCGGCGCGTTCGTCTTCGTCGTGGTGAACCTGATCGTTGACCTGATCTACCCGGTGCTCGACCCACGGATCGTGGTCGCGCACCCGAGGAGTTACGCGTGACCGACACCGTGCTGACCGAGGCGGCCGTCCTCCGAACCGTCGTCGACGAGTCCGACGACGAGCACCGCACGGGATTCGACTGGCGCAGACTGCCGCGGTTCCTGCTGTACCGGCCGGGTCTGGTGCTCTCTGTGGTCACACTCGTGCTGGTAGTGCTGGCCGCGGCGTGGCCGACGCTGTTCACCGCACGGGATCCGCTCTTCGGCGTCCCGTCGGAGATCTTCGCGCCGCCCAGCTCGCAGCACTGGTTCGGCACCGACGAACTCGGCCGCGACCTGTTCACCCGCGTCGTGCACGGCACCGCGCTGTCGTTGCAGGCGACGGTGATCGCCGTGTCTGTCGCGTTCGTCGTCGGGGGCGCGATGGGCCTGATCGCCGGGTTCGTCGGCCGCTGGGTCGACGACGTGCTGATGCGCTTCGCTGATGTGCTGCTGTCGATTCCGTCGCTGTTCCTGTCATTGGCCCTGGTGACCGCGCTCGGCTACGGCACCGTGAAGGTGGCGATCGCGGTGGGTGTCGCCAGCGTGGCGGGTTTCGCCAGGGTGATGCGGGCCGAGGTGCTGCGTTTGCGGCAAGCGGTATTCGTCGAGGCGGCGTGGTCGTCGGGAGCGCGCTGGTACACGGTGCTCGGCCGGCACGTCCTGCCGAACGCGATCGGCCCGGTGGTCGTGCTGGCCACCCTCGATCTCGGTACCGCCGTCTTGGCGGTGTCGTCGCTGAGCTTCCTCGGCTACGGCGCGGTGCCACCGGCGCCGGAGTGGGGCTCGCTCATCTCGAGTGGCAGGAACTATCTCGCCAACGCGTGGTGGATCTCGACGATGTCGGGCCTCATGGTGGCGTTCGTCGTGCTCGCGACCAACCGGATCGCGCGGGCACTCGATGGAGAGTGGGCGAATCGGCGATGACCGGGAATCTGCTGGAGGTGCGTGGCCTGTCGATCTCCTACCGCACCAGCACCGGCCGGGTGCGCGCGGTGGGGGCGGTCGATCTGGACATCGCGCCGGGCGAGATCGTCGCGCTGGTCGGTGAATCCGGCTCGGGGAAGAGCTCGACCGCGCATGCCATCACCGGGTTGCTGCCTGCCGCGGGACACATCGATGCGGGCCGGATCCAGTTCGGCCGCAGGGACCTCGCGAGGGCAGGCGACCGGGAGCTGCGCGCGATTCGTGGGGCCCAGATCGGCTTGATACCGCAAGACCCCGGTGTCTCGCTGAATCCGGTGCAGCGCATCGGCACCCAGGTCGCCGAGGTCCTGCTCATCCACGGCCTGGCGACCCGGCGATCGGCGCCCGAGGCAGTGGTGGAACTGCTAGAGCGGGCCGGGATGCCCGACCCGAAGACCCGCGCCGACCAGTATCCGCACGAACTCTCGGGTGGCATGCGCCAGCGGGCGCTCATCGCGATCGCCATCGCCGCGAACCCGGCGCTGATCATCGCCGACGAGCCGACCAGCGCACTGGATGTCACCGTCCAACGGCTCATTCTCGACCACATCACCAGCCTGACCGAAACCCTCGGCACCGCAGTCCTTCTCGTCACCCACGATCTCGGAGTCGCCGCCGACCGCGCCCACCGGATCGCGGTGATGTCGCGGGGCCGGATCGTGGAGAGCGGGCCGACCCGCGAGATACTCGGCAATCCGCGCGACCCGTACACCCAGCAGTTGTTGCGCAGCGTGCCCGGACGTGCCGGTGTCCGGGCCCGGCCGCGTCAGCCGGGCACCGAGCCGTTGCTCGCGGTCGAGAACCTGGTGAAGGAGTTCCCGCTGCCGCGCGCGAACGGCCGGGCGAAGATCGTTCGCGCCGTCGACGACGTGAGCTTCTCGCTGCATCGAGGGGAGACGCTGGCGCTGGTGGGGGAGTCGGGGTCGGGCAAGTCCACCACGGCCAGAATGATTCTGCGCCTGGTCCCGCCGACCTCCGGGCGCATCGTGTTCGACGACGACGATGTGACATCCAGCAAAGGTGCGCGATTGCGGGCGCTGCGGCGACGCGCCCAGGTGATCTACCAGAATCCGTACGAGTCGCTGGACCCGCGGTTCTCGATCCAGGACGTGATCAGCGAGCCACTGCGGGTCTACGGCGTCGGTGACCGCGCGTCGCGGGCGGCGCGGGCGCGCGAACTGCTCGACCGGGTCGCTCTCCCGGCGTCGACGCTGGGGCGCAGACCCGCGGAGCTCTCCGGTGGGCAGCGTCAGCGGGTCGCGATCGCCAGGGCGCTGGCCCTGTCGCCGGAGCTGGTGGTCTGCGACGAACCGGTCTCGGCGCTCGACGTCTCGGTGCAGGCACAGATCCTCGACCTGTTCGCCGAGCTACAGGCCGACACCGGCGTGGCCTACCTGTTCATCTCGCACGACCTGGCGGTGGTGCGCCAGATCGCCCATCGGGTCGCGGTCATGCGGCAGGGCCGCATCGTCGAGATCGACACCACCGAAAAGCTTTTCGGCGATCCCGTCCACGAGTACACCCGTCAGCTGCTGGCCGCCATTCCCGGCGCCGACCTCGTCGATGGCAGCTCAGGTGCCTGACAGCAGGCTCACCACGGGCGCCAGCTCGCGCGCCGCGTCGTCATCGAGAACGACGTAGGAGATGCCGAACTCGTCGCGGATCCGGCGCAGCTGATCGGCCGCCCGCGCGGGCGATCCGGTGAGCAGTGTCGGGGCATCATCAGGCATCGGCGGACCGATGGTGCTCGTCGGTGTACTGAAGCGCAGCGCCCGCTCGATGCCGGAAAGTCGTGCGCCCGCGGCACTTTCGAGCCAGGTGACCTGACGGGTGAGCTGGTCGCGGGAGAAGGTGCTGAACGCGACGGTGTCGGCTTGGGCCGCGGCGAGTTCGGTCGCCCGCCGTCCGCCCGCGGCGATCAGCAGCGGCACCTTCCGTGGCGGTGGGGGAACCAGGGTCGTTCCGGTGTTCGCGTAGTGGCCACCGGTCGCCTCCACCCGCTCACCGCGGAACAGCGCGTTGACGATGCCCACCGACTCGGCAAGGCGCTCGAACCGAATCCGGTCGGACTCGACCGCGATCCCGAGTTCGCCGTAGCCGATGGCGGTCTGCCCGGCGCCGAGGCCGAGCTCGAAGCGACCGCCGGACACCAGGTCCAGCGTCGCGGCCTCCCGCGCGAGGACGAACGGATTGCGGAAGTCGTTGGCCAGCACCCAGGTTCCGACCTGGAGCGTGGTCGTCGCCGCGGCGGCATAGGCGAGCGCGGTCAGTGGCGCGGGCACGGGTGCGGGCAGGTCGGGCAGCAGCAACGCGGAGATTCCGGTGTCCTCTGCCCAGCGCGCGGTCGACGTCCATGCCTTCGCGTCCGCGGGGGAAACCGTGACAAGGCCGAAGCGAAAAGGGTGGTGGCTCAAGGGTTCTCCGGTGTCCCGTAGGCGCGTAGGAAGGTGTCGACGGCAGCGGCGGCGACCGTGTGCATCTCGGCGGTGGAGACCTTGCGGGTGCCCAGCCGGGTGCGGCCCTCCATCGGGCCGGTGATCAGCACGAGGAACTGTTCGGCGGCGGTCGCCGGGTCGCTCGCGCGCAGGTGGCCCGACAGCGACAAGCGCGCCAGTCGATCCGCGAGCGCGTCGCCGAGTTGATCGGAGGTCCGGCTCACCACGACATCCATCAGGTCGGGGAACTGCGCGACCTGGCCGTAGGTGAGCCAGCGCAGCGACCGGGACTGCTCGGTACAGCAGGACCGGATCAGGCGGTATGCCACGTCTTCCAGGGTGGCGCGCAGATCCTCACCGGGGTTGCGTAACCGCTCGACCACCGCCAGATTCTCGGCAAGCACCGCGTCGCTGACGGCGGCCAGCGTGTGCCGGAACAGCGTTTCCTTGTCGTTGAGGTGGTTGTAGATGGTCGGTTTGGCGACACCGGCGACCTCGGCGATCTCCTGTACGCCCGCCTGCGCGTAACCACGGCGAGCGAAGACGACGAACGCCGCATCCAGAATCGCTTGCCGCTTGTCGATCCGTCCCCGCGAGGCCGACTGCCCGGTCGGCGTTGTTGCTGCTGCTGCCATCCATGAACCATAGCGCAATCGCCCAACAAATTGACTCGCGGGTTCATTTCTATATACCGAGTTGCGATGCCCATAGGGGGACATTAAAGTGAACCAGCAAGTTCAATCGATCTGTTCCACATCGGGAGAAATCTATGATGCAACCCTCAGGAGACAGGCTCGATCCGCTTGCGTGCCAGGGTGTTCGGCCGAGCGGAAGCCGTCCGAGCGATCGAGAGGGTCTCCAGGCCGAGCCGTGGCTGGAGATCTTGCAGGCGCCCGAGCGAAACGGGTTGACGGTGACCGAGGTGTGCCGTCGATACAACATCTCGCGCAAGAGCTACTACACCTATCTCGCGCGCTACCGGGCACACGGAGTGGCGGGATTGGCACCGCGGTCGCGACGCCCGAAAAGTTTCCCCGCCCGTACATCGGCCGATATCGAGGCCGTCGTGGTGCGAGTACGGCTGGACCGACCGCAGTGGGGAGCTCGCAGAATCCGGACGCACCTGCTGCGAGCCGGTTCCGGTCGTGTTCCGGCGGTATCGACAGTGCACGCGATTCTGCGCCGCCACGGTCTGGTCGGTCCGGGGTCGGACGACACCGCGGTACCGCCGCCGGCGAAGGAGCAATTGATGACCACACACCGGACACCCAGCCGCGCAGGGAGCTACACCTGATGACTACATCGACTTCCACGCAAGACGACGCGACCGAAGCGTTGTTCCCGCGGCGCTGGGCCGCGATGGTCGTGCTCGTCCTGGGATTCACCCTGGACCTGCTGAATGTCACGATCGTCAACGTCGGCCTACCGGCGATCCAGGCCGACCTCGGGGGGACTCCGTCACAGGTCGGCTGGATCGCCACGGCCTATCTGCTGGCCTTCGCGGCCGCCCTGATCACCGCCGCCCGGTTGGGCGACCTGTGGGGGCGCAAACGGGTGTTCCTCGTCGGCTTGGCCCTTTTCGCGCTTTCCGGGGCCTGGTCCGCGCTCGCGAACAGCCCGGGCGAACTGATCGCCAGTCGCGCCGCTCAAGGCGCGGCCGCGGCGATCCTGGCGCCACAGGTTCTCTCCAGCCTGTTCGTCCTCTTCCGCGGGCCCGAGCGGGCCACTGTCCTCGGCATTTTCGGTGTGGTCGCGGGACTCGCGCAAGCCGGGGGGCTGCTGCTGGGCGGTGTCCTCGTCACCGCCGACATCGCCGGTCTGGGCTGGCGGGCGATCTTCTGGATCAGCGTCCCGGCCGCCCTGATCCTGGTCGGACTCGGCGCGTGGCTGATCCCGGAGAGCCGCGCCGAAGGTGCGCTGCGGCCACGATGGCTCGCGGCGATCGGCCTGACCGCCGGTCTGGTGGCAATCGTGTTCCCGCTGCTGGAAGGTCGCACCTACGACTGGGCGCCCTGGATCTGGCTTCTGCTGGCCGCGGGTGTCGCCGTTGTGGCACTGGTCGCCATCGGTGAGAACCGTGACGCCGTCGGTCGCGCCGGCGCGCTGTTGCCGTTGGACCTGCTGCGTGCGCGCATCAGCAGCGTCGCACTCGTCGTTCAGCTGGTCGCGTTCGCCGCCTTCAGCGGATTCCTGCTCGTCTTCGTCCTCTGGCTCCAAGAAGGCCAGGGCTACACGGCTCTGCGCGCCGGTGTGGTGACCGTGGCGTTCTCGGTCGGCGGACTGGCGGTCGCCCCGCTGGTGGGACGACTCACCGTGCAGTTCGGCCGCTCCACTGTCATCGCGGGGACCCTTTTCGGCGCCGTTGGCACCTTGGCGGTGCTGGGAGCAGCCCTGACCGCGACCACGGACGTGAATCCGTGGCTGCTCGCGCCCGGTCTGTTCGTCGTCGGCATCGGCATCAACCTCGTCCAGCCGCCGTTGACGACCTTGTTCCTGTCGACGGTGCCGACACGATACGCGGGGTCGGCGTCAGGGATCTGGACTACCGGCCAGCAGTTCGGTGGCGCAGTGGGTGTCGCCTCGCTGAGCGCCATCTTCTTCGGCGTCGCCGCCAGCGACGACTATCGCGGCGCTCTGACGGCGTGCGCGCTGACGATCAGCGCAGCGCTGGTGGTCAGTGCGGCGCTCTGCCTTGCTCTGCCTTCCCCGGCTTCCCAGTCGGAAGGAAACGGATAGCGGGGCGAGGGTCCGTCAGCCGATCGGTTTCACGTGGTCGCCGAGAAGTTCCTCGCGACGTTCGCGGACCGTAGCGCGCAGTGCCTCGACGACCGCGGCCACTTCGGGCCGCCGCAGGGTTTCGGAGCGGATGACGAGCCAGTAGGTGAGTTGGACGCGCACCTCGTCGGGCAGGACCCGGATCAGGTCGGGGTGGCGGTCGGCCATGAAGCAGGGGAGCAGGCCGATGCCCGCGGCGGCTCGAGTGGCTTCCACGTGGACGAAGACGTTGGTGGAGGAGACGGATCGGGGCATGGCGGGGGCGAAGGCGAGGGCTAGATCGAGGTCGTCGACCTGGAGGATGGACTCGATGAAGTAGACCAGGGGATAGCGGGCGAGTTCGGCGATGGTGGTCGGGGCGCCGTGTTCGGCGAGGTAGTCGCGGGAGGCGTAGAGGCGTAGGCAGTAGTCGCCGAGCTCGATCGCCTCGGCGCGATGGACCTGCGGTTTGCCGACCACCACTTCGATGTCGAGACCGGTTCGCTGGGTGGATGCTCGCCGGGTCGTGGCGATGATGTCGACGGCGACGCCCGGATGTCTGCGCTGCACGCGCGCGGCGGACGGTGTCGCCAGGTAGGCGCTGAAACCGTCGGTGGCCGAAATCCGCACCACGCCCTCCAGCGTGCGTTCGCCCGCGCTCGAACCGAGTGACCGGACGGCCGCCTCGACGGCCTCGGCCGCGGTCAATGCCTCGCGGCCCAGGTCGGTGAGCTCCCAGCCGCCGGTGACCCGGGTCAGTACCCGCCCACCCATGGCGTGTTCGAGCGCCGCGATGCGCCGCGAGATCGTCGTGTGGTTGATGCCGAGTTCCTCGGCCGCGGTGATGTAGCGCCCTGACCGGCCCACGGCCAGCAGCACCAGCAAATCATCAGCACTCGGCCTGCGTCCCGAGGTGGAAGCGGAATGGCTCACGTGTGCAGTTTCGCAGATTGCTGCTGCGAAACTGGCCATTGTCACCGAGATGGATCTGCACGAATACTCTCCTCACGGCTTGTGGGCCGCATCACAGTTCTCTGGTGATGTGACCTGGAACATCGAAGGAGTAGTGCGATGAGCGTGCGGAACGCGATACGACCGACCGGCGACGACCCGGACGAGGCCCCCACCGGACTACGGCGGGTAGTGGCCGCCTCGATGGCGGGCACCGTCGTCGAATGGTACGAATTCTTCCTCTACGGCACCGCCGCGACCCTGGTGTTCAGCAAGGTGTTCTTCTCCAAGGACACCAGCGACCTCGACGCGATCCTGGCCGCCTTCGTCACCTACGCCGTCGGCTTCGCGGCCCGCCCGCTCGGCGGCATCGTCTTCGGCTACTTCGGCGACCGCTACGGCCGCAAGCAACTCCTGCAGGTGAGTCTGGTGCTCGTCGGGGCGGCGACCTTCCTGATGGGCTGTCTGCCGACCTTCGCCCAGATCGGTTACTGGGCACCGGCGATGCTGGTGATCCTGCGCTTCATCCAGGGCTTCGCGATCGGCGGCGAATGGGGCGGTGCGGTGCTGCTGGTCGCCGAACACAGCCCGAGCCGCAGTCGCGGCTTCTGGTCGAGCTGGCCGCAGGCCGGTGTGCCCGCGGGCAACCTGCTCGCCACGATCGTGCTGCTGGTGCTGACCTCGACCCTGTCGGACGAGGCGTTCCTGAGCTGGGGCTGGCGCGTGGCGTTCTGGCTGTCGGCGGTGGTCGTGCTCGTCGGCTACTACGTGCGCACCAAGGTCACCGACGCCCCGATCTTCGTGGCCGCGCAGCAGACGATGGATCAGGCCAAGGCTGCCTCGTTCAGCCCGTTCGAGGTGCTGCGCAAGTACCCGCGTGGTGTCTTCACCGCGATGGGTCTGCGGTTCGGCGAGAACATCATGTACTACCTGGTCGTCACGTTCTCGATCACCTATCTCAAGGTCCACGTGCATGCCGACACCAAGACCATCCTGTGGTGGCTGCTCATCGCCCATGCCGTGCACATTGTGGTGATTCCGCTGGCGGGCAGGCTCGGTGACCGCGTCGGCCGCCGCCCGGTCTACCTGGCCGGCGCCGTCGCCGCGGCCACCTGGGGCTTCTTCGCCTTCCCGATGATGGACAGCGGCAACAGCGTGATCATCCTGTCCGCCATCATCATCGGGCTGGTGTTCCACGGGTTCATGTATGCCGGTCAGCCGGCGATCATGGCCGAGATGTTCCCGACCCGGATGCGCTACTCCGGTGTGTCGCTGGGCTATCAGGTCACCTCGATCGTGGCGGGCTCGCTGGCGCCGATCATCGCGGTCAAGCTGCTCGACGAGTTCGGTTCGTCGGTGCCGATCGCCTGGTACCTGGCCTTCGCGGCGGCCGTCACGGTGATCGCGGTGGTGTGTGCGAAGGAGACCCGGGGCATCGACCTGGAATCTGTCGACCTCGCCGACGCCTCCGCCGAGAAAGGTGTTGCCGCATGACCGATCTCACGGGACGTAAGGCGCTGGTCACCGGAGGCGCGAGCGGCATCGGCGCCGCGTGCGCGCGCGAGCTGGCCGCGCGGGGCGCCGAGGTCACCGTCGCCGATATCGACGGCGTCGGCGCGAAAGCGGTCGCGCACGAGATCAGCGGGTACGCCTGGTGTGTCGATCTGCTCGATGTCGACGCGCTGGCCGAGTTGCGGCTCGAGACCGACATCCTCGTCAACAACGCGGGCGTGCAGAGCGTGAGCCCCATCGAGGATTTCGCGCCGCACCGGTTCCGCACCATGCAGACGCTGATGGTCGAGGCGCCGTTCCTGCTGATCCGCGCCGCTCTTCCGTATATGTACGCGCGGGGTTTCGGGCGGATCATGAATATCTCCTCGGTGCACGGGATCCGCGCCTCCCATTTCAAGGTCGCCTATGTGACGGCCAAGCATGGGCTGGAGGGACTGTCGAAGGTGACCGCGCTCGAAGGTGGGCCGCACGGGGTCACCAGCAACTGTGTGAGCCCCGGATATGTGCGAACTCCCTTGGTGGACAAGCAGATCGCCGAGCAGTCGGCCGCGCACGGGATCCCGGAGCAAGAGGTGCTCGAGAAGGTATTGCTCACCGAGAGCGCGATCAAGCGGTTGATCGAGCCGGAAGAGGTTGCGGCACTGGTCGGTTGGCTCGCCTCCGACGCCGCGGGCATGGTCACCGGCTCCTCCTACGTCATGGACGGAGGGTGGAGCGCCCGATGACCGCAGTGGTAGGGGCACCGCAGTGGGTGCCCGACGATCAGGACATCGCCTCTGCTCGGATCACCGACTTCGCGCGGTTCGTGGCCGAGCGGCACACTGTCGCGGTGCCTGACTACCACGCGTTGTGGCAGTGGTCGGTCGACGATCTGGACGGGTTCTGGGGTTCGCTGTGGGACTACTTCGAGCTCGGCGACCGACCCGGTCAGGTGCTGGTGTCCTCGGAAATGCCGGGGGCGCGCTGGTTTCCCGAGGTTCGGCTGAACTATGTCGACCAGGTGATCCGGCAGGCGCGTCCTGATCGGCGCGCGATCGTGTCGGTGGACGAGGACGGGTCGGTCAGCGAGCTGTCCTGGGACGACATGCTGAACCAGGTGGCGGCGTTCGCGCAGACATTGCGCGATCTCGGCGTTCGGGCTGGAGATCGCGTCGCCGGTTACCTGCCGAACATCCCCGAGGCCGTGATCGCCTTCCTGGCGACCGCGAGTATCGGGGCAGTGTGGAGTGCGTGCGGGCAGGACTACTCGGCCAGGGCGGCGCTGGACCGGCTCGGCCAGCTCGAGCCGGTGGTCCTGGTGACTTGCACCGGATACCGCTATGGAGGGAAAGCCCATAGTCGATCCGACGAGATCGCCGAGCTGCGTGCCGGTCTGCCTACGCTGGTGGCGACCGTGGTGGTGTCGGACGAGAACCTTTCCGGCACGTTGAACTGGGCGGATGTGACCGCTGGTGGCGATCGATCCACGATCTCGACGGCCCGGGTCGATTTCGATCACCCGCTGTGGGTGCTGTACTCGTCGGGCACGACCGGTCTGCCTAAGGGCATCGTCCACGGTCACGGCGGCGTGCTCCTCGAACATCTGAAAGCGATGGCGCTGCAATCGGATATCGGTCCCGACGACACGTTCCTCTGGTACACCAGCCCGAGCTGGATGATGTGGAACTTCCAGGTCGCGGGGCTGCTGGTCGGCGCGACCATCGTCTGCTATGCGGGTAGTCCGAGCAATCCGGCCCCGGATGCCTTGTGGCACATCGCTGCTCGGCTCCGTGCGACAGTGCTCGGCACCAGCCCCGGCTATGTGCTGGCCTGCGCGAAGGCGGGCGTTGTGCCACGGGACGAGCACGACCTGACGGCCTTGCGGCTGGTCGGCGTCACCGGATCGGCGCTACCCCCAGCGTCGTCGATCTGGTTGCGTGACAACATCGGTGCGCACATTCCGGTCGCTTCGATCAGCGGGGGCACCGATGTGGTCTCGGCCTTCGCGGGCGGCGCGCGAACCGTCCCGGTCCGTCCCGGTGAACTCTCTGCCCCCTACCTGGGCGTTGCCCTCGAAGCCTGGGACGAGCAGGGCAATCCGGTTCACGGCGAAGTCGGCGAACTCGTCATCACCGAGCCGATGCCCTCCATGCCCGTCGGATTCTGGAACGACCCCGACGGAACCCGCTACCGCGCAGCCTATTTCGATACCTACCCCGGCGTGTGGCGCCACGGCGACTGGATCACCCGGACCGAACACGGCAGCATCGTCGTGCACGGCCGCTCCGATTCCACCCTCAACCGCCACGGCATCCGCATGGGCAGCGCCGACATCTACCAAGCGGTGGAACAACTCCCGGAAATCGCCGACGCCCTGATCATCGGCGCGGAGCAACCGGACGGTGGCTACTGGATGCCACTGTTCATCGTTCCCGCCGAGGGCATCGCTCTCACCGACGACCTGGCCACCCGAATCCGAACAACCATCCGCACCAGAACCTCTCCGCGCCACGTCCCCGACGACATCATCGCCGCACCCGGCATCCCGCGAACCCGCACGGGCAAAAAGCTGGAAGTCCCCATCAAGAAGCTTCTCCAGGGCGCCGATCCCGCAACTGTCGTGGACCCCAGCGCCGTCGACGACCCCTCTCTACTCGCCTGGTACGCACAATTCGCCCGAACGAAGCCTCAGGACGACCAGCGCTGAACGGGTAACCGGCCGTCCGTCCACAGTCGCACAGCCTGGTCGGCGTGTTTCCGATGCAGCGCACCGTCGGACTCGCTCGACATGCGTAGCGTGCGTAGCCATGGACACGCTGATCTTCGGTGGTCTGCTGATCACCCTGGTGTTGATCTACCGCGACAGTGTTCGCCGCGCCGTGCTGGCCGCATGGTTCATCACCTTCGCGCTGTGCCTGCTGCTGCTGAAGCTGCACATCACGAGCGGTCTCGGCCTCGGATTGACCTGGTGAGCACCATGACCGAGACGGTGGCCGAGGAGAAGTCCGGCCCGCTCGGTTCGCTGCAATATCTGCTGGCCGTGATCTTCGTAGTCGGCTGGTCGGCGGTGATCTGTGGCGGGTTCGCCGTGCAGTTCCTCGACTGGGAGTACCCGTGCCCGCTGTGCATGCTCCAGCGGATGTTCATGGTGCTGGCCGCGCTCGGCGGTGCGTTCATCGTGCGCAAGGGTATGAACGGCGTCATCGTGGCGCGCGACTACGCGGTCGGCTGGGGTCTGGCGGTAATCGGCTGCGTCGGTGGCGGTTTCACCGCGTGGCGGCAGACGATGTTGCATATTCTGCCGGGCGATCCGGGTTACGGCGGCGCCGTCCTCGGCCTGCATCTGTATGTGTGGGCGCTGGTTCTCTACATCGCCGCGATCGCCACCATCGGTGTGGTGACGACCTTTTCGTACCCGACCGCGGCCACGGTCATCCCGCCGTCACTCGCCTCGGTCGGCAAATTGGCGCTGTGGTTCTGCGGTCTGGTGATCGCGGCGAACCTGGTGGTCGTCTTCGGCCTCGAGGGTTTGCACTGGAAGCTGCCCGACGATCCCGCGTGCTACCGATTGTTCTACGACCTCGGCATCCTCGACGGCGGGTGCGTACTACCGCCGGCCGAACAGCACGCTCCCACCGAATAGAAACGGTGGGAGCGTGGTGATCTCGATCGATGTCTCAGCGGAAGAGGGCGGTGAGGTCGACGGTGGCTGCCATGGCGGCGGCGCCCGCGTCGTTGAGGTGCATGCCGTCGCCGCTGTCGAACTCGGGCTTGATGTAGTCGGGGCGCTGGGGGTCGGCCACGGCACGATCGACGTCGAAGATCGAGTCGAAAACATCAGTGGTGCGCAGCCATTCGTTGACGGCGTGGCGGGTCGGCTGGGTTTCCAGCAGCGGCATGCCGGGGAAGACGCAACCGGCGTACGGGCCGATGGTGGCCGCGTGGATACGCAGTCCGGCGGAGTGGGCGCGTTCGGCGAGGTCGAGGAAACCGGCGATCAATTCTTCGGTGGTCGCGGAGGGCTGTCCCCCCATCGCGCCGAGGATGAGGTCGTTGATGCCGAAATTGATCAGGATGTCGGTGACACCGGGGACCTGCAACGCGTCGGAATCGAAACGGCGCAGACCGGATTCGCCGATTTCCTCCGCGGTGAGGCGATTGCCGGCGATGCCGTTGTTCACCACCCACCCCTTGGTGAGGCGGGCGTTGAGCACGTCGACCGAGCGGCGATTGGCGCTCAGTGTGGTACCGACGCCCTCGAACCACGAGTCGCCGAACGCGACGGCGACCGGCGTCTGATCGGTGACCAGCACGTCGATTCCGGTGAAGAAGAATCGGAACGGAACCTCTTGCGCACCACTGAGTTCCACGTCGGAGGTGTGGTCGCCGGAGACGATGTAGGCGATCTCGCCGGGTTGGTGGGAGTAGGTGGCCAGGCCGGTCGAAGTCGCGACGTACAGGCTGAGCAGCAGGTCTTCGCCCGCCGCGACCGGCAGGTCGATCGGATCGCTCACGAGGTCGGCGCCCGCGGCGATGGTGACCTCCGCCGCACCGCCGAAGGTGATCTCTCGATCCGCGATGATCGCCGATCCGGTCTTGCGTTGTGCGATGCGTGCGGCCCCGATCCGCAGTGGTGCGAGACCGTAGCGGTTGGTCAACCGCACGCGTATCGCGTCGCCGCCACCGGTCATGTGCACGACGTGGCGCACGGTTTCGTCACCGAACTCCCGTGATTCGGCGAGCTTGATCTGCTCGGTCGCGTCGATGACGCCGGTCCGGAAGCCCGCGATCCACGTGTTGCGCTGCATGATCTCTCCAATATTTGCTGTGCGGAATAATGCCTACGCATAGGTTTACTCGTAGGTATTCCTCGTGTCAACTATCCGCATGGCAGGTATCGGCTAAGCTGGTGTTATGTCCGTGCACGAACTCTTCGACGACCCCCGCTTCACCATCTCCGGCTTGCTCTTCGAGGCGCACAACGGCCTGATCGCCAAGCTCGAGCCGACCTGGAAAGCGCACGGTCTCTCCGGCCTCGACCTCAATGCCCTGCTGAGACTGAGTCGCTCTCCGGGTTGCCGCCTGCGGATGTCAGATCTCGCCGCCCAAACCGAGCTCTCGACCAGCGGCGTCACCCGTCTGGTCGACCGATTGGCCACCGCGGGACTGGTCGAACGTCAACTCGACCCGACCGACCGCCGCAGCGCCTACGCGGCCTTGACCGATGCGGGCATCCGCCGCCTGGAGGAGGTTCTTCCCGATTACCTCGACGCCCTCGAACAATGGCTCACCGGTCAGCTGACGCCCACGCAACTCGACGGCTTGATCACCGGCCTGCGCGTGATCCGGGATGCCACGAACCCGGCGGCCACCGCCGTGTCCGACCGGTCTTGAGGCTGGTCACGCGGTGAGCAGGATCGCTGACCGGAGTAGCCGTCAACGCGCGGAAGTGGTTTCGAGGTCGAATCGGATTCCCGAGCGCAGGGCCGCTGTGGCGGACATCCCGAACATGCGGTGGAAGGTTTCGCTGAAGTGGGAGGGTGTGGCGAACCCCGCGTCCGTCGCGGATCGGGTCAGATCGTGGCCGCCGGCGACAGCGCTCATCGCGTGGATGACGCGGGCCCACTGCTGGTAGCGGCGGAAAGTCGTCCCGTACTGCTGGACGAACAAGCGAAGAAAGTGTGATGTGGACAGGCCCAGGTTCGCGGCGATCGGTTCGGCCCGGAACGCGTGATCCGGGTGCTGTCGGATCGCGGCCGCCACGCGCTCGATGCGGGGATCGATGTCGCAGGGGGGACCGGCGACAGCAAGCGCTGAGATTCGCCCGGGGTCGGGGTCCGGTAGGCGGCATTGTTCGACCAGCTCGCGCTCGCGAAGATGGTCGAGTCCGTACGGCCCTTCGGTGGTCGCCATCTGTCCTTCGATGGCTGAGGCAGGCGACCACAGGAGCAAGATCCACTTGCCGAGGGTGTTCACCCGATGCACCGCGCGAGCAGGGGCGTACGCGCTTCGCGTGCGAATCTCACCGTGAGTGGCGGTCTCGAGGACGAACGGCCCGTCGAGCCCGACACTGAGTACCGCGACCGACGTGGAATGCAGGTCGACGCCGAGTTCGGGCCCGATATACCCGGCATGGCCAGGCCGGATCCAGACCACCGGCGACCGCGCCGGACCACACGATTTCGAAAGCGCACCGTCCGTCACCCCTGCCAGAGTATCGGCGCGCCCGCACCGGATGGGCGCCGGTGAAAGCAGGCGGGTCGGCTTCAGGGGAGTGAATGGTATCGGTGGTGATACGGTGCCGACCCGCCTGCAAACCATTCGTTGTCGGCGTCGGGATGGATTGGCACCTGCGCTCTGGATAGCGAAGTCCCGCACCGTAACTCGCAGGGAGCGTCGCCTCAGGCTCGTATGTCGCTCCGATCGAGTGAGCTCGGCACACCACGGGCCCGGTGAGTACCGGACCCGCGGTGAGAGGTAGGTCAGGGTAGGGGAACCCAGGCGCCGAAGAACCAGAAGCCGTGTTGCGGCGCGTCGTTCTCGTGATGCTCGGGCTGTTGCTGCGGTCGGTGCTCTCGGCCCTGGCCCTGCTCGGGCCGCTGCTGATCATGGCCCCCCGGATCCGCGCTCGCCATTCCCGCAGTAGCGCCGATCACCCCGAGAGCGAGAGTGCCCGCCATCGCGGTCTTGGCCAGTGTCGATTTCATCCTCATGCGCGTTCCTCCTGATCTTCGATCTCACTGCCGAGATCATCGGCCGGCCGAAGTGCTCGGCCGATAGCTGAATCTTCGCGGCGCAAGTGTCGAGCACGGTGGGACGCAGCTGGGAGTCCGCTGTGTATCGGATCCGGAGTCCGCGCTCGAGCACAGACCCCGGCGCCGACCCTCGATGGAGCCGACGTTGTTACAGTGCACCAGCCGTGGTGTTCGGGAAACCGGTGTAGAACCGGTGCGGCCCTCGCCACTGTGATCGGGAGTTGTGAATCGATCCGGACGACGTATGTCGTCCGGAGCCACTGGGGCACCTGCCCTGGGAAGGTGGATTCACCGCGCACTATCCCGTCAGCCAGGAGACCGGCCACGGCTACGCAGTACCCCATTCCACGAGGACCTGGAAGGCCGTCTCTTGACCCGCTCTGTTTTCGCGCGCCTACGTTCCGGCGCGTTGCTCGCCTGCACGATCGTTGTCACCGGTTGCGGTGTGCAACCCATCTCCGACGCGGGCGGTGCAGCTGTTGTCACCCGCGTGAACTGTGGGATCGACATCGCCGTCGATGGCCCACCGCAGCGGATCTACGCGGCATATCAGCCGTCGATCGAGATCGCGCACGCGCTCGGTGTCACCGATCGGCTGGTGGGGACCGCATTCCTGGACTCCGCCGTGCTTCCGGAATACGCCGACGCGCAGGCGCGCGCACCGTACGTCGAGAAGCTGCCGAGCCGCGACGAACTGCTCGCCCAGCGACCCGACTTCGTCATGTCGGGTTTCAACGGGGTGTTCGCCTCGTCGGCGCAGAACAGCGTCGGCACCAGGGCGAGCCTGCACGAGTTGGGGGTGCGCACCTGGGTGCTGAGTCCACTGTGCCCGAGCGCCGACGGACTCGCCGATGAAGCGATCGACCCCGACACCGTGCGCTTCGATAACGTATACGCCGACCTGCGCGACCTCGGTGCCCTGTGGGGCACCCCCGAGCGCGCCGAAGAGGTTGTCACGCAGCTGAGTTCGCGCATCGACGCGGTCCGCGCGAAGGTCGGTAACGCCGTGAAGCCGCGGGTCGCGGTCGTCACCCCCAAAGACGACGGCTCCTACACTGTGGCGGGCGGCATCGACTTCGTCACCCAGATCATCGAGGCCGCCGGTGGAGTGAACGCCTTCGCCGATCTCACCGTGAAGCGCAACGTGCCCGTCGGCGCGGAAGAGCTCATCGCCCGTGACCCCGACATCATCCTGACCAGCCTGTGCTGCAAGGCGACCTACACGCGCGCCGACGGTCAGCCCCAGGTCGACAAGATCGTCGGAAACCCGGCGTTCGCGAATCTGGCGGCCGTACGGAACGCGACCGTGCACCCGTTCCTGTTCGCCGACCGTGCGGCAGGCGTGCGGATCGCGCACGCGACCGAACTGGTCGCGGCATTGATCCATCCCGAGCTGTTCCGGCGGTGACACGCACCGCTCGCGGCACCGGCCTGATCCTGGCCGGCGCCGCGCTGGCGGCTGCCTGCGTCGCGTCCGTCCTGATCGGTTCACACCCGCTCACCCTCGACCAGGCAGTGGTGGCGTTCACCGATTTCCAGGGGACCGACACCGACCGGGTCGTGCGCTACATCAGGCTGCCGAGAACTGTCGCGGGCCTGCTCGCGGGTGTTGCGTTGGCGCTGGCGGGCGCGGTGATGCAGGGGCTCACCCGCAACCCACTGGCCGGGCCGGGCCTGCTCGGCATCAACGCGGGTGCGTCGCTGGCGATCGTGATCGCGATGGGTACGTTCGGCCTCACGGCGACTGGCGGATTCATCTGGTTCGGCTTCCTCGGCGCCGCGGTCGCCGCCGCGTTCGTCTACACGCTGGGATCGTTGGGGTTCGGTGGCGCGACCCCGGTGAAACTGGCGCTCGCGGGCGCCGCCTGCACCGCACTGTGTGGGTCGATCACCACGGCGATCACCCTGCTCGACCGGACCCTGTTCGACAACTTCCGATTCTGGGTGGTCGGCTCGTTGGCTCGCGCGGACATCGAATCCGTGTGGGGTACAGCACCGTTCATCGCAGTCGGGTTGTTGCTGGCGGTAGTGGTGGCACGGCCGTTGAACGCCGTCGCCATCGGTGACGACATGGCGCGCACGCTCGGCACCCGACTCGCCGCGACGCGCGCGACCGGTGCGTTGAGCGTGGTGCTGCTCGCAGGCTCGGCGGTGGCCATCGCCGGGCCGATCGCCTTCATCGGCTTGGTGATCCCGCACATCGCCCGATTCTTCGCCGGACACGACTACCGGTGGATTCTGCTCTGGTGTGCGCTGCTGGGTCCGACGTTGCTGTTGGTGGCCGACATTCTCGGACGGATGCTGGTGCGGCCACAGGAAATCCAGGTCGGCATCATCACCGCCTTCGCAGGTTCGCCGTTCTTTCTCTATCTCGTGCGCAATCGAAAGGTGGCCACACTGTGACGCTCACCGAGCGCGGCATGCTGCCCAGCGGCACGCTGTTGCTGCGAACACCCGCCCGGCGCATCGTCTTTCGCGTCGGGAAACGGTCCGCGGTCCTGACCGTGCTGATCACGGCGGGCGCGTTGACGGTGGCGGCGTGGTCACTCACGATCGGCTATTACCCGCTCACGGTCGCTGACGTGATGCGGGTCCTCGGTGGAGGTGGCACGCTCATCGAGTACGACGTGGTGGTGGCCGACCGGTTGCCGCGTGTGCTCACCGGGCTGTGTGTCGGCGCGGCCTTCGCGATATCGGGGGCGATCCTGCAACGGATCGCGACCAATCCACTGGTGAGCCCCGAGATCATCGGGATCAACGCGGGCGCCTCACTTGGCGCGTTGGTGGTGAGCGTGTTGCTCGGTGGCGCCGGGCTCGGGCTGGTCGGCGGGGCGGTGATCGGCGCCGGAGTGGCCATGGCGCTGATCGTGGCCGTGGCCACCAAGGACGGACTCGACGGCTATCGACTCGTGCTCGTCGGTATCGGCGTCACGGCGATGCTGTCCTCGGCCATCGCGTTCATTCTGACCATCGCCGACAACTACCAGGCGCATACGGCCGCGATGTGGCTCACCGGCAGCTTGGCCAACCGCGATTGGAGCCACGTCGGGTTCGCCGCGGCGGCGCTGGTGGTGGTCGTGCCGCCGCTGCTCGTTCTCGCTCGCTCGTTGCCGCTGCTGGAAATGGGTGACGAGCTGGCGAATTCGCTGGCTGGGCGGCGCGGCCCGCATCGCATCACGCTCATCGTCGTCGCGGCCGCCGCCGCGACCCTCGCGACGGCCGCGGCCGGGCCGATCAGTTTCGTCGCCTTGGTGGCGCCGCAGATCGCGCGACGGCTGCTGGCCGAACGCGGTGCCGGGCTCGCGCCCGCGGCTGCCACCGGGGCGTTGCTGGTGGTCGCCGCCGACCTGGCCGCCCGGCGGCTGTTCCCGGCGGAACTACCTGTCGGGGTGGTGACCGCCGTCCTCGGCGCTCCCGTTCTCGTCTACCTCCTCGCTCGTGCAACCCGGATCGGACACGCTGGATGACCGCACACCTGACCACCGAGGGACTCACGCTCGGCTACGGCGACACCGCGATCGTCACCGACGCCACCGTCAACTTCCCGACCGGTGCGATCACTGTCATCGTCGGCCGCAACGGCTGCGGCAAATCGACTCTGCTGCGTGGCCTGGCCCGGCTGATCGCGCCGACGGCGGGCGCGGTCCTGCTCGACGGCGCCGATATCGCACCGCAGCCCGCGCGCGCTGTCGCCCGTCGGCTCGGCATGTTGCCGCAACAACCCGTCGCCCCCGACAGCATCACCGTGGGTGAGCTCGTCGGCCGTGGCCGTCATCCGCACCAACGCTGGTTTCGTCAGTGGTCGGCGCAGGACGGCGAGGCCGTGCGAAAAGCGCTGGTGGCCACCGACACTCTCGAGCTGATCGACCGATCGGTGGATCAACTCTCGGGCGGTCAGAAGCAACGGGTGTGGATCGCGCTCGCGTTGGCGCAGGACCCCGAGGTGATGCTGCTCGACGAACCGACGACCTTTCTCGACCTGGCACACCAACTCGACGTGCTCGACGTCCTGCGAAATCTGTTGCCGCGCACAATCATCGTTGTCCTGCACGACCTCAACCTCGCCGCCCGCTACGCCGACCATCTCGTCGCCGTGCAGGACGGCCGCGTGGTCGCGCAAGGTTCGCCCGCCGAGATCGTGCGTCCCGAGCTGGTGTCGGAAGTATTCGGCATCGACTGCACGGTGATCGAGGACCCGATGACGGGCACACCGCTGGTGATTCCGGCCCCGCGAACGGTGCGCACCACATGACCCGCCGGTACATCCTCATCGCCCGGCCGACTCCGTCGGGCATCGATCTCCCGTCCGTCGAGGCTCTGGCCGAGGCCTGCGGAGTCGGCTACGCGCTACTCGACCAAGAAGAGCCGACCATCCACACCGCACTGGATACCGCCGCCCGCGACGAATCGCCGGTGACGCTGATCCCGCTCGCCGTGCCACGCGACCGCTATCTCGAGACCTGGATCGCGCGGGCGGTGGCGAACTGGAAGGAAACCCGCGCGAGCGAACTCGACGTGCGAATCACCGACGGCATCGACACCGCCGCCGGATTCGCCGATGTGGTGCGTTCCAGGATGTCCGAGGACGGCGCACCGGTGACGGCGAGTCCGCGGGCCTTCCGCAGCCCGGCCTGGTCCGAGATCCCCGACCACACCTCGCACATCCTGGTCTGTCGAGGCCCCCGCTGCACCGTGTACGGCGCGGGCGACCTGCACCGGACTCTGCGCCGCGACCACCCCGACGCCCTGATCACCCCGACCGGCTGCCTAAACCCGTGCAATCTGGGCCCGCTCTACATCACGTACCCGGACGGCGAATGGCACACCAACGGCGTGCGCGGGGGTGACGCCATCAGTGCCGCACGCGATAGCCTGACCGAATGATCGAGGATGAGCCGACCACGATCCACCCCGACCGGGCTGCGCGGCAGCCTGCCCTCGCATGCTGATCGAGAAGCAGCGCTGGGCCGGGATCCGCAGCGGGGCGGTGACGGTGCTCTTTCGCCGGTGGCGTCATCGGCAGGCCACCGAGGGCAAGGTCTACCGCACCGGTGCGGGGCGTATCGCCGTCGACCAGCTGTCGACGGTCACCGCCGATCAGATCAGTATCGAGGACGCGCGCGCCGCCGGATATGACGCACCCGCCGATGTGGTCGCCGATCTCAGAGGTGCCGAGCAGGACCCGATCTATCTGCTCCGGATCCGCTGTCTCACCGACGAAGATCCGCGCGACGCGCTGGCCGCCGACGACCGGATCGACGATGCCGCGGCGTTGGCCGCCCGCCTCGCACGCATGGACCGGACCGATGCCGAGGGCCCGTGGACCCACGACACGCTCCGAATCATCCAGCGGCGCCCCGCGACCCGGGCTCCCGATCTGGCCGAGGAACTCGGACGTGACCCGCACCGCTTCAAACTCAACGTGCGCAAGCTGAAGAACCTCGGCCTGACCATCAGCCTGGGCACCGGCTACCGGATCTCACCCCGCGGGGCCGCCTTGCTGGCGGCCCTGGAATCGGCGCAGACCGGGGAGTGAGATGTCATCGTCCGAAGCGTTCGGCGACCATCTCCTCGGACAACCCGTAATCGGCAAGGGAGTACTGGTGCGTGGGTTTGCGCGCGCCGGTGCGGCTTTCGTGGTCGAGGGCGGTGATGGCTGTTCTGGCCTCGGCGGTGAAAGCAGTTCCGGTTCGGGTGTAGATGCGGTCGACGACGCCGAGGGGATCGGTGCGCAGGTCGTCGAAGTCGACGTCGATGAAGGTGGCCTCGGGGTGGCGGGTGCGGGCGGCGGTGAATTCCGCGAGGCCGCGTGCCCACAGGTCGAGTTGGGTGCGGCCGATGGTGTCGCCGGTGAAGACCGTGGACCAGCCTCGGGTGGCGTGTTCGTTGAGGCTGCAGACCGAGGGGATGATGGTGGCGGGGTCGCGGTGGGTTTGGATGACGATGGCGTCGGGGTAGGTCGCCAGGAGGGCATCCAGGCAGAACAGGTGGCTGGGGTTCTTGAGGACCCAGCGGCGGGTGTCGTTCATGCCGATCAGTTGCAGGTTGCGACGGTGGCGTGCGTAGGCGGGCGTCCAGTCCTGACCGGACAGCCATTGCGCGTAGCCCGGTACGTAGGCCAGACATTCATAGGAGTGCGACATGCCCGACTGGCGCAGTAGCTGCCAGCATTCCTCCACGTCGGAGGCGCTCATGTAGTGCAGACCCATGAACTCGGGGTTCTGCACCTGATGCTGTCGCAGACCCGCGTCGATCTGCTGGTAGGCGGGATTGTCGTCCCAGGTCTCACGCGGTGGCCGCGGCTGCGGGAAGTCGGTCAGCCACATCTCGAGCCCCTGGTTGGCCGGATCGGCGGCCAGTAGCCGGTGCAGTGCGGTGGTGCCGGTCCGGGGAAGGCCGGTGACGAAAATCGGCCGAGTGACCGGTGTTTCGACATAGCCGGGATTCGCCGCCCACGCCGCTTCGCTCAGCGCACGGGCGACCAGCGTGCCGCGCAGGAAGAAGCGCGACATCTTGGAGCCGAGCTCGGTGAGCCCGGCCTCGTCGCGATACGAGTCGAGCAGAACCTGCATCGCCTCGGTGTAGTCGTCGGTCCCGAAATCGGTGAGACCGGTGAGTTTGGTGGCCGAGGCGTGCAGGTCGGCCACGGTGCCGACGTCGGTGCGCACAGTCATCTTCTACAAGCTCCTAGTTGTGGTATTCGCCGCAGTTGACGTCGAGGGTCTGACCGGTGATCGCCGACGACCAGTCGGACGCGAGAAACACCACGGCACGGGCGATTTCTTCGGGCTCGGGCAGCCGCTTCAGATCGGATTTCGACGCGGTCTGCTCGTAGACCTGCTCGACGGTGATGCCGTACTTCTCGGCGACCTGACCGAAATACCACTTCAGCTGATCGGTCCAGATGTAGCCGGGCAGCACGCTGTTGACCCGCACGCCCTTGCCGCCGAGTTCGGTGGCCAAGGTCTGCGACATGGCGAGCAGCGCGGCCTTGGTGAGTTTGTAACTGCCGTACCGAGGTTCGGAATGACGCACGACCATCGAATTGATCATCACCACAGCACCTTTGGCCTCGGCGAGAGCGGGCGCGAACGCCTGCGTCATCCGCAGGCCGCCGAGCACCGTCATATCGAGGCTCGACCGGATGTGGTCGAAATCGGTGCGGTCGAGTGGCTTCATCGACGGCACCGAGAACGCGTTGTTCACGAGCGCGTCGACCCGGCCGAAGGTTTCGACCGTGCGCGCCACGAGATTCTGGACCGCGGCCTCGTCGGTGATATCGGTGGGCACGCTGAGCGTGGCGCCGCCTGCGGCCTCGATCTCGGCGGCCACCTCGTGCAATCGAGATTCGGTGCGCGCCGCGAGCACGACCGTCGCGCCCGCCGTGGCCGCTTCCAGACAGATCGACCGCCCGAGCCCGGGGCCGACCCCGGAGACCACGACGACTTTCCCGTCCAACAGTGCCCCGCTCATCCCAGCATCCTTTCGGCGAATGCCCGCTGCCGGGCGCTGATCCGGTCACGCCACCCCGCGGCGTCGATCCGGTTGTTCTCGAAGTACGGAAGGTGTTGCGCGACCTCTTCGATCGGCACCACAGAGACCGTCGGCCCGTCTGCCTCGGTCATCGGCCGATCGGTGCGCTGCCACCGGAACTGCAGGATGCCTCGGGTCCGGCCGGTCGTCTCGATCCAGTTCGCGATGCCCGGATCCCGCTTGCTCACCACCATCCGGATCAGGCCATCCGAATCCACCTGGGCCTGAGCGTGATTGAGGCTGGTCTGGTGGTTGACGTAGTCCAGCGAGATGTACCAGAGGCTGCCCAGCTGGAAACCCTGATACGGCGCATCGGATTTCGGGACAGTGATCACCAGCGCCTGATCGTCGGCGAGATCGAAATGCCCCACCGAGGAGTACTGGGTGCTCAGGCCACCGGGCGTGAGCCGTGGCGCGGTGAGGGTGTTCACCGGCAGATCGAGATAGAACCACTTCGGGAAGTTGAACCAGGTGTGCACCCGGGTGAGCAGCATCTTCGCCGCCGCGCCGTACCGTTTGCGGATCCGCGCCAGGTCCGGTTCGACCGGTGCGGTGCCGATGGTGTCGACCCGCTCGATCCGGATCGAACCCTTGCGCTCGGACCAGTCGCTGTAGACCTCACGCACGGCCAGCATGGACGCGCCTTCCCCGAGCGGGAAGTAGTCCGGACCCGCATCGGGTCTCGCGGGCCCGAAGCGCAGGGAGAAGCTGCCGTCGGCGGCGATCGGAATGCGCCGATCATCGAACGCGTCGGCACCGCCGGGCACATCGGTCGCGGTGTAGTCACCTTTGAGCACCTGGAAACTCAGGTCGACGGTGCTGCCGCGCACCCCGCTCACCACGTACTCGGCGGTCGGCTCGATATTGGCGTGGTAGTAGAGGGTGTCCGGGTTGTCCAGGCCCATTTTGGCGTACGGGCCGGTCGAGGACACGAAGTAGGGATGCGACGTCCCGTGCGCGCCCGAAAGCCGCAGGCACGCGGCGACACTGGCGGCGAGATAGTCGTAACCCTCGGCGAGGTCCTGATCACTGCGGACGAATTCCGCTCCGGCGATGAGTTCTTCGGCCTTGGCCACCGCGGCGAGGAACGGCGCGGTGAGCGGTTCCGGTGGCGCGCTGCTACCGGATTCGGTGGCGGTACTGGAGTGGGTCAACGGTCTGCGATTCCTAGCTCTCGGAGGATATGGGCGGCGATCTCGGCAGGTGAGCCGAGATCGGGAGTGATGACCAGGTCAGCATGGTCGGGTCGTTCGTAGGGGGAGCCGATTCCGGTGAAGCCGGGCAGCTCGCCCGCACGGGCCTTCGCGTAGAGGCCCTTTGAGTCGCGGCGCTCGCACACCGAGAGCGGGGTGTCGACGAAGACTTCGTGGAACGGCAGTTCGCGGTCGGCGTGGACGGTCCGTGCGGCGGTGCGCTGTGCGGCGAACGGGCTGATCACCGACACGATCGCCACCGCACCCGAATCGGCGAACAGCGCGGCGACTTCGGCGACCCGGCGCACGTTCTCGTCCCGGTCGGCGGGGGAGAAGCCGAGGCCGGCGTTGAGACCGTGCCGCAGGTTGTCGCCGTCGAGCAGGTAGGCGGGACGTCCGGCCGCGACCAGCTGCCGCTCCAGCTCTACGGCCAGCGTGGACTTCCCCGATCCGGAGAGGCCGGTCAGCCAGATTGTCGCCCCCGCATGCCCACGTTCTGAGCGACTCACCGCAGACCGATGCCAGACCACCGCAGGGGCCGCGCGGTCACTGTCGCCGGTCGCGTAACGATCGTGGTCGATCCCGGACTCGCGGCCGGTCACCATCCCGGCGGCGACCGTCTGATCGGTCACCGGATCGATCAGGATGAAGCTGCCCGTGCGCCGATTCTCCCGATACGGATCCGACAGCAGCGGCTGACGGCTGCGCAACCGGATGCGCGCGATGTCGTTGAGCGAGAGCGTGGTGACGTCCTCGATCCGGTGCAGGGTGTTCACGTCGAGGCGATAGTCGATGGCCGTGACCTGCGCGGACGAGGTCTGCGCGGCGGTGCGCACCAAGTACTGGGCACCCTCGCGCAACGCGGAACTCTCCGAGAACCAGCACACCATCGCGTCCAATTCGGTGCCGATGTGCGGACGGTTGCCCGGCCGGGCGAGCAGATCGCCGCGGCCGACGTCGATGTCGTCATCGAGGGTGACCGACACAGCCATTCCGGTGAACGCCTCATCGACCTTGCTGCCGCCCGGCCCCCAGATCTGCCTGACATGGGTCGACCGACCCGCGGGCAGTACCACCACTTCGTCGCCGGGCTTGAAGATGCCGCCCGCGATGGTGCCCGCGTAACTGCGGTGGTCGAGTCCCTCCTGCGCCCGGATGACGTACTGGATCGGCAGCCGGGCATCGATGAGGTTGCGGTCCGAGGCGATGTGCACGTCCTCGAGGTGGCGCAGCAACGGCGGCCCCGGATACCACTCCATGTGCTCGGAACCGTCGACGACGTTGTCGCCGAGCAGCGCCGAAACGGGCACGAAGCTCAGATCGCCCACCGTCAGTTTGGCGGCGAACGCGGCGAATTCGGTGCGGATCTCCTCGAAACGCTCCTGCGACCAGTCGACCAGGTCCATCTTGTTCACGCACACCACCAGGTGCGGCACGCCGAGCAGCGTCGCGAGGAACGCGTGCCTGCGGGTCTGCTCGGAAACACCGGTGCGCGCGTCGACCAGGATCAGCGCGAGGTCCGCGGTGGACGCGCCGGTCACCATGTTGCGGGTGTACTGGACGTGCCCCGGGGTATCGGCGATGACGAATTTGCGTCGCGGCGTCGTCACGTAGCGGTAGGCGACGTCGATGGTGATGCCCTGCTCGCGTTCGGCCCGCAGACCATCGGTGACCAGCGCGAGATCCGCCGCTGCGCCGCCACGTTCGGTGCTGACTCGTTCGATGGCGGCGAGTTGATCGTCGAACAGGGACTTGGAGTCGTAGAGCAGCCGGCCGATGAGGGTGGACTTGCCGTCGTCGACGCTGCCCGCGGTCGCCAGTCGTAACAGGTTGCGGCGCATCAGAAATAGCCCTCTCGCTTGCGGTCTTCCATGCCGGTCTCGGAGATCCGGTCGTCGGCCCTGGTGGCGCCGCGCTCGGTGAGCCGGGTGGCGGCGGTCTCGGCGATCACCTTCGCCGGGGTGTCGGCGGTGCTCTCGACGCACCCGGTGCAGGTGGCGTCGCCGACCGTGCGGAAACGGACGGTCGCTTCGAAGGTGCGTTCGCCGGGAGCCGGGGTGATGAATCGTGTTGCCGACAGCAGCATTCCGTCGCGTTCGATGACCTGCCGCCGGTGCGCGTAGTACAACGACGGCAGCTCGACGGCCTCGCGATCGATGTACTCCCAGATGTCGAGCTCGGTCCAGTTCGACAGCGGGAACACCCGGATGTGTTCGCCGGGCTGATGGCGGCCGTTGTAGAGGTTCCACACCTCGGGTCGCTGTGCTCGCGGGTCCCATTCGCCGAAACTGTTGCGGAAGCTGAACACTCGCTCCTTGGCGCGGGCCTTCTCCTCGTCACGGCGCGCGCCGCCGAACGCCGCGTCGAACCGGTGCTCACCGATCGCGCGCAGCAAGGTGGTTGTCTGCAACGGGTTGCGAGTGCCGCCGGGGCGTTCTACGGCGCGGCCCGCGTCGATGTCTTCCTGGACCCGGGCGATCTCGAGGCGTGCCCCGGTGTGCTCGGCGGTGCGGTCGCGGAACTCGATCACCTCGTCGAAGTTGTGGCCGGTGTCCACGTGCAGCAGCGGAAACGGCAACGGCGCGGGCCAGAACGCCCGCCGTGCCAGGTGCAGCAGCACGGCGGAGTCCTTGCCGCCGGAGAAGAGCAGGGCCGGTCGCGCGAGAGTGGCCGCGACCTCCCGGAAGATGTGCACCGACTCGGCCTCCAAGGCCGCCAGATGCGATAACTCGTACCCCGCCTGCACTGTTCACCCACTTCGTTCGCGCATTCCGCCGGGAGGATTTCCCCGACGGATTGCAATGTCGAATATTCGACGCTATTGTTCGGTATTGTGACACCGACGATAAGCCGGGCCGAGGGCGCCGGTCAAGAGGTGACCCCGGATTCGATGGGCGATGCCGAGATTCCCGGCGCTGCGTCGCCGCCGACGCAGCGCGTGGTGAAGGTGCTCGAGCTGCTGTCACGGCGGGCAACCGAACGACTGTCCCTGGCCCGCATCGTGCGGGAAACGGGGCTCTCTCGTGCCACCGCGCACGCTGTGCTCACCCAGCTCACCGCCGATGGCTGGACGGTGCGCGACGATGACGGCTGCTACGGCATCGGCTTGCGGCTACTGACGGTGGCCAGGCGCGCCGAAACGGCATTTCCGCTGCGCCGCACCGCGGTTCCGCATTTGCAAGCGCTGTCCGAGCAGGCCGGCGTGCCGGTATTCCTCGCCGAACGCGCCGGGGACAGCATCGTGGTCACCGAAGTCGTCGGTCATCCGTCGGCGGGCTGGATCCGCCCCGGTCGTCGGCTCCCGCTCGCACCCCCCGTCTGCCGCGAATTCGTCGCCTGGGCAGCGGAACCCGTCAGGCAGGCGTGGCTCGCCACCGCCGACCCGGCCCACCGTGACCGCCTCGCCCGCGTACTGGCCGAGATCCGCACCCGCGGCTACTCCGTGGAACGGCTGGTCGACGATTCGACACCGATGCTGGAAGTGCTGGCAGGCCTGCGTGATTCACCGATCACCGCCGCCTTGCGCGCCCAGCTCGGGTCCGTGATCACCGAACTGATCACCATCGACTACCTGCCAGACGAGCTCGGCCCCGAAAACGCGGTGGTCACCCTCGCCGCCCCCATCCGTGATCACCATGGCGCGGTGGTGGCCGCGGTCGTCAGCTGCCCCGATACCCAGCTGTCGGCGCGGGCACTGAGCGAGCTCGGCACGGCGACGGTCGCGGCCGCGGACAGCATCACCGCCGGCGTACCGGGGGCATAGGTCAGGCGGTCCGCTCGGATTCCGGTACCGCGGTCACGAACCGCAACCCGGCGAACCCACTGGTGAGGATCTTGCCCGTCGGGCCCTTCGGCAGTTCGTCGACGAACGCGAACAGGTGCGGCACCTTGTAGGCCGAGAGCCGCTGCTTGGCCCACGCGCGCAAGGACACGGCGTTCAGCGTGGAGCCGGGTGCGGTGACCACCGCGGCACCGACCTCCTCGCCGTACCGTTCGTCGGGCAGCCCGATCACGGCGACCTCGACGATGTCGGGATGCTGGTACAGCACTTCTTCCACCTCACGCGGGTAGACGTTGTAGCCACCCCGGATGATGAGATCCTTGGCCCGTCCGACGATGTAGACGTAGCCGTCGGCATCGCAGCAGGCCAGGTCCCCGGTCTTCAGCCACCCGTCTACCAGCTCGCTCGCCGTGGCGTCGTCGCTGTTCCAGTACCCCTTCATCACGCTGGGACCCCGAACGTAGAGCTCACCCGCGACACCCTGGGGAACGAGTTCGCCACGCAGGTCACGGATCTCGATCGACGTGCCAGGCAGCGCACTGCCCACCGATCCGACCCGCTGTTCGCGCCCGAGCGGGTTGTAGGTGGCCGCCCCGGACGACTCGGTCAGCCCGTACCCTTCCAGAATCGTGCACCCGAACCGTTCGGAGAACGCCTGTATCACCTGGGCGGGAAGGGACGCGCCCCCCGATGCGGCCAGCCGGAGATGGGTGAAGTCGGCGGGGCCGATGTCGATCGCGGTGTGCAGCATGGCATTCCACATCGTCGGAACACCCGACACCATGGTCAGCCGATGATCGCGGATCATCTCGATCATCGCCCTCGGCTCGAACGGTGTGAGCAGTGAGAACGACGCCCCCGAATGCAACGCCGTGACGAGCCCGACCGCCAGCCCGAAGACGTGGAACAGCGGTAGCCCGGTGCCCATCCGCTCGTCGGGACCCATCCGTAGCTGTTCGATGAAGATGCGGGCCGTCTCCACGAGATTGGCGACAGTGAGCTCGACGCCCTTGGGCTTACCGGTGGTGCCCGAGGTGTAGAGCAGGACGGCCGTGTCGTCGATCAGGCGATCCGCGGGTTCGATCCGTTCGCCGTGGATTCCGGCGAACGCGTCGGCTTCCAGGATCACCAGCGTTCGCCCACGCTGTTCGACGGCCTGTTCGGCGGATTCACGGGTGGCGTGCCACGCGATCGCGACCATGGCGCCGGAATCATCGAGGATGTGGCCGATTTCGGGTGCCGTGGCCATGGTGTTCACCGGTACAGTGATCGCCCCGATCAGCTGGGTGCCGAGGAAGGCGATGGCGAATTCGGGAACGGTCGGCGCCACCAGCACGACCCGGTCGCCTGCCGCCACGCCGAGCTGTCGCAGTGCGGCGGCGAAAGCCGCACTGCGACAGTCCAGATCGCGATAACTCATCGTGTGATCGGGCGAGCGCAGCGCGATGGCGTCGGGCCGGAGCGCTACGTTGTCCCGGAACCGTTCAGTGACATTGGGCATCGGGTCGCTCCTCGCTATCGGGCGGTCGCGGCGGCTGTCCGCGGCACGGTGACGGTTTCCGGCAGTGCCAAGGCGCAGCCGAGCGTGCACAGCGCCATCACCGCCAGGTATGCCGATACCGAGGCGGTCGAGCCGGTCGACGCCAGCAGCGCGGTCATCAGGAACGGCGTGCCACCGCTGACCAGGATCGCCGCCAGCTGGTAGGCCGCGGTGATACCCGAGTAGCGGATGCGCGGTTCGAACAGCTCGCCGAGATAGGCTGCGAGCGGCCCGTACACGAGGCCGGATCCGATGCCGGCGCCGATCGTGTTGGCGATCAGGATGGCAGCCAGGGAGCCGGTGTTGATCAGCCAGAAATAGGGAAACGCCCACACCGCCATGATCGCCGCGCCGGTCAGCATGAGCGGGCGTCGACCGATGCGATCCGATAGTGCGCCGGCGAAGAAGATCACCGGTACCCCGAGCGCTGAGCCGAGCAACGTCACCGTGAGCACATCGGTGCGAGCAAGGCCGAGCTCGCGCACACCGTAGTCGAGAACGCCCGCGACGCTGACGTAGAAGATGGCGTTGCTACCGAACAGCAGACCCGAGCCGAGCAGCACCTTCTTCCAATGCTGCTGCAGCACTTCGAGGATGGGCGCGCGGCTGGCGGTGGTGGCCGGCTCGGCCGCGCGCTCCTGGAGTGCGCGGAACTCGGGCGAATCCTCGATCCGCATCTGAATGAACAACACGACCGGGAACAGCACCGCGCTGGCAAGGAACGGCACCCGCCAACCCCACGACACGAAGTCGGCACCCTGCACGAGTTCCCCGACCAGCAGGAACGCGCCGGTGCCGAGCAGCAGTCCGAACGGCACGCCCATCTGACCGAAGGTGCCCGCGCGGCCCCGCTGATCGGGCTTGCTGGTTTCGGTGAGCAGCAAGGTGACACCACCCCACTGGCCACCGACCGCGAGACCCTGCAGGAACCGCAAGGTCACCAACAGGATCGGGGCTGCGACGCCGATCGTCGCCGCGCTGGGCAGCAGACCGATCGCGCACGTCGAGGTGGCAACCAGGATCAGGCAGATCACCAGCGCGGGTTTGCGGCCGGTCTTGTCGCCGAGGTGGGCGAAGACGACGCCGCCGAGTGGGCGGGCGAGGAAGCCTGCCCAGAATGTGCTGAACGAGAGCAGGGTCCCCATCAGGGGCGAGGAGTCCGGGAAGAACACCTTGCCGAACACCAGGGCGGCTGCGGTGCCGTAGATGAAGAAGTCGTACCACTCGATCGAGCTGCCCAGCAGGCCCGCGGCCATCAGGCGGCGCAGTTTTCGCTGATCGGGGGCAGTGGGGACCGGATTCGGAGTCAAAGAAATCTCCCGGGAGAAGGTCGGCGAACCGATGTGATCGTGATCACTTATCGGCGTGAGCAGACGGTACTTGAATCTGGCGTCACATTCAAGTGAATGCGGCGATTGCCCGGGCGGGCACGGTCGCGCTGCTAGGCTTCACCAGGTCAGGGGAGTAGTTGCGACGAGTGGTGAAGTGAGACGGTGGGCGTCGGAGACGGTGTGGGCGAGCAGGTTGGCAAACCTGCCCCGAAGAGCACGCGCGGCGTGCGGACCAGGGCTGCCCTGATCACCGCGGCGCGGGAGGTCTTCGAGCACGACGGGTTTCTCGATGCGCGGATCAGTGATATCTCCAAGACCGCGGGCGTCGCGTCGGGGTCGTTCTACACCTACTTCGACAGCAAGGAAGAAGTCTTCGCCGAGGTGGTGCGGCAATTGCGTGAGGAGATGCTCCATCCGCACGTCCGCGAGCGCGTCGGGGTCGATGATCCGCGGGAGTTGATCGCCGCGGCCAACCTCGAATACCTGCGCACCTATCGTCGCAATGCCCGGCTGATGGGCGTGCTCGAGCAGGTGTCGCAGGTGGACGAGAACTTCCGGCTACTGCGCTTCGAACGCGGTGCCGCACTGCTCGATCGCAATGCGGCGATGATCGCCGACTTGCAGCGGCGTGGACTGGTCGACGCCGACCTCGATGCGAGGGCGACCGCACTCTCGCTCTCGGCGATGGTCAGCCGGACGGCCTATCTGGTCTTCGTCGGCGACGAGAAAATCGACTTCGAGGTGCTTGTCGAGACGTTGAACCAGTTGTGGTTCAACGCACTCCAATTGCGCGACGCCGACTGAGGCGCTACGTCAGTACCCGGCCGCGCCTGCGATCTCGTCGGCCAATTCGACCAGGCCGTTCACCACCTCGGCTGTCGGAGTCCCCGCCGCGGCGCGGTTACGCGGATCGTCGATCGTGCGCCGCAACACCCCTTCGGCGATGACCGCCAGTTTCCACAGTCCCAGCGCATGCCAGTACGACAACGCTCGACGATCGCGTCCGGTGATGCCCAGGTACTCGTCGATCAGCTCGTCACGGCTCGGGAAGCCGGGCAGGGTGCTCATGCCGAGGTCGCCGATGGTCGGCTCGCCCGGCGCGGGCCAGTAGGTCAGCAGGCATCCGAGGTCTGCCAGCGGTTCGCCGAGAGTGCACAGCTCCCAGTCCAATACGGCCGCCACCTCGCCCGATTCCGGCGAGGTGATGACATTGCGCAGGTTGTAGTCCCCGTGCACCAGCGTCAGCTCGGTCTGGGCAGGCGCGCTCGCGAGCAGTCGGTCGGCCAGTTGCTCGACCAGCGGAAATTCGCGGGTTTTGGACGTCTGCCATTGGGCGGTCCACCGCTTGACCTGACGCGGAGCATACGGTTTGTGACTGGCAAGGTCGATCAGGCCGGTGGCCGCCAGGTCGACGGCATGAACGCGAGTCAGTGTGCGCGCCAAGGAGATTCCCGCGCTGTGGCGCTGCTCGGTCGTGAGCAGATCGGCATTCGAGGTGCGGTCGAGCACGATGCCGTCGACGTGTTCCATCAACACCAGCGCCGCGTCGTCATCGTGGCGCACATCGATGATCCGGGGTACCGGCACATCGGTCGGCGCGAGCGCGGTGAGAATCCGCGCCTCGCGCGCCACATCGTGGGCCGAGGCCAGCAAGCGGCCGAGCGGCGGTCGCCGCAGCACCCACCGCCTGCCCGCACTGTCGGCGACCTCGAAGGTCAGATTCGACTGCCCGACACCGACTCTGGTCGGCTGCACCGGGGGAGTACAGGCCTCGTTGCGCTCCGCGAGCCACGAACCGAAGGCGTCCTGTTCGATCGTGAACGTCTGATCGGCGGCGGCGCGCAGGATGGCGTTGTCGTCGTGCGTGTACATACGGCGACCATAATTGGCATTGACGTCAGATTCAATTGATTGACCGTCCGAGACCGGGCTGACCGGCGTCCGCCCCCGGTTTCGACTACTCGAAAACGGTGTTTCGCCATTACGCTGAGCGGGTGGATCTGTCCGGATACGACCCGCTCGACGGTCGGGGGCGGATGGCGAGGAAGGACTCCCGACGTGGCAAACGACAGTGATCGGTGGTGGGAGGCGCCCGGAATGTCAGGCCCCACCCCTGACCCCGCCGCACAACCTCTCGCCGATCCCACCATCCTGCGGTCGCCCAGCAATCCGGCCGAACCGTCGGCCGCCCGACCGCAAGACGGCCCGCAACCGGGCGTGAATCAGCTTGGCAGTGGGCAACATCCGGTTGCACCGCCGACTGTGTTCGGGCAGTCTTTCGGGCAACCCGGAACTGGTGAGCAGCCGCAGTGGCAGCAACCCGGAACTGGTGAGCAGCCGCAGTGGCAGCAGCCCGGAACGGGACAACCCGGCAGCGGCCAGCATCCGTACGCGCCGCCGACAGTGGTCGGGCAGCCGTGGACCGGGCAGCAGCCATATGGGCAGCAATCCGGGATGGGCCAAGATCCGTATGCACCGCAACCTGGGCAGCCGTACGCATCCCAGCCGATGACAGGCCAACAGCCGTACGGACAGCAGTTCGGGACGGGCCAGCAGCCGTTCGCCCAGCAGCCGGGGTACGGGCAACAGCCCTACGGTTACGCTCCTGCGCCACAGCAGTATTCGCCACCGCCGCGTCGCGGTGGCGGCTCGGGCGGGATCATCGCGGTGGTGTCCGTGATCGTAGTGCTGGCGATCGGAGTAGCAGTCGCGGTCGCCTTCGCCGCCCGTTCCTCCGACGAGTCCACGACGTCGGCGGGTTCGACCACCACCACGAAGGCGGGACCACTGTCGGGCACGAGTACCGCGCCCCTGGCCCCTGGCTCGAAAGGCGTGCTGATCCCGACCTATCGCGTCGCCTACGACGTGCCGTCGGCCTGGACCATCCACTCCGACTCCGACCCCATGTCGTTCACCACCGCGAACGGCTCGGTGGACGGTCGCGGTCAGGCCACCGAGGGAGCCGACTACTGCCCCGGCTCGGTCTACCGCGCCATGGCCGCAGTCACCTCGAGCACCGAAACCGATCTCGCTGCCGCCGCCAAGAGCGTCGCGAAAATTTCCGCGGCAGGCGGGTATTCGGACCCGACCGGCGGAAAGATCAGCACGCCTTCATCGATGAAGACCCAGAGCGGTGTCAGCGGCCAATTCGTGGAGACCTCGGGCGCGTGGACCCCGCAGATCCCGGGGTGCACGGCGAACGCCTACTCCGTGTACACCTTCGGATTCCGCAACGCCGCCAACACCACCCTCGTACTGACCATCCTCGTCGACCGCGGCACCACCGGCGAACTCACCGCCGATCAGGCGAAGAAGATGATCGACAGCCTTCGCCTGGTCTAGCGCCGCCGGCACCACCGCGCTCGTGGTCGTGGGGGGGGGGCGGGCGCGCCGGGGGGGGGGGCGCGCCGCGGGGCCCGCCAGGCCGCCGCGCGGGGGAGGGA
>NZ_JBHXNJ010000018.1:126922-154499 GCF_042719655.1 Nocardia sp. NPDC058518
CCACCCTCCGCGTGGTCGCGCGCCCCCGCCCCCCCCGGGCGGGGGGGGGGCCCCTCCGCCCCGGGGGGGGGGGGGCCACGCGCGTCGAAGCGCGGATCACCCGATGAGATGGTGGAATCGGCGCGTGCGCGTATCGAGTGGAATTGCAGCCTGTGTCGCGGTCGTGGCGCTGGCTTTGCCCGTAGGCCCGGCCGCCGGCGCCGTTCAGGACACCGCGTGCGGGTCGACGCTGTCGCAGGCCGATATCGCTGAGATCGCGAGGTTGTCGGACACGTCGGCGATCTCTGGCGCGGGCAGTCTGGACCGGCTCGAGGACGCGGTGGCCCGACATCATCGGATCACCGAGATCCTAATCGAGCATCGAGACCTGCGCGGGCTGTTCGCGATCGGGCTCGACGGCGTCGAATACGCCGCGGTGATGCCCATGCAGCGCGATCCGGCGGCATTCGCCGACCGCGAGTACGCGCATGCGATCAGCCTCGAACTGCTGAGCCGGTTCCTCGACAATCTGCACGCCGAATTCACCGGTGGTATCGCGGAACCCCAATGGGCGCACTACTTCGCGCTGGCTCGCGACTGTGGTGCATCGCGTGCTCGCACGGCCATGGCCGGATACAACGCGCACCTGACCGTCGACCTGACCTATTCGGTGGCGGCAGTCGGTAGCAAGCCCGAGAACGCGCCGGACTACTTCAAGATCGTGGCGGGAATCGCCTCGGTCGGCGACGTGATCATCGACCGCACCAAAGCCGCCTACGGCGCCGACCTCGGACCGCTGTGGCGGTTCTACTTCGTCGGCGAGGGACTCGACCAGCTGTTCGGCGCCGGAGTCGCCACCGAACAGTTGCTCATCGCCGCCGACCTCGGCGCGAACACGGTGATCTTCACCAACGGCCTCGCCTTGCAAGATCCAGCCCTCGCGCCCGCGATCCGCACCGAGATCACGGCGTTGTGGCAGGCGGCGGACCTTGCCCTCGAAGCACTGGCCCGGATCAACGCACTCTGAACACGTTCCCGGAAATTGTCAGTAGCGCTCGAACCGGATGTCGGCTGCGAGCGGGTCATGACAGATGTCGTCGAGCTCGAGAAGCTGGTGGATCCACGTCGGTGCGGAGACCGGATTCCGGATCAGCGCGCGAACCGTGATGGCGGTGACCACGGCCGTAGCCAGCGATTGGCCACGACCGCTCGCCGACCTGGTCGATCCGTCCGCGGACCGGGCGAGTGCCACCCAGCGGTCGCTGCTACCCGGCATATGGGCCGGTGCCAGCCGTTGCAGTGCGGGCGCCCAGGTGAGGGCGGCCAGCCCGAGTGTGGCGAGTCGGGAGTCGAGGCGGAGGTAGGTGCGCACCGCGACGCCGAACTCGCGGGTGAGGTGGTGTTGATCGGCGAAATCGGCGCGCACGGCGGGAAACGGTCGGTACCCCGCGTCCGCGGGCGTTGAAAAGCGTTGCCGCCCAGTGAAATTGCGGATGCTCGTGCCGTCGGCATCGGGAAAGCGCTGACCGAGCAGCTGGTAGGTCCAGGCAGTCGCGGCGGGGCCGTGGGTTTCGCCGGAGCCGAGGCCGACCATGATGTCGACGGGGCCGCGGTGGTGTGTGAGCGCGTCGACGGCGAGCAAGGTGGTCAGGCCCGGCGCCAACCCGACACCGAGCACCGCCGGGCCGTCGACGTCCTCGAGGGCCTGGACATAGTGCGACGTCGCGGAGATGTCGACGAAGGCGATTCCACGACCGGCACACGCCTGTGCCAACCGGATGTCCTCCGCGCCTGCGCAGTTCACGACGATGGTCGCCCCCGTCAAGGCGGCGTCGACACCGGCGCTGTCGCGCAGGTCGACCACCCGGTCCGCTCTGGCGGGATCACGCCCCGCCGCCAGCGCGGAGATTCCCTCGGCACGTAGCAATCGCACCAGATGTGCGCCGACTGTTCCGTATCCGCCCAAAACCAGCACCGTCATCGAAGATCCTCCAGCTCGTCGGCACCGATGCTACGTGGCCGGGAACAGGAACGGCCCCGGCTCGCGGTGGGTAACCGCAAGGCCGGGGCCGGGTTTCGTCGAATCAGCCCGCGGTCTTCTCCGAGCTGCGGATCTCGACGATCGGCAGGACCAGCGCGGCGGGCGCGCTCGCGGGCACGACCGGCTGGTTCGGGCGAACCGGGGCGATCTTGGTGTAGCCGGCGCTCTGCTCGGGGCGCGTGTCGACCTCGCCGTGGTTGGGCCAGTAGGCGGCCGCACGCTCGGCCTGGGCGGTGATGGTGAGCGACGGGTTGACGCCGAGGTTGGCCGACACGGCGGCACCATCGACGACGCTGAGCGTCGGGTAGCCGTACACGCGGTGGTAGGCGTCGATCACGCCGTGTTCGCGGTCGGCGCCGATCGCCGCGCCGCCGAGGAAGTGCGCGGTCATCGGCACATTGAACACATCACCCCAGGTGCCACCGGCGACGCCGCCGATCTTCTCCGCGACCCGCCGGGTGACATCGTTGCCCGCCGGGATCCACGTCGGGTTCGGTTGTCCGTGACCCTGTTTGGAGGTCAGCTTGCGGCCACCGAACAGCCCGCGCTTGGTGTAGGTGGTGATCGAGTTATCCAGGTGCTGCATTACCAGCGAGATGATCGTGCGCTCGCTCCAGTTCTTCACGCTCATGAAGCGGAAGAAGGTCAGCGGATTGGACAGCACCAGGCCGAGGAACCGCAGCCATCGCGGCACGCGCCCACCACCGTCGACCATGAGCGTTTGCAGCATGCCCATCGAGTTCGAGCCCTTGCCGTAGCGGACCGGCTCGACGTGGGTGTCGGGGGTGGGGTGGATCGACGAGGTGATCGCGACACCCTTGGTGAAGTCCTGGTCCGGGCCGAGCGTCTTGGTGGCCGCACCGACGATCGACTCGGAGTTCGTGCGGGTGAGCAGGCCGAGCTTGTCCGACAGATTCGGCAGCGCACCTTCATCACGCATCGCGTGCAGCAGCTTCTGCGTGCCGAGCGTGCCCGCCGCGAGCACGACATGCTCGGCGGTCAAGGTCTTGGGCGCCTTGCGTACCCAGGCGCCGGTGCGTTCGGTGGCCACATCCCATGTGCCGTCGGGCAGCGGTCGCAGCGACGTCACCGTGGTCATCGGAATGACCTGCGCCCCCACCTGTTCGGCGAGGTAGAGGTAGTTCTTCACCAGCGTGTTCTTGGCGCCGAACTTGCAACCGACCATGCAGTCGCCACATTCCACGCAGCCGGTGCGCTCAGGACCGGCACCACCGAAGTAAGGATCGGCCTCGGTCTCACCGGGCGTACCGAAGAACACGCCGACGGGAGTCTGCACGAACGTCTCGCCCACACCCATGTCCTCGGCGACGGACTTGAAGATCTCGTCGGCGGGGGTCATGTGGGGATTCGTCACGACACCGAGCATCTTTTTCGCTTGCTCGTAGTACGGGGTCAGCTCGGTGCGCCAGTCGGTGATCTCACGCCACTGCGGGTCCTGGAAGAACGGCTCCGGCGGCACGTAGAGGGTGTTGGCGTAGTTCAGTGAGCCACCACCGACGCCTGCGCCGCCAAGGATCAGGACGTCGCGCAGCGGGTGGATGCGCTGGATGCCGTAGCAGCCGAGCTTGGGTGCCCACACGAATTTGCGCAGGTCCCAGCTGGTTTTCGGCAGTTCGTCATCGGCGAAGCGGCGGCCGGCTTCGATGACACCGACCTTGTAGCCCTTCTCCACCAGGCGCAGCGCGGTGACACTGCCGCCGAAGCCGGAGCCGACGATCAGAACGTCGAAATCGGTGGTGCGCTCGGGCATGGGGGAGCTCCTCGATCGGTGTCGACAGTGACGCGGGTAACGCTAATGGCGACAGCCAGAGCTGTCAACGTAGGTTCCGGACCGACCTATGCTGGTCGGGTGGCCCGATACACCCGAGCGGAACTCGCCGACGTCAGCGGCGTGGCGTCGCGCACCATCCGCTACTACCACTCGCTCGGCGTGCTGCCGAAACCCGGCCGCGCGGGCAAGGAAGTCGTCTACTCCGACGAGCACTTGGACCGCCTGCGCGACATCGTCGCCATGCAGGCGCGCGGGTTGCGCCTCGACGCCATCCGCGAGGTCTTCGACGCCGAACCGCAGGCCGGTGACTGGCGCGCATTATTTGATCCGCGCACGGGCCAGGCCGCCGAACGTTCTTCCTTCATCGACGACGCCGAGCTCGCGTCGATGCTGGGCGACAGGGGCGCCGACGCACTCGCGGAACTCACCTCGGCGGGATATCTCGAGCGTCGCGACGAACGCTGGTTCCTCGCGGACCGGTCGATGTTCAAGGCCGCGCTGGTCCTCTACGACGTGGGCATCGACATCACCCTCAGCGGGGTGCTGCGAACGATGATCCAGTCGCGGATCGCCGCGCTCGCCGACGAGGTGGTCCACACGGTCCGCGACGCCGCGGGCACGGGCTACGGCGGCGAGGGGGTCGGGGTGGACCTGAGCCGTTTCCGCGACCGCTTGCTCGCGATGGCATGGGAGGTCGGCGGTGCCACGTTCGCCGCCGAGATCGAACGCGCCGCGGCCGCCGACGACGCGGCCGGACGCCGTGCTCCGGCCCGCGCCGCGAGTGCGCGATGATCGGACGATGAGTTCCGACCAGCCGGGCCCGCGCGCACTGGCGCGTGCGCAGACGATCGCCGACATCAAACGCATCGGCCGCGAGCACCTGGCCACCCACGGCGCCGCGGCATTGTCGCTGCGCGCCGTCGCGCGCGATCTCGGCGTCGTGTCCTCGGCGGTGTATCGATACGTGCGCAGCCGTGACGAACTGCTGACCATGCTGGTGGTCGACGGCTACAACGCACTGGGCGACGCCGTCGAAGCGGCGCTGATCGACGCACCCGACGACCCCGCGACCCGTTTCCGGGTCACCGCGCGGACCGTGCGGGAATGGGCACTGGCCGAGCCCGCCTGGTACGGCCTGCTGTTCGGCACGCCCGTCCCCGGCTATGACGCGCCCGCCGCCGACACCGAAACGCCGGGCGTACGGGTGATCGCGATCCTGCTCGGGATCGTCGACAGCGCCTTCCGTCAGGGTCAGCTCAGCGTCCCCGCAGGCGAACCGGCGATCAGCCCGCGAACGGCAGCCGATTTCGCGACGATCCGCGAGCAGTTCGGCCTGCTCGTCCCCGACCGGGTGATCGCATCCGCCCTCACCGCCTGGACCACGCTGTTCGGCGCCGTGAACTTCGACGTGTTCGACATGTACGGCCGCGACACCTTCGCTGATCGCGCGGAGATCTTCGACCTGAATATCGACCAGCTACTGCATCTGCTCGGCTTCGTCGTGCCGCGCCTGGATCATGTGGACCGGTCGGTACGGTAGCGATCTGAAGAGTTCCCGCGGTATGTGGGGAGAGGGATGTGTGAACGGCGACGACGAGGTCGCCAACGAAGGAGAGTGCCCGAGTGAATTCCCGCGAGGAGATCTTGCGCCGAGTCCGTGACGGGCTGCTCGACCTACCCGAGGACGAGCGCCGGGTTCCCATGCGCCGATCCGCCGGCAGGCACGCGGTGGTGGACCCGTCCGAGCGGGCCGAGGTACTCGCGCGGTTCGTCGAACGGTTGCGTGAGCACGGCTCGCTGGTGCGCACTGTCGACATCGCGGGCCTGCCCGCCGCGGTCGCCGACGTGCTCTACGGCATGAGCGTGCAGACGGTACTCGCCGCGGTCGAGCCCGGCCCGGCGTGGCTGGACCACTGGGCAAGTGCGCCGGGGCATCAGGTCGTCCACAGCGGGTCGGCCGCGGTCGAGCCCGGCGACGCGGTGGTTCGCGACGCGGTGGCAGGCGACGCCTCCACCGGCTCGCTGGCACTCGATGTCGATGGTGGGCCCGCCGTCTCCGAGTCCGTGCCCCAGGTGTGTGTCGTGCGTGCCGACCGGGTCTTCGTATCCCTGCCCGAGGCGCTGGACCATCTCGACCAGCGCAGGCCGCTGATCTGGCTGGGAGGTCCCGGCGATGGTGAGCTGGCCCGCCAATTGGTGGTTCTGCTCGTTGAGTAGGACCCGGAAAACGTTATCTAGCCAGGGTTGTGTGGGACTGAAGGTCTCAGTTATTCTTGGTTGACGGTGTGACGGCGCTAACAGTGCCGTCCGCGCCGGACGCGAACCGAGGAGGCACCGATGACGCTGACCGAATCGAGCCGTGGCGGACCCATTACCGAGGAGTACCGAGAGGCGCTGGCAACCCTGTCACAGGGGTCTGTCGACCGTCATTTCGATCCGTACCTCGATATCGACTGGGATTCACCCGAGCTCGCCCTTGACCCGAACGACGTGCGGTGGGTTCTCTCGCCGCGGATCGACCCGCTCGGCGCGACGCAGTGGTATCGCGACCAACCGCTCGACCGGCGGATCGAGATCGGCAAGTGGCGGACCGCCAACGCGATCAAGGTCGGCGCCGCCTTCGAGAGCGTGCTGATTCGCGGAATGATGCAGTACATCATGAAGCTGCCGAACGGCTCGCCCGAATTCCGGTACTGCTTGCACGAGATGACCGAAGAGTGCAACCACATCCAGATGTTCCAGGAACTGGTCAACCGCATCGACGTCGATGTGCCCGGCATGCGGCCGCTGTTCCGGGCTCTCTCGCCGCTGATCGGCGTCGCGGGTGGCTACGCCCACATGATCCTGTTCATCGGCATCCTCGGTGGTGAGGAACCGATCGATCACTACCAGAAGGCAGTGATCCGCGAGGGTGCGTCGATGCCGCCGTTGGTGTTGCGCACCATGGAGATTCACATCGCCGAGGAAGCGCGCCACATCTCCTTCGCCGGCGACTTCCTCACCGCGCACATCGGGCGGATGGGCAAGTTCAATCGTGGCGTCTGCTCGGTGGCGTTCCCCATCGCGATGCGCTGGCTGGCAGGCGAGATCATGGCGCCGCCGCGTTCGTTCGAGCGCGAGTTCGATATTCCCCGTGAGGTCATCGAGCAGGCGTTCTGGAAGTCGGAGCATTCCCAGCAGATCCTGTCGGGCTACTTCGGCGACATGCGCAAACTTGCCGATGACCTGGGCCTGATGAATCCGACCGCCAAGTGGCTGTGGCGGAAGTTCGGCATCGACGGCCCCGTATCGCGGTACCGCAGCGAGCCCGAACGCAGCGCGCGCCGTATCGCCTGAGCTGATCCCGGCGGCGATTCAGTCGCCGGCGACCAGCTGGGTGATGACCTCGGTGAGTTGCTGGTCGGGGTCCAGGTTCAGGCCGTAGCGGCGGGCGACACCATCGACCACGTGCCAGGCGTAGGAGGCCACTTCCTCGATCAGCCGATCCCTGGTGAGTGCGGGATTCGGGTCGTTGGCCCAGCGGGTGACGGTGGCCTCGGTCATCGAGACGATGGCGAAGGTCATCGTGTCGGCCGAGGCTTCGTCGGTCACGCCGACCACCCCGGCCAGGCCGGTGACGAGCGCCCTGGTCGACCCCGCGATGGTGGTGATCAGCGCGCTCATCGCGTCGATATCGGGATCGGCTTCTGACGGACCTGTCCGCAGGAACTCGTGTAGCCGCGGATGGTCCTGGATCCAGGTGACGACGCCGCCGATCGTGCGAACCAGGATCTCGTGGATCGAGCCCTCGGCGATGTCGAGCGCGTCTTCGATGTCGGCGACGAAGCGGTCGGCGATCTCGCTCCTGATCCGGCGATCCAGTTCGTCGCGACCGGCGAACTGCCGGTAGACCACCGATTTCGCGAGTCCCGCGTGCTCGGCGATCTGAATGATCGGCACCTCGACGCCTGCGGGCGCCTGTTCGATCAGCTCGACCGCGGCCAGCACGATCCGCTCCCGGCGGCTGTCGTTGTGCGGCTGCCATCGGGCTTGCCTGCCGCTGACGGCACTGGAGGGGCGTGACGCTGTGCTCGACACCCGCCTGAGTGTAGAGCAACCATCGATGCTTCAAACCGCTACCGGGGGACCGCCACCGGATCGGTGCAACTGGCGAGCCCGTCGACGAGCGAGCATGGAGCGACAGGGCGCGTCGGCCGGTAATCGGGGGCGACGCCGCCCGCCGCGGTGATCGCGCGGTAGGCGGCGACCGCGTCGGTCGGCGTGCGGGTAAGTGTCGGATCGGTGAGCACGTCGACGGTGTAGATGCCGAAACGTGCTGTGTAGGAGCCCCATTCGTAGTTGTCGGTGAGGCTCCAGTAGTTGTAACCCATCAGCGGGATGCCGTCGGCGACGGCGCGCTGCAGCCAGTAGACGGTGTCGCGCAGCGAATCCGCGCGGGTGTAGCCGTCGGCGCGGGGGAGTCCGTTCTCGGTGGGGATGCCGTTCTCGACGATGTAGAGCGGGCGGCCGGGGAACTTTCGCGCGTAGTGGTCGAGCGCGTAGTAGATGCCTTCGGGCTGCAGCGGAATCGTCCAGAGGCGGTCGGGATCGGGAACCTGTAGCTGGGTGGGGGAGAGGCCGTAGTAATAGTCGATGCCGATGTAGTCCAGGCGCGCCGAGATCCGGTCGAGCAGCGGTCCGCTGACCGCATCGTCGACGCCGGGGATGTAGGCGACGTTGCTGCTCACCTGGGCGCCGGGGTGCACGGTATGGATGTAGTCGTAGATGCTGTTGTGCGCCTGGGTGATTCGTTCACCCATGGTGAAGACGTCGGTTGCGCCGATCCCGCCGTGGCGCAGTTCGTTGACCAGATAGAACGTCGGTTCGTTGAACGTGATCCACAGCGGATCGGCGTCGGCGAATCGGTCGACGACCAAGCGCGCGTTGGACAGCCAGTTCGCGACGATCTCCGGATCGCGCCACCCGCCGCGGTCGACCGCCCAGCCCGGGTACACCCAGTGATCGAGGGTCAGCATCGGCCGCATCCCGGCCTCGGTGATGGCGCTGACGACATCGTCGTAGAACGCGAGCGCCGCCTCGTCCCACACGCCGGGTCGAGGTTGGACCCGCGCCCACTCGATACCGATGCGATACACGCGCACACCGAGTTTCGCGGCCAGCGCGATATCGGAGCGGAAGTGATTCCGGAAGTCGACCGAGTTCAGATAGGGGTCGGCGGTGGTGCCGGATTCGACGTATCGGCGCCAATTGCTATCGGGGGCATCGCCTTCGGCCTGGAACCCGGAAGCTGCCACGCCCCAGAGGAATTCGGGCCCGAGTGGTGCCAGTTGGGTCGGCGCCGGTGGTCGGGCCAGGGCGGGGGAGGTGCTGGTCGTGAGCATGGCCGCGGCGGCCAGTGCGACCGTGGCGAGGATTCGGCGACCAGTGGGGGAGGGCATGGCACTCCTGGCGGCTAGGGGAGGGGAGTGAGTTCAGTGTGCGACATCGAGGTAGTCGTGCGGGGCAATTGACGCGGAGCGGCGGTCTTGGAGGCTGTCACTTCATCAAATTACATCTAGTTACGTAGATATGCGCATCTATTCATGTGTCTCCCATTTGTGCCCATGCACCCGCTGCAGTTCACGACATGTCGGCACTACACAATTACTCACCAGCAAGGACGGGGAGGGCTTCTGCTACGTCGCCAAATCGATGGCAACCGCGCGACCGGTGTCGAACCAGTACGCGTGCAGCCCCCGGATCTTCGCCCGCGAGGGCATACCGCGCAGGTGGATCGCGCATTCGCCGTAGTCCACCGGCACCACGGTGTCGCACAGCAGGGCGCGTGCGGTGGCGAGTTCGTCCGGGTCGGTGATCTCCCTGGCGGTCCCGCTGTGGGTGCCGTCGGACAGCTTCAGGGTGACGTTCGGGTCGGCACGAACATTGCGGAGCCAGGCATTGACCGCGTCAGGCTGCTGAATCGTCACGTGGGGCGGCATCAGCTGCACCAGGTACGCCCGGTCACCGTCGCGAAAGACCCGAACACACTTCGGGCGCGGTAGGCCGGTCTTGCGCCCGGTGGTCGTGAGGATGCCGTACCCGCGTGGGGTGCGGATGCGAAAGAACGGCGCCATGCCGGCGCTCAGCAGCTTGCCGTCGCGGGGGCCGCGTATCAGTCGGCCGTGTTTGCCGATTTCGGCCGCGGCCGCGGTGCGCCGAGCCTCGTTTCGGGCCTCGTCCATGTCTCCATGGTCCGCTCGCGGCGATCGGTCGTCCAGCATCCCGAGTGAGTTGCCTCTCAGCGCACGGTCGTGAGTGGGCGAACTCGGTTCGCTCGAGCCAGGATTCGTGGATGGTTTGGAATCCCTTGCCGGGCTTTGCGCGCGTGTTCGCGGCACAGCCCTGGGTGATGCGTGGCGCCGGTGTCGTTCTGCCGACCGAGCGGTTGTTGCGCAGGCTCAGTGGCGGTCGGTGGGGTGTACTCGATCTGGCCGGGCTCCCGTCGATCGAGATCACGGTGGTCGGGCGCAAGTCGGGACAGCCACGCACCACCTCGCTGCTGTGTGTGCCGGACGGGGACGGCTTCTATCTGGTCGGCTCGAACTGGGGCAAGCCGGAGCATCCGGCATGGTCGGCGAACCTGCGCGCGGCCCGGACGGCATCGGCCCGCTTCGGCGGCAGCTCCGCGTTCCCGGTGACCGTCGTCGAGATCACCGGCGTCGAGCGTAAGCGCGTATGGGACCAGGCCGTCGAGTTCTGGCCCGGCTACGAGATGGAATTCCAGCGCTCGGGCAGTCGAGAATTCCGCATCTTCCGGCTCGACCGGATCGTCTGATCACAGACCGAGTTTGGTGACGGCGTTGTCTTCGAGTGGGTTCGCGGTGCGGATGTAGCCGTGGACGGTGCGGGGGTTCGCCCAGCGGCCCTGGCGCATGATCTCACGGTCGCTGGCTCCGCCGAGGGCGGCTTGGGTGGCGAAGCCGGCGCGCAGGGAATGCCCGGAGAACAGGTCGGGGTCAAGGCCCGCGCGGGCCGCGTAGCGCTTGACGAGTTCGGCGACGGCCCGCCCGGACAGCGCGGTGGCGCTGATCGAGCCGTGCCGGTTGATCGTGGGGAACAGCGGGCGGTCCACGTCGGCGCTGAGGCGGGTTCCCGCGAAGCCGTGGCAGCGGTGGATTGTGGTGTCGGCCGCGAGGTTGTTCGTCGTCCAGGTCCGCGTGCCCGCGTCGCCGGTGTCGGCGTGGACTTCCAGTAGGCGCATCCAGTCGGCGAACGCGCAGATCGGGCAGGTGCGTGGGTGTTTGCCGCGAGGCAGGGCGATGCGCTGCTCGGCGACGCCGGTCGGGTCGGTTTTCGTTGTCGGCAGGTGCACGACGAGTAGCGGTTCACCGGTGGTGTGATCGGTGCGCACGTGCACGTCGCTGATGCGCAGGCCCGCGAGTTCGCTGCGCCGCAGTGCGCCGGCGAAACCGACCAGCAGCGCAAGGGCGTCTCGGCGGCGGGCGGGCTCGGTGGGCCAGTCAGGTGCGGGGAGTTCGGCGAGAAGCTGGTCGAGGGTGTGCAGCAGGACCGGCCGTTTCCGGGTCGGCGGGGTGCGGCGGGTGCGGCGGATGCCGCGCAGGGTGAGACGGACGACGTCGGAGCGTGTCGGCGAGGGAAGTCCGTTGGCGGCGTGAACTGCGGCGATGGCGGCGGACTTGCGGTCAAGGGTGGCCGGGCTGAACGCCCACACGCCGCTTTCTCGTCGCGCGTCGGCGGAGGCGGCCAGGTAGACGGCCACATCGAGGGGGTCCGCGGGGAGCGCTTGTCGCTGTTCGGCCGCGCACCAGCCTGCCCAGGCGATCCAGTCCGTTCGGTAGGCGCGCAGAGTGTTCGCCGATTGGGAGGCTTCGAGGTAGCGGCGCAGTGCGCCTGCCTGGTTGTCGTCGAAGCGTTCGCGGACCAGGCGCAGGGCTGCGGTATCGACGAGGACGCTTCGAACCCCGCGGCGCAGTTCGGTGCGGACCTGTTCCGGAAGCACGACCGATGCGTCGCTCAACTTCGCCACTCCCTCGCGTGAATCGTCGCTGCCGCCGATAACTCCTGGCGTTGCAGCCTAATCCGGCGTGGGCGCGAAGCGTTCGGGAGTCGCTATCGGCGTGACGTCACGGCATTTCTTCGAGCTCGGCGAGCTGGGTGTGGATGTAGGCGGCGAGCCGGTGCTTGGCCGCGCCGGTGAGGAAACTGGTGTCGCCGAGGCGCGGGAAGTGGTCGTCGACGTCTGCGGTCGGCGCTGCGCTGGTGTCGGGCGATTCGCTGACGAGCTCGAGCCGTGCCGGACGGTGTTGGGGGAGAGGAACATTCGGTTCGTACGGCTCTGAGGTTGCTGCTCCGGTACTTACCATGGATGAAACCCTAACGTTTTGATTACGGCCGCTGCCAACATGACGGGCCAAGTAGTGATTACTGCCACGTTTTGTTCGATTTAGTTCATGACGCCGGGTCTGGGTGCGTTGGGAGCGCCATGATGGGTCGATGCGGGTGGTCATCGCCGACACGGAGATCCGGTTTGTCGACTATCCTTTCGCGGGCGCATCGGTGTATCCCGACGGTGTGATCGCGGTTTCCGAGATCGCCGATGCCGATCCGCGCGCGACGCCGCCGGAACTTCGCACGATCTCCGGGGAGACACTGTTCGTCCTCGCGACTGACGGGCTTGCGCTCGACGAGTTCTGTCAGCGCACCGCGATTCCGGTTCGTCGTCGTCTCGATATCTGGGGTGACCTGCTGGAGCCGTTCCTCGACACGTCGTTCGACCTCGAGGACCAGCGCGCTACCGAGGCTCGGCTGCATCGTGCGGGGCTGTCGCTGGAGGAGATCGCCGAGATCCGTGGGCGCGTCGAGCGGGCGATGATGTCGTACAACTTCGACAGCATGTTGTGGGAGTGGGTGTACCTGGGCATGTACGACCTGTTGTCCGCGGCGAACGGTGTCCTCGTCGGGCCCGAAGCGCGAGCGAGTCTGGGGGATCCCGAGGAGCTGTACCGCTGGGCGATGTGGATCGCCGGGCGCACCGGTCCGGAATAGGGCCTTTCGTCTCACGAGGCGCGCGCTGCCGGGTCCGGTCGAGCGGTCGCGGCGACATATCCGGCGACCGGGCTCAATCGCAGTACCGCAGGCATCCGGCGGGTGAGTGCGGGTGGGCCGGTGAACATGACCCGCCCGGTGCGCTGCGCGTGGGTGAGCGGCATGCGCCCCAACCACACCTCGTACAGGCCGGCGACATCGGCGCTGATGGTGACGTCGACGGGATAGCCGGGGTCTGTCTCGCACACCGAGGGAACAGCGGCTTCGACGACGATCCAGAACCGGCGGATATCGTCGGTGAACCGGACCTGCAACACCTGCCGCCGTCCGGGCAGCATCGAGGTGTCGATCCGGGTGTGCATCCACCACACCAGCAACGCCGCATCGAGTTCGTCCTGCTGTGGGGCGCCGAAGGTCCAGCGCGCGCCCCATTCGCCGAGGCCGAACAGGATGGGTTCGAGCTGGCTGCCCGCTTCGGTGAGCAGGTGTTCGGTGCCGAGCTTTTCGATGAGTCCGGCGCGTTCGAACTGGCGCAGGCGTTTGGCGAGCAGGCTGCGTGACAGGCCGGGTAGGCCGCGGGCGAGGTCGTTGAAGCGGGTGGTGCCGAGGAACAGGTCGCGCAGGATGAGCAGCGACCAGCGTTCGCCGAGCACGTCGAGGGCCCGCGAGATCGGGCAGTACTGGCCATAGCCTGCGGTCGTTGTCGTCATGGTCACCTCACCGACGGGGTCCATTTCCTGGACCGGGAGAGTCCACTTTCTGGACTATCTGGTTATCGCGGCGCTTCCTACCTTCGAAACATGACTTCCACAATTTCTGACACCACGTCCAGCACCGACCGGGTTTCCCTCGCCCGCGAGATCGGTGAAACCTTGCGTCTCGAAGTCCCTGAGCGGGACCGCACCGGCGAGATCTCCGTCGCCGCGTTCGACTTGTTGCGGTCGAGCGGTCTGTCGGCGGCGCTCGTGCCGGTCGAGTTCGGCGGCGGAGGCGCCTCGCATCGGGAGATGGGGGAGATCCTGCGTGAACTCGGCAGACACGATCCGTCGACGGCGGTCGCCTTCGCGATGCATTCGCACTTGGTGGCCGCGCAGGTGTGGCGGCACAACCATGGGGTGGACGCTTCGGCGGTGTTCGCGAAGGTGGCGGGCGGGGCGATTCTGGTCAGCACCGGTGCCTCGGATTGGGTCGAGTCCAATGGGCAGGCCGTACGCGTCGACAGTGGCTATCGGGTGAGCGCGCGCAAGGCGCCCGCGAGTGGATGTGAGGTGGGCGATGTGCTCGTCACCAGCGTTCGCTACGACGGTGAGGTGCTGCATTTCGCGGTCCCGTTGGCTGCCGCAGGGGTGAGCATCGACAAGACCTGGGATTCGTTCGGTCTACGTGCGAGCGGTTCGCATACGGTCGTCCTCGACGACGTGTTCGTGCCCGATGCCGCGATCTCGATGACCCGCCCGGCCGGTCCGTGGCCGCCGGTGCTGAACGTGGTGATCGGCGCCGCCCTTCCACTGGTTCTGGCCGCCTATCTCGGCGTCGCCGACGCGGCCGTCGACCTCACCGCTCGCCTACTGGCGGGCCGTTCCGAAGCCCACACGGTCCAGTCGGCAGGAGAAATGCTCAACGCCTACACCACCGCCGAGGACCTCATCACCGCCATGTTCACCGACTCCGAGAACCTGACCTTCCCCAACACCGACACCTACGCCGCCCGCACCCTGAGCCGCAAAACCGTCGCCGCCGACGCCCTCATCACCACCGTCCGCCTGGCCATCGAAACCACCGGCGGCGCAGGCTATTCCCGCACCTGCGACCTCGAACGCCTCTACCGCGACATCCACGGCTGCCAGTTCCATCCCCTGCCCCGCGCGAAGCAGACCCGCTTCAGTGGCCGAGTTCTGCTGGGGCACAGCCCCATCGACTGAGTGCAGAGGGGTCATCGAGCAATTGGATGACCCCTCTCGCCTACCCGTACAAGTGAGCGGTGACGGTCGGGTCGTGAGCCAACACGAAGTCGACGATTCCCCAGAACTCCGGAAGACGAGGGTGAACCAAGCCGTCCTCGCGGGAGAGCACCACACCGTGGACTTCATCGGCTGACCCGTCCAGACATGCCTGGACGAGGGTTGCCGCGGGGTTCGGGTTGTTCTGCACCGGTCCGACGCGGCAACCGAAAGTCACGTGATCGTCGGCGGTTTCGGAATCCCAGGTGCCGAGGATGACGTCGATCCAGGTGTCATGGTGCTTATCCGCGTGGTGGTAGCTGTTGGCGAAGTACGCCGCGTAGGCAATCCCGTCGCGGGTGATCATGTTCCAGGTGCGCTCGATCGGCTCGTCACAACAGGGGCATTCGTACCGCGCGAACTGGCGTTCGTCCAGATCAGCTGCGAGTTCAGTGGAATTCATGTCAGACAGCCTGGGCATCCGCGCCGTCGAATTCCGCCGCCCGAGCCCTCATGAGATCTTCATTCACCGCCATATGATCCGCTATAGCGACGAATTTCGCCTACTCGAGAGCGCGCCCACGTGGTTCAATCACCGGGTGATGATGTTCGCGCAACTGTGGTGGCCGCTGACCTAGCGGCTGACCGAGTTGTGCGCGGCCGCCCCGAGGGTGGCCAGATCTGTCGTGACGACATCTGTTCCGGCCCCGCGGGCGGTCCCGGAGCAGGAGGACGACCATGATCGACAACGACACTTCCAGGGGAACCGGTGGGTTCGGCGAGATTCTCGTCAGCTCACGCTCACTCGGCGAGTACCAGGCGATGTTCGCGCTCACCGAAGACGATCTCGGGCGCAGAATTCTGGACTGTCCGGGTGGTGCGGCAGGTTTCACCGCCGAGGTGAACCAACGTGGCGGTGATGTAACCGCTTGCGACATAGCCTATTTCGACAGAGGCATCGAACGCGTCGCTGCCACCGCTGTCGCCGAGGCCGACCGTGGCAACAGATATGTCCGCGAGCACGCCGACGCCTACCGCTGGACATTCTTCGCCGACCCCGACGAACACCACCGCGCCCGCCGCGAGTCGGCCGAACACTTCGCCGCCCACACCCGCACTTCGCCCGACCGCTACATCCCAGGTCAGCTCCCCACGCTCCCATTCGCCGACAACAGCTTCGACCTCGTCCTGAGCTCACACCTACTCTTCAGCTACGCCGACGACCTCGACTACGACTTCCACCGTCAGGCGATCACCGAACTGGCGCGCGTTGCCACCACAGAAATCCGGCTGTTCCCCTTGGTCCCCATCGGTTCTCAGGGGCGGTACGAGCAGCTCGAGAAGTTGCTTGCCGAGTTGACGCTCGTGGGCATTTCGAGCCGAATCGTGAAGGTGGACTACGAGTTCCAAGCGCACGCGGACGAGATGCTGGTGTGTGAGCTCGCGACTTAGGCACGGGGTCGGTCAGCGGCTGTGGTCCGACGCGGTGTCGTCGATCGCGCCGGTTCTGCGGTTGTGGTGGTCCAACAGCTTGGCCAAGAGTTCGGTCAGGTGGGCTCTCTCGCTGGGCGACAGGGGATCCAGGAGTTGTTCCTGGCTTTCGGCCAGCTGTTTCTCGAGGCGGCGTAGTTGGCGTTTGCCCGCGGTGGTGAGGGAGATGATGTTGCGGCGGCGGTCGGTGGGGTCGGGGGTGCGTTCGACGTGGTTGTGGTCGGCGAGTTCGTTGATGGTGGCGACCATGTCGCTGACGTGGATGCCGCTGCGGCGGCCGAGGGTGGCTTGGCTGGCTGGGCCGAATTCGTCGAGGGTGGCCAGGAGGCGGTAGTGGTAGCCGCGGGCGTCGGCGGCCGCGAAGCCATCGGTGACCAGGCGGTGGGCGTGGTTGGCGGTTTGGGTGAGTAGCCAGGTGGGCAGGTTTGCCCACCTGGCGGGGGCCGGCTCGGGCGGGTGCTCCATGTGACAACTCTAACAAATCGTTTGTATGACCAACGATCGCGATATCGTTGGTCATGCAAACGTTAGTCACCCAAACGTTGGGTGGGCGAAGGAGTCGAGACCATGATCGAACCGTTCCGCGTCGACATCCCGCAGGCTGATATCGACGACCTCAACGACCGGCTCGCCCGCACCCGCTGGCCCAACGAAATCGCCGATGCCGGCTGGGACTACGGCTTCCCGCTGGCGCGGCTGAAGGAACTCGCCGAATACTGGCGCACCGGCTACGACTGGCGAGCACACGAAGCGAAACTCAACGAACTCGCGCACTTCACCACCGAAATCGACGGCCAGAACATCCATTTCGTGCACGTCCGCTCGCCGAAGCCGGATGCGCTCGCGCTGATCCTCACCCACGGCTGGCCCGGCTCGTTCCTCGAATTCCTGGACGTGATCGAACCGCTCTCCCGCGACTTCCACCTGGTGATCCCGTCCATCCCGGGCTACGGATTCTCCGGACCGACGCATGAGCGTGGCTGGGATATCGCCCGGGTCGCGCGCGCCTGGGCGGAGTTGATGCGTCGTCTCGGCTACGAGCGCTACGGCGCGCAGGGTGGCGACTTCGGGTCGGGCATCTCCCAATCGCTCGGAGCTTTCGCGCCCGGCAACGTCGTCGGAGTCCACGTCAACTACCTGCCGACCCGGCCGAACCCGGACGTCGAACTATCCGATGCCGACGAAGCGCGACTCGACAAGGTCAAACAGCTGATGGCGAGCCGCCCGCCCTACCAGGCACTACAAGCCGCCACCCCGCAGACCATCGGCTACGCGCTCACCGACTCGCCGGTCGGCCAACTCGCCTGGATCGCCGAACGTTTCGCGCAGTGGACCGACCCACGCTCGCCGATCAGCGACGACCGGATGCTCACCGACATCTCCCTGTACTGGCTCACCGCCACCGCGGCGTCCTCGGCACGCCTACATCGCGAGTCCGCGCGGGGGAGCGTACCGTGCCCGGTGCCCGTCGGCGTCGCGGTATTCGCCCACGACATCACCCAATCGGTGCGCCCGCTGGCCGAGCAGCTCTTCGACATCAGGCACTGGTCGGAATTCGACCGTGGCGGTCATTTCGCCGCGATGGAGGTGCCGGACCTCCTCGCCGCGGACATCCGGGAGTTCTTCCTGCACAGCATCGACTAGGGAGGCTCTGGAGCTTCAGGGTCCCGAGACGCATGCCGCGCCTATCGGCTGTTGCGCGGTGTCGGCCGCCAGCACAGGGCTAGCAGCAGCGCCGCAGATACGACGCCGAGAACGACCGCGACGACCAGTGCCGCCATGCCGTCCGACTCGATCTCGAACAGATGATCAAACGACCAGCGACCCGGCCCGAGGGTGGCGGCGGCCACCGCCGTTGCGGCGAGGACGGCGGTGTACTCCCAGCCCTGACCTGACCGGAAGATGAAGAATCCGTTCCGCAGGTGCGCGGTGATCAAAGCGACCGTCATCGTCGAAACAACCGCGGCCGCCGCGAAAGGAGTGAGCAGTCCGACGATGAGAAGCAGGCCTGCCGCGATCTCGGTGGCCGTGGCGAGCACGGCGTGCAGCATTCCCGGACGCAGACCGATCGAGGCGAACCAACCGGAGGTACCGGTGAGTTTGCCGTCGCCCCAGGCGTGATTGACACCGTGGGCGAGGACGACAGTGCCGACGGTCAATCGGAGGATGAGGGCAGTGGTGTCGACAGAACTCACGCTGCCTGCTTCACCGCGTCGGTGACGGATTCGCGCGCGGCGGGTTGCCAGCCCGGAGGGGCGAACACGAAGCCGAGCCGATCCCGCCAACGGGTCGCGCGGCGAACGTCTCGGATGATGTTGCCGTACTCGTGATACTGCAGGCGCAGCACGTTGTACGTGCCGACCGGGGTGGTGAGACCGTACGTGGGGGTGTGCAGTTCCGGCTGGAAGGTGCCGAACATCCGGTCCCAGATGATCAGGATGCCGCCGTAGTTGCGGTCAAGGTATTCCGGGTCGCTGCCGTGATGGACGCGATGGTGGGACGGGGTGTTGAACACGAACTCGATCGGGCGCCACATCTTGTCGATGGTCTCGGTGTGGGTGAAGAACTGGTAGATGAGGTTGAAGGCGAAGGCCACATATATCGTCCACGGCGCGAAACCAAGTAGTGGCAGCGGCGCCCAGAAGATGGCCTCCGACCACGGGTTCCACTTCTGTCGCAGCGCGGTACCGAGGTTGAAGTACTCGCTCGAGTGATGCGCTTGGTGTGCGGCCCAGCCGATGCGGACACGGTGGGAGAACCGGTGATTGCAGTACCAGGCGATATCGACGACGAGCAGCAACAGCGGCCAGTACCACCAGGAGCCGGTGGGCAGCTTCCACGGCGCCAGCTCGGCGTACAGGATCACGAACACGACCAGGGTCGCCAGCTTGAACAGTGCCATCGCCGCCATCGCACCGAAACCCATGGTGATGCTGGTGCGGGAGTCGATAGCCGAGTAGCCCCGAGGCGTGTCGTCGGCGGCGGCGTGGCGCAGACTCGCCGCTTCGATGGCGATGAAGACGAGAAAAAACGGGACTGCGTAGATCAACGGGTTGTTGATGTGCTCCCAGAACGTGGACAGCAAGCCGACTCCTCATATAGACGTATGAGTAATTTACAAAATAGTAAATTCACTGTCAATCGTCTGCCCGGCCGATGACCGAACGGTCACCTCGTCTGTCCGTGAGGCGTGTGAGCAGGAGCTAGGGCGCGACGGGTTCCCCGGCGCGAAGGCGCTGATACCTGCCCTGGCCCGGCCGGATCGCACTCATCTGATCGGTCGACGGCAGTCGATGTACTCGAGGTAGGCCCTGCCGGTGATTGCGCGGCCCCGGTAGGTGCCGGTGTAGTCGTAGGTGCCGACAAACCCCGCGCCGAGCCCGTAGGAGTAGTCGCCGCCGGCCGTGCCCTCGATGGTGATCAGGTCTCGGCCCTCGTCGTCGAGTACTCGCCACGACAACGACTTCGGCAGGTGCATCACACGACCGTCGGGGGTACGCCGAGGCTCGGATTCGTACTCCTGGACCCGGAAATCGAATCCGCGGGTGTACACGCCGCCGTACCCGTCGAGGGAGCGCAGGTAGACCGACTTCTGGATCGGGAACCCGGCGGGGCCGAGGACCTCGACCAGCAACGCCTGGGTGCGGTGGTCGAGGTTGAGAACGTGGTAGGTGAAGAACTTGGCAGGCAGCTTGGGTCGTGTCGAGGCCGTCACGCTGTGCATGCCGACACCTGCGGCGTATTCGACGGTGCACAAACCCTGCACCTCGACACGCTCACCGCGATAGTCGAGATGACCGCGATAGGTCGACAACAGGCTCCAATGCCGGTACATCGCAGGAATGTTCGCGAAGTGGGCGACTTTGTCGGTGGCCTCGATCTCGAGTTCGACGGTGACCTCGGGGTGGGTTCGGCGCACCGTGAAACGCGGGTAGGTGCCGTCGATGACGAGGTCCTGGCCGAACCGGAGGTGGCTGCCGTCCGCGGCGAACTCGCAGTCGCGAGCGATGCTGTGCACGAGGAACTGACCGTCGGTCATGGATGCCGTCGCCGAGGAGGTGTACACGGTGTCAGATGGAGTAGTCGTGATCGCGTGATCGTTGGCGAAGATCGTCACTCCGGGGGAACCCGCGATCGACATGACCCCGAACGAACGGTGCGGCTCGGGCAGGTCGGGCACCATCACCCCGTAGTGCACCCAGTTCCGCCGCCGCCCCGACGGTGGGCTCATCGATCGGGTGGCATCGAACGGGGAACCGTTCACCCGCCCGGTCCGGTTCACCAATCCGACCAGCCGCTGCGCTGCGCTCACCGTTCATCCTCCATCGTTCATGCCCATTCGTCGGCGATATTACCTAAAAGTAATATCGCCGACGATGCACGTCAAGCGCGTCGGACGGCGACGACCGGGCGGGGAAATATGACAGGAGATGTCAAGGTTTTGGTCGAGGATGAGATTGACCGGTTGGCACACCTCCGAGAGATAAGAGACCCCCTTGCGTGAAACTCCAGAAGACCTCGCAGAGCTTCAGGCACTCCTCGACGCCTCCCTCACCAGCTCAACCTCGCACCTGCGCTCGATCATCGACGGCGAAAACACACTGACCGCGGAGAAACTCTCCGAGACTCTCACCGGCATGTGCACCCTCGCGCTGTCCACCGTGACGGCGAAGGGCGAACCGCGGATCAGCGGGGTGGACGGGCACTTCCTGCGTGGACGGTGGCACTTCGGTACGGCCCGCAATGCCGCGAAGGCTCGCCACCTCGCGGCCCGGCCGGCCGCCAGCGTCGCGCACATGCGCGGTGAGAACTTGGGCGTGTTCACGCACGGCGCGGTCGAGATCCTCAACCCGCTGGGCGGCGAGCCCTCCGGGGATTGGCCGGAGCTGCTCGCGTACTTCCAGGACTTCTACGGCGACGACGCCTTCGACTGGGACAGCGAGGTGGTCTACTTCCGCCTGCGTCCGCACTGGATGACCGTCTACGCGCCCGACATCGCGAGGCTCGCTACCTGACCATCGGAGCATCTGCGAACTGGGCCCAAATTGAGGGTTGCGCTATACGTATACATCTACTTATAGTGAGAGCAACACAATGTACGTATACATCTACGTACAAACCTCTAGCTCAGGAGTACAGATGCCTACTTTCCAGACACCGCAGCCGATCACCGTCGCCATCGATGTGCCCTGCGGTGATGTCACCGTGGTCGCCGCCGACCGAACCGACACTGTCGTCGAGGTCCGACCGGCCGATACGTCCAGCAAAGCGGATGTGCGTGCTGCCGAACAGATTCAGGTCGAGTTCGCCGGTGGCAAGCTGAGCGTCGAGGCGCCGAAGAAGTGGAAGACGTTCACACCGTTCGGTGGCAACCCGGTGGTCTCGGTGACCGTCGAGGTGCCGATCGGCTCCGTGCTCGACGCGACCGTCGCCATGGGTCGACTGGTGAGTATCGGCGAATTCGACCAGTCCGACCTGGAGGTATCCGCCGGTGACATCGTGGTCGAACGCCCGGGTGGTTCGGTGACCGCGAAGACCGCCAAGGGCAACATCCGCGTCGACGAAGCCTCCCGCGGGGTGCTCCGGCTCGAGACCTCGATGGGCGATCTCGAGGTGGGGATCCGTCCCGGCAGCGCGGCCCGACTGGAGGTCAACGCCCTGTACGGCAGCGTGCAGAACCGGATGGAACCCGTGGACCAGTCGCAGGGAAGCGGCGATGCCGTGCAGGTATTCGCGCGCAACCTGTACGGGAACGTCACCGTCGGACACGGAGCCCTCGTCTGACGCGGAAATGATCAAAGCTGGTGCGCCCGAAGCCATTCGCCTGCGACCTCGCCGTCCCCGACGATAATCGCATGGCCGACCGGCAGCACATGATGGGTCACCAGCGCTCCGGCACAACGCAACCGTCGCGACAGCCGCAGACCATCCCCGGATGATCTGCGGCTGTCGTACTTTCGGGGCGTGTGTCATCGGGTGAATGCGCCCGATTCCGCGGCGAGGGCGGTGGTGGTGGCCGTGCGGTCGGGTAGGTGGGGGTCGGGTGGGGTGCGTAGCAGGACCAGGTGGTGGTAGATCGGTGCGGTAGCGGCGATCAGGAGGGCGCGTGCGTCGACGTCGGGGGGAAGGTCGCCGCGGTGGATCGCTCGCTCGACGATGATCTCGGACTGGGTGTAGCGGTCATCCCATAGTCGCCGTAGTGCTCGGGCGGCTTCCTCGGATCGGAACGAGGCGGCGATCAGTGCCACCGCGAGGGACGGCTCCTCGGTCAGGGAATCCTGGATCTCGTGGTTGAGCGCCGCGAGGTCGCCGCGTAGGGAGCCGGTGTCGCGGGGGTGCCATGGCTGGTCGCTCGCCGCGTCGAAGAGGTCGGCGAGCAGGCCTCCGACGTCTTGCCAGCGGCGATACACCGTGGCGCGGTGCACGCCTGCACGGGTCGCGACGGCGTCCATGCTGAGTGCGTCGTAGCCGTGTTCGGCCAGCTCGGCGGTGACGGCGTCGAGCACCTGGGTTCGGATGCGGGCCGTTCGGCCCCCCGGGCGGGAGCGCGCCGGGGGAGCGGGCTCGGAACTATCCGATGCGGATCTCATTGTCGGCACACCGATCGCTTGACGGGCTAGAGCTGTCAACGTAGCTTAGTGCGACAGTTGTCGTATTAGGAAGCCTTTGGTGTTCGACCTCCACGGGCACCCGATAGCTCACGCGCCGAAGGAGTTTCGCTGTGCCCGACGATTCCACGCCTGTTCCCGCGGACCCGACCGTGCTGCACCCCATGCCGGACCAGCCGCGAGTAGTGCTGCTGAAGCCGCTGATCACCTCGCCCCTCATCGAGGTCGGCGAGTACTCCTACTACGACGACCCCGACGACCCGACCGCGTTCGAAACGCGCAATGTCCTCTACCACTACGGGCCGGAGAAACTGATCATCGGGAAGTTCTGCGCGCTGGGCACCGGAACGCGGTTCATCATGAACGGGGCCAACCACCGCATGGACGGCCCGTCGACCTTCCCGTTTCCCACCATGGGTGGCTCCTGGTCGAACCACTTCGACCTGCTCACCGGCTTGCCGAGCCGAGGCGACACCGTGGTCGGCAACGACGTCTGGTTCGGCAACGGCACGACGGTGATGCCCGGTGTGCGGATCGGCCACGGCGCGGTCATCAGCACCGGCTCCGTCGTCACCACCGATGTCCCCGACTACGGCATCGTCGGCGGAAATCCGGCCCGCCTCATCCGAACCCGCTACGACGACAGCGATGTCGCCCGGCTACTGGCGGTGGCGTGGTGGGACTGGCCCGCCGAGCACATCACCGCACACGTGCCGACGATCATGTCGGGCAGCATCGACGATCTGGAAGCCGCCGCCGAATCCCTGAAATGAGTGAAATGCCCTCTCGCCCAGCCCATATCGCGATGGTCGGCATCCCCATCGTCAGCCATGTCCTGCCGAGCCTCGAGGTCATCCGTGAGTTGGTGGCCCGTGGCCATCGCGTCACCTATGCCAACGACCCGGCTGTCGCAGACCTGATCACCGGAGCCGGTGCCGAGCTGGTCGAATGCACCTCGACACTGCCGGTGGCCGACAACAACTGGCCCGACGACCCCGTCGCGGTGATGAACCTGTTCCTCGACAATGCGCTACTGGCCCTCCCGCAACTGCGCGCGGCCTACGACCACGACCCCGCGGATCTCTATCTGTACGACATCGGCGCCTATGCCGGACGCGCCCTCGCCGAAGCCCAGGGCCGCGAGATGATGCAGCTCTCGCCCACTTTCGTGGCATGGAAGGGATACGAACAGGACGTGGCGGCACGGCTGCGCCAGCTACCAGGTGCCGACGCCTACCAGGCGAGGTTCGCCCGATGGCTCGCCGAGTGCGGTACCTCGACCACCGACGTCGACGACTTCTCCGGTTTGCCCGCCGATGCCCTGGCGCTGATTCCCCGAGCGATGCAACCACACGCCGACCAAGTCGACTCCGACACAGTGACTTTCGTCGGCCCCTGCTTCGACACACGCCAGTCAGCGGGTTGGGCGCGCCCCGCCGACGCGGAGCAGGTACTGCTGATCTCCCTGGGTTCGGCGTACACCCGCCAACCGGAGTTCTACCGCCAGTGCCTGAAAGCCTTCGGCAACCTGCCCGGCTGGCACGTGGTCCTGCAAATCGGCAAACACACCGACCCGAACGAGCTCGGCGACATCGCGGCCAATGTCGAAGTGCACTCCTGGGTTCCCCAGCGGGCGATCCTGGAACGAGCGGACGCTTTCATCACCCACGCCGGCATGGGCGGCTGCGGTGAGGGGCTGCTGGCGGGTGTCCCGATGATCGCCGTACCCCAGGGGGCCGAGCAGTTCATGAACGCGGACCGGCTCGTCGAATTAGGCGTGGCCCGCCGCATCGACACCCCGGACGCCACCGCCCAGAACCTTCGGGCCGCCCTGGACGACTTGGTCGGCGACCCAGAGGTCGCCCGCCGCTCGGCGCAGCTGCGCACCGAAACAAAAGCCGAAGGCGGGACCACGCGCGCCGCCGATCTCATCGAAAACATGTTGGGCTGAACCGCATCCAGCGGTATCCCCCCGTAATTGCTCGTGCCCTATTTGTGGGTCGTCGAATGAGACAACCATCCCATTGTGCACAGCGACATTTCATGGCCTGCCCTCATGGAGTCGGTCCGCTGCCGACGCTGTGACCTGGGGTGGGCCGTCTGCGATGGCAGAACGAGCGCGTGACTTGTCCGGTGCAGGTGGTCCGCTCGACTTCCCCTTTGTGCGAAACGGCATTTTATGTCCTTTCCGGCGGGCCCATAGCGTCGCATTCATGGATTGGAATCTTCAGTCGGCAGAAGAACTCGCGACCTCTTTGCGTACCGGTGAGGTGACATCGGTGGAACTGACCGATGCGGCGATCGCCCGGATCGAGCGCGACGACAAGACGATCAACGCGATCTGTGTGCCGGACTTCGACCGTGCTCGGGCCGCCGCGCAGCGGGCCGATCAGGCGCGCGCCCGCGGTGAGGATCGGCCGCTGCTCGGTATTCCGGTGACGGTCAAGGAGTCCTACAACATCGCTGGGCTGCCCACGACCTGGGGCATGCCGCAGCACGCAAACTACGTACCGACCGAGGATGCCGTACAGGTGTCACGGCTCGAAGCCGCCGGGGCAGTGATGCTCGGCAAGACCAATGTGCCGTTGGGACTGCAAGATATCCAGAGCTTCAACGAGATCTACGGCACCACCAACAACCCGTGGGACCACACCCGTACGCCGGGCGGATCCTCCGGCGGATCGGCGGCGGCCTTGGCGTGCGGATTCGGCGCGCTGTCCATCGGTTCCGACATCGGCGGTTCACTGCGCACCCCGGCGCATTTCTGCGGGCTCTACGCGCACAAGCCGACACTCGGTCTGGCGGCGAACCGCGGAATGGTCGCACCGCCCGCCTCGGCATTGCCGGTCGATCTCGACCTCGCCGTTGTCGGTCCGATGGCGCGCACTGCCCGCGACCTCACCCTGCTTCTCGATGTCATGGCCGGACCGGACCCACTGACACACGGTATGGCGTACGACCTGACACTGAGGCCCGCGCGCCACGAGCGGCTCAGCGATTTCCGTGTCCTGGTCCTCGACGAGCATCCGCTCATCGCGACCGGGAGCGCGGTGCGGGCAGGCGTGAACCGGGTGGCCGACGCGCTTGTCGACGGCGGTGCCCGCGTCGAACGGCACAGTCCGTTGCTGCCCGATCTGACCGAAGCCGCGGCGCTCTACATGCAGTTGCTGTTCTCGGGCGCCGTCGCAAGCTTTCCCGTCGAAGCGTACGAGCAACTTCGGACCCGCGCCGCCGGACTGAGCACCGACGACCGGAGTCTCGTCGCAACGCGGCTGCGCGGCATGGTTCTCACCCACCGCGACTGGCGCGAGGCGAACAACGGTCGCGAACTCCACCGCCACGGCTGGCGGCAACTCTTCGCCGAGTTCGATGCCGTGGTTTGCCCGATCACCCCGACTCCCGCATTCCCCCACGACCACCACCCCGATCTGCTGGCACGCCGAATCGACATCGACGGCGTCGAATACCCGTACCTCGACCAGCTCGTCTGGGCAGGTCTGGCCACCATGCCCGGCCTACCCGCCACCGCCATACCTACGGGCAGGTCCGCCGAGGGCCTGCCGGTGGGAGTGCAGCTCGTCGGTCCGATGTTCGAGGACCGCACCCCGCTGCGGCTGGCCGAACTGCTCGAGCAGAAGATCGGCGGCTTCCGAGCACCATTTCGTGAGTAGGTTCGTACAGGATGAATACCGAAGCCGGCATCGAACCGGAAATCCGCACGGCTGCCGGAGTTGTGCGTGGCAGGCGGGAGGGCACTCTGGCGGTCTTCCGCGGCATCCCCTATGCCGAGCCGCCGGTCGGCTCACACCGATTCCAGGCTCCCGTCCCGGTGCGGCGGTGGGACGGGACGCGCGACGCATCGAAGTTCGGTCCACCGGTTCCGCAGACGACCCACGCGGGCTCGGTGATGACGGCGGAGTTCGGTAGTACCGCAGATGGTTCCGCCGACTGTTTGACGCTCAATGTGTGGTCACCCGACCTCGGTGATGCCCGGCTTCCGGTGATGGTGTGGATCCATGGTGGTGCCTACCTGGAAGGCTCCACCGGCAACCCGGATGCCGACGGTGCGACGCTCGCCGAAGAGGGCGTGGTGATGGTCAGCATGAACTACCGCACCGGAGTGGAGGGTTTCGCCCACATCACCGGTGCCGTGGACAACCGCGGCATTCTCGATCAGACCGCCGCACTGCGGTGGGTGCAGGACAACATCGCAGGCTTCGGTGGAGATCCGGGCAATGTCACCGTCTTCGGTCAATCCGCCGGCGCCGGCTGCATTGCCGCGCTGCTGACGATGCCGACGGCAGCCGGGCTGTTTCGTCGTGCGATCGCCCAGAGCGTCCCGGGCACCTACTTCTCTCCACGGCTCGCCGGCGCGATTACCGCGACGATCGCCGCAGAACTCGGCACCCAGGCCACCCTCGGTGAACTGGCCCGTATTCCGCCGCGGTCGCTGCTCGCTGCGACGGACACGATCCTGCGGAAGATGCCCGGATTCGTCGACTCGTGGGGACCTATGGCGCTGACGCCGACACCGTTCTCGCCCGTCGTCGACGGTGACCTTCTCCCACATGCTCCGTGGCGCGGGGGGGGGGGGGGGGGGCGCCCCCCCCCCCCCCCCCCCCGGGCGGACCACCACCGGCGCAAAAACCACCAAAAGGGGCGCACGCGCCGGGGGACAGGC
>NZ_JBHXNJ010000018.1:154509-177808 GCF_042719655.1 Nocardia sp. NPDC058518
GGCCCCTGGCGGGCGCCCCCCCCCCGGTCCGCCCCCGTGGGGGGGGGTCCAACCCCCCCCATCGCGGGGGGGGCGGGCGGGGGGGGGGCCCCCCCCCCCGCCCCTCGACCTTCTCGTCGGACATACCCGCGATGAATACCGGCTCTACGCTGCCCATCTCGGCGGTGAACGAGCTGAGGAGCGGCTGACCGCGACACTCGATCGTCTCGCGCCCGCTCCGGATGGCGGCCGTGCCTATCGCGCCGCATACCCTGACGCCACCGCGGCGCAGCTGGATGAACTCGTCAACGCCGACTGGTTGTTCCGGATGCCCAGCCTGCACCTTGCCGACGCTCAACACACCGGCAACGGGACAGCGTGGACCTATGAACTGGGCTGGGGCTACAACCGGGAACAGGATGCCTCGCACAGTCTCGATTTTCTGCTCGTATTCGGCACGCTCAGCGTCGACGATGTGCGCAATCATCCTGCCGCTTACCCGAACGCCGCCGTCGAAGCAGTCAGCGTCTCCCGCGACATGCGCACCGATTGGGTGAATTTCGCGACCACCGGCAACCCTGGCTGGTCAACCTATGACCCGCATGCGCGAACCACCCGCTTCTACAACGCCGAACCGACCACCCAGCCCTATCCCGAGGAGAAATCGCGCCGCATCTGGTCCGCCCACCGGTTCGACACTCTGGACGTCGTGAACTGAAAGCCCGTCCAAAGATGTCGTTTTCGCCATCTGTGAATCAGGTCCAGACGTACCGGTGCGGATCCATGCGTTGCCAGGCGCGGCGCATTTTGGCGTAGGCCGTGCGGCGGTAGTGGGTCCAGGTGTAGCCGCCGGCGCGGAGGGCGCGGTGGTGGCCTGCCCACACCAGGAGCACGACGACGAGGAACAGGATGCGATGGGTGAGCATGGTGAGGTGGTAGCGGGTGCGGGACCGGTTGTGCAGCAACACGGCGAGACGTTCACATTGCAGCTGCACGTGGGGTACCTCGTCGGCGAGGATCTGGGCGCAGACCGCGCGGAGAACCGGCGAGCCGGTGGCTCGGCGGATCGCGTTGTAATAGAGCATCCCAGGGTCTCGACCATGACGACGGGTGTGGTCCAGACCTCGATGTCGGTGATGCTGTGCCGGAGTCGGCGAAACAGGGTGTCGCCCCAATCGGCTTGTCGGCGTGGGATTCCCGCATCGTCCAAGATTCGACCCAACAGCGCGCCGTGGCGTTGCTCTTCTCGGATGAACAGGTCGATGACGTCGCGGTATGCGGGGTCGCCGGTCGCTGTGGCGTATCGGTCAGCGGATGCGGCCAGGTGCCGTCCGTCCGATGTTTCGCCGAGCTGCCAAGCCTGCAGTGAGCGGCGAATCGGTGCCAGCTCTGCCGGACCGGCTCCGATTCTGTTCGTCTGCCACGGAATGGGCCGCTGCCGAGCCGCATTCCGCTGGAAGTAGTCCAGCCATTCCTCGGTGGAGCGCACTCGCCGCTCACTCACCCGCGAGCCCGTCGCCGACGGACTGATTCGTTCCCCCACGATTCCCCCTCTATTCGCCTCCACTCCTACCCGAAAGGAGACATCGCCGCCAGATCGAAAGCGCCGCGGAAGCAGAGCTGCATCGGCGACGATCCCGACGGTGGCCGCCTGCTGATCATTTTCGGGGCGGTGCACAATACTGTTGCGTGGGCGTTCGCCGAATCTCCGAGGGTGAGAGGACGAAGTCATGACGAGCAGGCTCCGATCGAATGTGGCGGTTGCTGTTGCGGTCGGCCTGGGTGCGGGCGCGCTCAGCGCGACGGCCCCCGCCCTGGCCGCCGACACCCCCACCGTGGTGCTCGTGCACGGCGCGTTTGCCGACACGACCAGCTGGGACGGTGTCGCCGCGGCCCTGCGCGCCGACGGCTACCGCGTCGTGGTCCCCGACAATCCGTTGCGCGGTCCCGCCAACGACGCCGCCGCCGTCGAACGCACTCTCGCGACGATCGACGGACCGATCGTGCTGGTCGGACATTCCTACGGCGGCACGGTGATCACCAACGTCGACGACCCCGATGTGACCGCGCTGGTCTACATCGCCGCGTTCGCCCCGCAGCAGGGTGAGCCCGCCCAGTTGGCACTGGATCCGATCCGCTTCCCCGGCAGCCGCCTGCTGCCCCCGGTCCTGCAGGTCGCCGTCGTCGACGACAGCCAGGGCATCGCGGGCAAGAACCTCGACGGCTATGTCGCCCCCGCGTCGTTCCACGAGGTATTCGCGCAGGATGTCAGCGATGCCACCGCAACCGACATGATCGCCCACCAGCGCTCCATCGCCGTCGCGGCGAACATCGAACCCTCCGGCCCGCCCGCCTGGACCCGGATACCCAGCTGGTACCTGGTCTCCGGCGCCGACCGGGTGATCCCGGCGACCTCCCAGCGCTTCATGGCCGACCGCATCGGCGCCCGCACCTCCGAAATCCCCGCCTCCCATGCCTCCTTGGTCTCACAGCCCGCTGCGGTCGCCGCCGTCATCGAAGAGGCAGCCAAGCACTGAGGCACCGGCACTCGGGGAACCGTCTTCGAGTGTGGTCAGTGGCGTGGCCTGACCCAACCGCCGAACGCCTTCTCGAGCGTGAGAGCCGCCGCGATCGAGAGGTGATCGCGGTTCGGGCCGGCGACCACCTGAACCCCGAGTGGCAGATCATGGGTGCCGCGGCCGAGGGGAACCTGGGTGACCGGCAGTCCTGCGAGGCTGAACGGTGCGACCGTGTTCGTGCGCCATGGGCGCCCGGTGGTGCGGCCGTGGCGGGGTGCGACCGTGGTCAGGGTGGGGTGCAGAAGGAGTCCGTCGCCGATGGTTTCGGTGATCTCGGTGGCAGCGTTGTGTGCGGCTGCGGTGATGCGCCGGGCGGCCGGGGTGGGTAGTCGTGCTGCGATCAGTTCGCCGAGTGCGAGGAGCCGGGTGGCGAGTGTGTGGTCCCCACGGGCGGCGGTGAGCTGGCTTACCGCGAGGATGTCGGCGCCTTCGTTGCGCATGATCTCGGCGAAGCTGATCCCGGTTTCCTCGGCCAGCACGATCGTGGCGAACAGCCCGATCATCCGCAGTGAACGCATCGGTACGTGGGTGACCTCGGCGCCGACGTCGGTGAGCGCGGCGGCGGCCCGGTCTCGTGCTGCCAGCACCACGCGGCCGACCCCGGGCGCGAACGTTTTGTCGAGCAGCACCACGCGAACACCGCGGAGCGAGGTCGTCGCCGGATCACCGAGGGTGACTTCCTGTATCAGTGGGTCGGTCCCGTCGGGGCCCGCCATGATCTGCAGCAGCGGCATGAGATCGGCTGCGCGGCGGGCGATGACCCCGTTGGAGCACAAGGCGGCGACCCCGAAGGGCGGTGGCCAGGCGCCGGTGGTCGGGAGCAGGCCGGTCGTGGGACGGTGGCCGAATACACCGTTGCAGAAGGCGGGGATGCGGATCGAACCGAGGGTGTCGGTGGCCAACCCGAATGGGGATCCGCCGCTGCCGACGGCGGCACCCTCACCGCCTGAAGACCCGCCCGCCGTGCGTGTTCGGTCGTGCACATTGCTGGTTCGCCCGTAGACCCGGTTGGTCGACTCGATCCACATGCACCCCTCGGAGGTGTTCGTCAGCCCGAGCACGATCGCGCCCGCGTCCAGGACTCGTTGCACCACAGTGGCATTGGCGGCGGGCCGCAGGTGCTTTCGTGCCACGACACCCGCCGTGTTGGGCAAGCCGGCGACCGCCAGGGATTCCTTGACGGTGATCGGTACGCCGAACAGCGGCGGCAGGTCCGCAGGTCCGGTCGCGAGGTGGGCGTCGGCGGCATCGGCCTGCTGTCGCGCGGTGTCGTAGCAATCGACGACCACGGCGTTCGTGGCAGGCGCGAAGCGTTCCAGAACGGCGATGTGGGCGTCGATCACCGCACGGACGGTCACCTCGCGAGCGCGGATCGACGCGGCCAGGCCGATCGCGGACTCATCAGTGATCGTCATGCCGTCTGGGCGGAGCATCATGCGTTACAGTATTACGCACTCTGTCAAGTAGTAGCGCGCCATGTCATGCCAGCGCGTCCAGCCGCGGGTCAGAGGGCGAGCATTGCCGCAGCGACCTGGCCCGCCGCGTCAGCTCGCAAGGAGGTACCCATGTCCTCGAGGACGAGCAGTCGCGCCGCGGGGATCTCGGCGGCGAGGACCTCGCCGTTGCCGACCGGGAAGAACGGGTCGGCGCGACCGTGCACCACCAGCGCGGGCACGTCGAGCTCACCGAGTCGCTCCCGCCATCGCGGGGCGCAATCGATCCGCGAGAACACCATCCCGAGCTGATTCGCCTGGTGCACCGCGGGATCGCTCGACGGCGTCCGGTCCCAGATTCGAGCCGCAGTCGCCCGCGCCTGCTCCGCATCGTCACCCAGCAGCTCGGCACCCTCGGCGGCGAACGCCGCGACGGCATCCCGGTCGGTCCAGTCAGGTTGCGCGTGGGAGAACAGCGCGCCCATGACCGCGCGGTCGTGGTCCGGCAGGTCGTCGTCGGCCGGTCCCGGCGCCACCGGCCGGGTGCCGACGAGGGTCAGTGCCGAGAACACGTCCGGGTAGTCCAGCGCGGCGACCTGAGCGACCATCCCGCCGACACCGACACCACCGAGATGAGCGATCCCGGCACCCAGCACCCCGACCAGCGCGGCCGCGTCGGCGCCGAGATCGCGCAGGTCGTAGGCCGGATTCTCCGGGTCGAGGGTCGTCGACGCGCCGGAGTCACGCAGGTCGTAGCGGACCACACGCCGCCCGCCCGACGCGAGCCGCTCGCACAGCGCGTCAGGCCAGGACAGCATCGTTGTGCCGCCGACCAGCAGGACCAGCGGATCGTCTTCGCTGCCGAAGCTCTCGATGCCGAGGTCCACACTGTTCGCCCGTACCGCGCTCATGCCACCTCGAAATGGTCTCGTCATGCCTGGACTCCTGTCAGTCGGAACACTCAGAGGTTCCGACGACAGAACCACCCGAAACTCATCGGTGCGGCCTGTATGGGCGCATCCGCCGCGCCACCACGTTTCCGTAGCCTGAACCAGGTGGGAGTTGCGGATATCGGCTGCGGGCCTGGTGCGGGTTGGGATTTCGCGGGTCCGTCCGCGGCCGCGCCGTCGGGTGCCGCGATCATCGGATACCGCGATGTGGCCGGCGGCGGGCTGGACTTGCGGGTCGCCGCGACGACGGCGGTCGCTGTGGTGATCGAGTTCGGGGGTAGTGACCTGATTGTCGGCGAGGCTGGTGGTCAGCAGGCATTGGGCGGTTTCGTCGTCGGACTTCCCATGGCGGCCACGCGCATTCGCAGCACGCGGGCCGAGTGCGTGGAGGTTCGCTTGTCGCCGATCCGGGCGCACTCCCTGTTGGGTATTGCCGCAACCGATCTGGGGCGTGGCGTTGTCCCGTTGGAGGAGCTGTGGGGATCCGAGGTTCGGCGACTGCGGGAGCAACTCGCGGACGCCCGGACCTGGGAGGAACGGTTCGCACTGACGAAATCGTTTCTGGCGCAGTGCGACAGGCCGATGCGGACGCCGGATCCCGAGGTGACCGCCGCCTGGCATCGCATACTCACCTCCGGTGGCCAGGTGAAGGTCGGCGAGCTCGCCGAATCCCTCGGATGGAGCCGCAAACGGCTGTGGGCGAGGTTCGAATCCCAGATCGGTCTGACACCCAAGCGGGCGGCGATGCTGGTCCGATTCCGGTGTGCGGTAGCCGGTTTGCTGACGGGCCGACCCGCCGCCGACGTCGCCGCGGTGTGTGGGTACACCGATCAGGCTCATCTGTGCCGGGATGTGTCGATCTTCGCGGACCGCACACCGGGGGCGCTGCACACGGACAATCTGCCTGTCATCGCCCTGAACCGGTACCGGGCATGGGGAACATTTTTCCAATCTCCGGGGTGACCGATCGGTCGATAGTGATGTTCATGGAAGCCTCAGCACAAAGTACTGGTGAGCAGACAGCGGCGATGAGACTGCTGCTGGCTTGCGGTGTCATCGCTCCGCTGCTCAACATTGTTGTCATTCACGTCCTCGGGGCCATACGCCCTGACTACAACGCATGGGTAGTCCCCGACAGCAACCTCGAACTGGGGCCTGGCGGGTGGATGCAGATAACCAACTACATCGTCACCGGAACGCTCCTGCTCGCCTTTGCCCTCGGGACGAGGCAGCTTCTACGTACCGGACGTGGTTCCACCTGGGTGCCCATCCTGCTCGGGATCTATGGCTTCACCTTCGTCGCCATCGGGCCCATCCTTCCCGACCCGTCGCTGGGTTACCCAGTAGGAGCCTCGGAAGCGCTGACCATCCACGGCGCCGTTCATAGTCTCCTCGGTCTGGTTCAGTTCAGTTCGCTGACCGCGGCTTGCTTCGTGCTGGCACGGCGCGATCAGGCGCTCGAAAGCCGCGGCTGGTCCCGGTATTCGGTTGCCACCGGCCTACTGGTCGCCACCTCTTATGTCGCCTTCGCCCTCACCGCCAAATTGGTAGACGGGGGACCAGCAGGGCTCATCGAACGGATCGGGATCATCGCTAGCGGCATTTGGATTGCCCTGCTGGCGATCCGCCTGCTGAGCAAGCCGGTCCCACGCTCGTCTGCCGAATAGGCGAACCCTCGAGGGGCTGAACACAAACCGGTCGACTCGGCCATTCCCCGCGGCCTCCGAGGACCTCATTGTGGTCCTCGGCGCCGTTATGGACGCCCGTACCACCGGGCACAGTTTTCGCTGTGTTCCGTTGTCGATTCGTAGCGTTTGTGCCAAACAAACGGAAACGTAAATAATCCGAGGTGTTCGGGAACCAGCCCGCTCGCTGACCGCCGATAATGTTCACTTATCGGCGGTCAGAACCGAGACCTCTGGATTCGAGTCTTCAAGAGGCGACACGGGTTTCGTTTCGTGCAATACGTTCGCAAATGACGAAACCAACGCTACGATTCTCCCGTGTCGAGCAACTGCAACTATCCGGGCTGCGCCCGCCCCATCACCCGCGCCGGCGGACCTGGCCGCCCCTCCGAGTACTGCGATCACCCTGACCACACGCGGTGGCGGGCATGGCGGGAAAGGCAACGGCAGCAACAGGAGTCCGAGAGTGCGGCGGCTACTGTCACTGTGACAGCTCAGGGGCCGGTGACGGTGGCGCGGTTGCGGGCCGATGAGCTACTCGGGCAGTTTCGGGGGCTCGCCGAGCAATTGGGGACCACGTTGAACGCGGCAGTGGCCGAGCTGCAGACGATCGGGGATCCGTCTGTGGCCGAGGCGCAGGTCCAGGCTGTGCAGGCCGACGCGGCGCGACGGATCGCCGAGGCGGAGATCGCGACGGTGGCGGCCGAACAAGCACGGCGCCAGGCCGAAGAGGCACGCGCACTGGCGGAATCAGTGGCCGAAGAGGCGGTGGCTGCCGCGGAACAGGCTGAGCACGCGGTGGGTGAGGCGCTCGCGGCCAGGGACGAAGTCGTGGCCTCGGTGGACGCGCTCACCAGGCAGGCAGCCGAGGACGTGTTCGCCGCGCGCAGCGACGCCGAGGCGCAAGTGCGTGCGGCGCAACGACAAGCAGCTGACGACATCGACAAAGCCAAACAAGACGCCGACGACAGCGTGGCACGCGCCGAACAGCGCGCCGACACCGAAATCGCCCACCAGCGCCGAGACGCCGATGCCCGGATCGCGGCCGCGAACGCCGAACGTGACCTGGCGATCCAGCGGGCCGCCGACGCCGACCGTGCCACCGAACGCGCCGAACAAGCCACCGCCGAACGAGTAGAGGCCGCCGCCGAAGCACGCGAGGAGTGGCGCCGCGCCCGCACCGAACTCGACACCGCGCGTAGCGAACTCGACCGCACCCGCACCGAACTCGCGGAATTGCGCCGCACCACCACCATCGAAACCCAGCAACGCCGCGACGAATCGGTGGCCGCGCTGGAACAGGTGCGTACCGAAGCCGCCGAACGATGGGCCGCGCTCGACGATGCCCGCAAGCAAACCCTGGCCCGTGCCGAACGCGCTGAAGCTCAGCTCGACGAACTCCTCGCCACCACCCGCGCCCCGGTGTCCGCGAACATCAGTGGGGTATCGGCGGCGGTGAGTAGCGACCTGGACTAGCGTCACGCACATGACCGAGCAGCCCGGCCCTCTCGAATCGACCCGTGAGTTCGCCGCCATCGACATCGACGACATGCTGAATGCCGAAGAAACCTACACCGGCCCGACGTCACGAACGCGGCTGATAGCGCTCCTGGTGGTGGCGGCGCTGGTACTGGGTGCCGGTGCCACCACCCTCGCGATCCTGCTGGCCTGACCCCTCAAGTGGGCCGAGGCATCGGGGTGTCGGGCTCGCCGGAATTGCGCAGTGCGACGATCTGTTCGGGCACCCAGTAGATCCGGCCGAATTCGAACGCCTGATACATCCCGTCGTCGTGGGCGGTCTCGTCGGAGGCGGGCCAGCCGAGCTCGCCGTTCTCGGACCCGGTTGCCGCCCAACGCGCACCGATCGCGCCGTGCACCCAGTACGCGGGTTGTGCGGCGCGCCGGTAGACGGTGCCGCCTTGAAAAGCCTGCGCCAGCCCGGGTCCGGAACCTCGCTGATCGGGCAGTTCGGTGTGCTCGGCGGTCGGGTAGCCCAAGGGGCCTGTCTCCCGCCCCAGCTCGGCGTACTTGGCCATGACCGCCGTCGGGATGGCGTGGGCATCGGTGGCCGGATGCCAGTAGACGTAGCCGTGCTCGAATTCGGCGAAACGTCCCACCCCGTCCGGTGTGGGGAGTTCGCCGTCTGTGTGGCGCGCGCCCAACCACGGGGACGCGCCGGCACGGGCATCGATCGCGGTCTGCCCGGTCCCACCGGCGAACGAGTCGACGTGGGCCGCGAAGACATCCCACGGGAAGTTCGGGCCGACATCGGTATGCGAGCCGATGCCGAGAGCCCTCGTGACGTACTGGTGATCGGAGATGCCGTCGGCGACGTGGTAATCCGGCCCGATCACCTCGGTCGAGTGCCCGTGCCGGTGCGCGCTGCGCACGGCGAGGTACGCCGCGATCCGCAGATCACCGTCGATGCTCAGCCACCGCTCACGCGACCACGCGATCCGGCTGCCGGCGAAGCACAGATTCACGGTGAAAGGGTTCGCTGAGAGCACCGACCACGACGCGAGTTCCTCCGGCACCACCCGCACCACCACCGCGTCGCGCAGCGTGTAGTGATAGGACACTCCGTTGGCCGGGTTGTTCAGATACGCGGCAAGGGATTCGGCGGTGCCGTTGCCTTCCTGGGTGTGCAACAGGAAGTTGGTGACCCTGGCGCCGTCGCGCGGGGAGTGCGAGGGTCCGAGGCGGTCGATCTCGGTGAACTGCGGTACCGATGCCGAGCGGTCGATCGCCCACTGCCCGAAGTCGGGGGCGAGGATGTCGTTGACGTCGACGCGGGTGCCGTCGATGAGAGGTCCGGGGTTGCTCGGGGTGTCGATCACCCGCTGGTAGAGCACAGCGCGCGGTTCCCGTTCGGTGCCCGACCAGGCACGTGTCTGCCACGCCCAGCTGAATTCCCCTCGCGCACCGATCACCCCGTCCTCGATCGCCCACGCGCAGACCCGGGAGTGCCCGTAGATTCCGGTCCATGCCGTACCCAGCACCGCATTGACGCCGCGGAAGAACTCGACGGCCGTGCTGTTCCACTGCGCCAGCGAGATGTCCTCGTCGACGGCGAAGAAGATCGGTGCGTGTCGAGGCGCGCCCACGCTCAGGTGGGTGGCCAACGCCTGTTCGGCCATCTGGCGACCGCCATCGAAACCGGTGGTCCAGTCCGACGGGGTCGCGTTGCCGGGTTTGCCGTATTGCCAGATGGAGACGATGTCGAGCCCGGCAGTGGTGAGCGCGCGAGCGTAGTCGGCGGTGATCGGTTTGGCACCGAAGTTCGCGCCCGGCCTGCTCGGTGAGATGTAGGCGAGGACCGCCGAATGGCCCGCCGCGGCGATCGCCCGCGGATCGATGAGCCTGGCCGCGAAATCGACAGCTGTAGACATGATTGACCCCCTGTATGACTGCGTATCCGATGGAATTCCCGAAATGGTGGAACTATCGCGATGATTTACGCTGGTACCCGAGGATCGATACCTGGGTGAGGATCTCACCGTGCACTATTCTAAACGAAACACTCACTCCCGCACCGTCGTTCACCAACGAACAGGGTAGTACCCGAATTCTGGAGTAGTTTCACTCACGCACCGCGGCCGATGGGCCCGCTAACCTTTCGCCATGGTGGCGCAGCTGATGTGGGGGATCCCGACGCACGGGTTCTTCGTCGCGCTCGGTGTCGCTGTCGCCGCGGTGGTGTTCGTGGCCGAATGCCGACGACGCGACGCGCTGCGCGAGGAGTCGCTGGTCGCCGTCACCGGGGCGTTGGTCGGTGGGGCGATCGGCATGCGGTTGTCGAGTCTGGCCGAGACCCTGGATCCCTTCGAGAGCTGGATGTTCGGTGCGCGCAGCGTGCTCGGCGGCCTACTCGGCGCCTATGTGGGTGTGTTGATCGCGAAAAGGATCATCGGATACCGGGAACGAACCGGTGACCTGTTCGCACCCGCGGTGGCGCTGGGCATGGCGGTGGGGCGCGTCGGGTGCTTGCTCACCGAGGCACCGGGTCGGCCGACGAGCCTGCCGTGGGGGATCCACGCGCCCGCGACGGTGCCGCAGTGCCCCGGGTGCGTGGCCGGTGTGGCGATGCACCCGAGCTTTCTCTACGAAATCGTGTTCCAGCTTGCCGCTTTCGGCGCACTGTGGTGGTTGCGCGACCGGATCAGCACGCCGGGGGAGCTGTTCACCCTCTATGTCGGTGCCTATGCGATCTTCCGGTTCCTGGTCGAGTTCACCCGCGCCAATGACACGGTGTGGCTGGATCTGACGCGCCCGCAATGGTTCCTGCTGCCGGGACTGGTCCTGGTCGCGGTGCGCTGGAGCATCGGCTACCGGCGCGGGAACTACGACGGTGTACTTCGACGAAAGGTCGTGGCGTGAACTTTCCTCCCGGACCACCACCGAACATGCCGCCCCCACCACCACAGCAGGGTGGGAAGCCGCCTGGGCAGGGCGGTCAGGTCGCGGCGATGGCGTTGGCGGGTGCGATGGCGTTCATCGTGGCCAACGCGATGATGGGATTCATCGTGTTCATGGTCGTCGCCTCCATGAACGACGACACCGCGACCAAGGCGCTGTTCGGGCTCACTGCGGTGGTCAGTGCGGCGGCGGCCTTCGGGGGTGGCTGGCTGCTGATCCGGCGCAAACGGCCCGCGCCCAAAGGGTTCGGGATGGGGCTGATGATCGGGTGGTCGCTGGTCACGGTGTGCACGGCGGGTCTGTGCACGGCCATCAACCCGGAGCTGTACACGGGGATGTTCGGGATGGCGCGATGACCGGGATGCCGTTGCGGGGCGATCGAATCCTGCGTTATGTCACCGCGTTCTGCCCCCGCTGTCACGATGAACACCCCGAGACACCGCTGCCCGACGTCGCGCGCCTGTCGGGGTGGTTGGCCGAACGGGACGGCAAAGTGTTCCTCGAACGAGGGTGTCGCACCCACGGCATGGTGCGGACCCTCTACGACGAGGACCCCGAAATCCTGGCCTACCTCGAAGAATGGACGGCCCCGACCAAAGCGCACCTGCCCGACACCGCGGGCAATTTCGATCCGGTGCCCTCGGCATACCTGCGCGGGCTGCCCGAGATGCAGACCCAGCACACCTGCATCCTCCTCGAGGACATCATCGACAGCTGTAACCTGCGCTGCCCCACCTGTTTCGCCGACTCCTCGCCCGAACTGGGTGGTGTGGTGGCGGTCGAGGACGTGCTGGCCAATGTCGACCAGCGTCTGGCCCGCGAGAACGGGCGCCTGGACGTGCTGATGCTCAGCGGCGGCGAACCGACCCTGCATCCGCAGTTGCCGCAACTGCTCGCCGAGCTGACCGCACGGCCGATCACCCGGATCCTGCTCAACACCAACGGTCTGCGCATCGCCGTCGACGACGAGTTGCTGGCGCTGCTGGGTGCGCACCGTGACCGGGTCGAGGTGTATCTGCAATACGACGGGGAAACGGCGCAGGCATCACGCCATCACCGCGGTGGTGACCTGCGGGCCCGTAAGCAGCAGGCGCTGCAACGGCTTTCGTCGAACGCCATCTTCACCACCTTGGTGATGACGGTCGCGCTGGGCGTGAACGACGACGAGATCGGTGCGGTCCTGCGCACAGCGATGGACACACCGTTCGTGGGCGGGGTGTCGATCCAACCGCAATTCGGTTCCGGGCGTTCGGGATCGATCGACCCGATGGACCGGCTCACCCACACCGGTGTACTGCGCCGACTCGGCCCGCAGACCGGCGGCCAGGTCACCTGGCGTGACCTCACCGCGCTGCCGTGTTCGCATCCGCACTGCTGCTCGGTCGGTTACCTGCTGCGTGACGACGCGGGGGAATGGCGGTCGTTGGTCTCGCTGATCGGGCACGAGCGGTTGAAGCAACAGCTGGGGCTGGTGTCGAACCGGATCGCGGACTCGGCGCTACCCGCCGAACTGCGGGTAGCGGTGCAGGAGTCGCTGCTAGGATTGCTCTCGGAGCAGTCGTCGCTGTCACATCCGGAGATCGGGCGGGTGTGGCGCAATATCTGCGAGAACTGTGATCTGGGGATGTCGACCCTGCTCACGTTGGCGTCGTCGGCATTGCCCGGGCGGCGCAAACGGTTGCGGACGTTGCTCGGGGAACGGGTTGTGCGGATCACGGTCAAACCGTTCATGGATATGTCGACGATGATCGAGGAACGTCTCACCCAGTGTTGCGTGCACGTCGGGACCCGCGCTGACGCCGATCAGTGCGCGCCGTTCTGTGCGGTGCAGGCGTGGCCGGCGCTGTCGCGGCAGCGGTTGTCGGCGGCGGCACCGTCCGGGCGGGCGTTGTTGCCGGTGGAGGTGCGGTGAGCGCGCGCGGGGTCTATTACGAGGAGGCGGTGCGCGGGCAGCAACCGCACGATCCGTTGACGTTGTGTGTGGTCGCGACGGTGGCGTTGCTGACGTGGCTGGTGGGGCCGTGGGCGGTGGCCGGGTTCGGTGCGCTCGCCTTCGTCGGCTATTGGCGGGCGTGGCGGGCCGGGTTGCGACGCAGTCGATGCTGGTTGCGCGATACACGGCTGGTGCTGGTCTATGTCGGGGCGATCGCCGTGGTCGGGGTCGTCGCCGCGCTGTGGTGACGGTGTGTCGCCGAATCCGTTGCCGCAGAACAGTAGCGGGCAGACGTGGTGCACGGTTGACTGGTAACCATGGCCTCCACTCGATCCAGCAGGCAGCGCCGATCAGGGGTGCCCGCACCCGCGGTCCCGCCGGGCGAACTGATCGTCATCACCACGCCCGCCGGTCCGGAGATCACGCCGATCGCTTTGCGCGAGAACCGATCCGTCCGCGCCAGGGTCGATGAATTGCTGCCCGGCACGGCACGGCTGGTGCCGATCTTCGGGCCGGACAACCGACTCGCGAACAGACTGGCCGACACACCGCAGGCGCCGGTCGCGGGGGAGTACCTCAGCTACTACTCGGTGCACGGTGAGCTGGGTGACCTCGGTGAGCTTGCCCACCGGCTGCGTGCGGACGACACCGTCGCCGCCGCTTACGTGAAGCCCGCGGCCGAACCACCGCTGGCACCCCTCGCGGCGACCATCGTCGCACCGCGAGCACCCGCTGTGACACCCGACTTCCGGGTCAGGCAGGCCTATCTGGACGCCGCGCCGAACGGCATCGACGCGGTGTGGGCGCACGGTCGGCCCGGCGGGCTCGGCACCGGCGTGCGGGTGATCGACGTCGAGGGTGCGTGGCGGTTCACCCACGAGGATCTGCGCCAGAACCAAGGCGGGATGATCGGTGGCACCGCATCGGCCGATCTGGGCTGGCGCAACCACGGCACCGCCGTGGCCGGGGAGATCAGCGGCGACCTCAACGCCGTCGGTGTCACCGGAATCGCACCCGAGGCCCACATCAGAGCCATCTCCATCTTCGGCATCGGCTCGGCCGCCGCGATCCGCTCGGCGGCCGACGCCCTCGACCCCGGCGACATCGTCCTCATCGAATTACACCGCCCCGGACCCCGATTCGACTACCGGGGCACCCCCGACCAGCGCGGCTACATCGCCATCGAATGGTGGCCCGACGACCTCGCCGCCATCCGCTACGCGGTGAGCCGCGGCATCGTTGTCGTCGAAGCGGCGGGCAATGGCGGCGAAAACCTCGACGACGCCGTCTACGACACCCGCCCCGGCGACTTCCCCACCACCTGGCACAACCCGTTCCGCCCCGGCCCCGCCGACTCCGGTGCCATCCTGGTCGGCGCGGGTGCTCCACCACCGGGCCTGCACGGCCGAGACCACGGCCCCGCCCGCTCCCGCCTCGACTTCTCCAACCACGGCGCCCGCCTCGACGCCCAAGGCTGGGGCCGCGAAGTCACCACCACCGGCTACGGCGACCTCCAAGGCGGCCCCGACGAAGACCTCTGGTACACCGACGAATTCAGCGGCACCTCCAGCGCCTCCCCGATCGTCGTCGGCGCCATCGCCGCCTACCAGGGCATCCGCACCCACGGCCAAGGCCGCGCAACCCCCGACCAGATCAGAACCCTCCTGCGCACCACAGGCTCCCCCCAAACCTCCGCCCCGACCCGCCCCACCACCCAACGCATCGGCACCCTCCCCGACTTGCGCGCCATGAACGCGAAAGGCTGATCCGCGATGGCTGTCATCCACCAGACCACAGTTACCCCGGCCAAGCTCGATATCGTCGCGGCGTGGTTGCCCAGTCGGCAGTGGTATCAGGGCGCGATTCCACAGATACACAAAGCCGGCGGATTCCGGCTCGATGATCCTGCCGGCGAGGTGGGTATCGAATTCATGTTGTTCGTCGACGATTCCGGTGCTGACCAGGTGTTGTATCAGGTGCCGTTGACCTACCGCGGGGCACCGCTCCCGGGCGGTGACTCCGCGCTACTCGGCACCGCCGAGCATGGAGTACTCGGCCGCCGCTGGATCTACGACGCCACCCGCGATCCGGTAGCGATCGGTGCCATCGGGGCTCTGCTGACAGGTCGGACGAGGGCTCAGGCTCAGAGCCTCAGCGACACGACAGATCCGACGGTCATGGTGACGCAGGCCGAAAGGAAACTCGTTGACGGTGATATCGGCGTCGGTGTGGACAGCGTCGCCCACATCGACGTTCCCCTAGGGTTCGCTGTCGTGCGATTCCATCGCTCGCCCGCAGCCGTGCGACTCGGCGGGGCAGGTTCGGTCTCAGCGCCCTCCGTGCTGGGCCCGGTCGTCGAGTTGATCACTGTGCTGACCGACTAGGAGTTGCAGCGGCTCTGCGACGCGCCACATCGGGTCGAAAACCAGATGTGGCGAGGCCGGGTGGCGTGGGAGGGTACGAGGATGGCATCGGTGAAGAGTGTTTGCGTTCGGGCGGGTACTCAGGCGGACTCGGCTGCGATCACGGGGTTGCAGGAGGCCGGGTTCGGTATGCGGTACGGGGGTGATGAGAACGAGTTCCGGGGGGATATCTTTCCGGTCGAGCGGTCGTTGGTCGCGGTAGAAGGCGACCGGATCGTGGGGCATACGGTGGATCGGACGATGACGGTCACGGTGCCGGGGGAGCGCTCGGTGCGGGCGTGTGGGGTTTCGGGGGTCGCGGTGGCGCCGACGCATCGGCGGCGGGGGATTCTGCGCGAGCTCTATGCGGCCCAGCACGCCCGGACCGAGGCCGATGGGTTGCCGTTGACGATCTTCACTGCCAGTGAGGGCACTATCTACGGGCGGTTCGGGTATGAGGTGGCCATTCTCGACACCGCGGTGTCCATCGATACGCGGCGGGCAGAATTCCGTTCCACCACACCGGATCCCGGTGGCGTCACCTTGGAGACACTGGCCGACGCCGCCCCGCGGATCCGCGAGATCTACGAGCGCTGGCAGAAAGTGACGTCGGGGGCGCAAGATCGTCCGGATGCCAAGTGGGACCTGTTCTTCGCCGATGTGGAACGTCACCGCGACGGTGCGACGACACTGTTCGTGCTGCTCCACGCCGACGGCTACGCCCTGTATCGGCGCGCCAGGCGCGAGGACCGTGGCATCGCCGCGGTCTGGGAATTCCGTGCCGTGACCCCCGACGCGCACGCCGCACTGTGGCGGGTGCTGCTCGGCATGGACCTCGTCGACACCGTGGAAGCCGAGATCGCCGACGATGATCCGCTGGCCTACATGCTCACCGACCCGCGCGCGGTGCAGGTGACCCACCGCGGCGACTCACTGTGGGCGCGGGTCATGGACGTACCCGCCGCCCTGACCGCCCGCACCTACCGCGCCGACCTCGACACCGTGCTGGCGGTGCACGACCCGTTCCGCGGCGCGGGCGGGAACTTCGCGCTGCGGATCCGCGACGGCATCGCCGAGTGCGAGCCGACCACCCGGACAGCCACTCTCGGCTTCGACATCAACATTCTCGGCGCTCTCTACTTCGGTGGGCAGCGCGCGAGCACTTTCGCCGCCGCGCACCGGATCACGGTCGAGGACCCGAAGGTGCTGCGCGCGTTCGACGAAGCGTTCACCGCCGACCGTGCCCCGCAATTGGGTTGGTTCTTCTAGGCTCTACAACGACGGGCGCGTTCGCCCTAGGGTCACGGCTTCGGGAGTACGGTAGGTAGCTGTGGATTCGCACGATGTCGATTCTTCGGTTCGGGTGCGTGGCGCCCGGGTCCACAATCTGCGTGATGTCGACGCCGACATGCCGCGAAATGCCCTGGTCGCGTTCACCGGAGTGTCGGGTTCGGGCAAGTCGTCGCTGGCTTTCGGGACCCTCTACGCGGAATCGCAACGCCGATACCTGGAGTCGGTGGCGCCGTATGCCCGACGGTTGCTGCACCAGGTCGAAGCTCCCGACGTCGACAGTGTCACCGGCTTACCGCCGACGGTGGCACTGGCGCAGCGCCGGTCCTCGCCGTCGTCACGATCGACCGTCGGCACCGTCACCGCGATCTCGAACACGTTGCGCATGCTCATGTCCCGCGAAGGCGACTATCCCGACACCCCGGCCAGAACCGGACCTGGGCACTACCCGGAGGGCACCAACCGCCTCTACTCCGACGCGTTCTCCCCGAACACCGTCGAAGGCGCTTGCCCGCGTTGCCACGGACAGGGTGTCGTCCACGAAGCCACCGAGACGTCGATGGTCCCGGACCCGTCGCTGAGCATCCGCGAAGGCGCGATCGCGTCGTGGCCCGGTGCCTGGCAGGGCAAGAACCTGCGCGACGTGCTGAGCGCACTCGGCTACGACATCGACCGCCCGTGGCGTGAACTCTCACCCGCCGCCCGCGAATGGATCCTGTTCACCGAGGAGAAACCGGTCGTCACGGTCGAACCCGTGCGTGAACCACATCGCATCCACCGCCCCTACCAGGGCACCTACACCGGCGCCAAGCAGTTGCTGCTGCGTTCGCACGCCGAATCCAAGAGCGAGGCGACCAGAGCCCGCGCCGCCGAATACCTGCACACCGCCCGCTGCCCGCTGTGCGACGGGCGGCGACTCAAACCCGAAGCGCTCGCGGTGACCTTCGCCGGGTACAACATCACCGAACTCGCCGACCTGCCACTGACCGAACTCGTCGAGGTATTGCGGCCTTACACCCCTGGCACGGAGGCGCTGGCGGTACTCACCCAGGACCTCACCTCGCGGATCGATGTGCTGATCGAGCTCGGGCTCGGCTATCTGAGCGTCGACCGGGAAAGCCCGACACTGTCCGGCGGTGAGCTGCAACGATTACGGCTGGCCGGACAGTTGCGGTCGGGACTGTTCGGTGTCGTCTACATTCTCGACGAACCGTCGGCGGGCCTGCACCCCGCCGACACCGCCGCACTGACGAAAGTGCTGGACCGGCTCAAGAATTCGGGCAACAGCGTGTTCCTGGTCGAACACGACCTCGACGTCGTCCGCCACGCCGACTGGCTCATCGACATCGGCCCCGGCGCGGGCGTGCACGGCGGCAAGGTGCTCTACGCCGGTGACGTCGAGGGTTTGCGCGAGGTGGCCGACTCGGTCACCCGGCCCTACCTGTTCGACGAGATCGTCCGCCCACCGCGCACGGCCCGCACCCCTACCGGCGCGCTGCGATTACGCGCGATCACCAGCCACAACCTGCGAGACCTCGACGTCGACATCCCGCTGCAAGTGTTCACCGCGATCACCGGTGTCTCCGGAGCGGGCAAATCGACTCTGCTGCATGCTGTTTCGACCACTGCCACCGCCGACTCGGGCATTGTGCGAGTCGTCGAAGTGGATCAGGCGCCGATCGGGCGCACCCCACGTTCGAACCTGGCCACCTACACCGGCCTGTTCGACACGGTGCGCAAACTGTTCGCCGCGACCGACGCCGCGAAAGCCCGCGGGTACGGTGTCGGCCGGTTCTCGTTCAATGTCGCCGAAGGGCGCTGCCCGACCTGTCAGGGCGAGGGTTACATCACTGTGGAGTTGCTGTTCCTGCCCAGCACCTACAGCCCGTGCCCGGTCTGCCGCGGTGCGCGCTACAACCCCGAAACCCTCGACATCACCTACCGGGACACCACGATCGCCCAGGTGCTCGACATGACCGTCGACCAGGCCGCCGACTTCCTCGCCGATGTGGGAGTCGTCGCCCGCGCCCTGCACACACTGCGCGATGTCGGCCTCGGCTACCTGCGGCTCGGGCAACCGGCCACCGAACTGTCCGGTGGTGAAGCGCAACGGGTGAAACTGGCCACCGAGCTGCAGCGGGCACGGCGCGCCGACACCGTCTACCTGCTCGATGAACCGACAACCGGGCTACATCCGGCCGACACCGATATCCTGATGACACAACTGAATTCGCTCGTCGACAGCGGCGCCAGTGTGGTCGTCGTCGAACACGACATGACCGTTGTCGCCGGAGCCGACCACGTGATCGACATGGGACCGGGCGGGGGCGGGCAGGGAGGCCGGATCGTGGCGCAGGGGACACCGGAGCAGGTGGCGGAGAATCCGGTCAGCCGGACTTCGCCCTATCTGCTGGAACGGCTGACATGACCCACAGCGCGGATCGGACCCGGAATGCGATGCTCGTCGCCGGTGGGTGCTCGTTCGCGCTGGGCGTGGCGCTGCTGCTGTGGCCGGGGCGCGACGAATCGACCCTGGCGATGCTGTTCGGGATCTCGCTGGTCCTGAGCACCGCGGTGCAGGCGTATCTGGCGATGATGGCGCGGATCGCGTTCTTGCTGCGGATGCTGGTGCTGGTCAGCGCTGGGCTCACGGGGATATTGGCCGGGCTGGTCTTCAGCGGCGGCAATATCGAACTGCTTGCCTTGTGGATCGGGATCGGCTGGTCGGTGCGCGGCATCGTGCAGGCGCTGGTCGCGGCGTGGGACGACAGCATCGTCGACGGCTGGGCGCACGAAGTGTGCGGGCTGGCCACCGCCGCGATCGGCATCGCCATCATCGCGATCACCTTCCAGACGGTCACGGGTCTGGCCACGATGGCCGGTGGCGGGCTGGTCGTGATCGGTGTCATGGAACTGCTCGCCGGGGGGCTCGGGCGGGCGGCTCTGCAGGGGGCGCGCGGGTCCTCGACCGAGGATCAGGTGCCGCCGATTCGGGCCGCGACCGAGCTGTAGTAGCGAATCACACACTGCGAGTTCGACATTCGAGGTTTACGCGAACTCGGGGACAACGCGACATTGCGGGCAGTCGAGCGAGCGCTGAACTCTGTGTGCACCCTCGCTCACGGCTGGGGTAACTGTGCTGCGCGCCGGTAGCGTGGCCCGCGGCGTGCGCACGGGTGTTCGGCGCGCCGCGTCCGCAGCCCGATTGTGAGCCCAGGAGAAGTGTGGTGTCGCGCGTAGTCCCCGGCGTAGCCGCCGATGCCGTCCAGCGTGAAGAGCTGGCGATGCGGCGGATGACCGAGAGTTTGGTCGAAGACCTGTCCGAGAACGTTCCCGTCGACCAGGTGACGTCGGCGGTAGGCGCCGCGCACCATCGTTTCACCGGTAAACCGATCCGGGAGTTCGTGCCGATTCTGGTCGAGCGGATCGTGCGCCGTGAACTCGCCGATCCCGATCCGACAGTGCGGGTCCCGGCCCCCGCGGCCAGCGTGCGGGCCTCCGAGCTCATCGCGCGAGAGTCGAACTCGACCGAAGAGCAGCCGAAGCGGTTGGTGAGCAGGCGCGGGGTGGTGCCGTTGTCGATCGGCGCGGTCGTGGTTGTCGGCGCCGTCGTGGCCGGAGTCGTGCTGTTGCCCGGCGGTGCTGATGCGCCGGCCGCCGCCCCGGTGGCGGAACCGACCGTGGTTCGTGGTGTCGTCGGGTCGGAGAAGATGTCGTTCTTCGCCGACGAGCGCGTGGTGAAGGTGCTCGCCGACAACGGTATCCGCGTTCAGGTCGAACCGGCCGGTTCGCGGCAGATCGCGACCACCGTCGACCTCGGCGCCTTCGATTTCGCGTTCCCGTCGAGTATTCCGGCCGCGGAACGAATCCAGCGTCAACGCAACATCACCACCAAGTACACGCCGTTCTCCTCGCCGATCGCCATCGCCACCTTCCGGCCGATCGCGGACCTCCTGACCGCAGCCGGGGTGATCAAGCCCGGTCCGGTCGCGACATTCGATATGAACAAGTACCTGGAGTTGGCCGGGACCGGCGTGCAGTGGGACGACCTGCCCGACAACACCACCTACCCGGTCGCCAAGAACATCCTGGTCTCCACCACCGATCCGCGCAGCTCCAACTCCGCGGCGATGTACCTCTCGATCGCCAGTTACGTCGCCAACGACCACACCATCGTGCGCGGCGCCACCGCCGAACAGCACGTCTTGCCCGCCCTGTCGAAACTGTTCCTCGCCCAGGGCTACACCGACAACAGCAGCGACGGACCGTTCAACCAGTACCTCACCAACGGCATGGGCCCGACTCCGCTGGTCTGCATCTACGAGGCGCAGTTCGTCGAAGCGGCGGGCGAGGGCCGGATCAAGCCGGACATGATGCTGACCTACCCGACCCCGACGGTCCTGTCGAGCCACACCCTCGTCCCGCTGAACGCCACCGGCGACAAGATCGGCAAACTGCTCACCGACAACCAGGAACTGCGTCGTCTGGCCGCCGACCACGGTTTCCGCACCGGCGACACCGCCCAGTTCACCTCCATCGCCGCCGAGCGTTCGGTACCCGTGGCGGCCGACCTGATCGATGTGGTGGACGTGCCGGCCTACGAGACTCTCGAGCACCTGCTCGACGGGGTGGCCAACTCCTACAACTGAACCCGTCTCACACCGGTGCCGCGCAGCTCTGAGCTGCGCGGCACGGGCGTATTTTCGGCTCGTGCCGGACGTTCTGGCATGCTGGAATCGTCGCGAGCCGCCGCCGGGGACTTGACACAGATTCAGTGCACGACTGTACACTGAGGCTTGTCAGATACCCGAGCTGGCCTGCACTGCGAACGGAGTCCCCGGAGATGGACAAATTCGATCCCGGTCGAGAACTGATCAACGAACTGTCCATCGCGGCGCGCCGAGCGGGAACCGCGATCGCCGCCATCTTGGGCGACGCGGGACGCGAGAGCGCCCGCGAACTGGTCGACCTGGCGCACGAGGGCCGTGAACTGGTCGCCGGAACCCTGCGTGCTCGCGCAGACGAGCTTCGCCGCCGCCGCTAGGCGTCCCGCCCACCCTTCAGGGCTCGAGGCTGGGCATCTGACCTGCGGAAAAGATTGTCGTGAAATAATTTTCGCGGCGAGCGATGAGTTCTTTCGGCAGGCACCGTCTGTATGAGTGCTACCTGTAGCCGAGATCCGGGAGAGCCTCATGACCGCCAGTTCCGCCGTCACCACCGGCACCCTCGTGGTGCCGGACGCCCGCCTGTACTACGAGGTCCGTGGGGCGGGACCGCTGCTCGTGCTCGTCGGTGCTCCGATGAACGCCGCCTCGTTCGCCGGGGCCGCCGAGCAACTCGCCATCACCAACACCGTCCTCACCACCGACCCGCGCGGCCATTTCGCCAGCCCCCTGGACGACCGGGACCAGGATTCGACGGTGCTCGCCCGCGCCGAGGATCTCGCCCGGCTCATCACCCACCTCGACGCGGGTCCGGCCGTGGTTTTCGGATCCAGTGGTGGCGCCGTCACCGCGCTGGCTCTGGCCCAGACCAACCCCGACCTGGTCACCACCGCCGTCGCCCACGAACCGCCGCTGCGCGAACTGCTCCCCGACGCCGAGGCCCAGCGCGCGCTCACCGAGGACATCATCGCCACCTACGCCACCGGCGATGTGATCGGCGCCTGGCGAAAGTTCTTCGCCCAAGCCGAGATTCCCATCCCGGACCCGATGCTCGAACAGATCTTCGGCGGCGACCGCGATCCTCGACAGGTGGCCAGCGAACGCTTCTGGTTCGCTCACGAACTGCGCCCGACCACCGCCTGGGTACCGGACCCGCCGCTGCTGCGCTCGATCCCCACCCGCGTGATCGTCGGGATCGGCGCCGAGTCGTCCGGCCAGTTCTGCGATCACACCGCACGAGAACTGGCGTCGGCGCTCGGCGTCGACCCGGTCCTGTTCCCCGGCGACCACATCGGATTCGTCAACGATCCCGTCAGCTTCGCCGCCCGTCTGCAAGAAGTACTCGACGAGCCGTGAGCGTGGTTACTCGCATCTGCGGAGGCCGGGGGAGAGGATGCCGGGCATGAGCGAATCGCAGGACTGGAACAGCAAGATCATCGCGGAGTTCCGCGAAAACGAAGGGCGAGTGGGTGGCCCCTTCGACGGTGCGCCGATGGCACTGGTTCATCACCGGGGACGGCGCACCGACCGGCAATTGGTATCGCCGATGATGTATCTGGCCGACGAGAACGACCCCGAGGTCATGTACGTCTTCGCGTCCAAAGCTGGTGCCCCCACCAATCCCGACTGGTACTACAACCTCGTCGCCGCGGGCACAGCGGAAGCCGAGGTCGGCACCGAGACCTTCGCGGTCACCGTCACCGAAGTCACCGGTGCCGACCGTGACCGCCTCTTCGCCGAGCAGGCGCGACGGTATCCCGGTTTCGCCGGATACGAGGAGAAGACGAAGGGTATTCGCACCATTCCGGTGCTCGCGTTGCGCCGGAACTGATCGGATGATGTCGCGGGCAGGGCGACCGGACCGCCCTGCCCGCTACCGCAGTCCTAAGCCGTGGTACTACCGCAGTGCCATGTGTGTGGGGGGCAGGGCTTCCAACCGTTCGATAATGCGTATCCGTACCTTCACCA
>NZ_JBHXNJ010000019.1:0-19291 GCF_042719655.1 Nocardia sp. NPDC058518
TTCCCCACTGCTGCCTCCCGTAGGAGTCTGGGCCGTGTCTCAGTCCCAGTGTGGCCGGTCACCCTCTCAGGTCGGCTACCCGTCGTCGCCTTGGTAGGCCGTTACCCCACCAACAAGCTGATAGGCCGCGGGCCCATCCTGTACCGATAAATCTTTCCACCATAGAACATGCATTCCATGGTCATATCCGGTATTAGACCCAGTTTCCCAGGCTTATCCCGAAGTACAGGGCAGATCACCCACGTGTTACTCACCCGTTCGCCGCTCGTGTACCCCGAAGGGCCTTACCGCTCGACTTGCATGTGTTAAGCACGCCGCCAGCGTTCGTCCTGAGCCAGGATCAAACTCTCCGTTGAAGACTCTCGAAAACACCCGAGGGTGCAATCAAAATTATCTAACTAGAGTCCGAAAACCTAGCAAAGCCAAACACCAGCAAAAAATTCGCTGTTGTTTATGTCCAACCTCCCACGACCGGGGGGTACGCGAAGGTTGGAACCAATAATAATTATTGGCACTGACATTCATCGACACACTATTGAGTTCTCAAAGAACACACGCACAAACGGAATAACTGGATCTTCCAGATCTTCCGAAGGGCAACTGTTCCAGCCTAACCTCGCGTCCAGACGATGTCAATCGTAAGCCTGGTCACAAGATCTTCAGCTCCGTCAGGCGCTTCCCCGTACTACCGCGTTTCCCTGGCCCGCCAGCCACTCGGGCTAGCGTCTCGGCTCCGGGTTGGTGTCCGTGTCGCTCTGACTTCCAATAAGTTACGCGCCGGATAACGCCGCGTCAAATCGCCTGGACAACACCGGATCTCCGCAGGTCACGGCGGTGCGCTCAGCCGATGCGGCTGCCTGAATCACACGGATGTGATTCAGGCCTCCGCAACGACGTCAGGCTATCCGATGTACGCCCGCCATGTTCTTCTTTCCGCGCCGGAGCACCAGCCACTCACCGTGCAGGTAGTCGGCGTCGGACGGAGTCCATTCGACGTCGCTGACCCGCTGGTTGTTCACCGACGCGCCGCCTTCGTTGACCACCCGACGGGCCGCGCCCTTGCTTTCGCACAGGCCCGACGCGACGAGCAGGTCGACGATCGTGTTCGGTTCGCCCGGCACCACCTCGGCGACCTTGCCGTCGACCGCGGCTTCGCGCAGTGCGGCGCCGAGCGTGGACAGCGGAAGTTCGCCGAGCTCACCGCGACCGAAGAGGGCATGGCTGGCCAGTTCCGCCGCGCGGGTCTCGGCCTCGCCGTGCACCAGCGTGGTCATCTCCGCCGCCAGACGCTTCTGGGCCTCGCGCGCGAACGGACGTTCCGCCGTCGCCTGCTCGAGTTCGTCGAGTTCTTCGCGGCTCAGGAAGGTGAACCAGCGCAGGTAGCGCACGACATCGGCGTCGGCGGTGTTCACGAAGTACTGGTACCAGGCGTAGGGGCTGGTCAGTTCGGGGTCGAGCCACAGGCTGCCGCCACCGGTGGACTTGCCGAACTTCTTGCCGTCGGCCGAGGTCACCAGCGGCACGGTGAGCGCGTGCACATGCGCGCCGTCCACACGCCGGTTCAGTTCGACGCCGGCGATGATGTTGCCCCACTGATCGGAGCCACCGACCTGCAGCGTGCAGCCGTGCTCGCGCCGCAGCTGCAGGTAGTCGTTGGCCTGCAGCAGCATGTAGCTGAACTCGGTGTAGGAGATGCCGTCGCCTTCGAGCCGCCGTTTGACGGTGTCGCGAGCGAGCATCACGTTCACCGAGAAGTGCTTACCGACATCGCGCAGGAAGTCGACGGTCGACAGCGGACCAGTCCAGTCCATGTTGTTGACGATGACCGCACCGGTCGGCGAATCGTCGAGGTCGACGAAACGCTCGAGCTGGCCTCGAATGCGCTGTGCCCACTCGGCGACGGTGTCGGTCGAGTTCATGGTGCGTTCGCCCACGTCACGCGGGTCGCCGATCATTCCGGTCGCGCCGCCGGCGAGCACGATCGGCCGATGCCCGGCCAGCTGGAAGCGCTTGAGCGCGAGCAGCGGGACGAGGTGGCCGGCGTGCAGGCTGGCGGCGGTCGGGTCGAAGCCGGCATAGAGCGTCAGGGGCGCGGCGGCCGCGGCAGCGCGCAGCTCGTCCAGGTCGGTGGACTGCGCGATCAGGCCGCGCCAGGTCAGTTCGTAGAAGATGTCGCCGGTCACGCTGACCTATCTTTCCGCATGCGGTTCGTCAGTCGCGTGCGGGCCGGGCGCGGGTGATCCAGGCGAGCAGATCGGCTTCGACCTCGTCGCGGTTGGTTTCGTTGAGGACCTCGTGGCGGGCGTCCGCGTAGACCTGGTAGGTGATGTCGTTCAGGCCCGCGTCGCGGTAGCGCTGCACCAGCAGGTCGGACAGGCGCAACTTGTCGTTGAGCGGGTCCTTGTCGCCGACCAGCACGTAGACCGGCAGGTCGGTGCGCACTGTGCTCGGATCGGACAGCCTGGTCTGGGCGTTGACCGCGAGCAGGCCCATGTTGGCCTCGTCGATGGCGAAACCGCACCACGGGTCGGCGTTGTAGGCGTCGACCTGGGCTTCGTCTCGGCTGATCCAGTCGGCGTCGGTGCGGGTGGGCTGGAACTCGGCGTTGAAGAAGGCGGTCAGATCACCGCCTGCGGCCGCGATCTCGCCGAACAGGCCGTCGACCGCGGTAGTACCGCTCAGGACCACCTCGTCGACCAGGTCGGAGTGGTCGAGCAGGTACTGCTGCACGGCGAAGGAGCCGAGGCTGTGGCCGATCAGGGTGACGGGCAGACCGGGATGGCGTTCGCGCAGGATCTCGGTGAGCGCGACCTCGTCGGCGACGAGCAGGTTCCAGCCGTCGGGGCCCAGGTCACCCGGTACCTCACCCATGGTGAGGCCGTGGCCGCGGTGGTCGTCGGCATAGACGGCGAACCCGAGGCCCGAAAGCCGTTCGGCGAGATGGCCGTAGCGATCGGAATGTTCGCCCATGCCGTGCGCGATCTGCACGACGCCGCGCGGCTCGGTCTCCGTGGGGAGCCAGCTCCGCACGTGGATCACGGTGCCGTCGCTGCTGGGAAAAGTGAACACGGGGCGCTCCTGCTCGTACGGTCTTTCGACGTGGTCCTCGATCGTCGCACCCCGGGGGAGTTCGCCATATTGGATTCACAGACGAGATCAGGGCGGCGATCTTGGCTCCGCGGCCGAACCCCGCACAGATGTCTCGGCACGCCGATGATCGCCGGAACCCCCCGGGCTCCGGCGATCGTCAGCGTGTCGAGTCGCGGCTCATCGCACCAGTGCGGTGATGGTGGCGCGGCGTTCGTAGGCGATCCAGGCGAAGATCGCGGCCAGTACCAGCGGGAAGATCGCCATCGCGGGCTTGTCGGCGATGAAGGCCTGCGTCGCGGCGGCGAGCACGGTGAGCACGGAAAGGCCCGCGGCCGCGAGGCCACTGAGCCGCGGCACCATCAGGCCGATGCCGCCTGCCACCTCGACAACTCCGATGAAGATGAGCAGTCCGATGGGGATGGTCAGGTTCTCGGGGGCGTTGTCCATCAGGGTGTTCGGGATGACGAGTTTCGGTCCGCCCGAAGCGATCACGAAGAAGAGGCCGAGCACGATCTGCAGGGTCCACAGAACGCGGTTGCGGATCTTGCCGGGGCGGTAGGTGGCGGCGTCGGAGAAGTTCGCGGAGGGGGTCGCAGTGGTCATTGTCTCGTCCTTCGAGTCGGTCGCGCCGGGTTGGTAGCGCGTTCAACAGATAGGACGGACCGTCGCCCACAAACTCATCGCTGTGGGCGAAGTCTTTCGGAATCGCCGCTCGGCTCGGACGCCCGTGAGCTACGCCGGTAGACCGAGACGGCGTTCGACGCCGGTAGCCAGAACCGCCAGGGAATCTCGGCGGCAACGCTGACGCCCACCCGCGGACCGGAGGCGATATCGGATTGCGGCACAGGTGGTTTCAGTTCCAGGTGCAGCGCGGAGAATGGATCGAACAGCTCGGTTCCATAGTCGGACATACTGATGCCGAGCGCGCTGCCGACATTGCCGGGTCCCCGCGCCAGATCGGCGTCCTTACGGGCGGCGGGTCTGCGTTCACGTGCGATATCGATGCCCGCGACAACTTCGGCCGCACGCACGAGCACCGCACCGGCCTCGCCGTCGTAGCCGCCGGTCACATTCACACACAGGTGAATCCCGTACGAGCGATAGACGTAGAGCCGCCCGGCGGGGCCGAACATCACCGCGTTGCGGGCGGTCGGCCCCGGCCAGGAGTGCGCGGCGGGGTCGGGCCACGGTCCGGCGGGATCGCTGCCGTAGGCCTCGACCTCCACGATCCGCAGGGCCACCGGGCCCGACGTCAGGACGGCACCGAGCAGCCGGTGCGCGGCGGTGGGCGGATCGACGGCCAGTTCCTGGGCGGACACAACCATCATTGTCGTCCGAGCAGGATGGCCCTTGGCTGCCGGGTCAGGCGTAGGCGCTGGGCCTGCCTCGTGTTTCAGGCGGGGATTTTGGCCTCGACCTGGATCAGGTCGTAGCGGAGCGACGAGTGGTCGGCGGGTGGATTCTGGACCGGATCGACCCGGACCAGCAGCTCGTAGGTGTAGCCGGGTTCGTAGGTGAATCCGGTGATGCCGTCGTAGAACAATTGCCACGGCTCATCAGGGGAATAGCGGACCTGCATGCACCGCATGGGTGCGACGCCCTGGCAGTCGACCTGCTCGGCGGCGACGAACATCCGGACGGCGTCCTCCTGCTCGGTGGCCGCGGCATCATCGCTGGTGTCAGCGCAGCCCAGGATGCCGAAGCCGGTCGCGAGCACCATGGTGGCGAGCAGGGTCGGTCGTCGAGCCATGGTGTCGTCCTCCGGCCGTCGGGGTGTCAAGGAAGGGTAGCTGATACGTAACCGAGCAGGGCGGAGGATTTGTCAGCCGAGCAGGTCGGTGCCGCGGTACAGACCTGCCAGCTTGCCGGGGTTGACCTGGAATCGCAGGTTCTGGATGTGTCCGTCGACGAGATCGAAAGTGAAAGCGGCGCCGGGGTTTCCGGCGAAGGACGCCAGGGCGCCGAGCTCGCCGTTGATATCGGCCGCGGTGAGTTCGAAGCCCGCGGACGACGGTTTGGCGAGGACGCCGAGAATCCAGCGAGCGACGTGGTCGGGGCCGTACAGGGGGCGGCGCGCGGCGGTGACCACGCCGCCACCATCGGACCAGCACGTGACATCGGGGGCCAGCAGGTCCATCAGGGCATTGAGGTCTCCGCCCGCGCAGGCGGCCATGAATTGTGCGGTGACCTGGGCGCGAGCGGCCTTGTCGGTATCGAATCGCGGGCGGCGGGATTGGACGTGGTTCTTCGCGCGGTGCGCGACCTGGCGCACGCTCGCCTCGGGACGGTCGAGGGCTTCGGCGATTTCGGCGTGCGAGTAGCCGAACACTTCGCGCAGTAGGAACACGGCGCGTTCGACGGGGGTGAGGGTTTCCAGCACGACGAGCATGGCGGTGGAGACGGTATCGGCCAATTCGGTGTCCTCGGCGATATCGGGCGATGTCAGGACCGGCTCGGGAAGCCAAGGGCCGACATAGCTTTCGCGGGTCGCGCGGGCGGAGGTGAGCCGGTTGAGCGAGAGATTGGTGACCGTGCGGACCAGATAGGCCTTGGGGTGGGTGACCGTGGTGTGGTCGATGTCGTTCCACTTGAGCCAGGTGTCCTGCAGGACGTCCTCGGCGTCGGTGACCGTACCGAGCATGCGGTACGCGGTCGCGAACAGCAGGCGGCGGTGTTCGAGGAACGGATCCTGATCGGACATAGGTCCTACCATCTCGCACGCTCCGTCACTGTGGCGAATCAGCGGGCGCCGATGCTGACCGGCGCCCGATCGGCGACGGCGGCAGGTCACTCACGCGATGGCGCGAGTGACCTTGCCGCCCTTGGACAATTGCACGTTCATGGTCATCTTCTTGCTGGCTTTGAACGCCGGAACCGGGCTGCTGCTGACCATTTCCTTGTAGGTGCGCGCGGCCCAGCCGGTGAGGTAGAGACGGCGCGGGGTGTCGTCGGCCTTGGTGAACTGGATGACCGCGTCGCGGCGGCCGAGGCTGACAGGCTGGTGGAAGTAGCCGAAACGGAACGGCCGCGCCTTCTTACCGCGCAGTTCGGCGGCGATCATGTCGGCGGTGTAGGCGGCGGTGGGCATGCCGCTCTGGCAGGTGCCGTGTACCTGCCCCCATGGCTGACGAACGGCGGCCGCGTCACCGATCGCGTGAATCGTGGGGTGCGACACCGACTTCAGTGTCGGGTCGACGACGATGAGGCCGCGCGCGTCGGTGTCGATACCTGCCTCGGCGGCCAGCGGCGAGACCCGGACACCGGTGGTCCACAGGGTGAGATCGGCGCCGATCACCGTGCCGTCGGCGAGCTCGACCGCGTCGGGCTGCACTTTCGCGACACGCACGCCGATCTCCCGGACGATGCCGAGCCGGTCCAGCGCCTTGTTCAGGTGCGCGCGGGCCTTGTCGCCCATCATCGCGCCCGGCTCGCCCGAGCTGATCAGGGTGACGCGCAGGCCAGGGTGGCTTTCCGCGATCTCGGTGGCGGCTTCGATGCCGGTGAGGCCGCCGCCGCAGACGGCAACCGAGGCGCCTTCGGTCGCGAGAGTGGCCAGCTTGCCTGCGAATTCGTGGGCGCGGCGGGGGTTGTCGAGGGTGAAGGCGTGTTCGGCGACGCCGGGTACGAGGGTCGTCTCGGCGGTGCTGCCGAGGGCGTAGATCAGTTCGTCGTAGGCGAGCTCGCCCGCACCGTCGACGTGGACGCGCTGGACGGTGGGGTCGATGGCGGTGACCCAGCCCTGGACGAACTCGATACCGGTGCCGTCGAGCATTTCCGGGATGTCGTGGTGGGCGAGTTCCTGGCCCGCGGCGACCTGGTGCATCCGCAGCCGCTCGGTGAAGCGGGCCGAAGGGTTGACCAGGGTGATCGCCACATCCAATTTCCGGGTGCGCCGGGCCAGGCGGATCGCGGCCAGCATGCCGGTGTAGCCGGCGCCGAGGACGACGATGCGGTGCGTGGTGGTGGTCATTGCGCTGCTCCTTGTCGGTGGGATGTTCATGGGACAAAGCAGCCCGTCGGAACGTGACAACCCATCATTGTGATCCACATCACACATCCTGACCTGCGAAAAACCCTGAACACGTCGGTAAGGAATCAGGGTCGAACCGGGGACGCACCCCGATGTGGCACGAGGCTTACGTCCCTACCGTCGATGCATGGCTTCTCCCCCACGTCGGCTGCGCCGAATCCTGCTCGGCGCGTGCGCCCTTGTCGTCATCCTGCCCACTGCGATCGGCGCCGGGGTGGCGTGGACATGGACCGATGCTGACGTATCCGCGGTCGGCACAACGGAATTCACCCAGCCGCTACGCATTCCGCCATTGGCCGATTCGACCGTCGATTCCGCCGGAACACGGGTGTTCTCGCTCGATATGCGCACCGGGACAACCGCGTTCGAACCCGGACGCGAGACCGAGACCTGGGGTTTCAACGGCAGCCATCTCGGTCCGACCTTGCGCGCGGCCCGCGGCGAACGGGTGCGCGTCCAGGTGCGCAACCAATTACCCGAAGCGTCGACGGTGCACTGGCACGGCATGCATCTGCCCGCCGCCATGGACGGCGGGCCGCACCAGATGGTCGAGCCCGGCGCGTCATGGGCACCGGAATGGACGGTGGCCCAACCGGCTTCGACCCTCTGGTATCACCCGCACCCACACGGCGCGACCGAGGACCACGTGCGCCGCGGCCTGGCGGGGATGTTCCTGATCGATGACGCGCCGAGCGCCGAACTGCCGCTGCCGAACACCTACGGTGTCGACGACATCCCGGTGATCGTGCAGGACATGCGACTACGCGGAAACCGCCTCGACGGCGCGCACGCGATCTTCCGCGATATCGGATTCCTCGGCGATCGCACCATGGTCAACGGCACGCTCGCGCCCTACCAGGAGGTCGGCGACGAACTGGTGCGGCTGCGCCTGCTCAATGCCTCGACCGCGCGGATCTATACCTTCGCCTTCGACGATGCCCGACCGTTCGCGATGCTCGGTTCCGACGGCGGCCTGCTCGAACGCCCCGCCACCCTGGATCGCATCCAGCTCTCACCCGGCGAGCGCGCCGAGATCGTGGTGCGAATGCGGCCCGGTGAGCGCACCGTTCTCCGCAGCGAGAAGCTCGAGGCGGGCCTGGACTTCTGGTCGAACCGGTTCTCGGGCGGTGACGACAGGTTCGATGTCCTCGAACTGCGCGCCGCGTCCACCCTGCGACCCTCCCCCGCGCTGCCGGAAACCCTTGTGCCGCCGTCGATTCCCGACGGCACGGACTCGGTCGTGCAACGCCGCTTCGATCTGACCCTGGCCGGTATCAACGGCGAGCGCATGGACATGAGCCGCATCGACACGACCGTCACCCGGGGCACCACCGAGACCTGGGTCGTGCGCAACATCGACGGCATGCCGCACAACTTTCACGTCCACGATGTGCAGTTCCGGGTGCTCGACTACGACGGGGCCCCGCCACCACCCGAGCTGGCCGGCGCCAAGGACACCATTTTCCTGCCGCCGAATACGGCGGCCACCCTGGTCCTGCGCTTCGACGGGCCTGCCGATCCGACGACGCCGTACATGTACCACTGCCACCTGCTGTGGCACGAGGATATCGGGATGATGGGCCAGTTCACCGTCGTCGAACCAGGTCAGCAGGCTGCGACACCCCCTGGACACGCCCACTGACCCTTGCCACATCGACACCATCGCGCTAAATTCATCACGTAGTGAATTCAACACTCGATGAATTGAGGCGACCATGTCGCACACCGCACCGCCACCGACCGCCATCCAGGTCGCGGACCTGACCGTCAAGCGCGGAAAACGGTCCGTCCTGCACGGCCTGACCATGGACATCCCGCGCGGCTCGATCACCGGCCTGCTCGGCCCGTCGGGTTGCGGGAAGACCACCCTGCTGCGCAGCATCGTGGGAACGCAGCTGGTGGAGTCGGGGACCGTCACCGTGCTCGGAGAGCCCGCGGGTAGCGCCGGGTTGCGCCGCCGGGTCGGCTACGTCACCCAGGCGCCGAGCATCTACGCCGACATCAGCGTCCGCGACAATGTGGCCTACTACGCCGCGCTCTACGGGCGCGACCGGGACGACACCGAATCCGCGCTCGTCGCGGTCGGTTTGGCCGATCACGCCGATCAGCTCGGCGATCAGCTCTCGGGTGGGCAGAAGACCAGAGCGTCGCTGGCGTGCGCGCTCGTCGGCAAGCCCGAGCTGTTGGTGCTCGACGAACCGACGGTCGGACTCGATCCGGTGTTGCGCGTGGAGCTGTGGAAGCAGTTCCGCGAATTGGCCGCGGCGGGAACGACTTTGCTGGTCTCGAGTCATGTGATGGACGAAGCCGAACACTGCGACAAGCTGCTGCTGATGCGCGAGGGCGTACTGCTCGCCCAGCTCAGCCCCGACGAACTGCGCGAGCGTACCGACGAACAGAACCTCGAGGCCGCCTTCCTGACCTTGATCACGATGGGAGAGCACCCATGACCACCCTGCGCCCCTACACCGCCACCACCGGCCGGATCCTGCGGCAACTGCGCAACGATCACCGCACCGTGGCGATGATCCTGGTGGTTCCCGCCCTGCTGATGACCCTGCTGTACTTCATCTACCAGGACGCACCGCGCGCCCCACACGCCCCGCTGACGATGTTCGACCGGGTCGGCATCACGATGCTCGGGATCCTGCCGTTCATCGTGATGTTCCTGATCACCGCGATCGCGATGCAGCGCGAACGCACATCCGGAACCCTCGAACGGCTGCTCACCACTCCGCTGAGCAAGCTCGACCTGCTCGCCGGGTACGGCAGCGCGTTCTCCCTCGCCGCCGCCGCCCAGGCCGCGGTCGCCAGCGTGGTCGCGTTCTGGCTGCTCGGGTTGACCGCCGCGGGCAGTCCCGGCTGGGTCCTGCTGATCGCGATGGTCGACGCGGTGTGCGGCGTCGGGCTCGGCCTGCTGGCGAGCGCCTTCGCGCGCACCGAGTTCCAGGCCGTGCAGTTCATGCCGGTGATCGTCGCACCGCAGATCTTCCTGTGCGGGCTGCTGGTTCCGCGCGACCGGCTACCCGGCTGGCTGGAGGCGATCAGCAATGTGATGCCGTTGAGTTACGCGGTGGACGCGCTACAGCAGGTGTCGGTCCATGCGGAGCCGACGGGCGCGATGTGGCGCGATATCGCCGTGGTCGCCGGGTTCGCGGTGGTGGCGCTCGGCCTCGCCGCGGCTACTCTGCGTCGACGCACCCCGTAGCGAACAAGGCCCGGCCACGACGAGAGGACACCATGAGTGACGGCGAATCCGGTTCCGGCACAGCGAGATCCGGGCGCACCGGGCGCAGGCCGGGCAATGCCGACACCAAGCTGGCGATTCTCGACGCGGCGCGAGTGCGGTTCGCGGGCGCCGGGTTCGACAAGACTTCGATCCGCGCGATCGCGGCCGATGCCGATGTCGACCCGGCGCTGGTGCACCACTATTTCGGCAACAAGCAGCAACTGTTCGCCGCCGTGGTGGACTTCCCGGTCGACCCGGACACGACGTTGCGCGCGGTCGACGCCGCTCCGGTCGACGAGCTCGGGCAGACCATCGTGCGCGCGGTGGTCACGGTGTGGGACTCCCCCGCCGGACCCGGCATCGTGGCCATGGTGCGCAGTATTTTCGCGGGCGGCGATCAGAATCTCGCGCGCTCGTTCCTGCTCCAAGTGGTGCTGGAACGGGTCCGCGTGCGCATCGCGACCCCGGATGACGACGGACGGGCCAGGGTCTCGCTCGCCGCGTCCCAGATGATGGGGGTGTTGACCGCACGCAAGATCATCGCGCTGGAACCGCTGGCCTCCATGCCGATCGATGCCGTGGTCGATGCCGTCGGCCCGGTCGTCCAGCGCTACCTGACGGGCGATATCACTACCGGCAGTTGGTGATTCAGCGCGAACTCACCCGCACGACAGCCGGTGGCACGTCGCGCAGGACCGGCAGCGCACCGAACATCGGCAGGGTCGCGGCCAGCGGACCGTGCGAGGGCCCGTAGGAGCTCACCGTCACCTCGCCGACCGCCGGACTCCACGAGCGCAGCAACGCCGCGATCTTGCTGCGCTCGATCCCCCACGGCATCGGCGGCGCCGTGTAGTCCGGTGTCTTGCGGAAGCCGCGCACGGTCTTGCGGGAAAACCACGGCGGGATGGTGTCGAACATCAGCTCGACGCCGGCGAATCGTTCGAGAATCGCGGTCACCAGGCGGCGCACGTCGTCGGGCTCGAAGTACATCAAAAGCCCCTGGGCCGTGACGAAGACACCGCGCTCGGCGTCGACGTGGTCGAGCCAGGACAGATCCAGCGCGCTGATCGGCAGATACTCGCACCGCGAGACCGGCGGCAGGAACCGGGTGCGGATCTCGATCGCCTCCGGCACATCGACGCACAGCCAGCGCACCGCGCCGTCGTCGCATCGCTGGAACTGGGTCTCGAGGCCGGCCGCCAGTTCCACCACGGTCCCGCCGGGATGTGCGGCCAGCCACGGCCGCAGCGCGTCGTCGAACCGGGCCGAGCGGACGGCGTGGGTACCATCGGGCTTCCCGAAGGTCCGCGCGTAGTCGAAATCGATGGTGTCGTAGAGGCGTTCGCAGTCCGGGTCGGTCAGGATCGCGTCGGCGCGCTTCACCTCCGAACCGCGGTTGTGGAGGGTCCACAGCATGGTCAGGGGAATGCCGCTCAGTGCGACGTCATCGGCCATCGGACACACTCTTTTCCTGATCGGGTCGGCACCTCGGCAAGCTGACTAAGGTGAGCCTAACTCCGATTTCGGAGGAGTGGGGAAGCTACCGGGTGCGCCGGTCAGGATTCGGCGACGAAGAATTCGTGTTCGGCGTCGGTGACGTCGCGGGCCTCGTCGATCAGCAGCACCGGGATGCCGTTGTCGATCGGGTAGGCGCGGCGCAGGCGGGGGTTGTAGAGCACGCTCGCATCGGCTTCGGTGCGCACCAACTGCAGCGGGCCCTTGTCCTGGGGGCAGGCGAGCAGGCCGAGCAGAGTCGCGTCGATCGTGGATTCTTGCGCCATAACCGACAACCTACCCCGCCGTCGCCGACGCCGGAGAATCCGTGCCACGGCGGAACGAGATGTGGCGGTGACCGAAGTAGCTGCCGACCGCGACCAGGCCGAGAACGACCACCGCCGAGGGCATCCGCGGCAACCCGAACACCGACACCGCGAGCGAGAGCAACGCCATGTTCAGCACGAGTCCGCCCGAGTTCACCACCACGAACCCGAGGAAGTCGCGCAGCACATGCCCACGCACCCGGAACACCAGCGTCCGGTGCAGAACGAACGCGCTGACCAGGCCGATGCTGTAGGCCAGCGCCACCGCGACCGCGGGCGGCACGGAATCGCCGAGAACGGCCATCCAGGCCACGGTGAGCACGATGCCGAGGACGGTGTTGAAGCCGCCGATCAGCGCGAACGCCAGTTCCTGGCGCCGCACGACCCGCAGCAGCAGGCCGGTCGGCGCGTCGGCGACATGCGGTGAGTCGGCTGTCATGACGACACGTTCACCATTTCACGTTCGGGGGTGTCGGCGGCCGGTTCGGTGGCCTCGCTCTCGGCACCGCGACGACGTCCACGCACGTAGAACCACTGCGCGACACCGAGTCCGGCCAGCCCGGTGAGCACGGCCGCGATGCCGATCTTCCAGCCCGGCGGACGCCAGGTGACATCGAGTTCGGCCTTGTCGGTGCCCGCCGGGATGTCCACCGCCAGGATCGACTTGGCGATCTGCGTCACCGGGATCGGTTCGCCGTTCAGCGACGCCCGGTAGCCGGGCCACGCCAGGCGCGAGAGCACGATCCGGCCACCGTTGGCCGAACTGACCTGTGCCCGGGTGCTCGAGTAGCTCTCCGACAGCGACGTCGCGGTGACGCCTGCGGCATCGGTGATCCGGCCGTTCTTGCTCGAGATCGGTCCGTCGACCCGCTCGAGCACACCGATGTAGTTCTCGTGGCCCGGGTAGTCGACCCACTTCCACCCGGCGGGCGGTTCCTGGTTGACCACGTCGGGGAACAGCGCCTTCTGCACGACGACCCGGTCCAGGTTCATCAGATCGGCCAACGGCCGCCCTGTGGTGGCCTCCGGCGCGAACATCCGCCGGTAGGCGTCGGGGCACACGCTGCTGTCCCAGCGCATGCACAGCAGTTCGCCGAAGTAGAAGTGCCCGGTCGGCGTGTAGCCGTTCACGTAGTTCAGGCCCAGGCCCTTGGCGGAGTTGCCGAAGACGAGCGACCCGTAGGCCCCGTCCACGCTCTTGTCCTTGGGCTGGAGCAGCCCACGGTCACCGAGCTGGATGGTGTTGCCGGTGAAATCGGGGAACTTCGCCGCGGCCTCGGACCGCGAGGCGGGCAGGTTCCACGACATCGGCGTCGGCTGCGCGTCACGAACCTGCAGGTACACGATCGGGAACATCGCGGTGATGGCGAGCAGGCACGCGGCGGCGACACCACGGGTCTTGTCCAGCCAGATCAGCCCGGCGCCGAGCGCGCCGATCGCGACCGCCGACAGCAGGTGCCAGTACCAGTCATCGGGCGCGGCCGAGAACGACCGGACCCACAGCAGCAGGATCAGCACACCGGCGGCGATACCGCGATTCTTCAGGTCCTTGGTGGTGCCGTAACGACCGAGCAACACGCAGACCAGCACGAGCAGACCGATCGCGAGCATCGGCAGCACCCGCACCGGCCACCGCAGCGGCCCGACCGTGCCGGGACCGGCCGTCCACATCAGCATCATGATCGCGAAGATCCCGACCGCGCTGAGTTCACGCCAGCAGTCCTTCGCCCTGCGCCAATCGATGAAGGCGAGCGCGGGCACCAGGAACCAGGCGATATAGGTGACCGGCATCGGCTGGATGTAGCCCCACCACGAGGTGAACGCGGGCAAGGTGCTCGGCAGGCTCGCGTTCAGCGACTCCGACCACGGCACGGTGAGGAACTGGTCGTTGATGATCTGCGCGGTCCCGCGCCAGGTCACCTTGGCCGAGAGCATGCTCGGCAGGTAGGTCAGCAGACCGGCGAGCCCGGCACACAGCGACACCAGCGCCAACCGCAGCACCGGCCGCCATGCGCGCTGGTAGATGATCTCGCCGACGGCGACGGCGAACAGCATCAACACCGCTTCGACCGCAGGGAAGATGTACTGCACCGAAATCGTCAGATACAAGAAGATGAAAACCGGGATCGGCCCGCCGGTTCCCCGCGCGTAGCGCACCGACGACGCCCACGCGTGCACCATCCACGCGGTGCCGGTGAGCGCGGTCATCCAGCTCGCGGTGTCGAAGAACAGGAAGAAGCCCGACAGCGGGAACGCGACGCCCGCGACCGCCGCCCACGACAGCCGACCACCGTAGGCCAGGCAGATCCGGTACACACCCAGACCCGCGATGATCGAGAAGATCAACTTCACCACGGTCGCGTAGAGCGCGATATTGTCCACCGACGGCGCGATCAGGTCGATCAGCAGCTGCGGCGGGTTGAACAGCCCGGCATCGTCCATCGTGTTGTTGCCCGACATCCACTGCTCGGGAACCATCGCGGGGAACCGGCCCTCGCGCATCTCGCGGCCCAGCGTCACCCACAGCGAGGTGTACTGCGACTCGGTGTCGTCGGTGAAGAAATGACGTGCGTTGGCCAAAAGCACAGCGACGTACCCGAGGATCACCCCGATAGTGGTGACGAGCCCCCATCGCACGACATCGCGTCGCGAATCAGGGTCTCTACGCGCATCGAGTACAGCACTGTCGGTCACGAGTCCCAGACCCTACATCGACCGGCCGTTCATGGTGCAGTGGGTCAGGCAGATTCCCTCGGCGCAGCTCCGAGAAGGCCAGGCTGTACCGTGTTAGAGTTCACCGGCTCGGACTCTGCTGTCACGCAGGGAGTACCGGCACGCACCGTCTTCGAAAGTCGATCCAGCTGATGCCGATTCCCACCTCGCCGACCTACCGTCCCGTTCCTCCGACGCCGAACGGTCATGCCGACGCGTCCGGCGGCCCTCGCCCACATCGGGTTTCGGTCGTGGTGCCGATCTACCGCGGCGAGGAGACCATCAGCGGCCTGGTCGGCGAACTGCACAAGCTGAGCCGACCCACCGAAACGCCGGGTGGCGTCACGTTCGTCGTTGACGAGATCGTCCTGGTCCACGATCACGGCCCCGATCACTCCGATGTTGTGCTCCAGGAACTGGAACACATCTTCGAGGAGGTGCGCACCGTCTGGTTGAGCCGCAACTTCGGCCAGGACGCGGCGACCATCGCGGGCATGTCGGCCGCGGGCGGCGACTGGATCATCACCATGGACGAAGACGGTCAGCATGATCCGGCGTTCATCGGCAAGTTCCTCGACGCGGCGCTCACCGAGCGGGCCGACCTCGTGTACTCGAAGCCGGTGAACACCCGCCCGCACGGTTTCCTGCGCAACATCACCTCGCGCGGCGCGAAGATCGTGTTGGCGACGCTGTTCGCCTTCCCCGACTCGAGTCGTTTCGAGAGCTACCGGCTCATCCGCGGCGATATCGGCCGCCAACTCGCCGGGGTCGCGTCCAACGGCGTCTACCTCGACGTCGCACTCACCTGGGTGGTCGGCTCGGTCGCGCAGGTGCCGGTCGAGCTGCGGGCCGAGGGTCGCGACGAGTCCGGGTACAACTACCGCCGACTGTTCTCGCTGTTCTGGAAGATGGTGTTGTGCAGCGGCACTCGCGGGCTGCGGCTGGTGAGCATGCTCGGCGTGACCCTCGCGCTCGGCGGGCTCGTATTCGCCGCGGTGATCATCGGCCAGCATCTCACCGGGGACGGTGCGCCCGAAGGGTGGGCATCGATCATCGTCGTGCTGCTGCTGTGTTCGGGTGCGACGTTGTTCTCGCTCGGGCTGATCGCCGAATACCTCGGCGTCGCACTGCACGTCCTGGTGGGTAAACCGCTGTACCTCACCGTAGACTCACCGACTCCGCGTCCCGGCCATCGGGAAGCGACCACCGCGAAGAGAGAGACCGACCGGGTTGAGCAGTGACCGCATCATCTTCAGCCGACCGTTTCGGGCGCGCCAGGAACTGGCCAACCTCGAGGCGGTGCTGAACTCTGATCACAGTCACGGCGACGGCGCGTTCACCGCGTCGGCCACAGCGAAGATCAAGGCCATCACCGAGGCCCCGCACGCACTGCTGACCACCTCGTGCACCTCCGCGCTCGAAATGGCGGGCCTACTGCTCGAATTGGGCCCCGACGACGAAGTGATCGTGCCCAGCTTCGCTTTCACCTCGACCGCGACGTCGATGGCGTTGCGTGGCGTGACTTGCGTCTTCGCCGATATCGACCTCGCCACCGGCAATCTCGATCCGGCCTCGGTCGCCGCCGCGCTCACGCCGCGCACCAAAGCCGTTGTCGTCATCCACTACGGCGGTGTCGCCGCGGACATGGCCGAGCTCCTCGCGCTCGCCGACGCGCACGGCTTCGCGATCATCGAGGACAACGCGCACGGCCTCGGCGGTCGCTGGCGTGGCCAGTCCCTCGGCACCATCGGCACGCTCGGCACGCTGAGCTTCCACGACACCAAGAACGTGCACTGCGGTGAGGGCGGCGCCCTGCTGCTCACCGACGAGATCCTGATGGCGCGCGCCGAGATCATCCGGGAGAAGGGCACCGACCGGGCTCGTTTCCTGCGCGGCGCGGTCGACAAGTATTCCTGGCAGGACATCGGTTCCAGCTACCTGCCGAGTGAACTCAACGCGGCGGTGCTCGACGCGCAGCTCGCGGAGTTCGATGTCATCCAGGCCGGTCGCCATCGGGTGTGGGACGGCTACGCGAGCGCGCTGCCGGACTGGGCCGCGCGCAACGATATCCGCCTGATGACCGTCCCCGACGACCGCGAGCACACCGCGCACCTGTACTACCTGCGCACCCCGACCGAGGCCCGCCGTGACGACCTGATCAGCCACCTCGGCTCGCTCGGGATCTCCGCGCCGTTCCACTATGTTCCGCTGGATTCGAGCCCGGCCGGATTCAAACTCGGCCGGACCCCGAATCCGTGCGTGCGCAGTGCCGAGTTCTCCGGCACAGTCGTTCGGCTCCCGCTGTGGCCCGACCTGAGCGACGAGCAGGTCGCTCGGGTCGTCGAGGCGGTCACCGCGTTCACCGTCTGACTCAGACGTCGAGGACGTAGAGCTTTTCCCGCCCGCCCGCGATCAACGCCCGGTAGGACACGCGCGCCCCGTACCGCCGGAAGAAGGCATCCAGGCTCGGCTCGGTGAACCGGGCTTCCTGGGCGCCGTCACCCGCGTTGGTGAACCGTCGGCCGATGGTGGCGAGCACCCGATTGTCACTTGTCGCGAGGTTGCGGACAGGCTCAGCGATGATCACCTGGACGCGGGCCGCCGCGATCATGCGATCGATGACAGCTTCCGGGTCCGGCAGGAAGTGGTAGAGGCTGGCCTGCATGATCAGGTAGTCGGCGGGCGGCAGCGGATCATCGGCGTGTACGTTCCACACCTCGCCGTGTCCACCCGCTCGGGTCAGTTCGGCCACGAATCCCTCGTTGAGATCGAGCCCGCGATAGTCGACGGATTTTTCCTGCAAATGTTTGGTGAACAGGGTCGCCGGGCCGCAACAGACGTCGACGACGCTGGCCCCCGGTGGTATCAGGGCGGCAATCGGCTGAAAACGCCCGTCGTAGTGACGGCCGTACAACCCCCGCATCAGTACTTCGTACACGGTTCCGCTGCGATAGATCAGGCTGGTGCTCACGAAAAAGATCCTCTGGAACATCGGTGAAACAACTAGCCCACGCGATGCTACGGAGTATTCGGCTTCCCCGCCGACCGAGAGATGGTCGGCGGGGACCGTTTTCAGCCCAGCAACCGCTCCACATCGGACGCGGTGAGTACTTCGTAGGCGTCGGTGTCCCAGTTGTAGAACCAGGTGTTCGGTCCCGGCTGCGGCAGACCGGCGGCCATGACCGCCGACGCCGAGGGACGGAAGCTGGAACTGCGTGGGATCTCGTCGACGACGTAGACCAGGTCGGGACGCTGGCTGCGCTCCAGCCCGCGCATCGCCTCGGTGACATCGCCCGGTTCGATCCGGAAACCGTGGCGCACGCTCAGCGCTGCCGCCGCGATCGTGCCCGACGGGGTCTTCAGCCCGAACGCGACCTCCATGTCGACCGGCGTGATGTCGTTGAGCACGTCCACGATCGGCTGGGTGAACACCGACCCACGCGCGGTGTGGATCACCGTGTCGCGGCGGTCGACCAGCCAGTAGTCACCGTCGCTGTCGCGCCGGAACAGGTTCTCCGTCGGCCACCAGGCGTCACCGGCCTGGAACACCCCGCGCAGCCCGCCGTCGGAGATGTCGCCGCCGTCCACGGCCTTGCCCAGCAGCAGGCCGGGTTCGTTGTCGGCGCAGCGGCGCGCGAATCCGTCGTCACCGACGAGGATCTGCTCGCTGACCGGGTCGTAGGCGACCAGTTCCACCCGAGCGGTGCCGGGCACGGGCCTGCCCTTCGACCCGATCTTGGCGCCGGGGACATTCGCCAGCACCACATCACCGTCGATCGAGGCGTAGAACTCGAGCACCCTGGCCGGCTCGAACTGTTCGACCGTGCGCCGCCAGAGCCCAGCGGGCATACCGGAGCCGATGAACAGCCGGATCGGATGGTTGTGGCCGGCGGGAAAGACCTGGGCGTCGAGCAGATCGCGCAGCATGGTCCAGGTGTAGGTGACGACGGTGACGCCGTAGCGGTGCACCTCTTCGGCGAAGCGGCCCGGGTCCATGTCCATCGGCCTGGCCAGCGCGATCCGGCTGCCACCGGCGATCGCCCCACCGAGACTCACCAGCAGCCCCGACGAATGATGCAGTGGCGCAAGGCAGTACACGGTGTCGCGCCGGTCGAGGTCGGCCGCGCTCGCGGTGCCGAACGCCGACAGCGCCCAGCGATGGTTGGTGATGTACTTCGCCTCGAGGCGGTCGCCGGAGCCGAGCACGAGCACGAACGCGAGTTCACGCGCCAGACCGGGGTTCGGCCGGTACCAGGCGGGCACCCTGACCGTCGCCGGGTCGATCTGCTCGAGGTCGATCACCCGGTCGCGGGGGGGGGGGCGGGCCGCATGAGTGTGTGGACCGCGGCGCGCCGGAACACTGGGGGGGGGGGGCGCGGGGGTGGGGCGGTTTGGAGGGGGGGTGTTGTC
>NZ_JBHXNJ010000019.1:19301-147406 GCF_042719655.1 Nocardia sp. NPDC058518
TCTGTCCCCGCCCCCGCGGGGGGTGCGCCGGGCCCCGGGCGCGCCCCCCGCCCGTCGCGGGGGCGTCGTGCTCGCGCTCTATCCCCGGGTCGGGGGGGCCCCCCGCGCGCCCACGACTGTCGCCACCGCCGAGCACGAGCACCCTGGCGGCGGTCGCGGCGGCGGTGCGCAGGTTCTCCGGGTCGGTGATCAGCGTCTGCACGCCGGTCAGCTCGATGGCCCGGTCGAGTTCGGCGCCCGGTGCGAGCAGCACCGCGACGGCACCGATGCGCGAGAGCGCGGCGACCGAGGCCAGCGCGCTCGGACGCGTCTCCATCATGATGCCCACGCGCATGGCGGGCCGGATACCGACGGAGATCAGGCCGCGCACCACATTGTCGACGCGCTCCTCGACGGCGGCGTTGGTGTGCACCCGGTCGTCGAAGAGCACCAGGTCCTTCTGCGGCGCACGGCCCGCGTGCTCGGTGAGCAACTTGCCGAGCGAGATGCGGGTGTGCGGCTGGATCATCCCGAGCCGGGTCAGCCGGGGCAGCGCCCGCGCGGCCTCCCCCGCCATTTCGAGCGAGCCGCGAATCGTGTTGCCCGCGATACCTTCCAGTGCCTTGCCGACGCCCGCGCCCGCCTCGGCCAGACCGGCGGCGGTGTGCACCATCCGGGTGGCGGCGGTGCGCGGCGCGTTGCTCGCGACGTGTTCCTGCATGGGCACGATCTGCTCGGGCAGGGTGCCGTTGCCGTCCATCCACGCGATCCAGTCGCACACCATCGGCCAGGTGTGGTTGGTGGCGGTCGAACCGGCGACGAGCCCGAAATGGCCTGCCACCAAACTGGCTTCGTACACCTCGGCATTGGGCGCGGCGCGCACGATGCCACGCACCGCGGCGGGCTGACCGATATCGTCGACCTCGCCGACGAACGCCAGGATCGGGCACTTCAGCTCGGCGAGCGACACCGGATGGTCGCGAATCACGAAGCCGCCGAGCATCATCCGGTTGTGAGCGACGAACTGCTTGAGCAGATCCGCCACCGCCGGGCCCGAATACCCCACCCAGCCATCGCTGTTGAGGAAGCGCCGCTGACGTTCCTTGGGCAGCAACGCTTCCCGGTCGTGCAGTTGCAGCAGGAAGTCGATTCGCGACTTGGCGGTCTTCACCGGGTCGAGCATCTGGAAGCCGATACGCACCATCGATTCGGTGATCGGCAGCCGGTGCATCACATGGTCGGCCAGGAAGTCGGCGACCTCGGAGACGACGCCGTAGGGCAGCCCGAACGGCATACCGGCGACGATGTCGACGGGGCTGCCGAAGGTGACGATGGAGGCAACGCCCTTGCCGTAGCGGTAGGCGGTGGTCTGATAGGCGAACATGCCGCCCTGGGAGTACCCCATCAAGTGCAGCTGCGCGCCGGTGGCCTCACAGACGGTGTCGATGGCGGAGTTCACCGCCAGCACGTGGTCGGCCAGGTCGCGTTCCCAGCCGCCCTCCTCGGTGGCGGGCGAGCCGAAATCGATGACCCAGCAGTCGATTCCGCTGGCGTGCAGGATGCCGACCGCGCCGCCTGCCGCGTTGACGTCCCAGATGTCGGCGTTCACCATCAACGGCGGCACGAGCAGCGCCACCGGACGGCCGGGCGTCGTATCGTCGGGGAAGTAGTGCCGCAGCCGATACATGCGCCTGCGCTCGACGACCTCGAAGGGCGAGGACTCGACATCGTGTGACAACCCGCCGAAGCGGATCACCTCCAGCCCGTTCTGCGCGGTAGCCAGCAACCGCTGCACCGAACCGACCACACCTTTTGGACTGATATCCACCGTTCCCACCTGGTCCTACCTGCTTAAAGTGACACACCTCACACACCCCGATGTGCTCATATGAGCTAACCACACCGGACCTCCATTATGTGTCGCCTGTGACAGGCCGCATGTTGCGGCGATTCGGGTCACATCGCGCCGGGAAGAAGCGAACAGCCCATGAGCATCATTCGACGATAACGACCGCTGTCCGGTCGCGATGCCGATCGGTGGGCCATCCCCGGACATCCCCGTGTCCGCAATCGCCTCCCGCACAACGGATCTCCCGGTCATCACCATGTTTTTCCGAATTCCCTCCGCGCGGCCACATCGACCACCTAACATCGTTGACGTCCGGAACGTACTGACACACATCAGGTTTCGTGCAACACCGTTTCACATGCAAGACCTTCTCCGCGCTGGACCATCTATTTCGCGCAGGACCATTCGCTTCGCACTGTTACCCACCCCCCAAGCCTGTCGCGCACTGTCGCGCCGCACAGGCCGATCGGCCGTGCCGATTTCCGTCCCGAGGTGAGGACAAATGCCATGACCATCGAAATGCCGTTGCCCACAGACAATTCCGTGCGCAAGAGCCTGAGTACCACCGCCGCGCAAAAGCTGACACATACCACCAAGTCCGAACCGCAGATGCAGGGCATCAGCTCGCGCTGGTTGTCACGCGCACTGCCATGGGTGCAGGTCGCGGGCGGTATCTACCGGGTCAACCGCAGGCTCACCCATACCGTCGGCAACGGGGAAGTCGAATTCGTCGTCGACGGATCCCGGGCCAGGGTGATTCCCCAGGAATTGCGCGAGCTCCCGCCGCTGCGCGATATCGACGACGACGAGCTCCTGCGGCCGCTCGCGGAGAACTTCGTGCAGTACGACCTCGATCCGGGAACAGTCGTCGCCGAATTCGGCAACCCGATGGATCAGGTGATCCTGGTCGTGCACGGGAAACTCGCCCGGATCGGCTCCGGTGAATACGGCGAGTCGACCAAACTCGGCATGCTTTCCGGCGGCGACTACTACGGCGAGGAAATGCTCACCGATCCCTCGGCGATCTGGCCGGACACGGTGAAGACGGTGACCAAAACCACCATTCTCTGCCTGCCGAGACAACAATTCGAGCAGTTCGTCGAGCTCAATCCGGAGCTGGATCAGATCCGTACCGAAGCGGCCCAGCGGTCGAGCCGTATCAAGAACTCCAAGGGCGAAGCCGATATCGAGATCTCCTCCGGCCACTCCGGCGAACCCCTGCTCGAGGGCACCTTCGTCGACTACGACGCCAGCCCCCGCGAATACGAACTGAGCCTGGCCCAGAGCGTGCTGCGGATCCACACCCGCGTCGCCGACCTGTTCAACGATCCGATGAACCAGGTCGACCAGCAGCTGCGACTCACCGTCGAAGCACTCTACGAACGACGCGAATACGACCTGGTGAACAACCCCGAGTTCGGTCTGCTGCACAACTGCGATCTCAAACAGCGCATCACCACCGAATCCGGAGCGCCGACCCCCGACGACATGGACGAGCTGCTCAGCATGCGGCGCGGCACCAAATTCCTTCTCGCACACCCGAAAGCGATCGCCGCGTTCGGTCGCGAATGTACGCGCCGCGGCCTGTATCCCGATCCCGTGGAGTACCAGGGCCACCGGGTGCCCGCCTGGCGCGGGGTGCCCTTGCTGCCGTGCGGCAAGATTCCGGTCAGCAACACCCAGACCACATCGATCATGGCGATGCGTATCGGTGAGAAGGATCAGGGTGTCGTCGGCCTGCATCAGACGGGCATTCCCGACGAATACGAGCCGAGCCTCAACGTCCGGTTCAAGCAGATCGACGACCAGTCGATCATGTCGTACCTGGTGAGCTGCTACTACTCCGCCGCGGTCCTCGTTCCCGACGCGCTCGGCGTACTGGACGACGTGCTCGTCGCGCGCCGAGCCGACTGATCGGCGCGGACCGTGTCCATCCTCACCAGGGCCGGTGCCCCGATCGCAGCCGGCGATCTGGCGGTCGCGGTGGCGGCCCTGTTACACGGCGCCACCGCCCCGGCCGACCTGTTCGCCGGCGCCGCGCCACTCCCGCAGCGACCTTCGTCGCTGCTGTCGATACCCCGACCCAGCGTCCCGAAATCACCTCTCACACAACGGGCTTCACTCTCGGCACCCGAAGCGGCCACCCACACGCCGAACCGGGCCGGCACCATCACGCCACGTCGTTTACTCGGCCCGACCGGGCTCGGTACTTCCGGCCTGCGATTGTTCCCGACACAGCCCTCCCCTGCCGGATCGGCGAGTTCGGCTGGCCCACAGGCTATTCCGACGCTCTACTGCCCACCTCCCGAACGTGACGACCCGGCATTGGCCGAGGCCGTCAACGCGGGTCTGCTCGCCTGGGCTGCCGAGATCGGCCTCTACGAAGGGCGCCTCGACGAGCTCGGCAAGGCCGATTTCGGACGGCTGATCATGCTCGCCCATCCCGATTGCGACGATCCCGACCTGCTGCTCGGCGCCGCGCGCTGCGCGGTGGCGGAATGGTCGGTCGACGACTACTACTGCGAGGAGGACGCCCCTGGCGACACCGCACCCGACGGCACCCCGTCCAGCGCAGCCGCCGAACTCGGGCCACGGCTCGAATTGGCAGCCGCCGCGATGGATCCAGCCCATCTACCCGCCCGCTACGCACCCAGGCTCGAACAGGCCATGCAGGCCGACCCGATCCTGCGCGCGTTCCGCACCTCGTTCGCACACCTGGCGGGGTACGCCAGCCCGGCTCAGCTCGCCCGGCTACGCACCGAGATCGCGGGATGGTTCATCGCACTCGGAGCCGAGGCGGGCTGGCGCACGGCGAACCGGATGCCACCGGTCTGGGAGTACCTGACCAATCGGCAGCCACACAGTTTCCTGCCGTGCATGGCACCCATCGACGCGGTCGGCGGCTACGAACTCAGCGCCGCCGACTACGCCGACCCCGCGGTCCGACGGGTGGTCACCACCGCCGCACTGGCCGCACAGATGGTGAACGACCTGTATTCGATGGCGCGCGAGGACCTTTCGGGTGGCAGGGAATTCAACCTGCCGACGGTCCTGGCCGCCGAGGAGGGCTGCAGCCGGGCCGAGGCCGTACAGCGAACAGCCCAGATCCATGACGAATTGATGCACCGCTTCGAACGGGAGGCGGCCCCGATCGCCGCCTCGGGCTCACCCCAGCTGCGCCGCTTCCTGGCCGGCCTATGGGCCTGGATGGGTGGCAACCGCGCCTGGCACGCGGGCAGCCGCCGCTACCACGACACCGCACCAGGAGAGGACGACAGATGACCATCGTCAACACCCCAGACCGCACGGTCCTGCGCACCACCTACCAGCGTTCGGTCGCGGCGTACTGGAACAACAATCCCAACGACGACCGGGTCAACACCGAACTGGGCAAAGTCGACGGCCTCTACCACCACCACTACGGCATCGGCGAACCCGACTGGTCGGTGATCGAGGGCCCTGAACAGACCCGCCAGGAACGGATCGTGCGCGAACTGCACCGCCTCGAGACCGCCCAGGCCGACTACCTGCTCGACAACCTCGGCGGCATCACCCCCGACGACCGCCTGATCGACGGAGGATCCGGGCGCGGCGGCACCAGCTTCATGGCCGCCGACCGGTTCGGCTGCCACGTCGACGGCGTGAGCATCTCCGAGTACCAGGTCGGCTTCGCCAACGATCAGGCCAAAACTCGCGGGGTGACCGAGCGGGTCGGGTTCCACTTCCGCAATATGCTCGACACCGGCTTCGCCGACGAGTCGGCCCGCGCCATCTGGACCAACGAAACCACCATGTACGTCGACCTTTTCGATCTCTTCGACGAATTCGCCCGCGTACTCGAACCGGGCGGCCGGTACGTGTGCATCACCGGCTGCTCCAACGATGTCACCGGCGGCCGGTCGGCGTCGGTCAGCTGGATCGACGCACACTACGGCTGCATGATCCACCCGCGCAGCGAGTACTTCCGTGCCATGTCCGACAGCGGCCTTGTCCCCACCACGGTCGTCGACCTCACCCCCGACACCATCCCGTACTGGGAGTTGCGCACCCATTCCGAGCTCGCCACCGGCGTCGAGCAGCCCTTTCTCACCGCCTACCGCGAGGGGAGCTTCCAGTACCTGATGATCGTCGCCGATAAGGTGGCCAGGTGACCGAACAGCTCGCCGACCCGTCGACCGACCGTGAAGCCATGCCTGTCGAGTTGGTCGACGAATCAGGTGTAGCGATCGGAGCGTGCTCGGTGGCCGATGCTCATCGGCCACCGGGCACGCTCCACCGCGCCTTCTCCGTGCTGCTGTTCGACCGGCACGGGCAGGTTCTGCTCCAGCAGCGCGCCGCGGTGAAAACCAGGTTCCCGCGGCAGTGGGCCAACACCTGCTGTGGGCATCCGGCGCCCGGTCAGGCGGTTACCGAGGCCGCCGCGATCCGGTTGCGCGAGGAGTTCGGGATGGCGGCCGAGCTCACCGAGGTCGGTGTGTTCACCTACCGTGCCGGCGACGAGACGACCGGGCGCATCGAACACGAATACGACCACGTCCTGATCGGTGTCGTCGGCGATCTGCCCCCGCGGCCGGACCCGGCGGAGATCGCCCACTGGGCGTGGCTCCCTCCGCAGGCCGTGCGTGCCGATATGGCGGAGAACCCCGGCAAGTTCACACCGTGGCTGGCCCAGGTGCTCGAGATCGCCGAACAGGCCCACCGGCTCTGACCGGGACCGTCCTTTGCGATCTCTTTTCATTTGGGCTTTCCCATGGCCATCCATTGGATAGATGCGCATATCTATATCTGTCGATGTTTGTTGTTCCTTGGCGAAATCACAGGCTCACCACAGTCCGCGAACAGGCCACCCGGCGAAGCTGGACTTCGAACGGTCCGCACGACGGCGAGTGAGGTATGTGATGGTCGAGGTCGAGATCAACGACGACACGGTGACGGTCAATGTGCTCGGTGGGCACCGCCTACTCGCCCTGCGCCAGCAGGTCGTGATCGACCGCGCCGCGATCACCGAGATCGCCACCGCGGAAGTGGACCTGCGGCCCCCGTGGGTCCGCGCTCCCGGCACCTTCATCCCCGGCGTGATCGCGGCGGGCGTCTACCGCGGCAAGGGCCGCAAAGAGTTCTGGGACACCACTTTCGGCGGCAGCGCGGTGCGGATCGACCTGGACGGTCCCGACTTCACCCGCCTGGTCGTCGACGTCGACGATCTCGAGGCGGTGCTGAACGCGCTGAGCGCCCAGACCGCCGGCGTCTGACCAGCATTCACGAGCCGAAGGGTTCCAGCAGACCCGTATAGGTCTTCGGCGGCGGTGTCGCGAACTCTCCCCTACCCGACTTGCGCAGCCCCATCGTCAGCAGCGACTGCACGGTCAACGTCGCCGCCGCGACACCGTCGATCACCGGCACCCCGATCTCGGCCCGAATGTGCGCGCACAGATCCGCCATTCCCGCGCACCCGAGCACCACAGCGTCGGACTCGTCCTGCGCGACGGCCGCCCGGCACGCCTCGGTGACGATCTTGCGCGCGTCCGGGTCGGTCTCGAGCGCGAGTACCGGTATCTCACACGCGTGGATCCCCCGGCAGAACCGTTGCATCCCATAGCGTTCCGCCAGATCCGCCGCGCGCCCGATGGTGCGTCCGAGCGTCGTGACGACACTGAATCCGCGACCGAGATGACTCGCGGTGTGCATGGCCGCCTCGGCGATCCCGATCACCGGCCCCGCCGCCAGTTCCCGTGCCGCGTCCAATCCCGGATCACCGAAGCAGGCGATGACATACCCGTCCACGCCGTCGGCCTCGCCCTGCCGGATCGCGGCGAGCAGGCCGGGCACGCTCATCGCCTCGTCGTAGTGGCTCTCGATCGAGGCGGGCCCGATCTCGGAGGTGACCGCGTCGAGCAGTGTGCCCCGGCCCGCGACGGCCAGCGCACACTGCTCGATCGTGTCGGTCATCGCCCGCGTGGTGTTCGGGTTGACGACCCGGATGCGCATCAGACACCGACCTCCTCGGCAGCGGCCGTGCGCTCGGCACCGGTCAGCAGATAGTAGACAGCGAAGCCGATGCCGCAGCCGATGAACCAGCTGTACTGGGCGGCGGTGTGCATGCCGGGCAGGCTGTTGGCCAGCACCGGGAACACCGCGACCACGGCGGCGACGGCGGTCGCGATGACCGCGGCCGGGTGGTAGCCCTTCGTGTAGTAGTAGGTCCCCTGCTCCGACATCGTGAACAGATCGTCGACGACCACCTTCTGCTTGCGCACCAGGTAGTAATCACAGATCAGCACCCCGAACAGCGGACCGATGAAGGCGCCGAGCACCTCGAGGGTGTAATGGATCACGTCGGGATTGTTGTACAGATTCCAGGGCGTGATCAGCACCGAGCCGACCGCCGCGATCATGCCGCCCGCCCGCCAGCTGATCCGCTGCGGACTCACATTCGAGAAATCGAAAGCCGGTGAGATGAAATTGGCGACGATATTGATACCGATGGTGGCGATGGTGAAGGTGAGCGCACCGAGCACGATCGCGAAAGTGGAGTCGATCTTGGCGACGGTGGCGACCGGATCGGTGATCAGCTCGCCGTACACCGGCAATGTCAGCGAGGCGGTGACCACGACCAGCACCGAGAAGACCAGAAAATTCACCGGGAGCCCGAGGAGGTTTCCGCGTCTCACCGCGGCGAAACTCTTGCCGTATCGGGAGAAGTCGCCGAAGTTGAGCATCGGCCCCGAGAAATACGACACGACGAGCGCGATCGCGCCGAGCATGACCGGCACCGACGCCCAGCCGGTGTATTTCACATCGCCGAGGTTCAGGTCGATGGCACTCCAGCCGGCCTTCGCGATGAGGTAACCGCAGAGCAGGAACATGACGACATACACAGCGGGGCCGCAGAAGTCGATGAACTTGCGGATCGATTCCATGCCGCGCCAGAACACGCAAGCTTGCAGCACCCACAGCAGCAGGAAGCTGCCCCAACCGAGCGCCGACAGTCCGAGGAACCCGTAGTCAGCGGTGACGGCGTAAGGCGCCAATCCCGGAAACAGTTTCACCAGAACGACATCCAGCGCCGCTGACGCGAGGAACGTCTGAATTCCGTACCAGGCCACCGCGATCAACCCGCGGATGATCGCGGGAATATTCGCCCCGAGCACGCCGAACGCACTGCGGCAGATCACCGGATAGGGCACACCGGTCATCTGACTCGGTTTTGCCACCAGATTGCAGAAGAAGTACACGATGGTAATGCCGATGAGCAGCGCGGCGAGCACCTGCCAACTCGCCAGACCGAGCGCGAAAAGGCTTCCCGCCGTGACATATCCGCCGACGCTGTGCACGTCCGACATCCAGAACGCGAAGATATTGTAGGTGCCCCAGCTCTGCTTGCGCAGCGGTGCCAGGTCCTCGTTCGTCAGCCGTGGATCATAGGTGGGTGGTTCACCGGCGGGAACCGCCGAGGACGTAATGGTGTCGGTCATGATCGTTCCCGTCCGAAAAGGTACATCTGCTGAACTGACGGTAAGTATCAGCGGTTGCCCTGCGGTTTCTCGGGAATTTCACGCCTATTGCACCGAAGATATATCTTCCGGCGCGAGCAGTCCGGTATCGGTCGGCAGGGTGGCGACCACCGTTTCCAGCCTGCGGTGGTGTTCCTCGGCGACCACGAGCAGGCGGTCGATATCGCGTGCGAGGAACGCGTCGAGCATGGCGATGTGGTCGATGTGCAGGCGCTCGCGGTCGAGCCGGTCGATGTGGACCATCGACTGCACCGGCTCGGTGACATTCCACGCGGCTTCGAGCATGTGCAGCAGCCGGAACATCCGCGACGGCCGCGTGAGCGCCACATGGAAGCTGCGCGACTGTCGCTGGTATGCCTCGGGATCGTCGTCGAGGATGGCGCGTTCGAGTAGCTCGTTCACCGCGAGCAGGTGCGCGCGTTCGGGCTCATCGGCGTGCATCGCGGCCGCGGCGAGCGACGCCGTCTCCAAAGTGTCACGCACGATGTACATTTCGCGCAGTTCACGGGCGGTGAGCTGGGCCACCTGGTAGCCGCGCTGCGGGCGGTGGGTGACCAGCCCCTCCCCGATCAGCGTCTTGAGGGCCTCGCGGACCGGGATGTGACTCACCCCGAACAGTTCGGCGACTTCACGCAGCGGGATCACGGTGCACGGCGGTACGGCACCGTCGAGGATCACCCGGCGCAGTTCGCCGAGAATCACCTGCGGTCGGCCTGGCTCATCGACCACAAGCCTTGCGAGCAGCGCCGATCGTCGTCTCGGGGGCATGCGAACATGCTATGGACCGTGTATTGCGCGCGGACTGTTCGATGTGACAGTTGGGAAACGATCACCGTACCGACCGGTCCCTAGTGCGTGATGGCATGCTCGGAGAATGGGAGTTTCGACAGCGCAGTCGGTGGATCGCCGTTTCGTCCGCTTGGTCACCGTCTTCGACCAGCTGTTCCGCAAGCCCTCGCACGGTGGTGGCGCGCTGTGCGTGTATCTGCACGGCGAGCCGGTGGTGGACGTGTGGGCGGGCTACGCGAGTCCGGGTGTGCCGTGGACGGCCGATTCGGTGGCCTTGGGTTTCTCCACCGGAAAAGGCGTGGCCTCCACGGTGATTCACCAACTGGCCGACCGTGGACAGCTCGACTACGACAGCCCCGTCGCCGAGTACTGGCCGGAGTTCGCCGCGGCGGGCAAGGCCGGTATCACCGTGCGCGATGTACTCACCCACCGCGCGGGCCTGCACCGGCTGCGCGGTCTGCTGCCCGGCCCGGTCGAGAGTTTCCTCGATGACGATGCCGTCACCGCAGCTCTGGCCGCCGCCACTCCCGACCCGCGACATCGAATCACCAGCGGCTATCACGGAATCAGTTACGGGCACTTGGCCGCCGAGATCGTCGCGCGGGTCACCGGCCGCGAGTTCGTCGATGTGGTGCGCACCGAACTCGCCGAACCTCTCGACGCCGAAGAACTCTGGTTTCGGGTGCCGCACGATCAGCGCCACCGCATCGCCACCACCTTCCCGCGGCTGCGCGCCGCGGGCATGGATTGGGATACCGGCTCCGATCTGCTCACCCGGACCCGCTTCGCCGCCGCCGCGGAGACCACCCCGCGCGGTTTCGCCGACCTCATCGTCGATGAGCGCGTTCACGATTCGGTAATGCCCGGCGTGAACGGCGTCTTCTCTGCCCGCGCGCTCGCCCGCGTGTACGCCGCCCTGGCCAACGGCGGTGAACTCGACGGCACCCGCATCCTCTCTCCCGACTCGATCCCCCGGTTCGCCACCCGCCAGGTCTTCACCCCCGACTACGTCCTGGCCTTCCGCATCCCCTGGGCCATGGGCTTCCACGGCGTCCCGATGAAACCCTCCAAGGCCGACCCGATCTCCGCCTTCGGCCATTTCGGGCTCGGCGGCTCCGGCGCCTTCGCCGATCCTGAAACCGGCCTCTCGCTCGCCTTCGTCACCAATCGCCTCGGCGGCAAACTCACCCCGCTCGGCGACGCCCGCCTCACCCGCCTCGGCACCATCGCCCACAACATCGCGAAGTCGACGCAACTCCCCTGAGCCACTGGCTGGGGCGGTCGATCGCTGCACAATATGGACGCAACACCTGGATACCCGACGCGCGATGCCGAACCTGGCACTATGTGGCCGATGGAGACCGTGGGACTGGAGCGGATCGAGGAAGCTGCGCGGCTGCTGGCGCCGGTGATCCGACGGACGCCGATCGTGGGGTCGCGGGTGTTGTCGGACCGGGCGGGCACGCAGGTGCTGCTCAAATGCGAGAACTTGCAGCGGACCGGGTCGTTCAAGCCGCGCGGGGCCTATAACCGGATCGCGAATCTGCCCGCGGCGGATCGGGCGCGGGGTGTGGTGGCGGCCAGCGCGGGCAATCATGCGCAAGGAGTGGCGTGGGCGGCGAGCGAACTCGGGATCGCTTCGACGGTGTTCATGCCGGTCGGGGCATCGCTACCGAAGCTGGTCGCTACCCGCGCCTACGGCGCCGACGTGCATCTGGTGGGTGACACGATCGACGAATCCTTGGTCGCCGCACAGGAATTCGCCGATCGGACCGGCGCGACCCTGATCCATCCCTTCGACCATCCCGATATCGTCGCCGGTCAGGCGACGGTCGCGCTGGAAATCCTCGAGCAGGTTCCCGAGGTGGGCACGGTTGTCGTGCCGACCGGTGGTGGCGGGCTGCTCGCGGGTGTCGCGGTGGCATTGCACGCGCTGGCGCCCAATGTCCGGGTGATCGGTGTGCAGGCGGCCGAGGCAGCGGCGTGGCCGGATTCGCTGGTGGCGGGCAGGCCGGTCCGGGTGCCGCGGATGTCGACAATGGCCGACGGTATCGCGGTCGGGCTACCCGGCGCGGTGCCTTTCGCCCACGTCGCCGAGCTGGTGTCCGAGATCATCACCGTCGACGAGGACGCTCTGTCGAGAGCACTGTTGCTCTGCCTCGAACGGGCCAAACTCGTCGTCGAACCCGCGGGTGCGGCGGGCGTCGCCGCCTTGCTCACCTCCGCTCTCGCGGATCTGCCGGGCCCGGTGGTGACCATCTTGTCGGGCGGAAATATCGACCCGCTGTTGCTCACTCGCGTGATCGGCCACGGTCTCAGCGCCGCGGGCCGCTACCTGGCCATGCATGTCACGATCGATGACCGACCGGGCGCCCTGTCCGCATTGCTCGCCGTGGTCGGGCGCGCGGGCGCGAGCGTCGTGGACGTCGTGCACTCGCGGACGGGGCCGTGGTTGGCCGTCGACGAGGTCGAGGTGTCGCTCACCGTGGAAACCCGCGGCTCCGCGCACCGCGACGACGTCCTGGACGCACTGCGTGACTCGGGTTTCCGCGTACACGCCGAGCTCTAGAACCCCGTGCACCCCACCGAGTTCAGTGCGCCATTTTCAGCCCGACCACACCGGCAACGATCATCACCAGGAACACGGCCTTCACCACCGAGAAAGCTTCCGCGCCGGTGACCATGGCATAGACGACGGTCAGGACGGCACCGATGCCCACCCAGACCGCATACGCGGTGCCGATGGGGAGATCGCGCATGGCCAGCGCGAGTCCGGTCATGCTGGCTGCCAGGGCTACGCCGAACACGACGGTCGGAACGAGTCGGGTGAACCCTTCGGTCCGGCCGAGCGCGGTGGCCCACACCGCTTCCAGCACACCGGAGATGACGAGCAGAATCCATGACATGACGAGCCTCCTGTGGCCGTCTTGTCGCACTCCGGGTACGGCTACCCTCGTCCGGGAGCCCTGTCCGGGCTCACTGCCAAGCTGTCACACCGGCAACCACTTGGCAAGCAGGTCGTGGGTGAAGTCACCACCTGCCGGTCACCACCACGTGCGTTGCGCGAGGCGATGGAGGCGGGATTTCGCGTGCACGCGGAGCTCTAGGCCCCGATGTCAGTGTGCCCCACCGAGTTCCAGCGCCAGGACCCCGAGAATCACCAGCCCGATCCCGCCGACCTGGACGAGGGTGAGCCGCTCACCGAGGAACAGCACACCGATCGTCGCAATGGCGGCCACGCCCACGGCCGACCAGATGCCGTACGCGACGCCGATCGTCATACCCCGCTTCAATGCCTGGGACAGGAAGAAGAACGCCGCACCGTAGCCGACTACTACGACGATCGATGGAACCAGCTTCGTGAAGCCTTCGGACAGTTTCAGCGACACGGTCGCGGTCACCTCGGTGGCGATGGCCAATACCAGGAAGAGCAGGGTCATGGCCGCAGACTAGCCCGGCGACGGCGCGGAATCGCGGACTGCGACAGGTGATTCCGAACGCGGACCGGTTGCCGCACGCGCCGCCAGTATCGTCATGGCCAGGGCGAGCAGCGCGTAGCAGGCGATGATCGCGATGCGGATGCCGTTGGTGTCCAGGTAGCGCTCGTACGCCGGGTGCAGCGCGCCGCCCGCGACCCGCACCGCGCCCGAGGCCCTGACCTCCTCCGCCCAGGCACCCCACAGCCAGATGCGGGTGATGAAGATCGACAGTTGCAGTCCGAGCGTGGTCAGGATCAGCCAGATCGGCACGCCACGGGGACGCAGCCACAACAGCACGGCCGACAGGACCACACCGAGCACCCCGACCGGGATCACCGTGAAATCGGAGAGCAGTTCATAACCGTCGTCGAACGCGGTCATCCGGGTGGGGTCGAGGTATTGCAACGCGCGGTGATGCATATGCGTCATCCACGCCAATCCCGCCCCGAAGGCGGTAGTCGCGGTCAGCAGAGCGAGTACGGGCAGTGCGAGGCGTTGACTCATCGTGTCCTCCGAGGCGGAAACCATTCGGGGACAAGGCTGGTCGCAGCGCACGCGTGTCCGCATCAACCCGAGGTAGTGGTGCCTCTCCCCCTCGGGTGCTACGGGGCGGTCAGCGCAGCCAGGCGCGGGCGTCGTCGGCGGTCTTGCGAACCTCGTCGAGTTGCTCGGCCACGCGCACACCGGCGGTGCCACCGCGCGCATTGCGCGAGGCGATCGACCCCTGGACCGTGAGCACCTCGCGCACACCGGCCGTGAGCGCGGGGTCGACGGCGGCGAACTCCTCGTCGGTCAGCTCGTCGAGCCCGACACCGCGCGCCTCGGCGACCCGCACGCAGGCACCGGCCGCCTCGTGGGCGACTCGGAACGGAACACCTTGGCGCACCATCCATTCCGCGATGTCGGTGGCGAGAGTGAAACCGGCGGGCGCGAGTTCGGCCATGCGGTCGGTGTGGAAGGTCAGGGTGGCGACCAGACCCGCGATGGCGGGCAGCAGCAGTTCGAGCTGGGCGACCGAGTCGAAGACGGGCTCTTTGTCTTCCTGGAGATCCCGGTTGTAGGCCAGCGGTTGGGCTTTCAGCGTGGCGAGCAGGCCGGTGAGGTTACCGATCAAGCGGCCCGCCTTGCCGCGGGTGAGCTCCGAGACGTCGGGGTTCTTCTTCTGCGGCATGATCGAGGAACCGGTGGACCAGGCGTCGGCCAGGGTCACGTAGCCGAATTCCGGTGTGCTCCAGATGATGACCTCTTCGGCCATCCGGCTCAGGTCGACACCGATCATGGCCAGCACGAACGCCGCCTCGGCGGCGAAATCGCGCGAAGAGGTGGCATCGATCGAATTCGCCGCGGAGGCAGTGAAATTCAGCTCCGCGGCGATCTGCTCGGGGTCCAGACCCAGCGAGGAACCGGCCAGCGCGCCCGAACCGTACGGCGAGACGGCGGCGCGCTTGTCGAAGTCGCGCAGGCGTTCCAGATCGCGCAGCAGCGGATGCGCGTGGGCGAGCAGGTGGTGCGAGAGGAGTACCGGCTGCGCGGCCTGCAGGTGGGTCTTGCCCGGCATCACGGCGTCGGGGTACGCGGCGGCCTGGGCGACCAGGGCGTCGACCACATCGAGCGCACCGGCGGCGACGCGACGCACACCGTCGCGCAGCCACATCCGGAACAGGGTCGCCACCTGGTCGTTGCGCGATCGACCGGCCCGCAGCCGACCACCGAGCTCGGTGCCGACCCGCTCGATCAGGCCGCGCTCGAGCGCACCGTGCACATCCTCGTCGGAATCGGCAGGGCCGTAGGCACCAGAGGCGACGTCGGCGGCGAGCGCGTCCAGACCGGCCAGCATGGCGGGCAGATCATCGTCGGCGAGCAGCCCGGCCTTGTGCAGCACGCGAGCATGCGCCTTGGACGCGCGAATGTCATAGGGCGCGAGCACCCAGTCGAAATGCGTCGACTTGCTCAACGCCGCCATCGCCTCGGCCGGACCGGAAGCGAATCGCCCACCCCAGAGCGCACCTTCGTTGGTTCCACTGTGGGTCATAGTCGATGTCTCCTCCGGTTGGGGTGGCGGGCATGGATGATGACGACACCGGCCGATCCGTGGGGACCGGCCGGTATCGAGACTACGAGGGTGATTCTCCGCGTTTTACTTCTGGTTCAGGTCGCGGCGGGCGGCGACCTTCGAGGAGAGGCCGTGGATCTGGACGAAGCCCTTGGCCAGCGACTGGTCGAAGGTGTCACCCTCGTCGTAGGTGGCCAGGTTGAAGTCGTAGAGCGACTGCTCGGAACGACGGCCGTTGACGACCGCGGACCCACCGTGCAGCACCATCCGGATCTCACCGGTGACGGTCTGCTGGGTGTCCTGAACGAAGGCGTCGAGCGCGCGCTTGAGCGGGGAGAACCACAGGCCGTCGTAGGCCAGCTCGCCCCAGCGCTGCTCGACCTGGCGCTTGTAGCGGGCCAGTTCACGCTCGACGGTGACGGCTTCGAGGGCCTGGTGCGCGGTGATCAGCGCGATGGCGCCCGGTGCTTCGTAGATCTCGCGGCTCTTGATGCCGACGAGCCGGTCCTCGACCATGTCGAGACGGCCGACACCCTGACGACCCGCGCGCTGGTTCATCTCCTCGATGGCCTGCAGCACGGAGACCGGGCGGCCGTCGATCGCGACCGGCACACCCTTCTCGAAGGTGATGATGACCTCGTCGGGCGCCTCGAAGTTCACCGTCGGGTCGGCGGTGTAGTCGTAGACGTCCTTGGTCGGCGCGTTCCACAGGTCCTCGAGGAACCCGGTCTCGACCGCACGGCCCCACACGTTCTGGTCGATGGAGAACGGCGACTTCTTGGTGACGTTGATCGGCAGGCTGTTCTGCTCGGCGAAGGCGATGGCCTTCTCGCGGGTCCAGGCGTAGTCGCGGACCGGGGCGATCACCTCGAGGTCGGGCGCGAGCGCGCCGATGCCGACCTCGAAGCGGACCTGGTCGTTGCCCTTGCCGGTGCAGCCGTGCGAGACGGTGGTGGCGTTGTGGAACTTGGCGGCCTCGACCAGGTGCTTGACGATCAGCGGACGGCTGATGGCCGAGACGAGCGGGTACTGGCCCATGTACATGGCGTTGGCCTGGATGGTGGGCAGGCAGTACTCGTCGGCGAACTCGTCGCGCGCGTCGACCACGATGGCCTCCACGGCGCCGCAGTCCAGTGCGCGCTGTCGGATCGCGCTCATGTCCTCGCCGCCCTGGCCCAGGTCGATGGCCACGGCCACCACCTCGGAACCGGTCTCCTTCGCGATCCAGCTGATGGCGACGGAGGTGTCAAGCCCACCGGAGTAGGCGAGTACGACGCGATCGGACATGTCTGTTGTGCTCCTCGAAGTCTGGTACGTACGGGCTGCCCTGAGCAGTATGGATGCTCCGGCCGCCGGTTCGGCTCACGCCGTTGCTACAAATGATTATGCATGATGATGCAATCTCATTCATAACTGGGGGGTACAGCCTCGTGCCCGCAACGCCGAAATAGCCGATTACCTGCGAAGACACTGCCACACCCCTTGGCGAGTACTCTCGGCTGTGAGACGCTGGTCACAGCAAACAGTCGATAGCCATGGGTCGGGACCGAAGGAGCCATCATGCAGTCGCTACGTGATTTCGCCGAGGCCAACTACGACCTGATCGGCACGGTCGTCATCGGACTCGGAAACCTCGGCCTGACGGTCGCGAAGACCGTCATAGATCTCGGCACTCCCCTGCTCCAGGGATTCTTCGCCTGACCACCGACCTCGAATCCAAGGAGCACACCATGGACGAAGTCCTGCAGTTCCTCTCCGACAATTACAACGCCATCGCTGGTCTCGGGCTGTATGTCTTGCAAACAGGATTCGAGATCACCGCTCCGCTGACGCTGCTGATCCTGAACTTCCTCAACTCCTGACACCTCGCGTGTGGCACGCTGGGAGCGCACTATTCGGCTCGCCACATGGGAGGACGAACAATGCTCCATTACATCGCGCAGGAATTCTCGACCCTCGGCAACGGTGTTCTCGATGTCGGCAGGGCCGTCGTCGAACTGGTCCAGAACATCATCGACATCGCCACGCCGAACAACCAGGGTGGCGGCGCGGGCGGCGGGCAGTACCCGTTCAACTGAGAGTTGCCGCGCGGCTGGTGTGCGAATCATGACCGACGATGTGCGGCTCGACGCAGGCTCCGCGGGTCTCACGATCGCCCCGGGCGACGGCGGGGCGATTCACAGCCTCACCGTCGACGGCACCGAATTGCTCCGGCAGGACCCGGGAACCGGGTGTTTCGTCATGGCGCCGTGGGCCGGTCGGCTCGGCAACGGCGAACTGACCGTCGGCGACCGGACGTATCAGTTGCCGATCAACAATCCCCCGCACAGCATCCACGGCACCGCGCGCGACGGAGTGTGGGACGTGGTCGCGGCTTCGCCGAACGCGGCAACGATCCGTCACCGCCTCGGTGCGCCGTGGCCGTTCGCGGGCACCGTCACCCAGACGTTCACCCTCACCGACACCGGCCTCACCCTGGCCATGCGCATCGCCACCGACCACGACTCCTTCCCCGCCCAGGGCGGCTGGCATCCGTGGTTCCTGCGCGAGGTCCCGCCCGCCACCGGGCCGGTGCGGCTCGATTTCGACCCGGCATGGCAGCGCGAACGCGGCGACGACTACCTGCCCACCGGCCGCAAGATCGCGCCGACACCGCCACCGTGGGACGACTGCTTCGGCATGCCCAACGGCGTCCTCGCCCGCCTCACCTGGCCCGGGTTCCTCGAACTCACCATCACCAGCCCGGTCCACGACGTCGTCATCTGGACCCTGCCGGAGCAATCACTGTCCGTAGAGGCCCAGTCCGGCCCACCCAACGGCCTCAACACCGAACCCCAGCTGGTCACCCCCGACGCACCACTCGACATCCAGGTCGACTGGACCTGGCAGCGCCTGTCACAGAACTGACGGCTCGACCGGCCGAATCTGCGCCATCGCGACCCAACGACCAGCAGCCACCGCGCTCGAGGGCTGAGTAGCGCAGCACCGCAACCGATTACGGTGGCTGCGTGCCGATCACGTTCGCCCACCCGATCGCAGTGCTGCCCTTTGCCCGGCACCTTCCCCTTGCCGCCCTCGTCGCCGGGTCTGTCGCCCCGGATGTCGTCTACTACCTGCCGGTGCCGCTGTCCGGCTCCGCGACCCACTCGGTCATCGGGATCTTGTCGTGGGACCTGCTGATCGGTCTCGTGATGCTGTCGGCATTCCGCTTCTCCCAAGGCCCTGCCGCTGCGCTGCTGCCCTTATCGCTATCCGTCCCGGCCGATTCCGGACCGGCGTGGCGCCGCGCGGTGCTGACCGTCATTGCCGTTCTCGTGGGCGCCGCGACACACGCACTCTGGGATTCCTTCACTCAGACAACAGGTTTCGCTGTCCAGCACTGGGATATGTTGCGGACGACGGTCATCGAGCCACACAAGACCTACAACGTCCTCGGTTACGTCTGTTCTCTCGCCGGAACGGCGGCTCTCGCCTATCTCTTGGTGCGCCGCACCCGCCGCACCGCCGCCGCTTCGATGCGGCGGCGGTGGGCCGTCATCGCCGTTCTCCTCGCGGCGGCCACGATCGGCGCGGGGCTCGCTGTCGATGATCCGGTCACTCGAGTCAGTACCTACGACCTGGTCCGCCACACGATCGTCGGTGCCGCCCAGGCGACTGCTTGCGCCTGGGCGATCTACGCCGTGCTGTGGCATATCGGTGCGAGTCGAGCACGGGCATCAGGGCGAGCGGATGCTGCGGAAGGGTGAGGGCGACGCCGCCTGCCGCCGCCGACTCCGCCTCATTCCTCACCGTCGTGGCCTCACCGGCCTGCGCACCCAGCGCGGCACTTAAGCCTGCATGGTTGAGCAACGACCACGGCAACCCAACCGTGGTCGGCTCAGGCCAGGTCTTCGATTTTCGCGGCCAGTTCGGCGCCGGTGAGGGGTTCGCGGGCGATGACGGCGATGGTGTCGTCGCCGGCGATGGTGCCGACGATGTAGGGCAGGGCCGCGCGGTCGAGGGCGCTGGCCAGGAAGTGGGCGGCGCCGGGTGGGGTGCGCAGGACGGCGAGATTGCCGCTGGCGTCGGTGGAAACGAGCAGGTCACCGAGGAGTTTGGACAGGCGGCCGGTGCCACCGGTGACACCGCGGACGGGGCTGCCGTCCTCGGGGACGATGTAGACGCCCGCGCCGCCGTCGGCTGCCCGCAGCTTCACCGCGCCGAGTTCGTCGAGGTCACGCGACAGGGTGGCCTGGGTGGTTTCGATGCCCTCGGCCGACAGCAAGGCGGCGAGTTCGGTCTGGCTGCGGACCGAGTGGGAGGTCAGCAGTTCGATGATGCGCGACTGGCGGCCGGCGCGGGTGCGGGCGATCGCGGGCGACCCCTTCTCGGGTGCACTCATGATCGCCCGGCCTCCACGCCGGCCCCGGTTCGCGGTCTCACGCGGCGGCTTTCGCGAGCAGCCACACCAGCAGCGCCTTCTGCGCGTGCAGGCGGTTCTCGGCTTCGTCCCAGACCACGCTGTGCCCGCCGTCGAGCACCTCGTCGGTGATCTCCTCGCCACGGTGGGCCGGAAGACAGTGCAGCACAATCGCTGCCGGGTCGGCGTGGGCGAGCAGCTCGGTGTTGAGCTGGAACGGGCGGAACGGGCCGACGCGGTCGAGACCGTCGTTCTCCTGGCCCATGGAGGTCCAGGTGTCGGTGACGAGCACGTCGGCGCCGGTCGCGCCGACCACCGGGTCACCCGTGACCGACACTGTCGCACCGGTTTCCGCGGCCCGCTCGGCAGCGGCGTCCAGGATCCACGGCAGCGGCTCGAAGCCCGCGGGCGCGGCCACGGTCACGTTCATTCCGGCGGTCACACCACCGAGCAGCAGCGAGTGCGCCATATTGTTGGCGCCGTCACCGAAGTAGGTGAGGTTGCGCCCGGCGAGCGAACCCTTGCGCTCGCTGATGGTCTGCAGATCGGCGAGCACCTGGCAGGGGTGGAACTCGTTGGACAGCGCGTTCACCACGGGAACCGTTGCGGTGACCGCCATCTCGTCGAGGCGCGACTGTTCGAAGGTCCGCCACACGATGGCGTCGACGTAACGTGAGAGCACGCTGCCGGTGTCGCCGAGGGTTTCCTCACGACCCAGCTGGGTGTCGCGGCCGTCGACGACCACGGCGTGGCCGCCGAGCTGAGCGATGCCGAGCTCGAACGAGAAGCGGGTGCGGGTGGAGTTCTTCTCGAAGATCACTCCGACCCCGCGCGGGCCGTCCAGCGGCCGGTACGCGAAGGGGTCCTTCTTCAATTCGGCGGCGATGGCGAGGATTTCGGCCTGCTCGGCCTGGGTCACATCGTCGTCGCGCAAGAAATGACGCAGGGTCATTCGGTCGCTCCCTTAGCATCGGCGGCGGCCTTGTCGAGGATCTCGGGCAGGTCGGCGACGAAATTGTCGGCCTGGGTTTCGGTGAGCACCAGGGGTGGCGCCAACCGGAGCACGTTGGGCTTGGCGGGGTTCAGCAGGTAGCCGGCCTCGCGCGCCCGTTCGTCGACATACGCGGAGATGTCGTTTTTCAGCACGATGCCGATGAGCAGGCCCGCGCCACGCACGTGGTCGATTTCGGGGTGCTCGAGCAGGGCGATCCCGTCGCTGAGCCGCTTCCCGATCCACTCCACGTGAGTCAGCAGGTCCTCGGAGTCGATGGTCCGCAGGACCGCCAATGCCGCCGCGGCACAGACGGGATTACCGCCGAAGGTGGTGCCGTGCAGGCCGGGTGTGAGCAGTTCGGCGGCCCGGCCCTGCGCCAGCACGGCGCCGATCGGCAGACCACCGCCGAGGCCCTTGGCCAGGGTGATCGCGTCGGGCACGATGCCCGCCGCCTGGTGCGCGAAAAACGTTCCGGTGCGCCCGATTCCGGTCTGTACCTCGTCGAGGATCAGCAATGCCCCGGCCCGCGAGGTGATCTCGCGCGCCCGAGCCAGGTAGTCGTGCGGCGGGACAACCACACCGCTCTCCCCCATCATCGGTTCGAGGAATACCGCGGCGGTGTCGGAATCGACCACCGCTTCGAGTGCGGCGGCGTCACCGTAGGGCACGTGCACGACACCGGGCGGCATCGGCTCGAACGGCGTCCGCTTGGCGGCCTGGCCGGTCAGTGCCAGCGCGCCCATGGTGCGACCGTGGAATGCCTCCTCGGCGGCGACGATCTTGGACCGCCCGGTGAGCCGCGCGATCTTGAACGCGGCCTCGTTGGCCTCGGTGCCGGAGTTGCAGAAGAACGCCTTGCCCTCACCGTCACCGAAATGGGCCAGGAGCTTCTCGGCCAGCTCGATCACGGGCTCGCTGGCGTACAGGTTCGACACGTGGCCGAGCGTGCCGAGCTGCTGGGTGACCGCTGCCAGGATGGCGGGGTGGGCGTGGCCGAGGCTGTTGACCGCGATGCCACCGAGGAAGTCGATGTAGCGCTTGCCGTCGGCGTCGTAGAGCACCGCACCGGCGCCGCGCACCAGCGCGACCTTCGGGGTGCCGTAGTTGTCCATCATCGCGGCCGACCACCGCTGCTGCAGCATCTCTGTTTCGCTCATGATTGCGTTCCATCCGGCGACCCGGCGGGGGTCACCATGGTTCCGATTCCTTCTCCGGTGAACAGTTCCAGTAGTACCGAATGCGGCACCCGCCCGTCGATCACGTGGGCACTGGGGACCCCGCCGAGTACGGCGCGCAGGCACGCTTCCATCTTCGGCACCATGCCCGCATCCAGGCGCGGCAGCAACTTCGCCAACGCGTCGGCGTCGATCCGGCTGGTCAGCGAGGAGCGGTCCGGCCAGTCGGTGTAGAGGCCCTCGACGTCGGTGAGCACGACGAGTTTCTCCGCGCCGATGCCCTCGGCGAGTGCGGCGGCGGCGGTGTCGGCATTGATGTTGTGCACCACGCCGTCGGCGTCGGGGGCGATGGTGGAGACCACCGGGATGCGGCCCGCGTCGATCAGGTCGAGCACGGCGCCGGGGTTGACCTCGGTGACGTCGCCGACCAGGCCGATGTCGGTGGCGACGCCCTCGACCGCCACGGTGCGCCGGGTGGCGGTGAACAGGTGCGCGTCCTCGCCGGAGATGCCGACCGCGTACGGGCCGTGCGCGTTGATCAGCCCGACGAGCTCACGGCCGACCTGACCGAACAGCACCATCCGCACCACGTCCATCACCTCGGGGGTGGTGACGCGGAAGCCGCCGCGGAATTCGCCTTCCATGCCGAGCCTTTTGAGCATGGCGTTGATCTGCGGGCCACCGCCGTGCACGACCACGGGGTGGACGCCGACGGTGCGCAGGAACGCCATGTCGGCGGCGAAGGCCGACTTGAGTTCGTCGTCGATCATGGCGTTGCCGCCGTACTTCACGACGACGATCTTGTCGCGGAACTTCTGCAGCCACGGCAGCGCGTCGGCGAGCACGTGCGCCTTGTCCAGCGCCGAAAGGGTGTGCACCACACTGCTACTCATGAGCTGTACGCCGAGTTCTCTTCGACGTAGGCGTACGAGAGGTCGGTGGTGCGCACCATCGCGGTGCCCTCGCCCACATTGAGCTCGATCAGCACGTCGACGTCTTCGCCGGACAGATCGACCTCGCGGGCGCCGGGCGCGCCGACGCTGTCGACGCAGACCGGATTGCCGTTGAACGACACCGCGATCCGGTTCGGATCGAGGGTCACCGGCGCGATGCCGACCGCGGCGAGCACGCGACCCCAGTTCGGATCGGAGCCGAACAGCGCGGTCTTGACCAGACTGTCGCGGGCGACAGCGCGGGCGGCGGTCAGCGCCTCGTCCTCGGAGGCCGCACCGGTGACGGTGACCTGGACCCGCTTGGTGACACCCTCGGCGTCGGCCATCAGCTGCGCGGCCAGGTCGTCACAGACGGTGAACACCGCGGCGTCGAGATCTTCCTGCGAGGGCGCGACGCCGCTGGCGCCGTTGGCCATGAGCAGCACGGTGTCGTTGGTGGAGCACGAACCGTCGACATCGAGCCGGTCGAAGGTGTATTTCGTGGCCTTGCGCAGCGCGGAGTCGAGCTGGTCGGGCGTGGCGACGGCGTCGGTGGTGAGCACGACGAGCATGGTGGCCAGCGACGGCGCGAGCATGCCCGCGCCCTTGGCCATGCCGCCGACGTTCCACTTGTCCTCGCTGTGGAACGCCGACTCCTTCGGGACGGTGTCGGTGGTCATGATGGCGTGGGCGGCGTCGGAGCCACCCGACATGCCGCCGCCCATCTCGTGCACGATCTCGGTGATCGCCGGGATCAGCTTGTCCATCGGCAGGCGGTCACCGATGAGCCCGGTCGAGCAGACCGCGATCTCGCCCGCGCCGGTCTCGGTGCCCCAATTGCTCAGTGCCGCGGCGAGTTCCTCGGCGGTCTTGTGGGTGTCCTGGAAGCCGCCGTGACCGGTGCAGGCATTCGCGCCGCCGGAGTTGAGGATCACCGCACGCAGGTGGCCGGTCTTGAGCACCTGCTGTGACCACAGCACCGGCGCGGCCTTGACCTGATTGCTGGTGAAGACACCGGCCGCCGAGTACTCGGGGCCCTCGTTGAGCACCAGCGCGAGGTCGGGCTTGCCGCTGACCTTGATGCCCGCCGCGATGCCCGCCGCGCGGAAACCCAGCGGCGCGGTGACGCCCTGGGTGTGGATCAGTTTGCCGTGGTCCGGGGTCTGCGGATCAGGGGTCGTCACGGTGCCACTCCTACGGTGGAAAGTCCTGCGGTCTCGTCGAATCCGACGGCCAGATTCATCGATTGCACCGCGGCGCCCGCGGTGCCCTTGGTCAAGTTGTCGATCGCGCCGATCACCACGAGCAGACCCGCGTCGGCATCGACGGTGACCTGCAGGGTGATGGCGTTGGAGCCGAGCACCGAACCGGTCTGCGGCAGTACGCCTTCGGGTAGCAGGTGCACGAAAGGTTCTTCGGCGTAGGCCTTCTCATAGACGGCGCGCGCCTGCGCGGCGTCGACCTTCACCGGGGCGGTGCAGGTGGCGAGGATGCCACGCGGCATCGGCGCCAGCACCGGGGTGAACGACACCGAGACATCCACGCCGCCCGCGGCTTTCAGGTTCTGCGCGATCTCGGGGGTGTGCCGGTGCGCGCCCGCGACGCTGTAGGCCCGCACGCTGCCCATCACCTCGGAACCGAGCAGACCGACATCGAGTTTGCGACCGGCGCCCGAAGTGCCGCTCACGGCAACGACATTCACGGCGGGCTCGATGATCCCGGCGGCGATTGCCGGGGCCAGCGCCACACTGGACACGGTCGGGTAGCAGCCGGGCACGGCGATCCGCCGGGCGCCGGTGAGCTTCGCCCGCCCGCCGGGCAGCTCGGGCAGGCCATAGGGCCAGCTGCCCGCATGGGGGCTGCCGTAGTACCGCTCCCAGGCGGCGGCGTCGGTGAGCCGGTAGTCCGCGCCGCAGTCGATGATGACGGTCTCGTCGGGCAGGGCGGCCGCGATGGCGCCGGACTGGCCGTGCGGGAGGCCGAGAAACACGATGTCGTGACCGGCCAGGACCTCGGGGGTGGTCTCCTCGAGAATTCGGTCCGCCAGGGGCAGCAGATGCGGCTGCAGCGCGCCCAGTGCGGTACCCGCGTTGGAACCGGCGGTCAGCGCCCCGATCTCGAGGCGCCCCGCTCGGTATTCGGGATGACCGAGCAGTAGACGCAACACTTCGCCACCGGCGTATCCACTCGCACCGGCAACCGCCACCCGCAGCACGGGTCCTCCCGACGAATCAACCATGTGATGATTATGCACGACTATGCAAGCTCATTCATGAGCGGGTGTGACCGACTTCGCCTCCGACGCCCCGATCAGGCGCGCTACCAGCGGAAACACCAGAACGGTGGTCGCGCCCGCCGCAACCAGGATCGAGGCGACATCGGCGGTCAACAGGCCGGCCTGGGTGGCGACCTGGGTCACCGCGACGATGATCGGCAGTCCGGTCGCGGCATAGAGGGCCAATTCGACGCGCTCGCGTCCGGTCGCCAGGTTGTCCCCGCGCGGCACGAACCGCTCGCTCAGCCAGACGGGCAAGCCACGCGCGATCGCGATGGTGACCACGAACCACAGCCACAGCACCGGACTCCTGCCGACCGCCGCGACATCGATACCCATCCCCGACACCACGAAGAACACCGGGATCAGCAGCCCGTATCCGATGGCCTCCAGCGACGAGTCCACATCCGGGTGCCCCGCGGCGATCAGCCGGCGCAGAATCATGCCCGCGGCGAACGCGCCGAGCACCACATCCAGATCGAAGACCTCGGCGACCACCATCAGCACCAAGAGCAGCAGCACGACCCCGCGCACCGGCAGTTGTGAGGTGCCACCGCCCAGTTTGCCCAGCGTGGCGCCGAGATCGGGAATGCGGTCGAACATCCGCACCGGCACGAACCCGACGACAACGGCCGCCGCCACGAACATCAACACGACCACCACCGCGCTGCCCGCATCTCGACTGGTGAGCAGCACCGACATCGCCACGATCGGTCCGAGCTCGCCCACCGCGCCGTGCGTCATCACCGCCCGGCCCAGCGGTGAGTCGACGATTCCCGCCTGCTTCAGAATCGGCAGCAGGGTGCCCAGCGCGGTGGAGGTGAGCGCGATGGCGACCGCGACGCGCGTGCCGGTCGAATTGTCCGTCGCCACCAGGACAATCGCGAAAGCGAACAGCAGACACACGATCCACACGACCCACGCCGTCCGACCCGACCGGCCACCCAGCAATCGCGGATCGAGCTCGTAGCCCGCCAGCAGGAACAGCATCCCCAGCCCCAGCTCGCTGACCAGGTCGACACCGCCCGCGCTGCTCGCCCACCCGAGCACATGCGGCCCGACCACCGCTCCGGCCACCAGCAGGATCACCACATCCGGCAGATACCCGCGCACCAGTCGCGACAGCAGCGGCGCGACCACCGCGATGAGTGCGATCCAGAACAGCGAGACGATCGGCGAGGGATCGCCGACACCATCGGACGCGAGCAGATCCATGCGGCTCATCGTGGCACAGCGGCACGCCCGATCCCCGAAACCGCGCGCGGGGCGATCGTCACCCCGCCGGGCGAGGTGTCATCGACAGATGGTCGTCGGCGGTGCCCGGTTCCGGCAGCAGGTGGGCGAGGAGGAGCTTGATCAGCAGGACGGGCCCGAACCAGAGCAGGAACGTGGGAACCGCGAGCACAGCGGTGGTGATCGCGGTACCGAAGACGGTGGCGGCGAAGGCGACCGGCGTGCGGAGGTCGTGCGGCACCGCCGTCACCACGACGGCGGCCGCGAGGACGAGCCCATAGATCGCGGCCGCCGTCCACCAGCCGAACCCGGGCACCACCAGTGCGAGCAGGAACGGCTGGGCGTGGATCGCCACGAACGCGAGGTGGTGGCGGGCGTCGCGGCCGGGCCGATGGAACCAGCGCTTCGCCGAGGCCGTCGCGTTCACGACCGCGCCGCCGAACAGGTCGAAGCCGACGAGCGCGACCACGGCGATCACCAGCGCGGATCCGCCCGCGTGCCCGGCGAGCAGACCGGCTGTCGCCCCGCCGGCCACCGCCGCCGAATAGCACAGGGTGGCTTCACTTCTCGTCGCGTTCGGGGCGATCAGCCGGTCGGTGATCGTCATCGCCGCAGACCTTCCACGCACACAGCCACGATGGGTTCGGCCAGGTCGACGAGCCGGACCTGATCGTCGGCGAGCCACTGCACCAGGCACCCTTCGATCGCGCCGACGATCACCGCCGCGTGCTCCTCCCCGATCCCGGCCCGCAACTGCCCCTCGGCGCCCGCCTCGCGCAGCAACCCGGCGATCGCCGCGCGGTAGCCGGCGTACACGGCGGCCATATCTATCGGGCTGCGGGCGGCCCACACGTCCAGCAGCACGCGCGCGTAGTCAGGATGAGCTGCCAGCATCGCGACCGTCGCCCGAATCAGCTCGGCCAGCCGATCCAGCGCAGGCCCGGTCCCGGGAATCGCGAGCTGTTCCTCCGCGCGTGCACGGTATTGGTCGAACGCCGCGGTGAGCAACTCCTCTCTGCTGCTCACCGCAAGGTAGACACTGCCTTTCGCGACACCGGCCTCGGCCGCGACATCCTCGATCCGGGACGAGGCGAAACCCTTCCGCGCGAACACCCGAACGGCCGCATCCAGGATTTCGGCGCGCCGGGCATCCACATCAACTCTCTTCGGCATTGTCCGATTATGACTGACCGGACAGTCATAATCAAGGAATCGTCGGACCGAGGCCGCAGTGGTGATCAATTGCCCAGGTGGATTACTCAGTGCTTGCGGACGATTGTTTCGCCTGCGCCGGGTTTCCAGACGGTGATGTCGAGGTGGTCGTCGTTGGTTTCGACGGTGGAGGCGCCGGTGAGGTCGGCGACGTAGAAGTGGTCGAACTTCTGGCCGCGGATGTCGAAACCGCTGTCGTCGAACAGCTTTTGGGCGAAGCGGGCGTGGACGGCTTCGTCGCGCAGATCGGTGACCGTGCCGAAGAGTTTCGCGTCGCCGTCGGAGACATTGGTGTCGACGGTGGCGGTGTGCAGGCAGAAGCGCGGGTCGCGGGCGAGGTCGTCGAATTTTCGGGTGTTCGGCATGCCCGCCAGGACGAGGATGCCTTCGAAGATCATCGGTTCGATCGGGCTGATTCGTGGCGATCCGTCGGCGCGCAGGGTGGCGAGCATGCACAGGTTGCCGGTGGCCTGGTGTCGGCGCAGGAACAGGGCGGCGATGGTGGGTGCTTCTTCGGTGAATTGGCTCCACGTGGTCATACCTCGTACGGTACGACGCAACCTTGACATCTTGTGTCAGGTTTTGCGGCTAGTCTCGGGGATATGCGAGCGAGCAGGCTGGTGCAGCTGCTGCTCCTGTTGCAAGCAGGCGGCGGTGCGACCGCGAGCGAGCTGGCGCGGGAGCTGGAGGTGTCGGTGCGCACGGTGTATCGGGACGTGGAGGCGCTCTCGGCGGCGGGCGTTCCGGTGTACAGCGAGCCGGGGCGCGGCGGTGGTGTGCGATTGATCGACGGCTACCGAACCCGGCTCACCGGCCTCACCTCCGACGAAGCCGACGCCGTCCTGCTCGCCGGTCTCCCCGGTGCCGCCGCCGACCTGGGCCTTGGCACCGTCCTGGCCACCGCCCAGCTGAAAATGCTCGCCGCCCTCCCGCCGGAACTGCGCGGCCGGGCCACCCGAATCGCCGAGCGCGTCCACATCGACATGCCCGGCTGGTTCCAGCGTCCCGACGAAACCCCCACCCTCGCAACGGTTGCCGATGCCCTCTGGCACGACCGCCGCCTCGCGATCACCTACCGCCGCCGCGACCGCACGGTCGAACGGACACTCGACCCGCTCGGCCTGGTCATGAAGGCAGGCACCTGGTATCTGATCGCCCGCGACCGCTCCGACATCCGCTCCTACCGAGCGAGCCGCATCACCACCGCCGAACCGATCGGTGAATCCTTCACCCGCCCACCCGGTTTCGACCTCGCTACGCACTGGCAGGACGCCGCCGAACAGTTCGCCCGATCGATGCTGCGCGTCCGCGCGCACTGCCGGATCTCCACCGACCACCTGAACCTGCTCCGGCTGATGAACGACCCCGCCGCGGTCCGCGAAGCCCTTGCCTCCATCGGCCCTCCCGATGCCGACGGCTGGGCCGACATCACGATCCCCGCCGAGTCCCACGAAGTCCTCGCCCACGCCCTACTCCCCCTGGGCGAACACGTCGAGGTCCTGACCCCACCCGAACTGCGCGCGACCATGGCCACCACGGCCGCGGCCATGCTCGCGCGCTACCACCTCCCACCGGACATGTAGCCCCACCCCGCGATACCGGCGCCGACCTCGGTGCGCCCTATTTCTGAGCTGTCCGGCTGAACTCGACGCAGTCCGGGCATTCGTCCACGAGTGGGTGGGTGCAGCGCAGCACGTGGGCGAGGAAGTCGATGGTTCGGGTGAGATCGTCAGCGCGAGCTTGCAATTCGGCTTGTTTGTCCGCGAAGAGAGCCACCCGCCGGGTGCGGGACCTGGTCGCGAACAGATCCTTGATCTCGGCCAGGGACAGCCCGGCACGTTGGCAGAGCTGGACGAGACGGGCTCGGACGATGAGTTCGCCGTCGTAGATTCGTTGACCGCCGGACGCGCGGGGTGGAACGAGCACGCCCGCGTCCTCCCAGTGACGCAGGACGTGGGTGGCGACGCCCAGTTCGGCGGCGGCGTCACCGATGCGACGCGACTCGGCGGTCTGTGGCACATTCACCCCTTTACTTCAGGTCGACCTGAAGTTTTAGGGTAGTTCGCATGGGACACAACGGCAATCGGACACAGATGATCGACTCGGTCGCGGCACCGGACTTGTGGCGATGTTGCCGATCGGTGGGGTCGGCGGTGACGGGTGCCGTGCGGCCACGACGACCCGACCGCCGGTTCCTCGCCTCGCTGCCCGACAACGGCCTACCCCGCGGCACGGCGACAGTCGAGCTGACAGTTCTGGCGCAGAATGCCAGGAGTGTGCCGACGGCGGCCATCGTCGAAGGCCTGTTCACCCCGCGGCGGATCGAGTCCGCGATGACGGCATTCGTCGTCCGGCATCCCGAGGCGACTTTTCTCGTCGACCCCGGGATCTGTGCCGATGTCAACGGCCAGGCGGTGGCCGAACTCCCCCAGGTTCTGCGGCTCGCGGTGACGCCGCCGAAGGACGTCCTCGACATCCGAGAGTCACTGCACCGCAGTGGAATCGAGGCACATGCCATCGACTTCGCCCTACCGACACACCTGCACTGGGACCATATCGCCGGCCTTCTCGATCTGCCCGGGCTGCCGCTGCGACTCCACCGACCCGAACACGGGTGGGCGATGGAGGGCCCGGTGGCGCCGGTCGGCGGGGTCCGGCGAGCCGTTCGTGAACGACCTCTCGATTTCTACGAGCTCGACGGTCCGCCCGTTCTCGCCTTCGCCCGCAGTCATGACCTGTTCGGCGACGGCGCGGTGGTGCTCGTCGATCTGTCCGGTCACACCCCGGGCAGCATCGGCTTGCTCTTACGCACCGAACGCGGCCCGGTCCTGCTCGCGGGAGACGCGATCTGGCACAACCTCCAAGCCGAGGAACTCCGACAGAAGTCGGGCTATCCGGGCATGCTGGCCGACGACAACCGCACCGAAACCTGGCGAACCGTCCACCGCCTGCACGCGATCCGCGACGCCGTCCGCATCATTCCCAGTCACGACCATCGGGCGGCGTGCGCATGGAACGAGGACCCGCACTCGCCGCGGTCGAGACAGAACTGAGCCGGCTCGTCACGGTGCACAGGTCCAGTCGAGAACCTCTGCCATGGAGCGGAGCTGGGCCGATGTGGGTGTGAGGCGTAGTGCCGTGTTGCGGAGGGCTACCAGTGGCCGCGCGGATAGTTGGCCGATCGTGCCGATCCGGGCGGAGCGTCCGGTGATCATCTGGGTGCGCGGGCGGCGTTCTCGGTCATAGCGAGCGAGGCCGTCGGGTTCGCCTGCCAACTGGGCCAGGACCACCGCGTCTTCGAGGGCTTGGCAGCCGCCCTGGCCGAGGTTCGGGGTCATCGCGTGGGCGGCGTCGCCGAGCAGGGCGACGCGGCCCGCGGTGAAGGTGGGCAGGGTGGGAAGGTCGTAGATGTCGTTGTGCAGCAACGTGTTCGGGTCCGCAGCGGCGAGGAGGGCGGGGATCGGGTGGTGCCAGTTCTCGAAGCGATCGCGGACTTCGGCAAGGCTGGCGGTGGTGTTCTCGGGGGCGTTGTAGACGGCATAGCAGTAGACGCGACCGTCCGCGAGGGGTGCCATGCCGAAACGCGCGCCGCGACCCCAGGTTTCGCCGAATTCGGTGAGCGGTTCGTCGACGTCGACCACGGCACGCCAGGCGGTGTAGCCGGCGTAGCGCGGGGCGACTTCGCCGCAGACCGCTCGTCGGACGACACTGCGGATCCCGTCGGCGCCGACGACCAGATCCACGGATGAGGTGCCCGCGGAGTGGACTACCGTCCCGTCGGCGATCACCTCGCGAACCGTGACACCGGTGCGCACAACGCCGTCAGGAAGCGCCGCGCGCAGAATGTCCAACAGCCGGGCCCGGTGGATCACCACCGGCGCTCCGAACCGCTCGCGCAGCGTCGCCACATCGGTGCGCGAGAGCCATCGCCCACGGTCGTCCCGAATTCCGGCCGACACCTCCGCCATGCCCTGCGCACGGACCGTGTCACCGACGCCGAGGGCATCCAGTGCGCGTAAGGCGTTGGACCACAACGAAATACCGGATCCCACCTCGGTGACCTTCGGCGCGCGCTCCAGCACCTGAACAGACCAGCCCCGCCCGGCAAGCGCGAGCGCCGCGGCCATTCCGCCGATTCCGCCACCGACGACGATCGCTGTAGGCATCGCACACTCCTCGTTTCAGGTACCCCGGGCAGCAGACAATGCCGTCGCGCTACGACTGAGTGTGCAGGCCGCGATCCCGGCATACGAAGCCGGGCTGCCCCATGAGGACAGCCCGGCTTGCGTGCACAGTTCTCAGACGATCGAGAACAGCAGGGCGGCGACCGCGAAACTCACCACGGACAGAATGGTTTCCAGGACCGTCCAGGTTTGGAGGGTCTGCTTGACGGTCATGTTGAAGTACTTCGCGATGATCCAGAAACCGCCGTCGTTGACGTGGCTGAGGATGATCGAGCCCGCCGCGATCGCCATGGCGATCAACGCGATCGACATCTGCGAGTAGCCCTGCTCGGCCACCAGCGGCGCGACGATGCCGCCGGTGGTGACGATCGCGACCGTCGCCGAACCCTGGGCGATGCGCAGCCCGCAGCTGATCAGGTAGGCGAGCACGATGATCGGCAGCCCTGCCGCCGACATCGTGTCGGCCAGCGCCGTGCCGATGCCGGTGGCCGAGATGACCTTGCCGAAGAAGGCGCCCGCACCGACCACCAGCAGCACCATGCCGACCGGTTTGAGTGATTCGGCGGTGATGGTGCTCAGTTCCTGCACCGTCGAACCGCGCCGGATCCCGAGCAGATAGAACGCGACGAGCACGGTGATGAGCAGCGCGACGGCGGGCGTGCCGAAGAAGGTGAGCACCTGCAGCAGCGCCGAATCCTTCTCCAGGAGTTGGTAACCGAAGGTGGCACCGAGGATCAGCACCAGCGGGATCGCGATGATCGCACCGATCAGCGCGACCGAAGGTGGCGCTTTCGTGACGACGGCGGTGCCACCGGACCCCTCCGCGCTGTCGTCCTCGTCCGGCTCCAGTGGCACGAACTCCTCGGGCACCGACACCTGGACGCGCTTGCCGATGTAGGTACCCCACATGATGCCCGCGGCGATGAAACCCGGAATGCCGCAGACGAATCCCATCAGGATCAGCCAGCCCAGGCTCACCCCGAGCAGCCCACCGAGGGCGACGGGACCGGGGTGTGGCGGCAGGAACGCGTGCGTCATCGACAGACCGGCCAGCATCGGCATCGCGTAGAGCACCAGCGAACGCCCACCACGCTTGGCGGCGACATAGATCAGTGGCGCGAGCACGAAGATGCCGATGTCGAAGAACACCGGGATGCCGAAGATGAGCCCGAGCAGGCCCATCGCGACGGGAGCGCCCCTCTCGCCGAACACCTTCAGCAGCTTGTCGGTGAGAACGTCGGCACCACCGGATCTTTCGAGGATCGCCCCGAGCACGGTGCCGAGACCGATGATCACCGCGATGTGGCCGAGGATGCCACCGAAGCCTGTTTCCAGTAGTGACTCACCGGCTTTGAGCGGTGTGCCGACGATCTGGGAGATCGGTAGCCCGGCGGCCAGCGCCAGCAGGAGTCCGGTCAGCAGCAGCGCGACGAACGGCTCCAGTTTGACCTTGATGATGGCGATGAGTAGTACAGCGATCGCGAGACCGCACAGCACCAGCAACCCGGGGGTGGTGGTGCGCAACCAGTCGACGGTGGCGCCCATGGAAAACCTCTCAATCAAGCGAATGAACGAAATGCGCGGCTCTGGAGCCGATGTGCGACCAGCGCGCGGCCTCGACGTCGGACGGGGCGACCACTTCGGTGCCCGCGGTGACGGCGATCGCGCCCGCCCGGAGGAAGTCGCGGGCGTTGTGGGAATTGACGCCGCCGGAGGGGATCAGGAACATGTGCGGGAACGGCCCGAGCAGATCCTCGAGGTACTGCGGTCCGAGCGCGCGGGCCGGGAAGATCTTCACCGCCGCCGCTCCCATCTCCGCCGCGGCGAGGACCTCCGACGGCGTGAACGCGCCCATGATGACCGGAATCGTGTGTGCCGCAGCCACTTCCGCGACCTCGGGACGCAACGCGGGTGTCACCAGGAACCGGGCACCGACCTCGATGGCGGCCTCGGCCTGCTCGCGGGTGGTCACGGTGCCGACCCCGATCACGGCGTCGGTGACCGCGGTGGCCTTGCTGATCGCGTCGAGCACACCGAGCGTGGTGAAGGTCAGTTCGACCGCCCGCAGCCCGGCACCCGCGAGTGCTCCGGCGAGCGCGGCCGGGTCGGGGATGTCGGGGGCGCGGACCACCGTGAGGGCCCGGTCCGCGCGGATCACATCCATGGCCTCCGACGACGAGCTGAGCAACGGGTTCATCGGGTCTCCTCCTTCGTGGTGTCCAGGCGCAGGGCGCGGCCGGCGCGTACTCCGGTCGCGATGCCGTTCTCCAGTGCGAATTCGCCGTTCACCAGCACGTGCTCGATACCGCGAGCCTGCTGTTTGGGGTGTTCGAACGTTGCCGTGTCGTGGATCGTCGCCGGATCGAAGACGACGAGGTCGGCGGCGAAACCGACCCGGATCAGGCCACGTTCGGCCAGGCGGAGTCGTGCGGCGGGTCGGCCCGTGAGGTGGTGCACGCAGTCCTCGAGGCCGAGAACGCCCAGTTCCCGGACGTAGCGCGAGAGGTAGCGCGGAAAGGTGCCCCAGGCGCGCGGGTGCGGTCGGGCGCCGACCAGCAGACCGTCGCTGCCGCCCATGTGGCCGGGGTCGACCATGATCGCGCGCACGTTCTCCTCGTGGCCGACGTGCTGCAGGATCGTGGTGGCGAGCTGGTCGCGGCGCAGCAGGTCGAAGAACACTGCCACCGGGGCGATGCCGCGCTCGGCCGCGATCTCGGCGAGCGTACGGCCGACCACGTCCGACAGTGCGTCGTCGCCGACGCCGCTGATCTGGATGGTCTCCCATTCGACGGTGACGCCGTGGCAGCCGTCGGAGCCGTTGACGTCGACATCCTCGGTGATCCTGGCGCGCTCGGCCGGATCGTCGAGGCGGGCCAGTGCGGCGTCGGGGCCGCCCGACATCGCCCAGCTGGGCAGCAGCGCGGACAGCGTGGTCGAGCCGGGCAGATAGGGATAGGTGTCGAGGGTGATATCGCACCCGTCGGCGCGGCCCTGAGCGAGCATCGCGAGGAATTCCGGTGCGCGGCCGCGGTTCACGCCGAAGTTCATGGTGGCATGGGTCAGATGCAGCGCGCAGCCGGTGGCTTTCGCCAGGCCGATCATCTCCGCGTAGGCCTCGAGCGCGCCCGCGCCGTAGGAGCGGGTGTGCGGTGCGTAGAAGCCACGGTAGGACGCGACCACCGCGCACAACGCGGCGAGTTCGCCGGTGTCGGCGTACATTCCGGGCGTGTAGGTGAGACCGCTGGACATCCCGACCGCGCCCTGTTCGAAGCCCTCGGCCAGCAGCGCGCACATCCGGTCGATCTCGGCGGCGGTGGCCACCCGCTGTTCGCTGCCGACGACGAGCATGCGCAGCGTGCCCTGCGGAACGAGGTAGGCGGCATTGGGCGTGATGCCCTGGTCGAGGCGGTCCAGGTATTGCGCGACGGTGCGCCAGTCGAAGTCGAAGTCGCCCGGGTTGCCGTTCCAGCCCGCGATCTGCTTGCGCACCACCGCGAGTGCCGCGTCGTCGATGGGCGCGTAGGACAGCCCGTCCTGGCCGATCACCTCGGTGGTGACGCCCTGGGTGATCTTCGGGAAGTGGTCGGGATGGGTGAGCAGATACAGGTCGGAATGCGCGTGCATGTCGATGAATCCGGGTGCGAGGACCGAACCCGGTTGTACCGGAACGACTCTCGCGTCGGATTCGACGGTGCCGGGTGGCGCGATCTCGGCGATGCGGCCGTCGCGGACCGCAACGTCGCCGCGCATACGTGGCGCGCCGGTGCCGTCGATGATGTCGATGTCACGGAAGAGCAAGTGCGTCATGGTCATCCGTCAGAAGTAGGTGCGGATCAGGTCGACCACGCGCGGGTCGGTCGCGTCGGCGCTGTCGATCACCGGGATGTGGCGCCACTTGTCGAACGCGGTGCAGGGATGCGAGAGACCGAGTCGAACGACGGAGCCGACCGGCAGATCGGCTGCATCGGCACCGGGCAACCGCAGGAAGGTGTGCTGATCGTTGAGCGCGGTGACCATCGCGTTCGGGGGGAGGGTGCCGCCGATCACCTGCTGGGGCACCGGCAGCCCTTCGTCGAAGGGGAAATCACGTTTGCCGCCGTCGAGCAGGGCCAGTTCCGGTTCGGGCCGCGAGACCACCCGAGCCCAGCCGTGCATGGCCGAGCGAAGGCCGGGTTCCTTGGCGGGCGCGGCGAGCGGGGAGATTCCCGCGTAGAAGCCGTCGTCGTGGACGAGGTAGGCGCCGCTGCGCAGGACCACGGTCGTCGGCACGCCGCGCGCACCCCCGGGATCGGCAAGTCCGGCGAGTTCGTCGACCACGAGTTCGGGGTAGGCGCTGCCGCCGGCGGTGACGACCGCAGGACCCGAATAGGCGCCCGCCACAACGAGTTCGGAGTGCAGCGTGGCCAGTTCGCCGAGATAGCCACGCACCGCCGCGACACCCTCGGCGCTGCGATCGTGAGCCAGGGCGCCCTCGTAGCCCGCGACACCGGCCAGGCTCAGACGCTCACTCGCACCGATGGCGGCGGCGACGGCGTGTGCTTCGGACCGGGTGCGGGCACCGGTCCGGCCGTGCGGTCCGCCCAGTTCGACCAGCACCCGCACGCGCGGACCCGCGGCGGTATCGCGCAGGATCTTGTCCATCAGTTCGACGGTGGCGACGCTGTCTGCCCAGCAGTAGAACTCGAAGTCGGCATCACGCGCCGATTCCACTGCGGCCCAAGCCAATCCGACCGGGTCGACCAGGGTATTGGCGAGCATGATCCGCCCGAGACCGAACGCGCGCCCCAGCTGCGCCTGCCACGCGGTGGCCAGGGTGATCCCCCACGACCCGGCCACGAGCTGCTCGCGCCACAGTTGCGGCGCCATCGTCGTCTTGCCGTGCGGGGCGAGGGCGACACCTGCCGTGGCGGTCCACTCGGCCATGAGGTCGCGGTTCGCGTCGAGCCTGCCGCGGTCGAGCGTGAGCAACGGCGTCTGCCACTGATCCAGACGCGGTGCGCCGGCGAGATATTCGCGCACGGTACTCCCCCACGCCGAGGGCGGCGCGCTCTTGTCACGGGGTCCGAGCGACTCGTCGGCGAGGGCGTCCACGACGTCGTTGTCGATGACCACAGCATCCCTTTCTCTTCGACCGAACCCGGGGTGGCGGCTCGATCAGCCATATCGAACAAACATTGCATATGTTGCAACGGTGGTTGCGCTGAATGTTTCTGCTCGTTATTGTGCATCTCCAGGGCAGTGACCGCAAGCACGAAAGGGCGAACAAGGTGACCCAGGCAACAACCGCTCAGCCCAGGGCGGTCACCGTCGGCGAGGGACTGGCCGTGCTGATCGCGGGCGCGGGGCCCCTGGAACAGTCCGCGCTGTTCGATCGCGGAGCGGGCGGCGCGGAGGCCAACGTGGCCGTGGTGCTGGCCCAGCTCGACGTGTCGGCGGCCTGGCTGTCGCGGGTCGGCGACGACGGCTTCGGGCGGTATCTGGTCGCCGAGCTCAGCGCGCAGGGGGTGGATGTCGCGGCGGTCGCCATCGATCCCACGCGACCCACCGGCCTGTACGTCAAGGAACGTGGTGCGGGCTCCGGCGCGGCCAACGACCTGGACGCCGACGCCAGCCGCATGCACTACTACCGCACGGGTTCGGCCGCCAGCGCGCTGTCGCCTGCCGATCTCGCGACCGGGGCGCCCCTGCTCGACGGTGCCGATCTCGTGCACTTCACCGGCATCACGCCGGCCCTGTCGGAGTCGGCGACCGAACTCACCCGCGCGCTGCTCACCCGGCCCCGGCGCGGGCTGGTCAGCTTCGACCTGAATTACCGTCCGGCAGTGTGGGGTTCGCGCATCGACGAGGCCGCCGACGAACTCGACGCGCACCTTCGCGGTGCCGACGTGGTGTTCCTCGGCGCCGACGAGGCCGAGGAGATCTTCGGCACCGGCGACCCAGCAGCCTTGCGCGCGTTGTTCCCCGAACCCGCCCAGCTGATCGTCAAGAACGACAAGCACACCGTCACCGGCTTCGAGGGCGAGTCCTCGATCGAGGTGCCCGCGCTGACGCTGGAGATCACCGAACGCATCGGTGCCGGTGACGCCTTCGCCGGCGGCTACCTGGCCGCCTTGCTGCACGGCGCGGACCTGCGCACGCGCCTGCGGTACGGCCACCTGTGCGCCGCAGCGGCGCTGACCGCGACCGACGATGCCGCGAAACTGCCACCGCTGGAAGATATTCAGCGCCTCGCGCTACTCCCCGACGATATCTGGGCCACACTGCGCTACCCCGCGGCGCTGGATGAAACGATCAGCTCATGAGTCAAAGCGTGTCGCGGGCCCTGTCCATTCTCATCGCCCTCGGCGAGAGCTCGCAGTCCCTCGACGAGCTGGCTGTCCGGCTCGGCGTCCACAAGTCGACGGTGCTGCGACTGCTGCAGACCATGCAGGCCGATCGGTTCGTCGTGCGCGACAACGCGCACCGCTATTCGCTCGGCACCCGGATGTTCGAATTGGCCAGTCGCGCACTGGAGAACCGTGATGTACGCACCGTCGCCCGCCCGCACCTGAGGGCGCTGGGCGCGGCCACCGGGCAGACCGTGCACCTGGCCGCCTACGAATCCGGCGACGCCGTCTACATCGACAAGGTCGACGCCGAACAGGCGGTGCGGATGTACTCGCGGATCGGCAGGCCCGCACCGCTGCACTGCACCGCGGTCGGCAAGGTGCTCGTGGCCGCGCTGCCACGCAGCGAATGGCCCTCGGTGGCAGCACGATTGGACTACCACCCCTTCACCACCCGCACCCTGCGCACCCCCGAGCAGTATCTGGCCGAATTGAATCTCGTTGCCGAGCAGGGGTTCGCCGAAGACCACGAGGAACACGAGAGCTTCGTCAACTGCATCGGCGTCGGCGTGCGCGACGGGATCGGTTCCGTAGTCGCCGCCGTGTCGGTCTCGGTTCCCGACGTGCTGCTCGACCATGATCAAGTGCTGGCGTTGTTGCCGCAGGTCAGGGCGACGGCCGACGCCATCTCCACCGAGCTCGGCTGGGACCCCCGCCGAGACGTCACCGCGAGGAAAGGCTGAACCACATGTCCGACAAGATCGCCGTGCGCACCTCCGACGCCCCGGCTCCCGCCCACACCTTCTCCCAGGGCGTGCGTAAGGGCCCGTTCGTCCAGGTCTCCGGTCAGGGCCCGGTGGATCCCGAGACCAACGAGTACCTGCATCCGCACGATGTCGCCGCGCAGACCACCCTCACCCTGATGAACGTCAAGGCGATCATCGACGCCTCCGGTGCCACCTTCGACGATGTGCTGATGCTGCGTGTCTACCTCACCAAGCGCGAGGATTTCGCGATCATGAACGAGGCGTACGGCGAGTTCGTCACGAAGCACACCAGCAACGGCGTGCTGCCCTCGCGCACCACCGTCTTCACCGGCCTGCCGCGCGCGGAGATGCTGGTGGAGATCGACGCGATCGCCGTCGTAACCGACTGAACCACCACGATTCCCACCATGTCGCGGACAACGCCCGCACCTGCGTGTTGAGATGGGTCCGCCCCCACACTGGGGGTGTTCGCCCCGACCCGAGGATCGCCTATGTTCGCCAAGTTCGCCCGCCCGCTCGCCGTCGCCGCCCTTGCCCTGTCCGTCACCGCGATCGGCGCAGGAACCGCGTCGGCCGCTCCCGCGCAGCCGGTCGTCGGCTCGGTGTCGATCTGCACCGGCATCCCGGTCGGACCGTTCACCATCAGCGTCTGCCTCTGAGCTCTATCCCGAGTTGCGCAGGGCGGTGGCCAGGCCGTTCATGGTGAGCAGGATGCCTCGCTTCACCAGTTCGGAATCGTCGCCGCCGCGCAGCCGGGCCAGCAGGTCGACCTGGAGCTGGTTCAGTGGCTCCAGGTAGGGGAAGCGGTTGTGGATGGACTCGGCCAGCGAGGGGTTGTCGCTGAGGAGTTCGGTGTGGCCGGTGACCGCCAGGTACATGCGGATGGTGCGGGCGTGTTCGTCGGCGATCATGGCGAAGATGTCGGCGCGCAGGGTTTCGTCGGTGACGAGCTCGGCGTAGCGGGCGGCGATGTCGAGGTCGCTCTTGGCCATCACCTGGGCCAGGTTCGACAGCACGGTGTTGAAGAACGGCCAGCGCTCGTAGAGGTCGGTGAGACGGGCGAGGCGGGCCGGGTCGTCGCCGACCCAGTCTTCGAGCGCGGTGCCGGTGCCGTACCAACCGGGCAGCATGACCCTGGCCTGGCTCCAGGCCATCACCCACGGGATGGCGCGCAGGTCCGAGACCGAATTGGTGGGTTTGCGTGAGGCGGGACGGCTGCCGATATTGAGGTCGCCGACCTCGGCGACCGGCGTGGACTCGCGGAAGTACTCGACGAAGCCGGGGGTGTCGTGCACCAGGTTCGCGTAGGCGGCACGAGCGCGGGCGGCGAGGTCGTCGAGGAGTTCGTAGGCCGGTTCGGCGTCGGCGCCGAGGCCCTCCACATCCAGTAGCGTCGACTCGAGCGTGCCCGCGATCAGCGATTCCAGATTGCGATGTGCCGCACCGGATTCGGAGTACTTCGCGGCGATCACCTCGCCCTGCTCGGTCAGTCGCAGCGAACCCCGCACCGCGCCCGCGGGTTGGGCCAGGATGGCGTCGTAACTGCGGCCGCCGCCGCGACCGACGGTGCCGCCGCGACCGTGGAACAGCCGCAACCGGATTCCCGATTTCCTGGCCACCTCCACCAGGTCGAGTTCCGCGCGGTAGAGCGCCCAGTTCGCGGCGAGGTATCCACCGTCCTTGTTGGAATCGGAGTAGCCGAGCATCACCTCTTGGCGCATGCCCGCCGCCTCGACCAGCTCGCGATAGACCGAAACATCCAGCACCGCTGCCAGAGTCGACGCACCGGCGCTCAGGTCCTCGATGGTTTCGAACAGCGGGACGATGCCGACGGGACAGCTCGGCGCGGTATCGGCGGTGCCCGGATCGAGGATGCCTGTTTCCTTCAACAGCAATGCCGCTTCGAGCATGTCGCTGACCGAGGTGCACATGCTGATGATGTAGTTCGGGATGGCGGCGGCACCGAAGGTGTCGATGACCTCCTTGGCGGCGCCCAATACCCCGAGCTCCTTGGTGGCGAGCTCGCTCAGCTGGGCGTTCGGCCCGAGAAGTGGTCGGCGCGTGAGCAATTCGGTGGCGAGCAATTCCACGCGCCCGGCTTCGGACAGGCTCGGATAGTCGGCGTGCACACCCGACCACGCCAGCAGTTCGGCGACGACCTGTTCGTGCACCTCGGAGTTCTGGCGCATATCGAGACCCTGGAGGTGGAAGCCGAAGGTTTCGATGGCGTGGCGCAGGGCGGCGAGGCGGTCGTCGGCGAGCAGCCCGTCGCCGCTGGCGCGCATGGATTCATCGATCGCGTCGAGGTCGTCGAGCACGGATTGGGGTGTCGGATACGGCGCGGCACCGGCATCGAGGCCCTGCTCGGGCAGTTCACCGAGGGCCAGCTCGGCGGTGGCACTGAGACGGCCCCGAATCGCGTGCAGCGCACGACGATACGGTTCGTCGGCGAACAGACCGGGGTCGGGATAACCGGCGGCCGCGAGCTCCGCGACCGGGGGCGTCACCTGCACCAGGCGCGCCGATTGCGACAGGGTCTTCTCGAGTTCGACCAACTCGTCCAGGTAGCGGCCGAAGGCATAGGCGGCGGCTTGTCCGGCTGCCGTGTGCACGACTTCCGCTGTGACGAACGGGTTTCCGTCGCGGTCACCGCCGATCCACGATCCAGGGCGCAGGATCGGGCGTGGCAGCAGATGTTCGGAGGGCCAGCGCGTCCGCAGCGCGGCCCGCACTTGCGCGTTGATCGCGGGAATCACGTCGTAGAGGGTCAGGTCGTAGTAGCGCAGGCCGACGGAGATCTCGTCCTGGATCCGCAGGCGCGCCAGCCGGATCAGCGCCGTGCGCCACAGGGTGAGCACTTCGCGCCGGATCCGCAGTTCGGATTCGTCGAGGCCGGACTCGCCGGGTTCGAGCCTGCGGCGCAGGCGCATGAGCTCGGTGATCTTGGACTGCACGTCGAAGACGGTGCGCCTGCGGGTTTCGGTCGGGTGCGCCGTGATCACCGGCGAGACCAGCGCGTCGGTGAGCAGGTCGGCCACCATCGCACCGTCGAGCCCTGCCGCGTCGAGTTTGTCGTAGGTGGCGGCCAGCGAGGAGTCCTGCGGCGGCTCACCGGCCGCCACGTGCGCGGCGCGTCGCCGGTCACGCTGGATGTCCTCGGCCAGATTGGCCAGCAGCACGAAGTAGCTGAACGCCCGGATCAGCGGGATCGCGACCTCGGTGGGGGTGCCGTCGAGCATATCGGCGACGGCGCTGCGCTCGACCTCCTCGCGGCGCACCCGGAACGCCTCGATCCGGACGCGCTCGATCAGGTCGAACACCTCGGGACCTTCGTGGTCACGGATGGTGTCGCCCAGGATGCCGCCGAGGAACCGGATGTCCTCGCGCAGCGGCCGGGTGGCTTCGGGTTCCATCTCGATTCGCGATTCGCCCATGGTCAGACAGTATTGCCACGGACTCGCCGACGCGACCCGACACCGCACCCGCCCCGCATGTCGTGCTCGGCGGTGGTGGTGCCGGCAAACCTAGAGTTGCCTGATCACCCGCGCGGGATTGCCCGCCGCGAAGACCCGATCCGGCAGGTCGCGGGTCACCACACTGCCAGCGCCGACCACCACGTCGTCGCCGATGATCACGCCGGGGCACACGATCACCCCACCGCCGAACCAGGCATTGTTCCCGATCCGGATCGGGGCCGCGGATTCCCATCGCTGCCTGCGCTTTTCGTGATCCTCCATCGGATGCAGCGCGGTGAGCAGCTGACAGCGCGGCCCGATCGAACAGTCGTCCCCGATGGTGATCTGCGCACAGTCGAGCAGAATCGCGTCGTAGTTGAGGAAGCTGTTCGCCCCGATCTCGATCAGGTACCCGTAGTCACACTGGAACCGCGGCATGATCCACGAGCCCTCGCCCAGCTTGCCGAGGAGATCGCCCAGCAACTCGGTGCGCCGCCCGGTCTCATCGGGCCCGGTCCGATTGAACTCGTCGCACAACCGTTGCGCCCGCTGCCGTTCGGCCACCAGTTCTGGATCGTTGTCCCGATACAGCTCCCCGGCCAGCATCCGCTGCTTCTGTTCGCCCACCCCGCCGAGTGTAGGGGCGGGCGAACAGTGCACGGCGTGATGTTTTCGGCTACTTCGCCGGGTCGACCTCGAACGTCTTTGCGATGTCGTCGAGCACTTGGTGCGCGCCGGTGAGACCGACCGAGGTCAGCCAGACCAGGTCGTCGACCGGAGTGATCTTGCCCCGCAGCTGATTCCACAGCGGGTTGGCCTCGGCGGCCGCCTTGCGCTGGGTGGCGGCGTCCTCGCCGTTGCTGGTGAGGAAGACGTAGTCGGCGTCGGCGTCGAGCAGACGCTCGGGGCTCAGCGTGATCGAGAAGTCGTTCTTCGGGTCGGTGGACTTGTCGGGCTGGTTCAGGCCGGTGTCGGCGAAGATGTCACCGACGAAGCTGACCCGCTGCATCAGCCGGTCTTCCTTGGGCAGGAAGCGCAGCAGCGACACGGTGGGCGCGTTGCCACCGTTCTTCGCCTTGATCGCCGCGCCGATCTTGGCGGCACGGTCCTGGTACGCCGCGAGCTTGGCCTTGGCGAGGTTCTCCTTGTCGATCGCCTTGGCGAGCAGCAGGAGATTTTCCTTCCAGGTGGCGCCGGTGGTCTGGCTGAACACGACCGGCACGGTGCCCGAACCGAGCTTGATGCCCTTGAACTGCTCGTACTGCTTCTCGTGCCGCACCTTCGCCGACACGATCAGATCCGGTCGGGCACCGGCCAGCTTCTCGATATCGGGGGTCTGCAGGTTGCCGATGTTCACCGCTCGCCCACCGCAGGTCTCGGCAGCGGCACCGAGGAACGCGGGCAGCTTCTCGCCCATGGCCTGGTACGTCGTGTACGCGACCACTTCGGTGTTCAGCACCAGGGCGGCGTCGACGAACGTCTGATCCAGCGCCGCGACCCGGACCGGCCGGGTGGTGATGGTGGCGGGGTCGACCACCGTGCCGACATTCGTGCCCGCCTTGTCCTTGACCGCCCCTGCCTCGATGGTGCGCGGGTAGGCGCCGCCGTCGAGGTTGCTCGCGGTATCGCAATCGCTGCCCGCGGCGCCGGTGGTTGCCCGGTCCTGGCCGCACGCGGACAGGCTCAATACGGCCGCGGCGACTACCGCGGCGGCGGCGAGCCGGCGGCTCAGTGGGGTGTTCATCGACGTCTCCCGGTTGGTTCAGAGTTTCTTAGGGTTGCTAACCTAGCGAAGCCTTACCTAATTACCAACTATGAAGAGGGATAGTGACCGCATCGCCGCCCGGAGTCGTGTTCGCCAACACGCGGTCTCGCCGGTTGCTACTCATCGCCGGATTGTTGGCCGCGGTGCTCGCGGCCGTTCTGCTCAGCTTGGCCGTCGGATCCAAATTCATTGCTCCCCTTGATGTTCTGGACGCGCTCGGCGGCACGACCGACACCGAGACCGGCGCGATCGTCAACGGCCTTCGCCTGCCACGCACCCTGCTGGGGATCCTCGCCGGCCTCGCGCTCGGCATCGCGGGCGCGGTGATCCAGGGTCACACCAGAAACCCTCTGGCCGACCCGGCGCTGCTCGGCATCACCCAGGGCGCGGCGCTCGGCATCGTCTTGGCGGTGATGATCGGCGGCATCTCGAGCCTGTTCGGTTACGTGTGGTTCGGCTTCGCCGGGGCGCTGATCGCCACCGTCACCGTGTTCGTCATCGGCGCGACGGGCCGCGGCGGACCCACCCCGGTGACCCTCGCCTTGGCGGGCGCTGCTGTCAGCTACCTGTTGCAGGGCTTGATCTCGGCGGTGGTGCTGTTCGACACCGACGTCACCGACATCTACCGCTTCTGGAAGGCCGGGTCGCTGGTCGGGTCCAACCTCGATCTGCTCGGCAAGGCCACACCGTTCGTCATCGTCGGGATCGTCCTCGCCCTGGCCAACACTTCGGCGCTCAACGCGCTCGGCCTCGGCGAGGACACCGCCCGCGCACTCGGCCATCGCGTCTTCCTGGCTCGCACCGTCGGCATCGGCTCGATCGTGCTGCTGACCGGCGCGGTCGTGGCGATCGCCGGGCCGCTCGGCTTCGTCGGGCTCGTCGTTCCGCACCTGGCGCGCGGCATCACCGGGCCCGACTACCGCTGGCTCGTGCCCGTCGCCGGGCTGCTCGGCGTGGTCATGGTGCTGGTCGCCGACATCGCGGGACGGCTGGTCCTGGACAAGGGCGAGCTGCCCGCGGGGATCATGCTCGCCTTCGTCGGCGTCCCGTTCTTCATCGTGCTGGTCCGCCGCCGCAAGTTGGTGACCATATGAGTACCGTCCGGGCGGTCCGGCTGGGACCGGTGTCATGGCAACTGCGACTTCGCACGACGGCTGTGCTGTTGGCCGGACTCGGGATTCTCGTCGCCGCGAGTTGCGTCGCGCTCGCGCTGGGCACCTACACGATGCCCGACGGAGGTCCGGTCACACCGTGGGACGTGCTCACGGTGCTCGCCGGTGGTGGCGACGACGGCCTCGCCTACGTGGTGTGGGATCTGCGACTGCCCCGGATTCTCACCGGTGCGCTGGTCGGCGCGGCGCTGGCGTTGTCCGGCGCGATCACCCAGGGCATCGCGCGTAACCCGCTGTCGAGCCCCGACATTCTCGGCGTCACCGCGGGCTCGAGCGTCGCGGCGGTCGCGGTGATCGCCCTGTCCGGCAGCCGTGGCCAGATCAGCGGCATCGCCGCCGAGATCGGGGTACCGGTCGCGTCCATGCTCGGCGGATTGCTCGTCGCGCTCTGCGTTTTCGTCCTGGCCTGGCGCGGGGGCATCGAAGGTTATCGGCTCGTCCTCGTCGGCCTCGGTGCCGGTTCACTGCTCTCCAGCGTGACCTTCTGGCTGCTCAGCGTCGGCGAAGTCGATATCGCGACCCGGGCGGTGACCTGGCTGACCGGCAGCCTCAACGGCAGTAGCTGGATCCAGGTGACACCGGTGGCGATCGCCCTCGCGCTCCTGGTGCCGGTGGTACTGGCGGGAACCCACCTGCTCGGCGCACTGCATTTCGGCGACGACACCGCCCGCTCGCTCGGTGTGCGGCTCAACGCCGCCCGCCTGACCCTGCTGGTCCTGGCCGTGCTGCTGGCCGGGGTCGCCACCGCCTCGGCGGGCGCCATCATCTTCATCGCACTCGCCGTACCCCAGGTGGCGCTGCGGCTCACCGGGTCGGCGCAGCCACCGCTGCTGACCTCGGCGCTGCTCGGCGCGGCCTTCACCGTCACCGCCGATCTGGTCGCCCGCACGCTGCTGCCCGCGGGCGAACTGCCCGTCGGAGTGATCACCGCCGTGCTCGGCGCGCCCTATCTGATCTATCTGTTGATGCGGCGCAATCGTGCCGGGAAAGCGGGCGTGTAATGACCGTTCGGCTGCAGGCCAGCGACTTGACCCTCGGCTACGGGCCGACGACTGTCGTCGACGGTCTGAACCTGGACATCACCGGCGGCACCGTCACCGCGGTGATCGGCCCCAACGGTTGCGGCAAATCCACGCTCCTGCGCGCGATGGCCCGGCTGATGCGCCCCACCGGCGGTCATGTTCACCTCGACGGCAAACGGATCGACCGCATGTCGACCAAGGATGTGGCACGCGTTCTCGGCATCCTGCCCCAATCACCGCTCGCCCCTGAGGGTCTCACCGTCGCCGACCTGGTCGCCCGCGGCAGACACCCGCACCAGCGCTGGTACCGCCAGTGGTCCGCCGACGACGAATCCGCCATCAACGAGGCCCTGACCTGGACCGACATGGTCGAGTTCGCCGATCGCTCGATCGACGAGCTGTCCGGCGGACAACGTCAGCGCGCGTGGATCTCGATGGCGCTGGCCCAGGACACCGACCTGCTCCTGCTCGACGAGCCGACCACCTTCCTCGACCTCGCCCACCAGATCGAGGTTCTCGACCTGGTCCGGCGCCTACACGCCGACGCGGGACGGACGGTGGTGATGGTGCTGCACGACCTGAATCTCGCCGCGCGCTACGCGCATCGGCTGGTCGCGATGCGCGCGGGCCGCGTGGTTGCCGCGGGAACGCCGGTCGAAGTCCTCACCGAGGAAGTGGTGGCGGAGGTGTTCGGGCTGCGAGCGAAGGTGATCGACGACCCGGTCACCGGAACCCCGCTGGTGGTCCCGATCGGACCGGTCGACACCGAGAGCTCGCCGAAACCCTGAACAGTAGGGTCATGGGGTGACATCTGGGCGGACCCGACACAACTACACCGGCACCTCGGTCGCCGAACGACAGGTCGAGCGCCGGGCGCTGTTCATCGACGCGGGACTCACCGTTTTCGCGGAGAAGTCCTACGCCAACAGTTCGCTGACCGATGTGTGCGCGGTCGCGGGCTTGTCGCGTCGGCAGTTCTACGAACAGTTCGCCGGGCGCGAGGAATTGCTCGTCGCGGTGTACGACTCCGTGCAGGACAAGGCCGGGGCGGCGGTGGCCGCGGCGCTGGCGGCGACGGAATCCGACGACTTACGCGCGCTCATCGACGCGGCGGTGCGGGCGTACACGAAGGCGATCACCGACGACATCCGTTGTGCCAAAGTCGCTTTCGTCGACATCGTCGGGGTGAGCCCCGAAATCGAGGAGTACCGGGCGCAGGTCAGGGACCGGTGGGGTGAGGTGGTCACCGCGATCGCGGCCGGGCGCGACGGGGTGCGGATGCCGCCCGGCGGCTGGCGGGTGCCGATGGCGGCGTTCATCGGGGCGGTGAACGGTGCCGTGCACCAGTGGAGCCTGGACGACCCGCGCCCGCCCGTCGACGAGCTGGTCGATGTCTTCTCCACGATCTTGAACAGCCTGATCTCCGCGGTATCTCCCGGCAGCTGATTGCGATCTACGCCACACCCGTGTCATAGTAGCCGCTATTGAGACGAAGGAGTCTCAATTCATGTGAGGACTGTGCGCGATGAAATCTCCCTTCGTCCAGCGATGGCTTGCCCTGGCCACCGGCTTGCTCGCGGCGGCAACGGTGTTGACGGCCGGACCCGTCGCGGCCGAGCCGTCGGCCACACCCCCGCCGGTGATTCCACTGCCGCCCGAATGGGATCCGGGCTTCTATCTGCCGCCCGCCGACGTGGTGGCGGCGACGGAGCCGGGTGCGATCATCGCGGTCCGGCAGGTGCGGATCGCCGATTTCGGACTCCTGCCGATCGATGTCGACGCCTGGCAGGTGTCCTATCGCTCCAACAACAGCCGTGACGAGGCGATCCCCGCGGTCGCCACCCTCGTCAAGCCCCGCGGGCAGGCACCGTCGCCGCGCAAGCTGCTGTCGGTGCAGCTGGCCGAGGACTCGACCGCAGGCTACTGCGCACCGTCCTATGCGCTGCAACATCTTTCGGTGGCCGCGGTGGCCGGCCAGATCGTCGTGCCCGCCGAGTTCCTGTTCGCGCAAGCGGCGCTGTCGCAGGGCTGGGCCGTGGTCATCCCGGATCACCAGGGTCCGAATTCGGCCTACGCGGCCGGACCATTGGCGGGCCGGATCACCCTCGACGGCATTCGCGCGGCGACCAGCTTCGCCCCGCTCGAGGCGGGACCGACCGCGCCGGTGGGGCTCTACGGCTACTCCGGCGGTTCCATCGCGACCGGCCATGCCGCCGAATTGCACAGCACCTACGCACCCGAACTGAACATCGTCGGCGCTGCCGAAGGTGGTGTCGGCGCCGATCTGGGTGCCGCGTTGAGCATGGCGAACAACCAGATGACCTCGGGTCTGGTGTTCGCGGCCGTTCTCGGCCTCACCCGGGAGTACCCCGATTTCGCGGGCTATCTCGATCAGCGGCTCGACCCGCTCGGCAAGGCGCTGTTCGCGATCAAATCGCCGCTGTGCGTGCAGTATCAGTCGGCGCTGCTGCCGTTCCTGAATCTGACCGGCATGATCGGCTCCGACGGGAACCCCCTCGATGATCCGCCGGTCGCGGCCATGCTCGACGACACCCGCATGGGCAAGTCCGTCCCCGATATGCCGTTGTTCGTCTGGCATTCCGCGTGGGACGAGATCCTCCCCCTCGCCGCCACCGACACCCTCGTCGACACCTACTGTCGCGACCCCGCCACATCGCTCACCTACACCCGCGATCACGCCAGCGAACACATCATCGCCGAAGTCGTCGGCGGCCCCGCGGCCCTGCTGTGGCTGCGCGACCGGCTCGACGGCGTCCCCGCCGCCCCTGGCTGCACCATCAGCGACGCGGGCACGATGGGCGCCACTCCCGGCGCGCTCGACTTCCTGGGCGAATCGCTCGCCGCGAAGTTCGCCACGCTCTTCGGCACTCCACTCGGCGCTCGCTGAGATCGGCGATACATATTGACGTTTGATGTCGATTTGTATCATACTCGGCCGGATCGTCGAGCCCGAGCAGGAGATAGCCGTTGACCGATAGCGCGCTGGCAGCACTGGAGATTCTTCGCGACGCAGGTCAGTTCAAGTGGTATGTCATTCCGCTCTTACTGATCGTGGTGTACATCTACTCCGTCGAGGTCGAGCGACGGAACTGGAATGTGCTGTTCGCCGGACTCGCGCTCTGGGGCATGGACTGGTTCAACGAGATCTGGAACGCGCTCGTCTTCCACTTCACCGAACGGGCGCCGGTCTGGGCCGCGAGCGGACCGACGGCCTATCAGATCCTGATCGGGCTGAATATCGAGATCTGCTTCATGTTCGCGATCATGGGGATCGCGGCGGCGAAGATGTTGCCGCCGAAACAGACTCGGATCTTCGGGCTGCCGAATCGGCCGGTGCTGATCGCGGTCAACTCGGCCGCGGCGGTGGGTGTCGAGGTGCTGCTGAACAAGGCGGGAGTCCTCACCTGGGATTGGTCGTGGTGGCAGCCGAGCTTCCCGTTCCTGATCTGGATCATCGGGTACGTGCCGTTCTTCACCGCCTGCTTCTTCGTGCACGATCTGCCGACCGTGCGAAGCAAGGCGCTGGTGGTCGGCACGATCTTCGGGATCGACGCGATCGCACTCGTCGGATTCGGCGCGGCGGGGTGGCTGTGAGACACAGGCACGCCGTGCGGCGCTGATCGCGGCGGTGGACCGGTACCCGCCGGCGTCGACCTCGGGCTCAGCTCACCTCCCGTTGGCGGGGTTGGACGCGGTGCAGGAGGACCTGCTCGAGGAGTGCGACGAGGACATCACGGACGGAGTCGCGGTCGCGGGCATCGCAGTCCAGCACCGGGATCCAGTCGTCGAGACCGAGGGCCTCGCGGACCTCGCCGAGGTCGAAGCGGGTGGCGTCGGCGAAACGATTGACCACCACGACGAAGGGCGTGTGGTGTTCTTCGAAGTAGTCCAGGACCGGGTAGCAGTCCTCTACCCGGCCGGTATCGACCACGATGACCGCGCCGAGGGCGCCGTCGACCAGGTCGTCCCAGAGGAATACGAATCGGTCCTGGCCGGGGGTGCCGAAGAGGTAGAGGATCAGGGATTGGTCGAGGGTGATGCGGCCGAAGTCCAAAGCCACTGTGGTCGCGGTCTTCTCGGCGCGGCGACCGGGGTCGTCGATGCCGATGGAGACCTCGGTCATCGAGGCTTCGGTGACCAGGGGCTCGATTTCGGAGATGGCGCCGATGAAGGTGGTCTTGCCGACGCCGAAGCCGCCGCTGACCACGATCTTCACCGAGGACGGCATAGCCGGTGCGGCGCTGCGGAATTCGGAGCTGCGGAGTTCAGAGTGCGCGGACAAGGTCGCGGATCCTCTCGATGGCGGCGGTCGACAGTTCCGGCGCGTCACGGACGGTCACATGCCCCGCCGCCGCCAGATCGCTGACGATCACCTTGGCGATGCCGATCGGAACCCGCAGGGCGGCACCGATTTCGGCGATGGAGTGCGGTGTCAGGCACAGCTGGACAACGGTGCGCTCCTCGAACCGCAGCGGAGCCGACAGCGCGGACGGCGGTGCCTGGACGAGGGTTTCGATGCGCAGCCCGTCCAGCACCGGAACGGTGCGGCCCGCGGTGAGCACGAACGGGCGAACGAAGCGGTCGCCGGCATCGTCGTGATCGGTGGGGGTCACCGGCACCGACAGGACGGGCCCACGCCAGCCCGCCGGCTGGCTCATCGGGATCATGCGCGGGTCGGGCAACCGCGGGAGATCGGGATCTCTCATCTGCGCAACGACTCTCGCAATTCGCTGATCAGCAGCGGGTCGAGCAGTGATCCGGCGCGTTCGGCGAGGATGGCCATCTCGTAGCCGACCAGGCCGACATCGCAGCCACCGTCGGCGATCACGCCGAGGCAGCTGCCGTCGCCCAGTGCCGACACCAGGAGGAAGCCGCGTTTCATCTCGATCATGATCAGCTTGAGGCCGTCGAAATCGTAACTGCGCGAGGCGCTGCGGGCGAGGCTGGACAGACCCGACACCATCGCGGCGAGCCGGTCGGCGCCGGTGCGGTCGAGGCCGTCCGACATCGCGATCAGCAGCCCGTCGGAGGAGACGGCGACGGTGTCGCGCACGCCGTCGGTATTGCGGACGAAGTTGCCGAGCAGCCAGTTGAAGGTGTGTGGATCGGCGGTCGGTAGGTGGGTGGTCACCGGGTCTCCTGGGGTCTGGTCCGATCGGTCAGCGGATGGGATCGATTGGGGTGGAAGACAATTCGGTCTCGCCGCCGCGTTCGTGGCCGGTGCGGAACGACGAGAGCATGCTGCGGGTCTGGTCGGGGGTCCGTTCGACGACCGGCGGCCGGTCCTGCCGGTCGGCCGGATCGCGGCGGGTTCGCTCCGGTGCGCCGGTGATCTTGGCGCGCTTGCTGCGTTTGACCAGGCCGTTGCGGGTGCGTTCGACGGCAGGAGCGCCGATGGATTCCACGGCGGGTAGCTCACGCGGTTGCGGTACCGACGAGCCGTTGTGGCCGCGGGCCACCGGCTCGGAGTGCTCCGGGGTTGTCGCGCCGTAGCGTTCTGCGCCATTGCGGACCGCACCGTTGCGTGGTGGGTGCACGGAATCGGCTGTGCTGCTGAGGAACTGTGCGTAGACGGAGCCGCCGGGTGAAGGGTCCGCCGATGCCCGGCCATTGCCGTTGGCGCTCGGTCCGGATTCCATGCTTCGGCTGTGCCGGGGTCGGCCGTTGGTGTCGGTCGGCCATGCGGTGCCGCCGCCTCGGACGGCGCGGGAAGCCTCGCCGCGCCCGGCGACCGCCGCGCTCTTGTCGGCGGCGACCGCATCGGTGCGCGGTGGTGTTGCCTCGTAAACGCCCGGTGACTGGGTATCCGCGACGACAGAGGTGGCGTTGCGCTCCAGCGCCGCGAGGTCACCCGAGCCCCGGCCCGCGTCCCGGACGGCACCGTTCCTCGAATCTGCTGCCTGCCCGGCCTTTTCGTCGGCGAGCAGGGACGGCGGGAGGAGCAGGCGGGCGACGATGCCGCTGACCGGTGAGGTGTTCAATTCCACGTCGATGCCGAGACGGCCCGCAAGCCGACCGACCACGTAGTGACCGAGGTAGCGGGTGGAGGCGACGATGAAGTCCTGCTCGCCGCGCAGCCTGGCATTGGCTTCGGCGAGTTGCTCGGCGGGCATGCCGACGCCGTGGTCGACGACGGCGAGCAGGTAGCCGCCTGCGACCTTGCGGCCGTACACCTCGACCTCGAGATCGGGCGGTGAGAAGGCCAGCCCGTTCTCGATGAGTTCGGCCAGAATATGGGCCAGTTCGCTGACAACGGCGCCGGTCACCGCGATGTCGTCGATCCGGCGCAGCACCACCCGCCGGTAGTCGTCGACCTCGGACAACCCGGCCCGGATCACGTCGGTGAGCGCGATCGGTTCGGCCCACCGACGCGGGCTGGCCTCGCCGACCAGCACCAGCAGGCTTTCGGCATTGCGCCGCATGCGGGTGGCCAGATGGTCGAGTTCGAACAGGTTCGACAGTGCCTTCGGGTCGAGTTCCTCGCGTTCGAACTCGCTGATCAATCCCAGCTGACGCCGCACCAGGTTCTGATTGCGGCGGGCCAGATTCGCCATCGATTCCGTGGTGTTGCGCCGCACCAGCGCCTGTTCGGAGGCGAGATCGAACGCGGTGGTCTGCACACGATCCAAAGCGCCTGCGACAGCGGCGATTTCGATGCTCGCACCGCGGGGCGTGCGGACCGGTGCGGGCGGATCGGGTTGGGCGTCGGCGGCACTGTGCCAGGCCGCGATCACCTCGGGCAGTCGCGTGGAGGCGACGTCGTCGGCCTCGGTGGCCAGTCGAGCCAGCGGGCGGACGATGGCCCTGATGCTGGCGAAGACCAGCGCGACTTCGGCGGCGATCGCCAGCAGCGCGGCCAGGACGAATCCGGCGAGAATCAGCGCGGCGTCGCGGCGAAGTTTCTCGGCCCGCGCGCCGACGTCATCGCCGATGACCTGCTGCACGGTGCGCTGTTCGTCGATGACCGCGGTCATCTGCGCCCACCAGACGGCCGGGTCGACGGGCTGGATCAGCGGTCCCAGCGTCGAGGCGATCGCGATGTTCTCCGATTCGGTTGCCCGCCTGGCGTTCTCACTCGCCAGCACCGCATCGAGAAGAGCCTGCTGGGCGGGGGTCGCGTCGTGGCCGAACGCGGTGAGCGCGGCATTGCGGGCGGCGCGGATGTCGAGGAACTGCACGTACTCCCCCGACACGAATTCCCCGGCGGCGAAGACGCCGTTGAGGAACCCGCGCTCGCGGGCCGCGAATTCCTTCGCGTCACCGAGGGCGTAGAGCGCTTGCAGACCGTGCCGGACGGCCGGATCGCGCGCCTGGTCGAGACCGAGCGAAAGGCGGTTCAGCGCGTCGATGCCGTCGGTATAGAACTGGAACGCCGCCTGCCGGGTGACATTGCGATTGTCGACCTGGGAGCGGATCGCGGGCATCCCCGCCAGATGACCCAGCGCGGAACGCACCTCCCCCGCACCCGGTGGGTCGCCCGCGACGGTGTTCACCAGGGCGCGCAGGGCCGCGTCGGTGCCCGCGCGCTGGTCGGTGACGGGTTGGCGCAGGCGTTGATCACCGCCGAGCAGGCCGTTGCTCAGACCGCGCTCGCGCTGCACCTGCTGCACGAGGTCCTGCGCGGCCAGCGCGACGGCCACGGCGTCCACGGTCTCACCGCTGCGACGGTAGGCGCTGACCTGTGTCGACATGGTCAGCCCCAGCAACGCGAGCACGAGGATCAGCGACACCGCCAAGATCCGGGCGAGCTGACCGGAAATGGTGCGCGGCCGGATCAGCCCGGCGCCGGCCACCTGTCCTCGAGCGCCGTCGTCCGATCGGGTTCCGGTCGGGTTCGGCCGGGAACGTGCACGCACACCTGCTCCTTTGCAATGCCACCGCAACGTAATTCGCGATGGCCCACGGAAAGTCAGGTGCTAACTTGCACTCCGCGCAGTGCGCGGTCAATTCGGAACGGTGTAAAGCAGCATTTCGTGCGCTGATCTAAACATGCCGGAAATGCAGCCGGGTTTGTGTGGCCGAATGCTCACAGCCGGACCGGCGGCGAGGTGGCCGGCCGGTTCACTGCCGGATACATACAGGTCACCACAGACCGTGACACGCAACACATGTGGTGCAAACGATCAGAAGTCGCAACTCGAATGGTCGACATCACTACCAGCCGCGGCGACGGTGCGCAAACCGGGAAACAAAGGTGTATCGATCAATTCGCGCCGTTGAACGCTATTCGCGGAATTACTCGCCGCCGAGAATTCCCAGCACCTGATCCGAGTAGAAGAACGGCTCGAGGCGTTCCCTGATCAGCCCCGCCAGCACACCGTTGCGCTTGGCCGACTCGATGACGGCCGGGCCGTAACGCAGGATCTCGGCACTGATGTCATCGGCGTCGAGGCCGAGCTCGGGCAGCATCGCCGAGAGCGTGTGGTCGCCGTACCTGGCGTAGAACACCGCGACGCACTCGCGCACGAGCAGGCCGAAGTACTCCTTCTCCCTGGTGGTCACCGCGATCTCGTAGCAGATCTGGACCAGCTCGTTGAGGTCCTTCTGGGTGAGGTATTCGCGCAGACCCGCGACGGGTTCGTCGGCGTGCAGGTCCCAGAATTCCATCGCCGCCGAGTGCACCGGGGCGTCACGCAGCATGTCGCGGATCGCGTTGTTGGTGCGCTTGAGCGCGAACAGCGCGCCCTTGCCCGCGAGATCGCCGACGAAGGTGCTGTCGGCCGCGACCTTCTTGGCCCGGTTGGCCGCGGACTGACCCAGCGACATCAGCGAGGAGACGCCCGGAATCTTCTCGGCGCGTTCACGATTGGCCTGCATGAAGTCGCCGATCAGCTTGTCGACGAAACGCGAGGCCACGGTGGCTACGAGCGGGCTCTCGGTGAGCCGGTCCAGGATCCGCTCCTGGGCCTGGTGCATGCCGAAGATCTTCTCCAGCAACGCTTCCACCGGTTCGCGGTCGACGACATCGCCGAGGGTGTATTCGGTGTTCGAGGCGATGTGGTCGTAGATGGCATCGGAGAAGATGCCGACGGTATCGGCGATCACGGGGCTACCGCCGATGCGGTCGAACACCGTGGCCACCGTCTGCTCGCCCTGCTCCAGCGAGACCACGTCACCGAACCGGATCGTCTCACCGACGGCCAGCACGGCGGCCACGTCGCGGGCGATCACCTCGGCGAACCGGTCACCGGTCACCTCGGCGAGCAGGAATTCCACCTGCGCGTCGAGTAGTCGGTCGGCGATCTGGCGCGCCTGCGTCATCTTCTGTGTCCACCCATCACGGTCGTTGCTGGAACGGGAGGACGCGTGGCTACTTGTCGCCGGAATCGTTGCCCTGCACCGATTTCCGGATCTGATCCAGACGCTCACGCGCGGCTTTCTCCCGCGCCTCCCATTGTTCGTCGACGCTGCGACCCGCGGGAGTCTGCCGGTCGAGCTCGTCCATTCCCTGCGCGGTGCCGAAACGCTGCTCGACCTTATCCCGAACCGAGTCGAATGTCGGCACTCCCGAAGTGGAATATCCGCCGGTGACGGTGGGTGCGCCGGTCACCGGTAGCCCGGACGGTACCGGCGGTACCGGCATCGCGCCTCCGACCTGGTCGGATGCGACGGGCACCACATCCGCGTCGATGACGTTCGTGTCCAGAGTCACAGGGTCTCCGGTTTCGGCATGACCGGTTTCGGCCTGGGCCAGTGCGGCGGCGACGGCGCCGAGCCCGGGGCGTCCGGCGACCGCGGCGCGCAGCACCGAAACCAGCTCGTCGTCGGGCAACGCGGCCAGGCGGCCGAGGAGTTCGCTCGTTTCGCTCATACCGCCAGGCTACGCAGAATCGGCTACCACCAGGTGCCCGTTATCGGTCCGCCCAGTCGGCGATGATCTTCGCCCATTCCGCGCCGAGGGTGTCGATCACATCGTTGTGGCCCGCACCGGGGACCACGATCAGCTGTTTCGGATCCCGCGCCGCCGCGTACAGGCGTTCGGCGTGGCGCAGCGGGAGGAGTTCGTCGCGGTCGCCGTGCATCATCAGCACCGGGACGCGCAGCTTCGCGATGTGCCGCAGGCTCGGGTACGCGTTCGGGATCAGCGGGGCGGGCAGGAACGGGTAGACCGAGCGGGCGGCGGCGCGCATGCCGCTGAACGTCGACATGAGGATCATGCCCGCGGGCGGATGTTCGCCCGCCAGTTCGAGCAATACCCCGCCGCCGAGGGATTTACCCAGGTAGTAGACCCGATCGGGGTCGACTTCGGGCTGGTCGAGCAGGGCTTGGCGAGCGGCTCTCGCGTCGAGGTAGGTGCCCTGTTCGCTCGGGGTGCCCGTGCTGTGGCCGAAGCCGCGGTAGTCGAAGGCGAGCACGTCGAAACCGGCTTCGACCAGCAGCGCGATGATCGAGACGCGGTCGCCGATGGTGCCCGCGTTGCCGTGCGCGTAGAGGATGTGGCCGCGTGGCCGATCGGCGCGCACGAACCAGCCGTGCACGTCGAGGCCGTCGGCGGTGCGCATGGTCAGGTCGCGATAGTCCAGGCCCAGCGCCGCCGGGGTTTGGGCGAGGTGTTTCTCGGGGTGGTAGACCAGCGCGTTGAGCACGCGCGTCGCGGGGTGTCGCATCATTTGCCACGCCCCGCCTGGAAGCCGAAGTCCCAGTTGTAGAGGCGGGCGATCTCCACCACGCCACCGCCCGGCTGACCGGCGGGCGGGCGAACGAAGGCGCCCTCGCGACGCACCACGAACTCGCCGTTGACGTTCTCCAGCGCGAACAGCACAGCGTCGCGGGAATTGTCGGTGCAGCCGTCGAGAGTCATCTCGATGGGCGCGGAGTTCACGGTATTGAGGGTGACGGTGGCGTGCACATTGCGGAAATCGCTGGCACCGTCGTAGATCGAGGCGAACACGAGGATGCGGCGGATGAACTGCGTGCAGTCGAGGTTGACCGACAGGTTCTCGCCGGTGATGCTGGCGCCGGTGCGGTCGTCCTGGTCGAGGTGGATGAACGGCGGTTCGTAGAGGGCACCGAAGCGGCGGTCCAGGGCTCGCACGGAACCGATGGCGCCGTTGACCAGTTCGAAGAAGCAGCACAGGTCGAGGTCGATGTTCTTGCCGCGGAGTTTGCCGAAGAGGCGGCCGGTGGCGGCCATCGATGTCCAGTTGAGGTTCACCCGCATGACGCCGCCGGTCGCACCGTGTTTCGTCAGGGAGACCGACGGGGCTTCCTTGGTGAGCGACACCTTGGCGAGGTTGACCGGAGGTGCCGGCGGCGGGGTGAACTGGGGGTTCTGCTGATTCGGCGGGAACGCGGGAGTCGGCGGGGTGTGGGGCTGGTTCGGCTGAGGCGCGGGGATGAAGGGCTGTGCCGGCGGGGCGTACGACTGTTGCGGAGTCGACTGTCCCGAAGCGAACGGTTGCGGGGGCGCGGGAGGCGCGGGAGCCTCGTCGACGGAGATGCCGAAATCGGTAGCGAGCCCGGCCAATCCGCTGTCGTACCCCTGGCCGACAGCACGGAACTTCCACGCACCCTGGCGGCGATACAGCTCACCGAGCACGAACGCGGTTTCGGTGGTCGCCCCACTGCTGTCGAACCGCGCGACCTCGGCGCCGTTCGCGGTGTCGATCACCCGGATGTAGAGACCGTGGAACTGCCCGAAGGTCCCCCCGTCGGCCGACGCGGCGAGCACGATCGTCTCGATCTGCGGCTCGACCTGTCCGAGATCCACCGACAGCGCATCGACAACGGTGTGCCCTGCTGCTTTCCTTCGTACCGAACCGCCCCCGAAGGATGCACAGCCTGGTTGTAGAACACGAAGTCGTCATCGGAGCGCACCTTGGCCCCGGCGAGCAACAGCGCGGACGCATCGGCATCGGGCACACCCTGCCCCGACTGCCAACCCAATTCGACGCGGACCGCGGAGGCAGGCACCGCGACATTGGCACCTTTCATCATCGACACATCATCCAACCTATCCCGACCCCCGACCGCACCCAACCGGTCGCCCCTACTCGAGCCGCATGACGGCCGAATTCTCGCGTCGCGCCGGATAGGTGGAGCCTTCGCCCGCGATGATGCGCGTGAGGATTTCGCGCAACCGGTCGACCTCTGCATCGCCGATCAGCTGATCGAGGTGCCGATCGAACTGTTCGACCACCCGGACACCCGCCTCGACCGCCGACCACCCGCGGTCGGTGAGCTGTACCAGCCGCGCCCGGCCGTCCGCGGGGTCCGGCCCGACCTCGACGTAGCCGCGATCGGTCAGGTGGCGGATCAGCTCCCCCATCGCCTGCTTGGTCATTCCCGCCCGCTCGGCGAGCACGGTGAGGCGGGTGCCCTCGGGGTCGATCACCTGGAACACCGGCGCGTGCGCGGCGCGGATGTCGTCGAACCCGGCGGCGAGCAGACCCGCGTCGAGTTCGGCGGACAGGGTGCGGGCGGCCGCGGACAGCAGGTTTCCCAGCGGTGCCGGTCGATCGAGCAAAGGATTAGTCAGGTGCTTGACCAAATTCTTCCGCCTTTCTATGGTTGGTCAAGAACCTTACTAGTTGAGAGGCTGAGGCGATGCGCACAGCGGCGGCGGTTTTCACGAGTGTGGCGGTTCTGGTCGAAGTCGCGTGGCTCGCGTTCGGGGATGCGACGATCGGGCCGGTCACGATAGGGGTTGTGTCGCTGGTCGCGGTGACGGCAGTGACGCTGGGGCGCGTGCGGGCGCTGGTCGTCGTGACCAGGGTGGCGCTGGGCGTGCTGTTCGCGGGTTCGGTCGCGGACCGCTTCGGGATGTTCGGCGCTCCGGGCAGCGCGGGGGTGTCGTGGGGGTCCTACGCGGAGTTCGTCGACTACACCCGGACACTGCTGCCTGCGTTCGCCGCTGACGCGGCGCCGATCGCGGCAGGAGTGGCGACGGTCGCGGAGGCGGTGCTCGGCGCCGCGTTGATCTTCGCGGTGCGGCCCCGGCTCACCGCGGCGGCCGCGGCGGCGCTGTTCACGATGTTCGCGGTGGCGATGGTGACCTCGGTCGGGTTCGCCGAGACGGCCGACTACGCCGTGCCGGTGATGATCGGCGGCGCGCTCCTGGTGAGCGCGGCGGCCGCACCCGCGTCACAGAGTCGGCGATTCGGATTCGGCAGACGCGAAATCGCCTGAGGGCATGCGGTTCACGACGAAGGCCGCCCGGTGGAACCGGACGGCCTTCGGGTGTCGAGCGGGGATCAGCCGCGCAGTTCGGCGCCGACCGCGGTGGTGGCCGAGGCGACGGCGGCGTCGCGGGCGGCGCTGGCCTCGTCTTCGGTGAGGGTGCGGTCGGGGGCACGGAAGCGCAGGGCATAGGTGAGGGATTTGCGGCCCTCGCCTGCTTGGGCGCCTTCGTAGACGTCGAACAGGGCGATGCTTTCGAGCAGGTCGCCGCCGCCGGTGCGGAGCGCGGTTTCCACCTGCGCGGCGGGGACGGCCTTCTCGACGCTGATCGACACGTCCTGCAGGACGGCGGGAAACGCCGAGATCGTCGGGGCAGGCAGGGATTCGTCGAGCGGCAGGGCGTCGAGATCGACTTCCAGCGCGCAGGTGCGCGGCGGCAGACCGGCACGCTCGAGGACGGCGGGGTGCAGTTCGCCCGCGTGTCCGACGACCACGCCGTCGACGAGCAGTTCCGCGCAGCGGCCGGGGTGCCACGGCAGGTAGGCGACGGACCGCCGTTCGATGACGACACCCGCCGCATCGGCGATGTCGTCGACCAGCGCGAACGCGTCGGCGGCCTCGGCCGGACGGCCGGGACCCCACGGCCCGCGCGGATCGTGCTTACCGCTGAGCACCGCGGCCACGTGCACCGGCTGAGCGGGCAGCGACGCGTTCAGTTCGGCGATCTGCTCGTCGGTGGGACGACGATCCACCGGCAGTGCCTCGACCGCGTGGGTCTGCGCGCCGGGCCGCACCACCTGGGCGATGCCGTAGATGGTCAGGTCGCGCGCACCACGAGAGATGTTGCGGGCGGCCACTTCCAGCAGACCCGGCAGCAACGTGGTCGCCAGTTCGGGGCGGTCGCTGTCGAGGGGGTTCAGCACCCGGGTGGTGTTGCGGCGCGGGTCGTCGGCGTCCAGACCCCACACCTCGAACACACCGCCGGGCAGGAAGGCAGGCGGCGGCACCTCGACGGCACCGGCGAAGGCCAGTGCCCGGCTCACCGCGCGGCGACGCTGCTGCTGCGCGGTCAACCCGCGGCCACCCGGCGCGGTCGGCAGAATGGACGGGATCTGCTCGAGGCCTTCCAGCCGCAGGACCTCTTCGACCAGGTCGGCGGGCTGAGAAAGGTCGGGGCGCCAGCTCGGCGGGGTCACCAGCAGCTGGGTCTTGCCCGCGTCGTTGACCTCGATATCGACGCCCGCGCCGATCTGGGCGAGCCTGCGCACGGAGGTGCCCGCCGGGTAGGTGACGCCGGCGACGCGGTCGGGCAGGTCGATGTCCATCGCGATCGGCGCGACCGGCGCCAGGGGCACCCTGATGTCGGTGAGCGCGGATTCGATGGTGCCGCCGGTGATGTCGGCGAGCAGGGTCGCGGCGCGGTCGAGCGCGGCGATGTTGATCTCGGGATCGACGACTCGTTCGTAGCGCTTGCCCGCCTCCGAGGAGAGCTTGTGGCGGCGCGATGTCCGGTACACCCGCAGCGGGTTCCAGACGGCGGCTTCGAGGACCACATCGGTGGTCCCGGCACCGACCTCGGTGCTCGCGCCACCCATCACACCGGCGAGGGAGATCACGCCGGAATCATCGGCGATCACCACGTCCTCGGCGTCGAGGGTGCGCTCGGTGTCGTCGAGGGTGCGCAGGGTCTCGCCCTTGTGCGCCGAGCGAACGACCAAGCCGCCGTGCAGCTTCGCCGCGTCGAAGGCGTGCAGCGGCTGGCCGAGTTCGAGCATCACGTAGTTGGTGACGTCGACAGCCGGGGAGATCGGGCGCATGCCCGACAGCATCAGCCTGCGCTGCAGCCACAGCGGGCTCACCGCGTTCGGGTTCATCCCGGTGACGCGGCGCGCGCCGAAGCGCGTGCAGTCCGAGTCGTCGTCCAGACGTACCGGCCAGGCGAGCGCGTCGGCCTCTGGCAGCGTGCGCACGGCCGGGTCGGCGTATTCGAGGTCGAAGCCACAGGCCAGTTCGCGGGCCAGGCCGCGCACCGAGAAGCAGTAGCCGCGGTCGGGGGTGATGTTGAGTTCGATGATGGTGTCATCGGTGCCGAGCAGCACATTCGCGTCGTCGCCCGGCTGCGCGGAACCGGGCTCGAGCACCAGGATGCCGTCGTGATCCTTGCCGATACCGAGTTCGGCGACCGAGCAGATCATGCCGTTGGAGGTGTGGCCGTAGGTCTTGCGCGAGGAGATCTTGAACCCGCCGGGCAGCTCACCACCGGGCAGCACGACAACGACGAGGTCGCCGACAGCGAAATTGCGTGCGCCACAGACGATTTCCTGCAACTCGGGGTTGCCGACGTCGACCTTGCAGAAGCGGATCGGCTTCTTGAACTCGGTGAGCTCGGTGATCTCGGCGACGCGCCCGACAACCAGCGGCTTGTCGATCTCACCACCGATCGGCTCGAGCTTGTCGACCTCTTCGACTTCCAGACCCACCCGGACGAAGCCCGCGTCGAGCTCTTCCGCCGACACCGACCACTCGGGGGTGGTGCGCTGCAGGATCTCGGTCAGCCAGGACTGTGCTACTCGCACTTGACGTTTCGCTCTCTCTCTAAGACCGGATACCGAAGGGCAGGGTGAACCGCACGTCACCCTCGACGATGTCGCGCATGTCGGGGATGGTGGTCTGGAACTGCAGAGTGCGCTCCATGCCCATGCCGAACGCGAACCCGGAATACACCTCGGGGTCGATGCCGCTGGCGATGAGGACCTTGGGGTTGACCATGCCGCAGCCGCCCCACTCGATCCAGCCCGCGCCGCCCTTCTTGTTCGGGAACCACACGTCGACCTCGGCCGACGGCTCGGTGAAGGGGAAGTAGTTCGGGCGCATGCGCGTGCGGGTCTCTGGACCGAACATGGCGCGCGCGAAGGCGTCCAGGGTGCCACGCAGGTGCGCCATGGTGAGACCCTTGTCGATCGCCAGACCCTCCACCTGGGAGAAGACCGGGGTGTGGGTCGCGTCGAGCTCGTCGGTGCGGAAGGTGCGGCCGGGGCACGCGATATAGATCGGCACGTCACGGGTCAGCATGGTGCGCACCTGCACCGGGGAGGTGTGTGTGCGCAGCACCTGGCGCGAACCTTCCGGGGCGATGTGGAAGGTGTCCTGCATGGTGCGCGCCGGGTGGTCGGGCAGGAAGTTCAGCGCGTCGAAGTTGAAGTGCTCGGTCTCCACCTCGGGACCCTCGGCGACCTCCCAGCCCATCCCGACGAAGAAGTCGGCGATCTGCTCGGAGATGACGGTGATCGGGTGCCTGGCGCCGACAGGCTGGCGGCGGGCGGGCAGCGTGACGTCGATCTTCTCGGAGATGAGCACAGCCTGGTCGCGCTCCTCCAGGAGCGCGGCGCGGCGTGCCTCGAACGCATCGGAGACCCGCTTGCGCGCGACGTTGACCCGCTTACCTGCCTCGGCCTTCTCTTCCTTGGGCACGCTGCCCAGCCCACGCTGCGCGAGTGCGATCGGCGACTTGCCGCCGATGTAGTCGGTCTTGGCGACCGCCAGCGCATCCAGATCAGCCGCCGCGGCAAACGCCTTCTCGGCCTCCGCCGCCGCTGCCGCGAGTGCCTCCTCGGTCAAAGAGGCGTTCTGCTCGACTCCACTGTTGTCGTCGGCCACGATCTTCTCGACTCTCCCCTGGGGATCGGTTCGCGGGCGCGTCATTGCCATCCCGCATCGGTGCTGCGTAAATCCTATGGGATGGGGTTCGCGCGATTCATCCGGATTACTCGCGGGCCGATCGGCGCTGGTCGGCGGGGTCACGATATGGACCGACCAGTCCCCCGATCAGCGACGATGCGTCTCGATCGGATGCTGTTCGAAATTCGAGGGAACCGAACGAGTCCGCGGCGCGTCCAAGTGATCAAACACACCAGCGTGTTCGACTCGAGAACAGGACGACTCGATGGCTGAACAGACTTGCGATCCAACACCTCCGCAGGGGCGGCGTGCTCGGCTCACCGCGCCTGGTAGCGGTCTTGCGTTGTGCGGCTTCGGTATTCGACCGGCTGGGCGAGGTTTGTTTCCACGCGCGGGCGGGTTGTGCGCGCACCTTCCGGAACGGCGCGACGCAGCCCCGGAGCAGGGGCAGCAACCGGATGGTGTCGCGTGACGGCGGCCGGCGACCGTCGGGACGGATCGGCTGACAGTTGCGCCTACGTTCGATTCCAGGCTGCTCGACCCAATCGGCACGGTCGATATCCAGGCGTGTTCGGGCTGGTCAACGGGCTGTGGATGGAGGGGCAGTTGAGTGCCGAGGAGGTGCGATTTCGCCGCAGGGGCAATGACTGGTTCAGTGAGCATCTGAGAAATCCGAGCGATGTGGATCCGCGCGTGTACGACCGCGAGCTGCATCCGGGTGCGGCCTCGTGGTTCAAGTCGAGTGCGGTGGCGATGATCGAACGGGTCGGCGGTTATCTCGCGATTCTCGACGCGCACGGAATCGAGTGGGAGCGGTGCGAGTCCGATGCGCCGGGGACCGTCATCTATGACGACGCCCAGCAGGTGGTCGTTCGGCCGGACCGCAGTCGGCTCGGGGAGCCGACCGCGGTCAGCGGCTATTGCGCGGGCTCGGTGTGACGCGGAAGGAAGGCTGCTACGACCGCGGCGAAGGCGACGAGCGCGGCGCCGACCCAGACCGCGGGCACCAGGCCGTCCACGTAGGACTGAGGGTCGGTGTAGGAGCCGTAGGAGGCGAAGACCGAGGCGAGGACGGCGATGCCCATGGCTACGCCGACTTCACGGACGGTGCTGCTGATTCCTGAGGCCATGCCCTGGTCAGCCGGCGATGCGCTGGCCATGACGATGGTGGAGGAGGGGGCGAAGGTGAGACCCATCCCGATGCCGCCGAGGACGAAGGGGGCGACGAAGGCGAGATAGGGGACGTCGGCGGTGGTGATCATCGCCATCCAGGCGAGGGAGACCGCCAGGCAGAGCTGACCGATAGCGATGAGCGTGCGGGCGCCCACGCGGTCGACGATCAGCCCGGCCAGTGGTGCGACGACCATCGGGACCATCGTCCACGGCATCGTGCGGATCCCCGATTCCAGCGGCGAGTAACCCTGCACCACCTGGAAGAACTGGGCGAGCAGGAAGATCGAGCCGAAGACGCCGGACGAGAAGCCGAAGGACACGATGAAGCTGAGGCTCAGGCCGCGGGACTTGAACATGCGCAGCGGGAGCATCGGGTCGGTGACGTAGGTTTCCCAGGCCACGAACGCGACGAGCAGCGCGGTGCCGCCGATCAGGGCGGTGAGGACCTGCGGTGCGGTCCAGCCGTCTTCGGCACCGTGGATGACGCCCCACACGAGCGCGAGCACGCCACCGGCGGAGAGCAGCACGCCCAGGTAGTCGAGTTTCCTTGCCGCGCCCCGTGATTCGGCGAGCATCCGGGCAGCGAAGGGCAGCGCCAGCAGACCGATGGGGACATTGAGCCAGAAGATCCACTGCCAGTTCAGGCCGTCGACCACCGCACCACCGACGACCGGCCCGACCGCGACACCAAGACCCGCGATGCCACCCCAGATGCCGATCGCGGCGCTGCGCATCTTCGCGGGCACCGCGGCGGCGAGCAGGGTGAGCGACAGCGGCATGACGGCCGCACCACCGACACCCTGCACCGCGCGGGCGGCGATGAGCATCCACGGCTCGGTGGCCAGCGCGCACGCCGCCGAGGCGACGACGAAGATCCCGATACCGGCCAGGAACACGCGGCGACGGCCGATCCGGTCACCCAGGGCCGAGGCCGACAGCAACAGCGCGGCGAAGGACAGCGTGTAGGCGTTGATGAACCACTGCAGGTCCGAAAGCGACGCTCCCAGTTCGGTTTTGATCACCGGCAGCGCGTTCGTCACGACGAGGTTGTCCAACGTGACCATGAACATCGGAATGCCGACGGCGGCGATGACCGCACCGAGCGGCTTGTTCTTCACCCCGGGGTTCGCGGGCGCAACGGCGGCTCGCGCGTCGCCGGATTCGAGTGTCTGCGTCATGCCAAGCCTTTAGTTGTTATTGACTGATAACTTCCCTGTCCATGGTTATGCATCGGCTGATAACATGTCAAGAGGCAAACGAACGAGGAGGCCGTGGCGCCCATGACGAGAACCCGGATGACGGCGACCGAGCGCAGCGCCCAGGTGCTCGAGGCCGCGATCCAAGCGTTTGCCGAAACGGGTTATGCCGCAACGAAAACCGATGAGATCGCCAGGCTGGCCGGCGTGTCGCAGCCCTACGTGATCCGCCTGTTCGGAACCAAGCAGCAGCTGTTCATCGCCTGCCTGCTCGAGGTGTGCACCCGCATCGAGCAGGTGTTCCGCGACGCCGAGATCGCCCCCGATGCCGACACCGCGGAGGCATTGCGCTCCCTCGGCCACGGCTTCGACGTCTTCCTGGCCGAACGCGAACTCCCCCTCGTCCTGCTGCACGGCGCCGCCGCCAGTGCGGATCCGGCGATCGGCGACCACATGCGGGAGCGCTTCGGGCGGATGTATCGCCTGATCGGCGAACTCACCGGTGCCGACACCCTGCAATCACGCCGCTTCGTCGCCACCGGGATGCTGCTGACGATCATGACCGCGATGCAGGTCGCGGGTAGCGACGCGATCCCACTCCCCTGGGCCACCGAAATTCTCAACGACCTGCACAGCGCCACCACGCCCGAGTGCTGAAACCGGTCAGCGCGCGAGCAGGGCGGGCCAGTTCTGCCCGCGGGCCCAGTCGGCGAACGAGTGCCAGGCGACGTCCGGGTAGTCGCGGCGCAGGCCGGTGACGTCGACATCGAGTCCGACGGTGCCGAAGTATTCGAACATGGCGGCCAGATCTTCGGAGTGGCGGCGGACGACGAACAGCGGGACTTCGTGGTGCGCGATCGGTCGATCGATGGCGACGGCCAGTGTGGCAGCGAGTCGGGCCGGGGTGAGTTCGTCGGCGGCCAGGTCGATGCGGCGGTCCGCGAATTCGGCACGGCGATCGAAGGTGAGCGCGGCGAAGGCACCGATGTCCTCGGCGCAGATGAGGGTGAGCGGCTGGTCGGCGGGCATCGGCCAGGCGAAGGTGCCGTCCCGGAGGGCGTCGAGGGTCCAGCCGGTGGCGTAGTTGTCCATGAAGGCGGCGGGTGCGATGACGGTCCACGGGACACCGCTCGCACGTAGGTGCTCTTCGATCGCGAATTTGCTGTCGTAGTGCGGGATTCCGGTGGCGCGGTCGGCGTGCGCCGCGGAGGTGAAGACGATATGGCCGATGCGCGCGGCGACAGCGGCGTCGACCAAGGTGATGCCATGGCGGGTCTCGACGGTCGTGTCGGTGCCGAAGGGCGTGGTCACGGCGAACAGGGAATCAGCGCCCGCCAGGGCGGCGTCGAGAGAATCGCGGTCGCCGAAGTCCGCATAACGGACCTCGGCACCGAGATCGCCGAGCGCGACAGCGGCCGGGCTTTGGGGAGATCGGGTGAGCGCGCGGACGCGATGACCCATGGTGAGCAGGGCACGAGCAGTGGCGCCGCCCTGCGCGCCGGTGGCGCCGGTGACTGCGATGGTGAGCATGATGTCTCCTCCGGTATGATTTTACTGTACGGCGCATTAACTGCGCCACGCAGCAATCTAACCGTTTTAACTGCGCCGCGCAGCTGATTAGGAGTGTGATCCGGATGACAGAGCGGAGTCGAAATGCCCGCTACGCGGAGTTGTCGCGCGTCTCGCGGCAATACATGGCCTCGTATGTCCTGTTCAACCAGGCTGTCGCCGACCATCTGGGCTTGCACCCCACCGATCTGCAATGCCTGAGCCTGCTCACCGCCGAGCCGCGGCCACTCACCGTCAAACAGATCGCCGACATGACCGGACTCACCACCGGCTCGGCCACGCGCTTGGTCGACCGGCTCGAACGCGACGGCTATGTGGTGCGCGAACCCGACGCCGAGGATCGCCGTCGGGTCCTGGTCTCTCCCGTGCCCGATCGCGTCGCCCGCGTCACCGCCGTGTGGGACGACCTCGGGGAAGGCTGGGAGGCGCTACTCGACACCCATACCGAGGACGAGCTCGCGGTGATCACCGAGCACATGCGCAGGGCCGAGCAGCTCAGCCACACCCAGATCGAACACCTCCGGGGCCGTAGCGCACCGTCGTGAGAACTACTTCGCGTGCTGGACGCGCGCGCTCGCGTAGAGGCAGATCGCCGCTGCCGCAGCCAGATTCAGGCTTTCGGCGCGGCCGTGGATGGGGATGCGGATGCGGTGGTCGGCGCGGGCGGCGACGGCGGGGTCGAGGCCGTGTGCCTCGTTGCCGAAGAGCCAGGCGACCGGTCCGCTGAGGATGTCATCGGCGGCGTCGAGGTCGACTTCGCCGTTGGCGGCGGTCGCGAGGATCGTCACGCCCGCGGCGGAGATCGCGTCGAGGGTCGCGGTGATATCGCGGCTGCGGGCTACCGGGACATGGAACAGACTGCCCGCGCTGGCGCGCACGCATTTGCCGTTGTGCGGGTCGACGGTCTCCCCCGCCAGCACCACACCGTCGGCGCCGACGGCATCGGCGACCCGGATCAGGGTGCCCGCGTTGCCGGGTTCGGCGATCTCGACGGGAACGGCGAGCATGCGCGGACCGCGGTCGAGGATCTCGCCGAGCGGCACGTCGAGGAGTTCGCAGACAGCGACAAGGCCGGGCGCGGTGACGGTTTCGCCGAGATGTTCGGCGGCACGATCGCTGACCAGCGTGGTGCGGATGCCGTCGGCGGTGGCACCGGCGATCAGCGCGTTATCCCGACCGGCGGCCGCGAGCGAGTAGAAGATCTCCCGTACCCGGCCGGTCTCCAGCGCGGCGGACACGGCGTTGGCGCCCTCGGCGAGGAACAGGCCGGACTTGCGGCGCTGGGCCGCGCGCTGGAGCTTGACAGCGGAAACGACCCGCGGATTGCGCTCGGAGAGCGCGTCCACGGGTCGTTCCGACAGATCGCTGTGTGTTGTCAAGCTCAGGCAGCGGTGGCCGGGGCGTTGACGTCGGCCGGCAGTGCGGCCTTGGCGACAGCCACCAGGCCGGCGAAGGCCTCGGCGTCGGAAACAGCGAGCTCGGCGAGGATCTTGCGGTCCACCTCGACACCAGCGGCCTTGAGGCCCTGGATGAAGCGGTTGTAGGTGATGTCGTTCAGACGCGCGGCGGCGTTGATACGAGCAATCCACAGCTTGCGGAAGTCACCCTTGCGCGCCTTGCGGTCACGGTAGGCGTAGGTCAGCGAGTGGAGCTGCTGTTCCTTGGCCTTGCGGTACAGGCGCGAACGCTGGCCCCGGTAGCCCTTGGAGGCCTCGAGGATGGAACGGCGCTTCTTCTGAGCGTTGACGGCCCTTTTGACGCGTGCCACTTTGGTAGTCCTTGATCATCTGGGGGCGCGGCGGCGCCCGAATTCGGTAGTTGTCGGCGTCCGGTTATCCCGGCCGCGGAATCGTCGGGTTGCGACGGTCGAGCTGACCCGAAGGTCAGGCGAGACCGAGCAGCCGCTTCACGCGGGGGACGTCGACGGAAGCGACGGACTCCGTGCCTTCCAGACGACGAGTCCGGCGAGAGGACTTGTGCTCCAGGAGGTGGCGACGGTTCGCCTGCTCGCGAAGCAGCTTGCCCCGGCCGGTCACCTTGAATCGCTTCTTGGCGCCGCTGTGGGTCTTGTTCTTCGGCATGGATTCCTCTATCTAGTCGTTGAAATCGTTTTACTGCGGGTCGGCCGGCGCAGCCTGCTCGGCAGGCGCGGCCTGCTCGACCGGTGCGGCGGGCTCGACCGGCGCGGCCGGTTCGGCACCGGCGGGACCGGTCGGCTGCGGCGCACGTGTCGCCGCGGGCGCCGAGGAGTCCTGCTGGGCCTTCACCCGCGTCTTCGCGCCCTTGTGGGGAGCGAGGACCATGGTCATGTTGCGGCCGTCCTGCTTGGCCGAGGTCTCGACGAATCCGAGATCGGCCACGTCGGAGCCCAGACGCTGGAGCAACCGGAAGCCGAGCTCGGGACGCGACTGCTCACGACCGCGGAACATGATCGTCACCTTGACCTTGGACCCGGCTTCGAGGAAGCGAACGACGTTGCGCTTCTTGGTCTCGTAGTCGTGGTCGTCGATCTTCGGACGGAGCTTCTGCTCCTTGATCACGGTCTGGACCTGGTTCTTACGGGACTCGCGCGCCTTCTGCGCGGTCTCGTACTTGAACTTGCCGTAGTCCATGATCTTGCAGACCGGCGGACGGGCATCGGGTGCTACCTCGACGAGGTCGAGGTCGGCTTCGAGCGCGACGCGTAGTGCATCTTCAACACGCACGATCCCAACCTGTTCGCCGCCGGGTCCGATGAGACGAACCTCGGGAACACGGATGCGATCGTTGATGCGGGTCTCAGTGCTGATGGGGCCTCCTAGGTCAAGCGGTGTCGTCTTAACGACCGCACGCAATAACTGCAACCCCTGTTTCAACACGAAAGCCCCGTTGCGGTATTTCTCCGCCACGGGGCCCGATGTCGACCGATCGCCCACAGCCGATGCCCTCACGAGCTCGGTTGTCGACCCCCGCGTGCCAGGCACACGGGAAACCCGCCACAATGAGCGGGTGACCGGGACCGTATATCCGTACGATTGCTCGCCGGTAACGGTGGGAGTCGGGCTCCACTTATCTGCCCCACGGATGCATGACACATCCAGGGGCGGTCGTCAGCGAAAAGCTTAGCATGGCGTTGAGCTATCACCGAATCAGCCGGGCGCGAGCATCCGGAATCGGGCTCGCTATAGCCTGATCAGCATGACTGACGAGCTCGATCCCCCCGTGCGCGACCTGGCCGACATCCCCGCCGTCGAGGTGATCAGCCGCGCCGCCGTGATGCTGATGAGCTCGGCCGCGGAGAAGCTGGGCCTGGCCGAGGAGAACCCGCATGCGGGCACGGGCGTCGATCTCGACGAGGCGCGCCGGGTGATCACCGCGCTGGCCGGGCTGGTCACGGCGTCGGTGGAATACCTCGGCCCGCACGCGGGTCCGATCCGTGAGGGCTTGCAGGCGCTGCAGCGCGCGTTCCGCGAGGCGTCCTCGGTGCCGGACGCGCCGGGAACGGGTCCGGGCGAGAAGTACACCGGCCCCGTGCACTGAGTTCCGTCAACGAAAAGATCCGCCGACGCGGTGCGTCGGCGGATCTTTTTCTGTGCTGCGAACGAACGTCGCGACTCAGACCACGGGGGTCGGAGTGGGACCGCCGGGGGTGACCGACACGGCCGAGCCGGAGGTGATCATGTTGGCGAGTGCGGTGAGCAGCGCCGCGCTTCCGGTATCCATTACAGGCGTTCCTTTCGAATCCAGGTCAGACGGTCGGCTTGGTGGGCTCGTAAGCCAACGATGACCCGCCGGCGAGGAAACCGAGAATCTGGGCGATGAGCGCCGTGGTGGCTTCATCCATGAGGACGTTCCTTTCGAACTACACGACGATCGAGCCGTCGACAAACCGCTACTACCCGGTACTCCGGGGACGGTGAGGCGAATGTTACCTACGGCTGTTTCACTTCGTGGTGGTTTCGGAAAGTCCCTGCCGGGATGTCTCGAAAGGACGGTAGCCGGGCTCAGCGCAGCGCGGCCGCCTTTCGCGCCAACCGCTTGGCAGCGGTCGTCTCCGCCGGTGCCTTCTTCGCCGCGGGGGCGGCTTTCTCGGCTGCCTTCTTCGCGGCGGGCTTCTTCGGTGCCGTCTTCTTCGGCGCGGGCGCTGCCAGGACCTCCTTGAGGAACTGCCCGGTGTAGCTGTCCGACACCGCGGCGATGTCTTCCGGCGTGCCGGTCGCGACCACGGTGCCGCCGCCGGAACCACCCTCGGGGCCCATGTCGATGACCCAGTCGGCGGTCTTGATGACGTCGAGGTTGTGCTCGATGACGATCACCGTGTTGCCCTTGTCGACCAGACCGTTGATCACCTTGAGCAGCTTGCGGATGTCCTCGAAGTGCAGCCCCGTGGTCGGTTCGTCGAGGATGTAGACAGTCCGCCCCATGGATCGTTTCTGCAGTTCGGCGGCCAGTTTCACGCGCTGGGCTTCGCCGCCGGACAGGGTCGGCGCGCTCTGGCCGAGCCGCACGTAGCCCAAGCCGACCTCGACGAGAGTCTTGAGGTAGCGGTGGATCGAGGTGATCGCCTCGAAGAAGTCGGCGGCCTCGTCGATCGGCATGTCGAGAACCTCGGCGATGGTCTTGCCCTTGTAGTGCACCTCGAGGGTTTCCCGGTTGTAGCGGGCGCCGTGGCAGACCTCGCAGGGGACGTAGACGTCCGGGAGGAAGTTCATCTCGATCTTGAGCGTGCCGTCGCCCGAGCAGGCTTCGCAGCGGCCGCCCTTGACATTGAACGAGAACCGGCCGGGTTGGTAGCCGCGTACCTTCGCCTCGGTGGTGGAGGCGAACAGGGTGCGGATCTTGTCGAAGACGCCGGTGTAGGTGGCCGGATTCGAGCGGGGCGTGCGACCGATCGGCGATTGGTCGACCTGTACCAGTTTGTCGAGGTTGTCGAGACCGTTGATCCTGGTGTGCCTGCCCGGCACCTGGCGGGCGCCGTTGAGCTTGTTGGCGAGGACGGTGGCCAGGATGTCGTTGACCAGGGTCGACTTGCCCGAACCCGAGACCCCGGTGATCGCGGTGAGCACACCCAGCGGGAACGCCACGTCGACGTTTTGCAGGTTGTGTTCGGTGGCGCCGACGACGGTGAGCCTGCGCTTCTTGTCGATCGCGCGGCGCACGAGCGGCAGCTCGATCTGCTCGCGGCCCGAAAGGTAAGCGCCGGTGAGGGATTCGGGCACTTCTAGGAGTTCGGCATACGGGCCGCTGTGCACCACCCGGCCACCGTGTTCGCCGGCCAGCGGACCGATGTCGACCACCCAGTCCGAAGCACGGATGGTGTCTTCGTCGTGTTCGACGACGATCAGGGTGTTGCCCAGCTTCTTCAAGCGCAGCAGCGTCTCGATGAGCCTGCGGTTATCACGCTGGTGCAGGCCGATCGACGGCTCGTCGAGAACATAGAGGACACCGACCAGGCCCGAACCGATCTGGGTGGCCAGCCGGATGCGCTGGGCCTCACCGCCGGACAGGGTCGCGGCGGCGCGCGAGAGCGTGAGATATTCCAGGCCGACGTCGAGCAGGAAGCCGAGCCTGGCCTGGATCTCCTTGAGCACCTGCCCGGCGATCGCGGTCTCGCGCTCCCCCAGTGTGAGCGAGTTCAGGAAGTGCGCGCAGGCGCCGATGGACAGCTCACTGACCTCGGCGATCGACTTGTCGGTGCCGTCCGCGGCCAGGGTGACGGCCAGGATCTCCGGGCGCAGCCGGGAGCCGTTGCAGACCGGGCACGCCACATCGCGCATGTAGCCGTCGTAGTGCTCTTTCATCTGCTCGGACTCGGTGTTGTCCATGCGCCGCTGCAGGAACGGCATCACGCCTTCGAAATCGGCGTAGTAGGAGCGCTTGCGGCCGTAGCGGTTGGTGTAGGCCACGTGTACCTGGTCGGAGCTGCCTTCCAGCACCGCCTTGCGGGCCTTCGCGGGTAGGTCGCGCCACGGGGTGTCCATGGAGAAGCCGACCGCCTCGGCCAAGCCGGCGAGCAACCGGTTGAAGTATTCGGCGGTCTGCCCGCGCGACCACGGGGCGATCGCACCCTCTGCCAGGCTCAGGTCCGGATCGGGCACCACGAGTTCCGGGTCGACTTCCTTGCGGATGCCGAGGCCGGTGCAGTCGGGGCAGGCGCCGTAGGGCGAGTTGAACGAGAACGAGCGGGGCTCGAGGTCCTCGATGTCGAGTGGGTGGCCGTTGGGGCAGGCCAGGCGCTCGGAGAAGCGGCGCTCACGGTCGTGGGCGTGCTCGTCGCGGTCGACGAAATCGAGCACGACGATGCCGTCGGCCAGCCGCAGCGCGGTCTCGATCGAGTCGGTGAGGCGCTGCTTGGAGGCGGCCTTGACCGAGAGGCGGTCGATGACCACCTCGACGTCGTGCTTCTCCTGCTTCTTCAGCTTCGGCGGATCGGTGAGCGGATACACCACGCCGTCGACCCGCACGCGCGAGTAGCCCTGGGTCTTGAGCTGGTCGAACAGATCGACGAACTCACCCTTGCGGGTACGCACCACCGGCGCGAGCACCTGGAACTTGAGGCCCTCGTCCATGGCGAGCACCTGGTCGACGATCTGCTGCGGGCTCTGCTTTTCGATCAGCTCGTGGCACACCGGGCAGTGCGGCGTGCCCGCGCGGGCGTAGAGCAGGCGCAGGTAGTCGTAGACCTCGGTGATGGTGCCGACCGTCGACCGCGGGTTGCGGTTGGTCGATTTCTGGTCGATCGACACCGCGGGCGAGAGGCCCTCGATGAAATCGACATCCGGCTTGTCCATCTGCCCGAGGAACTGTCGCGCGTAGGCCGACAGCGATTCGACGTAGCGGCGCTGCCCCTCGGCGAAGATCGTGTCGAACGCCAGGCTCGACTTCCCGGAACCGGACAGACCGGTGAACACGATCAGGCTGTCGCGTGGCAAATCCAGGTCGACACCTTTCAGGTTGTGTTCCCGAGCTCCGCGCACAGTGAGGCGTTCCGCCACCTGGTGAATCCCTTCTCCATCGTCATCCGCCGACCGGACATAATCCCCCGCTGCCAATGCTAGGCGGGGGGTCCGACAAGTTTCGGTGCGCGGGCGAACGGGCCCCCGGAGGGGACGCGCTGTGCAGGGGACGTGACGAAGCTCGTTCGCCGACCCGCCCCACAACCGAGATGCGCGGATTATGTTGGACCACAAGGGTGGATCGTTCGACATGATGAAGGAGCCGGCGTGCTCGAGGTGTTCCTGGTCGACGACCACGAGATCGTGCGGCGCGGGCTGATCGACCTGCTCGAGGGTGATCCAGAACTCACTGTGATCGGTCAGGCGGGCGGTGTCGCCGAGGCGATGGTGCGCATCCGCGAGGCTCGCCCCGACGTCGCGGTCCTCGATGTGCGGTTACCCGACGGCAACGGCATCGAACTGTGCCGCAACCTGCTGGCCGAGTTCGACGACCTGCACTGCCTCATCCTGACCTCGTTCTCCGACGAGCACGCCATGCTCGACGCCATCCTGGCCGGTGCCAGCGGCTATGTGGTGAAGAACATCGACGGGATGAAACTGGCCGACGCGATCAAACAGGTCGGCGCGGGCCACTCGCTGCTCGATACCCGCGCCGCCGACGCGCTGCGTGCCCGGCTGCGCCGCAGCGCCGAACCGTCAGGGCCGCTGGCCGGGCTCACCGACCAGGAACGCCGACTACTCGAACTGCTCGGTGAGGGCCTCACCAACCGGCAGATCGCCGCGCGAATGTTCCTCGCGGAGAAAACGGTCAAGAACTACGTGTCGCGGCTGCTGGCGAAACTGGGTGTCGAACGCCGCACCCAGGCCGCGGTCCTGGCGACCAAACTCCGCGAGCCGTGACAGTTCAGGACGGGACGACGATGGTCAGGTCCCCGTCGTAGCGGCGGTAGAGCAGGTTCCCGCGGCCGGTGTGGCTGTCGGTGAAGAACAGGTAGGGCAGCCCGGCGGCGCACAGCGCGTCGGAGGCCTCGTCCTCGGCGAAGACGGGAGCCGCGTCCTGGACCACCCGCACCGGCATCGCGCTCGCGGTGAGCGGCAGCTCGGCCGACTGATCCGCCGCGGCGGTGTGCCGCTGCCTGGCCAGCGCCACACCGTGCGGGTCGGCCCAGGTGACGATCGCGTCCTCGCCGGTGTCGGCGTCGGTGAACAGGTAGGCGTCGTAGTCCATCGCGTCGAGGACGGTGCTGGCCTCCAGCGGGGTGCCGGTCATCAGGGCGCAGTCCTTGCGGCGGATGATCGGGCGCGTCTCGGTGATCTGGGCCAGTGGGCGACGGGCCGGATCGGGCCACGCGCCGCGCGATTCCTTGCCCGCGCGGCGGGCGAGCTGGCGGTCGAGCCGCTCGGCGGCGAAGGTGACCGCGAAACCGCCGGGGCCGGTGACCTGGACACGGGTGAAGGTGTCGTTGGTTCGGATATTGGCCTGCACCAGGGTCGGCTCGTCGTAGCCCTGCGGCGCGGTGACGCGCACCCTGGCCGGGCTGTCGAGGTGATGCCTGCGCATGACGCGGGTGATGGCCCGAACAGCGCGGGTGACGTCCTGGGCCGGCACTTCGCCACGCGTGGTCACGGCAAGCTCCGGGTCCGCGGCGGTCGTCCAGTGCTGGGTGCTCGACAACGAATTCATCATGTGCCCCACTTCTCGATCCCAATTCCCGGTGCCCAATGCCACCACTACCGCCGGTGCGAGTGAAGGGCCGAAAGTCCCCTCATTGCGGACTAGACTTTGTTGCGACTCACTCGAGGAGCTGCGAAGACGGGATACTGCGATGGCGAATGACGGTCGGGGCGGCCGCTATTCGGCTGACCAGACGGTGTCGCGGCAGATGTTGCGCAGCCTGCTCGGCGAGGTCGCCGATCGGGTCGAGGTGATGATCGGCTCGCGCGATCGGATGGACGGCCTCGTCGAGGCCATGCTCACCGTCACCGCGGGTCTCGACCTGGACGAAACTTTGCGCACCATCGTGCGGACCGCGATGAACCTGGTCGACGCCCGCTACGGCGCGCTGGCGGTGCGCGGCCACGATCAGCAGGTCGCGCAGTTCATCGACGAGGGCATGCCGGATCAGATCCGCGACCGGATCGCGCGATTACCCGCGGGCCACGGCGTACTCGGCGCGGTGTTCGCACACAAGGCGCCGCTGCGGCTGGCCGATCTCACCGAACACGAATCCTCGATCGGTTTCCCGGCGGGACATCCGCCGATGCACACGTTTCTCGGTGTGCCCGTCCGCATTCGGGACGAGGTGTTCGGCAGCCTCTATCTGACCGAGAAGTCCGACGGACAGCCGTTCACCGAGGAAGACGAAGTCCTGGTGCTGGCGCTGGCGGCCGCGGCGGGCATCGCGGTCGACAACGCGCGGCTCTACGAGCAGGCACGAACCAGGCAGGCGTGGATCGAGGCCACCCGGGATATCGCGACGGAATTCCTGGCCGGTACCGAATCCGATCGGGTGCTGGGTCATGTGGTCGATCACGCGCGCGGGCTGACCGGATCACATCAGGCGTTTCTCGCCTCGGTGCCCGTGCCCGACGAATTGCCGGGCGAGATCAGCGAATTGGTGGTCACGCAGTGGACCGGCCCGGACGCGGGACAGGACTGGCAGACCATTCCGATCGCGGGGACCGTGGTGGGCGACGCGTTCAGCAGACGGACACCGCTGCGCTTCGACGACGTGTCGGAGGTGACGCTCGGCGTCGAGTTCCCCGTGGCCGAACTGCCCGGTGCCGGACCGGCTCTCGTGCTGCCGCTGTGCACACCCGATGCCACCCTCGGCGTTCTGGTGACGTTCCGGCCGCCGGGTTTCGCACCGTATTCCGACGAGATGCTCGAGCTGACCGCGGCGTTCTGCGATCAGGCCGCGCTGGCGGTGCGGCTGGCCGACGCGCAGCAGCGGATGCGCGAACTCGACCTCGTCGCCGACCGCGATCGGATCGCGCGCGACCTGCACGATCATGTGATCCAGCGCCTGTTCGCGATCGGCCTGACCGTGCAGGCGACCATGCCCAAAGCAGTGGTTCCCGAAGTGCGGCAACGGCTTTCGACGGTGATCATGGATCTGCAAGAGGTGGTGCAGGAGATCCGCACCTCCATCTTCGATCTGCACGCCAGCGGCTCGGGCCACAGTGAGGGGCTACAGCAGCGGCTCGAGGTCGCGATCCGGCGCCAGACCGCCGACATCGCCCTGCGCGCGACGATCCAGGTGTCGGGCCCGCTGTCGGTGCTCGATCCACAGCTGGCCGACCACGCCGAGGCGGTGGTGCGCGAGGCGGTGAGCAACGCGGTGCGCCATTCCGGCGCCGACACCGTCGCCATCGTGATCGAGGTCGCCGACGATCTGGTGATCACGGTGTCCGACAACGGCTGGGGCATCCCCAACCACGTCATCCGCAGCGGGCTGCGCAATCTCGAGCAACGCGCGCAGGAGGCGGGCGGCCACTTCGAGGTCGGTCCGGCCAAGCGCCCCGACGCCGACGGCAACCACCCGGAGATGTCGGGCACGCAGCTGCGCTGGGCGGTGCCACTGCCCCAGGACGCACCGACGACCGGCGGGTTCGCCCTCGCGGGCGGCCCCGAGACCGGCGACGAGTAGTCATACCCCGGCCAGGATCACAGCGGCGTTGTTGCCGCCCATACCCATTGACAGTTTCAGGGTCGGGCCGTCGAGCATCGGGGTCGGGCCGTCGAGCAGCCGGGGGTGCGCGGGCGCCACGATCGGCGCCGACGCGGCGATGCCACGTTCATAGGACAGCGCGATCGTGGCGACTTCGATCGCCGCGCATGCGCCCTGACAGTGCCCGGTGAGCGGTTTGAGCGCGGCGATGGCGGGGCGGTCGTCGAAGACCGTGGTCATGACGTCGCGTTCGGCGCCATCGCATTGCCTGGTCCCGGTGCCGTGCGCGTTGTAGTACGCCACGTCGGCGGCATCGATCCCGGCGTTCGCCAGCGCGCGCTCGACGCAGGCGATGATCTGGGCGTGGGTGGGATCGACCGAGACGACATGGAAGGCGTCGTTGGTCATCGCACCGCCGAGTACCCGGGCATAGGGCAGCTCGACCGCGCCGGTGAGCAGCAGTGCCACCGACGCCTCGGCCATGGTGAAACCGAGCGTGCCCTCCTGGAAGGGCTTGCAGGCGGTGAACGGGTCGGCGTCGGCGATCGCCGCACCCACCCCGACGAAATGTTCGAGCATGTCCGGGGTGGCCGAGAGGTCGGTCGTCACGCACAAGACATCGTCGACCAGGCCCGCGTCGCGCCACATCTTCGCCGTCAGCAGGGCGACATTGCCCGAACTGCAGGCGGCCGAGACGTTCATCGCGGGCCCGTGGAAACCGAACTCCTGCATCACCACCGAGATGGGTGTCGACGGCAGCATCCGCAGATAGTCGCGCGAACGCCGGTGGCCGTCGTCGCGACGGTAGAAATCGCGCCAGTCGGCGACGTCGCCCAGAGTGAACGCGTGGACGAGGCCGACAGTTCGGCCTTCGCCGCGCCACCCACGGGCCCGCGCGTCGGCGATCGCCTCGGTGGCCGCGGCGTGCACGGCGCGCCCGAACAGACCGGTTCCGTGCGCCGGGTCGCCGCCGTCGGGGATCCGCCCGACCCAGGCGTGCTGATCACGTCCCCGCCCGTAACCGGGGTACAAACGGGCTGCCGGTTTGCCCCCCATCAATCCCTGCCACAGGAACTCGCGGCCCCACCCGTAACCGGAGACGACACCGATGCCGGCGATCGACATAGAATCGAAGCGGTGGGCCATGCCGCCCGTGAGCACATCCGGTGTCACATCGCTCCTCGCGGGTCTTCATGAAGGATCACCAGACTAGTCCGGTACGCCGTTCGCAGACCAGGCCGAGATCGGGGGTTGCGCAGTGGGAGAGAGAAAGACCGACGCGGCGAGCGCCGAGCAGCTCGCGCAGCGCTACCGATCGCTGGTCGAACACACTCCCGATGCCATCTGCGTGCACGAGTCCGGGACCATCGTCTACGTCAATCCGGCCATGGTGCGCCTGCTCGGTGCCCGCTCGGCCGACGACCTGCTCGGCTTGTCGATCACCATCTTCGTCCACCCCGATTCCGTGGCGGCCATGCTCGACCGGATCAACCAGCTCACCGCCGAGGGTTCGGCATCCCCGCCCTCCGATATGGACCTCGTCCGGGTGGACGGGCGCATCGTGCCGGTGCAGACGGTGTCGGTGCTCACGGTGTGGCAGGGCGAGCTGGCCTATCAGGTGGTGGTGCACGATCTCACCGCGCAGCGCGCCGCCGAGGCGTCGGCTCGCCGGGCGGAGGCGTATTTCACGACCGTGGTGTCACAGCTGGAAGAAGGCGTGCTCGTCGTCGATCGGCGGGGCCGCCTGGAGTCGATCAACCCGGCAGGAAAACGCATACTCGGCATCGACGACGCCGAGCCTGTCCTCGGCCACCTCATCGACGACCTGCCGATGTCGATGATCGACAGCGACGGGCGGCCGCTGCCGCCCGGCAAGCATCCGATGGCGCACACCCTCGCGACCGGCGAGGTGATCACCCAGTTCATCTTCGGGATCGAGCACGCCGACGGCCACCAGGTGTGGTTGTCGTGCAACTGCAGACTGCTCAACCCGGACAGCCCGGATTCGTCGGGGGTGTCCTCGTTCGCCGATATCACCGAATTTCGGGCCAGCAGGCGCCAGCTCGAGCATCAGGCCACCCACGACGCGCTGACCGGGCTGGCGAATCGTTCCCTGATCCTGTCGCAGCTGTCCTCGGCGCTGGCCGACGAGGGCGGCAGCCTGGTCACCACGGTGCTGTTCATCGACCTCGACGGCTTCAAAGCGATCAATGACACCCTCGGGCACGCCATCGGCGACACGGTGTTGCAGATCGTCGCCCAGCGGCTGCAGCAGTCGCTGCGGAGCGAGGACCTGGTCGGGCGGCTCGGCGGCGACGAATTCCTGGTGCTGCTGGCCGGTCATCCGCACCGTGCCGACCTGCCCGCACTGGTGGAGCGCCTGCGCGTCACGATGTCGGAACCGATCATTGCCAGCGGTCACCGCCTCGAGGTGAGCGCCTCGGTCGGTATCACCGAACTCGGGCCGCACGAGAACCGCACCCCCGAGGCCGTGCTGCACGACGCCGACCTGGCGATGTACCGCGACAAGCCGTCGGCGCATCGTGAGCTCGGTCTCGGTCAGAATCGACGCTCGAACAACACCCACGCCTCCTGACAGACTGGTCGGCGTGATCGTCGAACACGCGCTGTTACCCGTGCGCCCCGGTGCCGCCGCCGCTTTCGAAGCGGCCTTCACGCAGGCGTATCCGATCATCGCGGGAATGCCCGGCTTCGGTGGGCTGTCGTTGTCGCGCTGTGTCGAGCGGCCCGAGTGCTTTCTGTTGCTGGTGCGTTGGGAGCAGCTGACCGATCACACCGTGGGATTCCGAGAGTCGCCGGAATATCAGCGCTGGCGTGCACTGTTGCACCACTTCTATGAGCCTTTCCCGGTGGTCGAACACTTCACACCGATCCTGGGCGACGAAGTCTTCCCGGTCGCGGCTGCCCTACCCGCGGACACGTAGACTCGACAACTCTGTTCTCAACGCGGTGACAAAGGAGTCCTGTTTTGCCCGACCGCCTCGCCGACGCCTCCCCGGCCGCGCACGACCGCGAGATCGAACAGGAGCAGAAGTACCTTTCGGTGCTCTACGACCGGCTCGACGGCATGCGCGACTACGCGCAGAACCGGCTCAAGACCGTGCTCCTCGAATCCGGTGGCACACCGCAGGCGCGCAGTGAGCGCGAATCGTTCACCCAGCTCTACAGCGAGGACCTCTCCAAGTACGACGCCGCCGAGCACGGTCTGTGCTTCGGCCGGATCGACCTCGACGGCACCGAGGAAGAGGCGCGTTATATCGGCAGGCTCGGCATCCTCGACGAGGACAACGACTACGAGCCGCTGCTGCTCGACTGGCGCGCCCCGCTGGCCCGCCCGTTCTACCTGGCCACCACCGCCAACCCCGAGGACGTCACCCGCCGCAGGCACATCCGCTCGCGCAACCGCGCGGTGACCGCGATCAACGACGAGTACCTCGATCTCGGCGCCGCCCAGCGTGATGGTGTGGTCGGCACCGACGACGGTGTCGGTGGCGAGAGCGCGCTGCTGGCGGCGCTCAACGCCGCCCGTACCGGGCACATGAACGACATCGTCGAGACGATCCAGAGCGAGCAGGACGCGATCATCCGCTCCGAGCACAAGAGTGTGCTCGTGGTGCAGGGTGGGCCGGGCACCGGCAAGACCGCGGTCGCGCTGCATCGCGCGGCGTTCCTGCTCTACACCTACCGTCAGCAGCTGGCCAAGAGCGGCGTGCTGATCATCGGCCCGAACGCCACCTTCCTCGACTACATCGGTCAGGTGCTGCCCTCCCTCGGTGAGACCGGCGTGCTGCTGTCGACCATCGGCGACCTGTATCCGGGTGTGAAGGCGGTGCGCGAGGATTCGCTGCGCGCCGGGGAGATCAAGGGCTCCCTCGACATGCTCGAGGTGCTCAAGCAGGCGGTGCGTGACCGTCAGGAAGTGCCGTCGGAGCCGGTTCGCCTGGCGTTCGACGGCTATCCGGTGACCCTGGATCGCAAGATCGCGACCAGGGCGCGCGGCCGGGCCCGCTCCTCGCGGCGCCCGCACAACCTGGCCAGGCCGATCTTCGCGTCGTCGGTGATCGACGCGCTCACCGATCAGCTCGCCGCGACGATGGGTGCCGACCTGTCCGGCGGCAAGAGCCTGCTCAGCTCCGCCGACCTCAGCGAGATCGGCGACGAGATGCGCGGCGACCCGCACGTGCAGGCCGCGATCAGCGCGCTGTGGCCGGTGCTGTCGCCCCAGGAAGTGCTCGCCGACCTGCTCGCCGACCCCGCCCGCCTCGACCGCGCGGCCAAGACGCTCAGCGCCCCGGATCGCGCCGAGCTGGTGCGTTCCGACGACGGCATGTTCGGCGCGGCCGATGCCCCGTTGCTAGACGAGCTGGCCGAACTGCTCGGCGTCGACGACACCGAGGAACGCGAACGCTCGCGGCGCCGGTGGCGGGCCCAGATCGAGGAGGCCCAGGACGCCCTCGACATCCTCACCGGTTCCGCACCGCAGGACATCGAGGACGAACTCGATCCCGAGATCCTGATGGCCTACGACCTGATCGACGCCTCCCAGCTGGCCCAGCGCCAGGAATTCGGCAACCGGCAGACCACCGCCGAACGCGCCGCGGGCGACCGGACCTGGACCTACGGTCACGTGATCGTCGACGAGGCACAGGAACTCTCGGAGATGGCGTGGCGAATGGTGATGCGGCGCATCCCGAATCGCTGGATCACCGTCGTCGGCGATGTGGCGCAGACCGGTGACCCGGCGGGCGCGTCGTCCTGGCAGCGGGTGCTCGAACCGTATGTGGCCAAACGCTGGAAGCTCACCGAACTCACGGTGAACTACCGCACCCCCGCCGAGATCATGGCGGTCGCGGCCGACGTGCTCGCCGCGATCGATCCCGGCACCAAGGTGCCACGTTCGGTCCGCGAGACCGGCAATCCCCCACGCACCCACCTGGTTCGGCCCGCTGACGTGGCGGGCGAGGTGGCGCGCTTGCTCGAAACCGAACACGGCCCCGGCACCAGCGCCGTCCTGGCTCCCGCCGCCCTCGTACCGGAATTATCTTCCCTGGCAGGCGAATCCGTTCAGGTTCTCACCGTGCACGACGCGAAGGGCCTGGAGTTCGACCGCGTGTATCTCGTTGAGCCACAGGCGATCCTGGACGAATCCCCGCGCGGCCTCAACGACCTGTACGTCGCACTCACCCGCGCGACACAGCGGCTCGCGGTCGTGCACACCGAGAAGCTGCCCGGGATCCTCTCCTCGCTGGAACCGGCCTGAGCGCTACCCCCGTGACACACAAAAGCCTCTGATCGCGTGTGATACGCGCGATCAGAGGCTTTTGTCGTTTCGAACTAGCGGACCGTGTGGACGATCAGGACGTCCGAACGGGACTTGCGGGCTACGTCCGAGGGGACGGAGCCGAGCAGGCGGCCGGTGAGGGTGTTGAGGCCTCGGTTACCGACGACGAGCAGATCCGCGTCCACCTCGTTGACGAGATCGAGCAGCGAATCGACCGGCTCGCCGACGATCGCGCGATCGACGATGTTCTTCGCACCGGCGGCCAGCGCCTTCTCCCGGGCGACGTGCAGGATCTCGTTGGTCGGGGCCGAGCCACGGACCTGGTAGGCCTCGTCCTTGAGTACATCGGCGGCGGCGGCGACGTCGCGGTCGTCGGTCGGGAAGTAGGCGCAGGCCAGCACGAGAGTTGCCTCCGCGTCCCCGGCGAGCGCCGCGGCCTTCTCCACCGCCACATACGACGAATCCGAGCCATCAGTACCGACGACAATGGTCCGGTAGGCGGTCATCTCTCCTCCAACTTGGTCGGTGCCAGCACCGAACCACTCGGGAATCGAGCGTCAGCGCGGCAATTGGCTCGACCCTAACGCCAAATCAGGCCGATTTATCGACAATTCGCAATAGATCACACCCGGAGTGTTGGCGTGTGTGCCGATGTCACGGCGGTTTTCGCGACAGTCGAGAACATCCACCTGCGGCAATAGAACCGCCGGTCGAAGAAATTGTGGCCTATCACAACACGATCAACGACGCAGTGCGGCTGGGACTTCGATCACATCAGCCGGAGAAACTGGGGAATCCGCAGGCGGCGCTGCCGGTACCGGTATTCGGCGCGACGGTCACCGTGGCGGGGGTGATCCACCAGATACGCCCATAGCCGTCGACTTTCGCCGTCACCTCGTGTGAACCGGCCGCGGAGGGGCGCCAGGAGGTCTTGGTCTCGCCGAACGCCGGGACCGTGACCGTGTCGATCACCACGCCGTTGTCATAGAAGGTCACCGGCGCGCCGGCGTAGCCGGAGCTGTAGCCGACGACGTTGACCGCGACCAGCGTGTAGGAACAGCCTGCCTTGGGGTCCTGACTCGAGACGCTGACCCACTGACTATCGGCATGCGCGGTCGGTGCAAGCAATGCGGTGGCGGCCAGCGCGGTCGCGAGGGCGGCGCCCAGACGGGCGGTCCGGTCGAAAGATGTTGTCACGGTTGATGTCCTGACTTCTCCACGCAGCAACGGCCGCTGCGAATGCGGTGACACTATCGACGAACACCGCCGCACAAAGTTGGAACGTCAATATTTCACACCCCCCGATTCTGGGGTCTTCCCACCGGTCACCGTGCCGTGGAGACCACCTGTGCGCTGCGGGCGTATTCCGTCGGTGACATCCCGATCTCGGCGGTGAATTCTCGGCTGAAATGCGCCTGGTCGAAATAGCCGAGGTCGGCGGCGAGAACCGCGAGGTCCGGGTGGCCGTGCGCGAGGAGGTCGGCGGCGTCCTGCAGCCGGAACCGGCACAGCACCCATTTCGGGCCTGCCCCGACGTAGCGGCGGAACAGCCGTTGCAGGGTGCGGATCGGGATCGCGAAACGATCGGTGACCTGGTCGACCCTGGTGAGCTCCGGATCGTTCGCCATGGCGGTGACGATGCGCGTCACCAGCGCGTAGTGCGGATCGTCGGTGCGACCGCGGCCCGCGAAGAACTCCTCGACGATGACCCGCCTTCGCTCGTCGGACTGTTCGGCAAGCACCCGTTCGGCCAGCCCCGCGGCCTCGGGCAACACCGCGCTCAGCGGGGCCGAATCATCGCGCAGCGCTCCGACATCCATCCCGGTGAAGGCACCGAAACCGCCGGGGGCGAACCGGATGCCGAAGGTCTCGCCTTCCCCGGCGAGCTCGCGCACGTACTTCGTCGTGCACACACCGTTGACGAAGCCGCCGGTGCGGGTGGTGCTGCGTTCGAAGGTGACATTCACACACGGGAACGACAGCACCTCGGCCGAATAGCTGGGCTGCCCACGCAGATCCCAGCGCACCACCCAATAGCGGTCCGCGAATTCGGCCAGCGCGGGCCCGACCCCGAGCCGGTTCAGCGACCGGTGTCTTGCCTGCTCGTCGGGGTGCAGAATTCCCTTCACATCACCGGGATCCGGCGCCGCTGTCATCACCGGCCGATCTGTCGCGTTCTTACAAGACGGGTCGTCGGTAGCGGCGCAGGATCGTAGTCATGACCAATCCCGTTGCGCCCATTCCGGAGGGCTACCACTCCATCACCTGTTTCCTGGCCGTGCCCGACGGTAACGCGGCCATCGACTTCTACACCGCGGTCTTCGACGCGAAGGTGCTCAGCCGAGCCGATCAGCCCGACGGCCAGCCCGCGCACGCCGAACTGCTCATCGGTGATTCCACGCTGCAGCTCGGAATGCCCATCCCCGACAACAATGTTCGCGCCCCCGAGGACTGGGTGCACACCTCGGTGGTGCACTACTGCCCCGACGTGGACGCGGTGATCGCCCGTGCGCTCTCCCACGGTGCCCGCAGCGCCGAGGAGCCGCAGACCTTCGTCACCGGCGACCGCTTCGGCGTGGTGATCGACCCCTTCGGGCACCGGTGGGCGGTGATCACCCGCGTCGAGGACGTCTCCAGGGAGGAGGCCGACCGCCGCGTCGCCGCCTGGATGGCGGAGCAGGGCTGACGGCGCCCGCCGCGGGGCTCGGCTCGGCATCGCTCAGCTGAGCCCCGCGGCGTCCATGCCGCGCAGCTCCTTCTTCAGGTCGGCGATCTCGTCACGCAACCGGCCCGCCAGCTCGAACTGCAGTTCGCGGGCCGCGTTCATCATCTGCGCGGTGAGTTCGGAGACCAGGGCGGCCAGATCGGCACGCGGCATCGACTTCACATCGCGTTCGGCGTAGATGCCCGCACTGGCCCGGCCCGGCTCGCCCTGAGCGCGCCTGCCGCGGCTGGCATTGCGGCCCGATCCGCCGACGGCCACCTCGTCCTCGGCTTCGGTGTACACCTGGTCCAGGATGTCGGCGATCTTCTTGCGCAGCGGTTGCGGGTCGAGGCCGTGTTCTTCGTTGTAGGCGACCTGTTTGGCACGGCGACGGTCGGTCTCCTCGATGGCGTGCTGCATCGAATCGGTGATCTTGTCGGCGTACATGTGCACTTCGCCGGACACATTGCGCGCCGCGCGGCCGATGGTCTGGATGAGGCTGGTGCTCGACCGCAGGAAGCCTTCCTTGTCGGCGTCGAGGATCGCCACCAGCGACACCTCGGGCAGGTCGAGACCCTCGCGCAGCAGGTTGATGCCGACGAGCACGTCGTATTCGCCGAGGCGCAGCTGACGCAGCAGTTCGACCCGGCGCAGCGTGTCGATCTCGGAGTGCAGGTAGCGGACCTTCACGCCGAGGCCGAGCAGATAATCGGTGAGGTCCTCGGACATCTTCTTGGTGAGCGTGGTGACCAGCACCCGCTCGTTGCGCTCCGCGCGCCCACGGATCTCGTGCACCAGGTCGTCGATCTGACCCTTGGTCGGCTTGACCACGACCTTCGGGTCGACCAGGCCGGTCGGGCGGATGACCTGCTCGACCACCTCACCGCCGACCTGACCCAGCTCGTAGTTGCCGGGAGTCGCCGACAGATACACCGCCTGACCGATTCGCCCGGCGAATTCCTCCCAGGTCAGTGGGCGGTTGTCGACTGCCGAGGGCAATCGGAATCCGAAATCGACCAGGTTGCGCTTGCGCGACATATCACCTTCGAACATGCCGCCGATCTGCGGCACCGTGACGTGCGATTCGTCGATCACCAGCAGGAAATCGTCGGGGAAGTAGTCGAGCAGCGTGGCCGGTGCCGAACCCGCCGGACGCCCGTCGATATGGCGCGAATAGTTCTCGATACCCGAGCAGAAGCCGACCTGACGGATCATCTCCAGGTCGTACTCGGTGCGCATACGCAACCGCTGCGCCTCGAGCAACTTGCCCTGACGCTCCAATTCCGCCAGCCGCGCGGCCAATTCGGCCTCGATGTCGACGACCGCCCGTTCCATCCGCTCCGGACCGGCCACATAGTGGGTGGCCGGGAAGATGCGCGCCGAATCGACTTGGCGCACAACATCACCGGTGAGCGGATGCAGATAGTAGAGCGCCTCGATCTCGTCACCGAAGAACTCGATGCGGATCGCCAGCTCCTCGTAGGACGGGATGATCTCGACGGTGTCGCCGCGTACCCGGAACGAGCCACGGGTGAACGACATATCGTTGCGGGTGTACTGCACGTCGACGAGCAGCCGCAGCAACGCGTCGCGATCGATCTCGCCACCGACTTCGAGCTGCACCGACCGATCCAGATACGACTGCGGGGTACCGAGGCCGTAGATGCACGACACCGACGCGACCACGACGACATCGCGACGCGAGAGCAGACTCGAGGTCGCCGAGTGCCGCAGCCGCTCGACGTCGTCGTTGATCGAGCTGTCCTTCTCGATGTAGGTGTCGGTCTGGGCGATGTACGCCTCGGGTTGGTAGTAGTCGTAGTAGGAGACGAAGTACTCGACCGCGTTGTTGGGCAGCATCTCGCGCAGCTCGTTGGCGAGCTGCGCGGCGAGGGTCTTGTTCGGCGCCATCACCAGGGTGGGGCGCTGCAACTTCTCGATCAGCCACGCGGTGGTCGCCGATTTACCGGTACCGGTGGCGCCGAGCAGGACGACGTCCTTCTCCCCCGCGTTCACCCGGCGCTCGAGCTCCGCGATGGCCGCGGGCTGGTCGCCCGCGGGCGAGTACTCGCTGACCACTTCGAACCGAGCGCCCGTGCGCTCGATCGTGCCGACGGGGCGGTGTTCGGAATGGGCGATCGGGTGACCCCGCTCTTCGTACCCTTCCGTCGGGATCTCGGTTGCGAATGCCATGGATCCAGCTTAGGCGCGCCCACCGACACATTTCCGCGCCGGAGAACCACGCGCTGTTCGCCACACCGGGCGCCGCGCCGATGACCGCCGGTCGGGTCGTGGTCGTTTCCGTGAACTTCTGCTCATCGATACCGTCACAGCGCTGCGCGAAGGTGACAGCGACCACTGCCGAGCGACCCGGCGGCGACCCCTGTTTCACCTGGTAGACGCACCAAACTCGAACCCGGCGAATACCGAGCACCTCGATCGATGTCCGAAATATCCCTTGCGCCAATGACATTCGACCATCGCGGGTACCGAATCGAACCTGCCACACATCCCGGCGCGGGCGTACCCTGAGTTGATCATCGGCACGTGGTGAAGGACAAGGCCATGAGCGTTCTACTTCCCCTGCTCGTCGCGGCTCCCGCGGTAACCGGATTCGCCGGATATTTCGCCAGGGAGATACGCGGCCCGCACACACCGACCCCTGATCCGATTTCACCGGCTGCCAGACCCCGGGTCGAATACTTCGACCTCGCCGAGCTGACCAGTACCGACGCCAAGGGCTACGTCCACCCGGTCGACCGGTACGAGGTGCAGCCATGGGGCATCTACCTGGCCCGCGTCCTCGACCGGCCGCACGGTCGCTACGAGGAGTCGTGGATGTTGCCCGGCCACGCCATTCGCGCCACCATCAGCCACGATCGGCCCGGCCATCACCGCAGCCACGACTATGTCCTCGACATCGTCGAGCTCGTCCAGGTCGGGCCGAAACGGTGGAGGGCCACCGACTACTTCCTCGACGTCGCCGTGCGGCGCGGCCGGTCGTCGACGTTGTCCGGTTCGGGCGAACTGCTCGCCGCGCACGCCGCGGGCCATGTCGACACCGAGCACGCCGACCGGGCCTTCGAACGCGCCGCGCGCGTGCTCGACGGGTTGGCGGCCAACGACCACGATGTCGAACAGTGGTTGCGCTCCCGGGACATCACGCTGACCTGGATGTAGCCGGCGAGGGTCTGCACGCGCCGGTAGATTCTGCGCTCATGACGCAGGCATCCACCGTGCACGTGCATCCACCCAAGGTCGAGTACTTCGACGTCGCGGCCAAGACGAACACCGACCCCAAAGGCTTCGTCCGGCCGGTGGAGGTCTATCGGGTGGAGCCGTGGGGCCTTTACATGGGTCGTCACTCCGATCACGCGCACTTCCACTATCTGGAATCGTGGGTGCTGCCCGAGCTGTCGCTGCGAGCGTCGAAGCTGCACTACAACCCTGGTGTCGACCAGTGGCAGGACATCTATGTCGATGTCGGCGAGTTCACCAGGGAGTCACCGACGCTGTGGCGCTCGATCGACCACTACCTCGATCTCTTGGTCCGCACCAGACGTGATGTCCGGCTCGTCGATATCGATGAACTGCTCGCCGCGTACGCCGACGGCCTGCTCGACGCCGAGCAGTGCCAGGCCGCGATCCAGCACGCGACCGCCGCGATCGACGGGATCGCCGCGCACGGCTATTCACTCGAGAATTGGCTGAGCACCTTCGATATGACCCTGACCTGGCGCCGAAACGACGAACCGCCCGAACCTCGGTAGGGGTCCGGGCGGTGCGAGGAGTCGGTGTCAGCCTGCCGACAGGCTCGGGAACAGATCCGCGAGGCCGCCACCGCACGACGCGCTGCCGGTGCTGCCCGCCGCACCGACCGTGACGGTGATCGAGTCGCTGATCAGCAGCTGACGCGCCTCGAGCTTGTGCTGGCCCGCCGTGGTCGGCTTCCAGGTGATGCTCACGGTGCCCGACAGCAGCGACGGCGACACCGGGCTGCCCGGGATGTCAACGCCGTTGTCGGTGAACTTCACCGAGGTCAACCGGTCGACCTCGACGCTCGCGGTCAGCTTGTAGCTGCAACCGACCTTATGGTCGGTTCCGGCCACGCCGAGGTTGCCGACCCAGGCCGAGGCCTGCGGAGCGGCCAGCACGAGGCTGGCGGCGACGGCGCCGAATGCGGTGATGCCGAAGCCCGCACGGCCGAACTGACGGTGATGTGTTGTCATACGCGCTACAACTTCCCTGTGAATCGAGTCACCCTGTAGTGACTTCGCACAATTTACACAGCGCGCGACAGCATGCGGACGGTTTCCGAAACAATGATGTTTAACAGTTTGGTACTCGGTTCACGCGCGGGCTCCTGCCCACTCGGTGACCACCGGATAGACCGCGTCGAACCACGGCTCCTTCACCACGTAGTAGGCGTCACCGGCCGCGTCGTCGGTCAGATCCGCCGCCGCGAGTTCGGCCCCACGCTTGACCGCCAGGTACTCCGACCGCGCGCTCTCACTGGCCCGCAACCAGTCGCGCAGGTCGAGCGCGAACCGCTGGCCGAGCGAATCCCGCACGCGCAGATGAATATTGGCGGGTCGGCCGGGGTCGGCGTTGCCGTGCAGGCGTTTTCCCCACCGGGCGAGGTCGGTACCTTCGGGATCACCCTCGCTCGGCTTCGGATTGTCGTGCGTCACTCCGGCGGCCGGCGGGAACCCGGCCGCCGTCAACGCATCGGTCAGCGATTCGGCCGTGGCCATGTCGGCCACGGTCACCTGGATGTCGATGATGTCCTTGGCGGGCAGTCCGTGCACCGCGGTCGATCCGACGTGATCGATGCGCACCGCCGACGCACCACACGCCAGATGCAGCCGGGCGATGATCCTGCGCGCCTGCATGTCCCATTCCGGCTCGGTGACGAGGCGGTAGTCGGCGCGCGCGCGGACGCCCTCGCGCTGATTGCGTTCGAACGGCACCAGCCGTCGCGTCCACAGCTCCCGGACCTGCGCCTCGACCACCTCCGGCGCACCGTTGTTGTCGAGCCACACATCGGCGACCGCGCGGCGCTGTTCGTCGGTGGCCTGCGCGGCGATCCTGACTCGCGCATCCGCTTCGGCCACCCCGCGGTGCTCGACCAGCCTGCGCAGCCTGGTCTCCTCCTCGGCCCCGACCACAACGACGAGCTGCATCAGCGGCGCGAGCCCGTTCTCGACGAGCAACGGAATATCTTGCACCACAACGGCATCCGCGGGCGCGTCGCCGATCAGTTCCGCGGTGCGGGCCCCGACCAGCGGATGGGTGATGGCGTTGAGCTTGCCCCGCGAGACGTCGTCGGCGAAGGCCACCGCGGCCAGCGCGGGCCGGTCGAGACTGCCGTCGGGGCTCAGGATCGCCGCACCGAACTCCTCGACCAGCGCGGCCAAGCCCGGCGTGCCGGGGGCGACGACCTCGCGAGCGATCGCGTCGGAGTCGATGAGCACCGCCCCGAGCTCGACCAGCGTCCGCGCGACTGTTGATTTACCAGCTCCCATGCCTCCGGTGAGGCCGATCCGCAACATGGGCCCAGTCTCGCATCCCGACCGCCGGGCCGGGGCAGCTCCTGCGACACGCCCACGCGCGGAGCGGCGGAAGATCCCGGGCCGGGCGCGTCGCGTCGATTAATCTTCGCGCAGGCGAGAAGGCCGCACGACTACCGACAGGATGATCATGGGTACCAGGAACCATCGGGCGGCCCGCCACCGCCTCGGCATGCAGGGCGGTGTGCACTGCATCGAATTCCCCGCCGTCGCAGCGACTCTCGCCGAATACCGGCGTTCCTGGTTCAGTACCCTGCTCTCCCCTGCCAGACACAGCTTCGCCGCGATGCGCAAACGCCCCAGCATGGCCACCGGATACTGGTCCCCTGCTGCCGCGAGCTGACAGTGGGCCCGGCCTGATGCCGAGCCCACCCCCGGCTCACACGCCGACGAGTCCGCTCGGCGCGCGCCGAGTCCCCGGCTGCTGAGCCGGCATCGCATTCGGCGGCACCGGGTACGGCACCCCCTGCCCCAGCGTGCCCGCCGCGATATTCGGACCGCACTGCACGACCGCCGCATCGGCCTTGGGACGCGGGTCTGGCAGCACCGGTTTCGCGGCATTCGGCGCCGCCGCGAAATCGAAGGTGGAGGTCATGTCGCCGGTGACGCCGCGTCGCCAGGCGGTCAGGTTCGGCACGTCGACGCCGAATCTGGTTTCCAGCAAACGCAATTGGGAGGTGTGGTCGAAGGTCTGCGAGGCGACCAGCCCACCGCGACTGTACGGCGAGATCACCATGCACGGCACCCGGTAACCGAGTCCGATCGGGCCGGTGATGCCGCCCGCCGCGGGCACCCGGTCCAGTGGCACCGTCAGGAATTCGCCCGCGGTGCCGGGCGGCGGCGTCGGCGGGGTGACGTGGTCGAAGAAGCCGCCGTTCTCGTCGTAGCTGATGATCAGCGCGGTCTTCTCCCACACCGCCGGATTCGAGGTGAGGATATCGAGAAGCTGCACTATCCCCAGCGCGCCGAAAGCCGCAGGCAGCGCGGGGTGTTCGCAGTGCAGCACCGACGGGACCACCCACGACACCGCGGGCAGGGTGTTGCCGGCGACGTCGGCCTGGAAATCGTTCGGGTAGGTCGGGGCGATACCGCGGCGCGCCAGTTCGGAATTCGGGTCGGCGGCCTGGGTGAAGCAGCCCATCATGCCGTCCAGAATCATCGATGAGGCCTCGCCGATATCGCGATTGCTGTAGATCTTCCACGGCACCCCACCCTCGGACAGGTTCTCCGGGTAGGTGCGCCAGCTGTAGACGTTCTTCGGGAGCAGCAGCGGCGTCTCCACCAGCGGACCGCCCGCCAGTCCGTCGGGGTCGATGCTCGCGCTCATCCAGTACAGCCGGTTGGGGTCGGTGGGGCCGAGCACCGAGCAGTGGTAGTTGTCGCAGAGCGTGAATGCCTGCGCGAGCTCGGTGTGGATCGGAATGTCCTCCGGCAGGTAGTAACCCATCGCCGCGGGCGCGTTACCCGGCCCGACCGAAGCCACCGACATCGGCATCCAGCCGTCGTTGCGCCCGTTGTTGAATGCCTTGTGCATGCCGGGCCAGGTGTGGTCGGGGTCGTTGATGCACTCCCCGTCCAGGGTTGCGCCACGGGTGGTGTCGAGCCGAAACGGTTCGACGAAACCCTCTGCGGTGGGCCCGATTCCGGGCGACCACCCGAACTGACGCCACGCCGCCGACGCCTCACCGAACCCGCGCACACCCGACATGGTGCCGAAATAGTGGTCGAAGGACCGATTTTCCTGCATGAGCAAGACGAAATGCTCGATATCGCCGAGCCCACCCATACCGGCCGGATCGGCGGCAAAAGCTCGGTCGATAATCGGATTCGCCCAGGTGGCAAGCGTTCCCACCGCACCGGCGGCCATCGCCTTCGCAAGGAACTGCCGCCGGTTGAGACCGGCGAAGGGACCAGAACTCATCGGATTGGAGCACCTTTCCCGTAGGGGGATGGAGCAATCGCGCACACGGTACTCCACCTGGGAAAGGGCCTATTCCCGCAACCCGAGTGAACGGACCAGATCCAGCATCTCGGCCCGGTAGAGCTTGTCCGGATGTTGCGCCCGAGGCCCGAGATGACCGTAGATCTCCAGCGCGAGCAGCCCGTGCATGCGCCCCCACATCCGCAGTGCGAGAGCCAATCCCGCGGCGGGCAGGTCGGGGAAGTCGCCGCGCACGTGATCGACGAGCCCGGGATCGAAATCCGACCAGGCCGGCGCACCGATGGTCTGCGAGACGGCGGCGTAGGGCCACGCCGCTGCGGCCAGACCAACCAATCCGCTGCACGCCCGCAGTTCGGCATCGCGAGAAGGACCACCGACCGGCGGCTGGTAGCCGAGGACCGGATCGCCGTAGATCAGTTTGAACCCAGCCGGATTGGCGACCGCCCATTCGCGGACGGTCTCGCCCCAAGCCACGATCCGACCGGCCGGATCGGTCTCGGGTATCGCATCACGCGCGGCTTCGGCCCGGTCGACGAGCGAGGTGTAGACGTCGGCGATGAGGGTGGTGATCAGGTCGTCCCTGGCCGGGAAGTAGCCGTACAGCGCACCCGCGGTCATCCCCATCTCCCTGGCGATGGCGCGCAACGAGATCGCGTCGGGACCACCTTCGGCCAACAGCCGCAACGCGATCGCCTTGATCTCCGCTGTCGCTTCCTCGCGCAATCGCTCGCGCCGATTCCTCACCTCGACCACGGTTGACACCCTACAGCGTTCGTCTACTATCAGCCGTGTCATTACTGAACGGCGTGTAGTAATCGAACACCACAGAGAAGCGAGTGGCATTGTGAATATCGGAGTATTCGGCGCGACCGGCGTCATCGGCTCCCGAGTGGTCGCCGAGGCACAGCATCGCGGACACCGGGTGACAGCGTTCACCCGCGATTCGGCCCGCTTTCCCACCGAGCGCGGAGACACAACGTGGCGAGCCGCCGACTGGCTCGACGCCGACAGCATCGCCACGGCGATCGCGGGACTCGACGTGGTGATCAGCGCCGTCAACGCGGGGCACGGTATCGCCGACACCATCGCCAAGGCGGGCAATTTCGTCGTCGGCGCGCGGGCGATGGTCGATGCGCTGCAACGACATCCGGAGATCCGGCTGATCGTCGTCGGTGGCGGCGGCAGCCTGGAGGTCGCCCCCGGCCTGCAGTTGGTCGACACGCCGGACTTCACCCGGGTGCTCACCGAGGAACTGCGGGTACCGGGCGAGTATCGCGAACCCGTACTCGCCGGTCGCGACGCACTGAACATCTACCGCCAGTCCAATCGGCACTGGACCTATCTGAGCCCGTCCTCGGGCCGCATCGAACCGGGCCCGCGCACCGGGCGCTACCGGCTCGGCGGTGATCAGCTCCTCGACTCCGACACCGATATCTCGGCAGAGGATCTCGCCGTCGCGCTCCTCGACGAGGTCGACCAGCCTCGCCATTTCCAGCGTCGCTTCACCGTCGGACGCTGACGGGAACTACCCCAGAAAAGGCCGAAGGCCCTGGTCCGTGTGGACCAGGGCCTTCGGTGATGCAGTTGTCGATTCAGGCGTCAGCCGACTGAATCAGGCGTTGCCGCTCGCTCAGGCGTTGCCGCTGAGCTTCTCCCGCAGAGCCGCGAGCTGGGCATCGCTGGCCAGCGAGCCGCCCGTGGACTCGGCCGGACCGGAGGTGGACGCAGCCGCGCTGCCACCGGTCTCGGAGGAGTAGTTGCCCGCGACGGGACCGCCGGCGGCGGCCTCGGCGGCAGCGTCGGCTGCCATCTTCTCCATCTGAGCAGTGTGCATCTTGTGGCGACGCTCGGCCTCGGCGTAGCGGCCTTCCCACTCTTCACGCTGCTTGTCGAACCCGTCGAGCCATTCGTTGGTCTCGGGATCGAAGCCCTCGGGGAAGATGTAGTTGCCCGCATCGTCGTAGCTGTCGGCCATGCCGTACTTCGACGGGTCGAACTCGGCGTTGTAGTCCTCGTTCGCCTGCTTCAGCGACAGCGAGATACGACGACGCTCGAGGTCGATGTCGATGACCTTGACCATGGCGTCGTCGCCGACGGCCACAACCTGGTCCGGGACCTCGACGTGGCGCTCGGCCAGCTCCGAGATGTGGACCAGGCCCTCGATGCCCTCTTCGACGCGCACGAAGGCACCGAAGGGAACCAGCTTGGTGACCTTGCCGGGCACGATCTGGCCGATGGCGTGGGTCCGGGCGAACTGACGCCACGGGTCTTCCTGAGTCGCCTTGAGCGACAGGGAGACACGCTCGCGGTCCAGGTCGACGTCGAGAACCTCGACGGTGACCTCGTTGCCGACCTCGACGACCTCGGACGGGTGGTCGATGTGCTTCCAGGACAGCTCGGAGACGTGCACCAGGCCGTCGACGCCACCCAGGTCCACGAAGGCACCGAAGTTGACGATGGAGGACACGACGCCCTTGCGGACCTGGCCCTTCTGGAGCTGGTGCAGGAACTCGCTGCGGACCTCGGACTGGGTCTGCTCGAGCCAGGCGCGACGCGACAGAACCACGTTGTTGCGGTTCTTGTCGAGCTCGATGATCTTGGCCTCGATCTCCTTGCCGACGTACGGCTGGAGGTCGCGGACACGACGCATCTCGACGAGCGAGGCGGGCAGGAAGCCACGGAGACCGATGTCGAGGATCAGGCCGCCCTTGACGACCTCGATGACGGTGCCCTTGACGGCCTCGTCCTTCTCCTTGAGCTCCTCGATCGTGCCCCACGCGCGCTCGTACTGCGCCCGCTTCTTCGACAGGATCAGGCGGCCTTCCTTGTCCTCCTTCGTGAGGACCAGGGCCTCGACCGCGTCGCCCACGGAAACGACCTCGTTCGGGTCGACATCGTGCTTGATGGAGAGTTCGCGGGAGGGGATGACACCTTCGGTCTTGTAACCGATGTCGAGCAGGACCTCGTCACGATCGACCTTGACGATGGTGCCCTCGACGATGTCTCCATCGTTGAAGTACTTGATCGTTGCGTCGATGGCGGCCAGGAAATCCTCGGCGGAGCCAATGTCGTTAATGGCTACCTGCGGCGAGGTGACGGTGGTGGGCATATGTGGGTTTGCTCCGGACGGATTGTGGTCGGTTGCGGACATTGGATCTTTCGGTACGCTGCGAGATCACCGCGACGACGCGACGAAGGGATACCGGTAAAGTATCGCACGGACCGTCGCACTTGCCGCTGATCAACTTCAGCGTCCCTCTACAGCGTGTGTCAGCGTACGCGACCGGCGCCGAGCCGGGCAAACCACCCCCCGCACCACGCCGATACCCTGTTCGGCGTGTCCGACGACGAACGCCATGCGCAGGCCAACGCGCTGCTCGGTACCTCAGCGACCACCCGAACCAAGATCGACTCGCGCGACAGCGAGCGCGCGAATCGCCGCTGGTGGGACGCCGACGCCGAGCAGTACCACCAGACCCACGCCGACTTCCTCGGCGTCGATTCCCCCGGCGGCGAGTTCGTGTGGTGCCCCGAGGGCCTGCACGAGGGCGACATGGGTTTCCTCGGCGACGTGACCGGCAAGACGATCTTGGAGATCGGCTGCGGGTCGGCGCCGTGCTCGCGCTGGCTGGCCGGTCACGGCGCGTTCCCGGTCGGGCTCGATGTGTCGATGGGGATGCTGGAGCGTGGCGTGGCCGCGATGGACAAGGGCGGGCCGCGGGTGCCCCTCGTGCAGGCGGGGGCCGAGGCGCTGCCCTTCGCCGACGCCTCGTTCGATCTGGCCTGCTCGGCGTTCGGCGGGGTGCCGTTCGTCGCCGATTCGGCGCTGGTGATGCGCGAGGTAGCTCGGGTGTTGCGGCCGGGCGGGCGCTGGGTGTTCTCGGTGAACCATCCGATGCGCTGGATCTTCCCCGACGATCCGGGCCAGGCGGGACTCACCGCCACGATCCCCTATTTCGACCGCACCCCTTATGTAGAGGTCGACGCCGAGGGTGTGCCGACCTATGTCGAGCACCATCGCACGATCGGTGACCGGGTCCGCGAGATCGTCGGCGCCGGCTTGCACCTGGTCGACATCGTCGAACCGGATTGGCCGGAGTGGCTCGACCGCGAATGGGGTCAGTGGTCGCCGCTGCGCGGGCAGATCTTCCCCGGGACCGCCATCTTCATCGCCGAGAAGCCCTAGAACTCCGGTAGCGCGGCGAAGGACGCGTCGACCCGCACGCTCGGCACCGTGTCGGCGACCCAGCGGCGTGCCCTGGTGAGCGCGTGGTCGGGGAACTCGGCGTCGAAGCGCACGTCATCGGACAGTAGATAGGGCAACCGTCCGCGCAGGCCGGGCGCGTACGGGTGGGGTGGACACATCTCGTCGCGCCGAACCTGCCTGCCGATCGCGGTCTCGCGCGCGCCGGGCACACCGGTCTCGGGGCACATGATCTGGAACACCGCCGAGCACCGGTCCTTGGGCACCACGATCGACGCGGCGAAAACGAGTTCGCCGCGCGGACCGGGGAGCTGCGTCTTCTCCACACGGAGCAGGGCGGGCAGCTGGTCGACCCACACCACGAAGGCCTCGATCAGGCAGCCGGTCCGCGCGTGGTGCTCGGCCAGCCGCCTGCGTAACCGCTTGAGGTCGTCCAGCCGAGCGGGCAGGTCGGGCGCGCCGTTGACATAGTTCAGCGCGACGACGTCACGAGTGGACGGATTCCCCCAGGTCGTGTCGTCCAACTGTTGCATTCCAGGAATGTCGAACGAGATGGGCACCGGATCAATTTACCGGCGCCGTCGACTTCGGTTGTCCCCGTGCGGCGCTCGGCGCGTCGATCAGGGGAGAAACGCGCTCTTCGACCACGTCGACGAGCCAGGCTTCGTGATTGATCACCATCGCACGGCTGCGCGGGGTGGCGAGCACGGTCGCCAGCGCGGTGCGAAACGCCTCAGCGGTCGCGCGGTCGTCGAAATCGAGGTCGATGAGCACCCGTGGTGGTGCGCCGTCGACCCGGCCGACGCGGTAGGTGCGCACGCCGTTGTCGGCGCGGAACCGCTCGTACTGGTCGAACGCGGCCTTCCAATCGTCGTAGTCGCGAACGGTGTTGTCGATGTGCAGCGTGATGGTCATGATGACCTCCGTTGTCGTGGGCGAATGGGGACATCTCGATCATCGGCCGGTCCGGTGTGCCGGAACATCCCTGATCCTGGGGGTATTCCGCCGTAGGCTGGACATGTGCCGAGTACCTTGGCCGACCGGATCGGCCGTCTGTGCCGCGCCGATCACTCCGCCAAACGACTGCGAGAACTCGTCCTGGTCGAGATCCGCGCGACGATCCCGTTCGCCGGTCATGTCTTCGCGCTCACCGATCCCGTCACCGCGGTCGCGACGGCGCCGCTCGCCGATCTCCCCGGCCTCGACCTCGGGCTCCTGCCGGACTTGATCCGCGCCCGCTACCTCACCCCGCTCAATCGGTGGGACACCGTGCGCGGCACCGGCGCCCATTCCTTGCTCGGCGCCACCGACGGCGACCCGGACCGTTCCCTGCTGTGGCGCACCGCGCAGCGCGATCTCGGCGTCACCGACTCCGCCACCATCACCTTCGCCGACCGCTACGGCTGCTGGGGATTTCTCGAACTGCTCCGCTACACCGAATCCCCTTTCACCACAGCAGAACTCGCTGCGCTGAACACGCTGACAACCACAGTCACCGTCGGCCTGCGCCGGACCGTCGGCGCCACCTTCGTCGAATCCGACGCCCGACTCGCCCCCCTCGGCCCCGCGGTCGTACTCCTCGACGACACCCTGCGCGTGCGCTCCCAAACAGCGGCCGCCGCGGATTCACTGCTCCGCCTACTCCCCCCTGACGAACCGATTCCCCCCGTCCCCGCCTCGGTCTACAACGCGGCCGCCGCCCTGCTCGCCACCGAGGCGGCCACGCCCCTCGGCCCCGCCACCTCCCGCGTCCACCTGGGCGGCAACCGCTGGCTCACCGTGAAAGCCGACCGCATCGGCGCTGACATCGCCGTGTCCCTCGAACCGAGCACCGCCACCGAACGCCTCGACCTGTTCGCCCGAGCCCACGCCCTCTCCGCCCGCGAATCCCAGGTCCTCACTCTCTTGGCGACAGGCCTGGATTCCCACGAACTGGCAACAGAACTGTTCCTGTCCGAACACACGATCAACGACCACGTCAAAGCCATCCTCGCCAAATCCAGCACCCGAACCCGCCAACGCCTGCTTTCTCGCGTCCTCGGGGTCGGCTGAGCATGTCAGGCAGGCCCGCTTCGAGGTTGGTGCGCATGCGGATCGTGCTCGGCCGACTCCCGCAGTCGCCACATCGGCACGCGGACGGCGTCCCACCGTTTCGACGGAACCCTGCGCAGGTCTGTGTGTTGCAGCATCAGTCGCAAATGCCGATCCGGCGCGCTCGCGCCTGAACCACGATCGACCACGACGCCCCACACCGAGCCGTCCGGACGCCGATCGATCGCGTCGGTGTGGTGGCCGACCATCGGAGTTCCAAAGGCGAGGTCCGTAGCCCCCCGACGAATCATGTAGCGATGCAGTCGATTCAGCACTGGGTCTGTCTCGCCGACGTCCGCCGCCACCGGTTCGGCAGCAGCGGCGAGCGCGCTACCAATGCGCCGCGACTGCCAAACGCGGGTGTCACCCACGACGAACAGGTGCGCCCGCGCGCGGGTTATCGCCACGTTCCACAGGTTCGGTTGCCGGTCGAGCCAATCGATCGATCGGCGGGGCATTCCCGGCGAGGCCACGAGGGAGAAGATGATGATGTCGCGCTCACCGCCTTGGAAGGTGTGTACCGTGCCGACAACGACCTCGTCGGAATCGTCGAGTCGGCGTTTGATCTCGTCGGACTGCGCCTTGAACGGCGTGACCACACCGATCGTCGTTCCATCCGGCAATCGCCCCGGCTGCTGGAGTTGCGCGATCAGCCTGAGCACAACATCGATCTCTTCACGGTTGTACCAGGAACTCTGAGCTCCGCGCTGCGCGTTTCCGGCGACATCGCGCCATATGATCGGCGCCTGGTCGGTGCCATTCTGCTTGCGGACATCGGTCAGCACCGTTAATTGACCGCGGTAGAACAGGTCGTTGGCGACCCCAGCGATGTCGGGATGACACCGGAAGTGTTCGTCCAACAGCAGGCTCTCGCCGAACGACTGCTCCGCCGCCTCGAACGCGGAATGTCGCAGATACGACATCTGCCGCCGTTCGAGCCACGCGGCAGAAATCTGTGCTGTCGCCGCAGCGGCGATCTCGCCTCTGCCGTCCAGGGTGGTGATATGTGTGAGCTGCATCGGGTCACCGATGATCAACGCTCGCTTGGCCCGGAACAGCAACGGCAGCACCGCGGCGATCGAGGACTGCGACGCCTCGTCGATTACCACCAGATCGAACAACGCGGCGTCGAGCGGAAAAGCACGCGCCGATTGTGCGGTCACCGCCCATGCCGGGGCTCCGGTCAGCGCCGCACGTTTTGCCGGCCAATCGGTACCGGACTGGTGACGCGACAGCGCGTAGATCTGTCGGCGCCCGCGTACGGCGTTGGACCGCACCACTGCATCGAGCAGCTCCGTCGAGGCTGTCTGCAGCGTGTCGGTGGAGTGGGTGAACCGTGCGAGGAGCTCGGCGTCGGCGGGCCGGCCAGAATCCGAAGCATGGAGCCGACGCCAGGTGAGCTCGGCTGCGGCCAATTCGCCCAGCAGCTCGCACTGGCGCTCAACTGTTTCCGGGGTTTCGGCCAGCCCGAGCCGACGGACCAGTCGTCGGCACCGCCAGCCTGCGATCAGGGAGAAACGCTGTACCGCAACAGCTTTGCGGGCGAGCGCGGCAGGGTCGATGCGCTCGAACAGCGGGGCGATCTGTTCGACACGCAGGCCGAGTTTCGCGGCAAGCGCCTCCCTGACAGCCGCGGCGTCGAGCAATGCCATCTCGACGCCCGCGATGTCGGCGAGTTCGCGGCGCTGGCGGTCGAGTTCTGCGGTGGCGGCATCGACCATGACCGTCAGTGTCGACATCGACTGGACGGCGGGTCGGAGACCGGCGAGGTGGTCGAGACCGGCCTGTTGGTTCTCCTGGTAGGCCTGACTGCCCGTTCGGATCACCGTGCCGGGAATCAGCTTCTCGCAACGACCCCAGACTTCGTCGATCGCTTTGTTGTTGGTGGATGCCACAAGTACCGTTTCGCCCGCGCACACGGCAGTGGCAACCAGGTCGACCACCAGCTGGCTCTTGCCGGTGCCCGGTGGTCCGGTCGCGACCGTCAGCGGACGAGCCATCGCCGACCGGATGATCTCGGCCTGGGCCTCGTTGCACGCCAGCGGCGTCACCAATCGCCGAGTCGACACCGGCACGGGAACGGGAGCGGCATCCGCCGGGCCGAGGCAGGCCAGCGCGGTACGCGGGATCTGCGAGACCCGCTCCGCGAGCGCTGCGAGATCTGCGAGGAGTTTCTTGTTCGGGCCGCCATCGGCGGCCGACATGCGGAACAACACTGCGACATTGCGCGCACCGACCGCCCCGGTGGCGGCGGTCAGTGAGCCGTCAAGAAATTCCGGCTCGGGTTCATCGACGGTGACGACGCCGAGCTCGTTGCGCAGAATGTGGCGTACCTCGGCGGCTAACGCGGCGTACTCGCCCGCGTGCCAGGTGGGTTCGTAGCCCTCGTTGAACACCGACGCGGCATCGGATTCCAGAAATTCTTTCAGCAGAATCGGATTCACGATGGGCGGCCCGACCGGCACGAGCCGGTCGGCGGCCCCGCCGAGCTCGAGGCGCCGGATCAACAGCGGAGCGAATTTGCGAGTCGCGGCCGCACGCGCCGATCGACCACCCGGCCGCACGACTACCGCCGGATACCCGGTCCAGAGCTGTTCGTTCGCCTCGGCCACCTCAGCGACGAACTTTTCGAGTTCCGTCGGCACCTCAATCGCATGATCGTCGTCGAGATCGCCCACCAGCAGCCGCTCACGCCCCGGGATGCAGGCGTAAGTATCGTGGTCGTCCAGCGACAACCACGCGAGTTGCTCAGCACGCAAACACGTCTCGTAGTAGGTCAGCAGTCGCTTCCAGTCCGGGGCAGGCGACTTCGACGGCAATGCGCCGATCTCGGCGCCCGATCTGGGGCGGGCCGCGACATCGAGCTGGATGGGCGACAACGGTGATGCCGCCAAGATGATGCGGCCGTCCACTCCTGATGCCGAGATCACCGGAGTCTGCCCGGCATCTTGACGACGAAGTCGGTCGTTGACGAAATCGAACAGCGCCGCCACCGACAACTCCGACTTGCCACCCGCCGCCGAACCGGTTCGCATCGCCTCGACGAACACCCCGGTGAACACCGACGGCTGTGTCGCGTCTCGGCCGACGAACGATGCCTCACCGGCCCGCGAGGACGACACCACGTAGACACCTCGGCTCGCCAGGGCGGCAGGGTGACCGTCCACCGTGCCCTTCGGGACGGCATCGGAGGTGCGCAGGCCAACCGAGAACCCGCCACTACGGCAGCTGTCGATGATCACCACCTTCTGTGGTGCCACGCACTGTTCGAGCAACTGATTGACGAATCCGGCCCGCATACTGGTCTCGCCCAGTCGATCCGGGTCGGAGTCGGTACCGATGAAATGGAATTCACCGTCGGACCGGACGCTTCGCGCCCCATGCCCGGAGAAGTAGAAGACCATCAACTCGTCTTCTCTGCTGTCGGCAACGAATTCGTCCACTGCCGTACGCATCTGGTCGGTGGTCAAGTCGATCAACGATTCGACATCGGAGAAGGCCCCGACGCGGCGGTCGCGCAGTACCTCTTCCACCAGGGTCAGGTCGGTGCGCACCGACGGCAAGGGTGCGAAGCCCGGGTGGGTGTAGCTCTCGTTACCGATCAACAACGCGCGGCGACGGGCCAGCCGACTCATGACGACACCGCCTGGTCCTCACCTGAGCCGGAATCAGCTGAGGTAGGGGGGATCTGCACCGCCGTTTCGACGAATCTCTCGATGATCGCGAGCTGATCGTTCGGGTTGCCGTCGATCACGAGCACCCGGTCCGGCAACCGCATTTCGACCCGCCGGTGCCGGTCACGTCGACACCATTCCTTGACGATCGTGGTGACCACCGTGGCCGTTCCTGCTGAGGAGGCGACGCCAACCACCAGCACCAGCGCATCCCCGACCGCGCCTTTGTGATGTACTAGCGGCTCAATCGCTTCGGCGAAACGAACCTCGACCTCGCGTGCTGCCAGATGTCGGGCGAGATCCCGGGTGAGCCGCTCTGTCAGCAAACTCCCCGAGCCGGTCAATACCTCTACACAGACGAGCTCTTCCGACATCCAACCCCCATAGTTCAGTCGAGCACCGCTGCAAGCGATGTTCGAATTTCCCTCTGAATGCTGGATTCGATTGTGCCACAAGGCTTCACATGCACATTGCTCAACGCGGCTTTCGGCCTGCTTGGTCTAGGGCCAGGCGTAGGGCGTATTCGATTTGGGAGTTGATGCTGCGCAGGTCGTCGGCCGCCCACTTGGCTATTGCCTCGTGGACGGCCGGGTCGAGCCGTAGCAGGATCTTTTTGGGTTCCTTCTTCGGCTGGGTCATCGCCGCGGCTCAGGAGTAGAGGGATCCGGTGTTGACGACCGGCTGGGTGGCGCGGTCGCCGCAGAGGACGACGAGCAGGTTGGAGACCATGTTGGCCTTGCGCTCCTCGTCGAGTTCGACGGTGCCCTGTTCGGCGAGGCGGTCGAGAGCCAGGGCGACCATGCCGACCGCGCCTTCGACGATCTGGGTGCGGGCCGCGACGACCTGGGCGGCCTGCTGGCGCACGAGCATCGCCTGGGCGATCTCGGGGGCGTAGGCGAGGTGGGTGATGCGGGCCTCGATGACTTCGATGCCGGCGGTGAGGGTGCGTTCGCGCAGCTCGACCGTCAGTTCCTCGGCCACCTCGGCGCCGTCGCGCAGACTGGTGCGCGAGTCGTCGTGGGCGTCGTAGGGGTGGGTGGTGGCGAGGTGGCGCACGGCGGCCTCGGACTGGGTTTCGACGTACTCCTCGTAGTCGTCGACGGCGAAGGCCGCCTTGAAGCTGTCGACCACCTTGTAGACGACGACGGCCGCGATCTCGACGGGGTTGCCGTCGGCGTCGTTGACCTTCAGCTTCTGGGTTTCGAAGTTGCGCACCCGCAGCGAGATGGACTTGCGGTCGGTGAGCGGGACCACCGAGAAGAATCCGGGGTCACTGACCGAACCGATGTAGCGGCCGAAGAAGGTGACGACCTTGGCCTCGTTGGGGTTGACGATGATCAGCCCGGTGGCGAGCAACCAGACGACCAAGATCGCGACGACAGCGGCGACCGCGCCGATCCAGGCCGGTGCGCCACCGTTGTGCTGGGTGGCGGCGATGAATGCGAGAACGGCGGCGGCACCGAACAACAGGGTGAACACCAGCCACCCCAGCACGACGACGAATCCATTGACGCGGAATGCGGACCGCAGTTCCATGACATCCTCCCGATATCTGAGTGATATCACTAAGATAGTAGATATCGGGAGGCCCGGCAAGGGTCGCTAGGGGCTGGGGGCGATGTTGCGGTTGGCCCGGAACATGTTTCGCAGGTCGTACTTCGCTTTCGCCGCCGCCAGCCAGCGATAGGTGTCCGGGGAGTAACCGGCCGCGGTCTGGGCCGCGTCCGCCGCGGCGCCTGCGCCGTAGAGGAACGCGAGGCTGTGTCCGATCGTCCACGGCGCCAATGCTTCTCGTACCGCAGCCAGCCCTTCGGGCGCCGCGTCACCCTCGCCGGGACCGGTGATCACCCGCACGATGTACTCGGCATCGCGATGATCGATCGATGCCGGGCCGCCGTGCCGGAGGGCGGCGCCGAGATGGCGGATGTCGATCACCGCGTCGACCTGTCCGCCCGGCGCGGTGAGTGCGCGCAGTGCGGACAGACCCTGCGGTGTCAGCTCCGAGAGCAGTGCGTTGGTCGCGGCGTAGGCGTGCGGGAAGGGTGGATCGCTGTGGATTGTGTGCGATTCGGCGTAGGGCATCGTGCACAGGTCCTCGCGCAGCCGAGGTCCGATCTGCCGCAACGGCGCGACCCACCGCTGCGCCTCCTCGTCCGGTCCGTCGAAGGCGACTCGGATCGACGCGACGTGGCGGCCCCGCAACGACTCCGGTACGGGCGGGATATCAGGATAGGTCACCACCGCGATCGTGGAGGTCAGCGCGCTCGGCACGGTCTCGGTCCAGGTGCGCCAGGTCTCCAGCGCCGCATCGACCAGTGGCGCGTCGAAAACCAGCTGGCCACCGTAGATTTCGGCGACGGGGACGAGGTCGAGTTCGAGCGCCGTCACCACACCGAAGTTCCCGCCGGAACCCAGTACCGCCCCGAACAATTCGTCGCGCGGGCCGAGTGAGCGCATTCTGCCGTCGGCAGTCACGAGCTCGATGTGGCGCACATGATCGGCGGCATAGCCGAATTCACGCGCCAGCAATCCGAGCCCGCCGCCGAGCACATACCCGACGACGCCCACCGACGGCGACGACCCGTTCAAAGGCGCCAGCCCGTACGGAGCCGCCGCCTCGACCAGCGCACCCGCGCGGACCCCCGCACCGATGCGGGCGGTACGGGCTTGCGGGTCGACGGCGATGCCGTCCATGCGCCCGGTCGTGATGAGCACCCCACCATCGGCCGCGACCGACAACCCGTGTCCGGTCGCCTGCACAGCTACCGAGAGCCCGTGCCGTGCGGCGAATTCCACCGCGGCGCGCACGTCCTGACCGTGCAGGGCGCCGACCACGAACGCCGGACGATGGGCGTAGGCGGTTTGGAAGCCGGCGATCTCCTCGGCGTATCCGGGGTCGTCCGGGGTGAACACCGGCCCGGCGAACTTCGTTGCGATATCGGTCATGACTTCGACTCTGCGCCCGGCAAACGAATAAGTATAAGAGATAGTTCTACTGCTACGTATAATCGATAGTTATGGAACTGCGGCAGCTGCGCTACTTCGTGACGATCGTCGACGAAGGCGGGTTCACCAAGGCCGCCGAACGGCTGCACTTGACCCAGCCCGGCCTCAGCACCCAGATCCGGCAACTCGAACGCGAACTCGGTCAGCGCCTGCTCGACCGCGGCGCGCGCACCGTGACGCTCACCGACGTCGGCGCCGCCGTGCTCGAGCACGCGCGGGCCGCCCTGGCCGCCGCCGACCGGATCGGCGACACGGTCGGGGAGTTCACGGGATTGCTGCGCGGGCAGGTCCGGCTCGGCATGATCTCCGGGGCGGCCTCGGAAGTATTCGATGTCGCGGGAGTGCTGGCCGATTTCCACCACGATCATCCGCAGGTCGGGATCAGCCTCACCGAGGACACCGCGGAAAGAATGCTCGCGGCCGTCGAGCACGGCGATCTCGATATCGCGCTCACCGGATTGACCGGCGCCCCAACAGGTTCCGGCATCGGCCTGCACGTTATCCTGGAGACGCCGCTCGTCGCCGCCGTCGCGCGCGACGCACCCGTCGACCCCGCCGAATCGGCGAACTCCATCACCCTGGCGACTCTCGCCGACCGCAGGCTGATCTGCCTCACCAGGGGCACAGGTCTGCGCGGAATATTCGAACGATCCTGCACCGCAGCTGGTTTCACCCCGAACATCGCTTTCGAAGCCGCCGCTCCCCCGTTACTGCTCGAGCTCGCGGCGCGCGGCCTCGGCACCGCGATCGTCCCCGCGCTCACCACCGACGAAGCCGCCGAGTTCGGCGTCCGAACCCTCGACATCGTCGCCCCACGAATCCACGGCAGACTCGCCCTCGCCTGGCGCACCGACCGCCCCCTCAGCCCGGCCGCCACGGTGCTGCTCGGCCAATTGCGCATCGCGTTCGGCGCCCGAACCCCGACAACGACTTCCGACGATCCGTCGGGCCATCAACCGTAACTGCGGCTGAAACGCTCCACCGCCCTCACCCGTCGGAAAACCTGCCCGGAACAACGCGTGCCGTGGACACGGTTCGATCTGATCAACGCGTTCAACTCCTGGAAGAAGACCGAAGCCGCAGGGCGCGTCTTCACTGTCAGCCCGGGCGGGATCGCCGAGGTTCAGGTGACCGGGCTGGTATGGCGCACCCAGGTATGCCAGCAAGTATTCGAAGAAGCCGCGGTCGACTGCGGACGCGCCCTAGCCGCGTTCTCCGAATCCCGTTCCGGTAAACGCGCCGGCAAGCGGGTTGGATTTCCCCGTTTCAAGTCGAAGAAGAAGAGCATTCCGTCGTTCCGGATCCGCAACAAACAAGCCGACACCGGAAGGGCGATGATCCGGGTCGGTGACAACGGCACCGCCAGGTCGGTAACCCTGCCTGGGATAGGCGTGGTCAGGGTGCGCGACGACACCCGCCGGTTGCGGCGCCTACTCATCAAGCAACGGGCGAGAATCCTCCATGCCACCGTTTCGTACCGGGCGCGACGATGGTGGATCAGCCTGACCGTCGAAGCTGCGGACTTACACCCGTCTCACCACCACCGACCACGCCAACACGGGAACGAAGGTGGTTGGGTCGGGATCGACCTCGGGTTGACAGTGTTCGCTGTCGCGGCGACCGCCGACGGGACCGAAGTCGATCGCATCTCGGCCGCACCCAAACCATTGACCACCGGGCTGGGCAGGCAACGCCGTCTCGCGAAGTCCCTGTCCCGGAAACAGAAAGGGTCACACAACCGTCGAGACGCAGCCGTTCGGCTGGCACGGCATCATTATCGGATCGCGAATGTCCGCCGTCACTTCGCCCATCAGGTCGCCAACAAGCTGGTCAAAACCCACGACCGGCTCGTGATCGAGGATCTGAATGTGGCGGGGATGCTCGGCAATCGTTGTTTGGCGCGCGCGATCAGCGATGCGGGATGGGCGGACTTCGCCCGGATGCTCACCTACAAGCAGGCATGGCGTGGCGGCACGGTCGCCATCGCGGATCGTTGGTATCCCTCGAGCAAACGGTGCTCGGAATGCGCGACGATCAATCCTGCCCTGACCTTGGCCGATCGAGTGTTCGTCTGCGTGTGTGGGTTTCGCGGTGACCGCGACCATAATGCGGCGGTGAAGCTCGCAGTGTGGCCGAACATCGACCAAGACTTTTCACGATCCCCGGACCCCCGAGCAGGGGGCCGGGCTACCAAAGTCCGCCGACAGGAAGGCGCTGACCGACACCCCATGGATGTCGGTGAAACCGGCCTGGTTGACGCGGAAACCGACGTTCACGCCACCCTCGTTGCGTGAGCCGACGACGCCCGAGAAGGGCGGTGTCTGGACACCTGTAGGTATTCAGACATGCTGTAACCGATGAAGGAGAGCTCGACCGCCGAGTCCGCAGGCACCGTGTCTCTCGATGATCGCCGCTGTCCGATCTGACTACCCAAGGAACCTTCGGTAGAAGACAATTCGGACCCACACGACAAATTTCCCTGATTCGTCAGGAAGCGGGCCGTCGTGCCGATGACGTCGGCGCGAACCTCGGCGTTACGCTGTTTCGATCCGATGGAGGAGAGCTCGACCAGGACGAGGAAGGGCGTGCGTGGTGGAGTCGACTACTGCTGCGAAACTGCAAGAGCTGCGGGACAATCTGAGGGCGGCGCGGGAACCGGCGGGGAAAGCGGGGATCGCCAAGCGTGCGGCGAAAGGAATTCCCAGCCCACGCGAACGCATCGAAATACTTCTCGACCAGGGCAGTTTCACCGAGATCGGCGCGCTGGTGAAGCAGCCGGGCGCGGCCGACGGGCTCTACGGCGACGGCGTGGTCACCGGGCACGGCAGGATCGACGGGCGGCCGGTGGTGGTGATCGCCCACGACCAGACCGTGTTCGGCGGATCGGTGGGTGAGATGTTCGGGCGCAAGGTCGCGATGGCGATGGATCTGGCGGCCGATATCGCGTGCCCGTTCGTGGCGATCAACGACTCCGGCGGTGCGCGGGTGCAGGACGCGGTCACCTCACTGGCCTGGTACGCGGAGATGAGCAGGCGGCAGACGCGGCTGTCCGGGGTGGTGCCGCAGGTGTCGGTGATGTTGGGCAAATGCGCTGCGGGCGCGGTGTACTCGCCGATCAATACCGATGTGCTGATCGCGACCGAGTCGGCGTACATGTTCGTGACCGGTCCCGAGATCATCCGCGAGACCACCGGCGAGGAAGTGACCCTCGACGAGCTCGGCGGCGCGTTCAACCAGGCGAACAACGGCAATATCCACCACGTGGCGGTGGATGAGAAGGCCGCGTTCGAGTGGGCGCGAACATATTTGAGCTTCATGCCGTCGAACTGCTACGAGCGGGCGCCACTGGTCAATCCAGGTCTGGAGCCGGAGATCACCGACTCCGATCGCGAACTCGACTCGCTGATACCGGATTCCGATCGCATGGGCTACGACATGTACGAGGTGTTACTCCGGATCTTCGACGACGGGGAGTTCCACGAGATCGGCGACGGCGCCGCCCGCAATCTGATCACCGGGTTCGCGCGGGTCGACGGGCGCAGCGTCGGGGTCGTCGCCAATCAGCCGCTGGTGGCCAGCGGCGCGATCGATGCGCGCGGATCGGACAAGGCCGCGCATTTCATCCGCCTCTGCGACGCGTTCGACATTCCGCTGGTGTTCGTCGTCGACACACCGGGCGTGCTGCCGGGAGTCGAGGAGGAGAGGATCGGCGTCATCAAACGCGGCGGCCGATTCTTCTTCGCGGTTGTCGAGGCCACCGTCCCGATCGTCACCGTGGTGGTTCGCAAGGCCTACGGCGGCGGTTACGCGGTGATGGGGTGCAAGCAGCTCGGCGGCGACATCAACCTCGCCTGGCCGACCGCGCGCATCGCCGTGATGGGCGCCGAGGCCGCGGTGGGCCTGACGCAGCGCAAGCAGCTCGCCGCCGTCCCGGAAGCCGAGCGGCCTGCTGTGCGTCAGCAGATGGTCGACTTCTACAACGCCGCGGTCGCGACACCGTGGACCGCCGCCGAACGCGGTTACATCGACGCGGTCATCGAGCCGTCGACCACGCGGCTGGAAATCCGCAAGGCGCTGCGACTACTCGGTGACAAACACGTCGAGCAGGCCCCGCGCAAACATCGCCTGATGCCGTTGTAGCGGCGGCGTCACCGCGACGACGCCAGTAACTACGTGGGCCGGACTCGTCGGAGTCCGGCCCACGGCGGCTACGCGCTCACCGGACTCGCTTGCGGCACTGGCGAACTACCGCGGCGTGCGACTTCACGCACCACCAGGTAGATCGGAAATGCGATGGGCGACAACAGGATCGTGCCGACAAGTAGCGGCCCCATCAGCAGCGGATGGATATTGCGCTCACGACTGTCGAGGTAGACCCAGCGCCCGAGGAACAGGTCCCACGCGATGATCTGCGCCCACAGTGCGGTCAGTACGGCAGGGTCGGCGGTGGCTTCGGTGATCGCGTCCAGCGACGGTGAGGTCACCAGTGACCACATCGCGCCGAGCACCGGCACCGCGACGATCGCCCATACCACCAAGGGCACCAGCACTATCCACGGTGAGGAGATGATCGTGCGGGTCCAGCGCCAGGTCGGGGCGAAGATCATCAAGGCCCAGAACGGCACCGTGACGAAGAACGACAGGTCGAACAGCGTGCTCATGCGGTGACTACCTTTCGGGAACCGGCCGCGCTCGCGACCGAGATCGATACTCCGACAACAACTCCGGTGACGATCGCGGCCGCGGCGGTGAGCGTGGCCCGATCGGGGTGGATCAACGGCTGTCCACGCAGCGCCTGCCAGGTGACCAGGGCGAGGACCGCCGCGTAACCCGCCGACGCGGTGATGATCAGGCCCAGCCGCACCCGCGTCGGACGCAGTGCGGGGATCCGTGGCGCCAGGAACACCAGCAGCGCGGCGAGCAGTGGCAACGCCTGTAGGGCGTGCATGCCGAAGAAGTGCGGGATGCGCAGGTCACCGTCGGTGGTGCTCCACCCGGTCAGCGGCATGCCGGGGGTGCCGTCGGGAGCTCCGACCGTGTGCGCGCCCGCGATTCCCTCGACGCCGGATTCCTGCTGCGGCATCAGATTTCCCAGCGCCAATCCGACCAACGTGATCGCGATGCCGAGACGAATCGACCAGGTGATCGAGGCGTCGCCGAGGCGTTCGCGCATCAGTCCGATCCCGATCACCAGGGTTGCCAGGAACAGGATGACGATGGTGGATCCCATGATCACCCAGAGGGTGCCGTCCAGGGTGGTGGTCATGTTGTAGTGGCTGCGGGTCCCGCGGATCACCTGCCCGAAGATGATCGCCTGTTCGATCACCCCGGCGACCACGATCACCGTGGCCATCCACGAGGCGAGCCGAGAAGGCTTGGGCCGCAACGACATCAACCAAGCCAGGGCCACGCCGTAGAACACGAACGAGATCGCGAACTTGGTCGGCTTGAACCAGGCGGCCGACCCGGCGATCACCCGGTCATCGACCAGCATCCCGATCAGGCCCACCACTACGAGCGCGGCGTTGGCAGCGGCGAAATACATCAGCGGTCGATGCAGAGGGGCGTTGGGGCGGGGCAGCGAGGGGGCGGTCAGGACTGACATGCGAATCTCCCAGAGATAGATAGCTATACTATCCGTTATGGATAGTTAGACTATCCGCTACACAGGGCGTAGGCAAGGGGTGGGAACGAAATCGGAGGTAAGAGTGCGGATCTCGGAGTTGAGTGAACGCAGCGGCATCGCGGTGGCGACCATCAAGTACTACCTGCGCGAGGGCCTGCTGCCCCCAGGCGAACGCACCAGCCCCAACCAGGCCAACTACGGCGAAGACCACCTACGCCGACTGCGTTTGATCCGCGCGTTGATCGAGGTGGGCGGGATACCGGTCGCCACCGTCTCCGACGTTCTCGCGGCGATCGACTCCCCCGACCTGCCGCTGTTCCGCGTCCTCGGCCTTGCGCAGGACAGCGTGTCCCCCGACGTGCCCGCCGTGCACGACGCCGAATGGGATCGCGCGTACCAGGTCGTGTGCACGGAGATGGACCGGCGCGGCTGGAGCCGACACCACAGCCTCGAGGCCGTCGACAATCTCGCCAGCATGATCGTTCGCCTGTCGCAACTGGGTTACCGGGACTGGGCCACCACCGCCATGCCCGCCTATTTCGACGGCGCGCGCGTGGTCGCGGAAAACGACGTGACGGCCGCACTGTCGGCCGGCGACCGCGACGACATCGTCGACGCGGTCGTCGTACTCACGGTCCTCGGCGACACCGCGCTGGCCATCATCCGCCGCATCGCCCAAGCGCAGGTCTCCATGGAACGGCTGAAACCCACCTCGTGAACGACACGGCGGCCCCGCGAATTCGCGGGGCCGCCGTGTCGTGGCAGATGTGATGTCAGAGCAGACGTGACAGGAACGCCTGCGTGCGCTCGTGCTGGGGGTTTGCCAGCAGTTCACGCGGCGGTCCCGACTCCACCACCACACCGGCGTCCATGAACACCAGTTCGTCGGCGACCTCGCGGGCGAAACCCATCTCGTGGGTCACCACCAGCATGGTCATGCCCGAATCGGCCAGCTCCCGCATGACGGCGAGTACCTCACCGACCAGCTCGGGATCCAGCGCCGAGGTCGGCTCGTCGAACAGCATCAGCTTGGGGTCCATCGCCAGTGCTCGCGCGATGGCCACACGCTGCTGCTGACCGCCCGACAGCTGTGCGGGGTAGGCGTTGCGCTTGGCCGAGAGACCGACCCGCTCGAGCAGTTCCTCGGCCCGGACGATCGCGTCGGATTTGCGGATCCCGCGCACCTGGATCGGCGCCTCGATCACGTTCTCCAGCGCCGTGCGGTGCGGGAACAGGTTGAAATGCTGGAACACCATGCCGATATCGCGACGCTGGACCGCGGCATCACGCTCGTGCATCTCGTAGAGCTTGCCGTTCTTCTCCCGGTAGCCCACGAGATCGCCGTCGACGTAGAGCCTGCCCGCGTTCACCTGCTCGAGGTGATTGATGCACCGCAGGAACGTCGACTTGCCCGAGCCCGACGGACCGACCAGGGTGAGCACCTTGCCGCGCTCCACCTCGAGCGAGATGCCCTTGAGCACCTGGAGCGCGCCGAAGCTCTTGCACACCCGGTCAGCCAGCACCATCGGCGGGACTGCCGCAACTTGTTCGGTCATTTCGCCTTCACCGCCGCCTGCGCCGTGGCCAGTTCCTGCAGCTGCTTGGCCGTGAGCTGCCGGGTGGCACCGCGCGAGTAATAGCGTTCCAAGTAGTACTGGCCGACCATGAGGATGCTGGTGATCGCCAGGTACCAGGTGGCACAGACGAGCAGCAGCGGGATCGGCTGGAAGTTCACGCCGTAGATGTCACGGGCGCGGCCGAACAGGTCGGTACTCAGCGGAATCGCGGTGACCAGCGAGGTCGTCTTGAGCATGCCGATCAACTCGTTGCCGGTGGGCGGGATGATCACCCGCATGGCCTGTGGCAACACGGTGCGGCGCATCGTCTGCGTCCACGACATGCCAAGTGCCACCGACGCTTCGCGCTGACCCTCGCCGACGGAGTTGATGCCCGCGCGCACGATCTCGGCCATGTACGCGGCCTCGTTGAGACCGAGGCCGATCACGGCGAACAGGAACGCGGCCTGCAGGCTCTGCACGTCGAGATGGAAGAACTGCGGGCCGAACGGCACGCCGAGGTCGATCTGCTTGTAGAGCGAGGGAACCAGGCCCCAGAACACCAACTGCACATAGACCGGGGTCCCGCGGAAGATCCACAGATACACCCAGGCCGCCGTGCGCAGCACCGGGTTCGGCGACAGGCGCATCACCGCGAGGACGGTGCCCAGACCCACCGCGATCGCCATCGCGAGCACGGTGAGTTCCAGGGTGACGATCGCGCCGGCGGTGATCCGGCTGTCGAACAGGTACTTGCCGTAGGTGTCCCACCGGTAGGCGGGATTCGTGGCAGCGCCGTAGACGAACAATCCCACCAGGATCAGGATGATTGCCGCCGCGATCCAGCGGCCCGGCCTGCGCAGCGGGACCGCTTTGATCGGTTCGGGTTCGGTGCCCGGTCCGGGCACCTCCACCGTGTCTTTCTCGTCGGTCACGTCAGCTCACTGCACCGTTGATCACCGAGGTCTTGATCTGACCGTCCTGTACACCCCAGTTGGTGGTGATCTCGCCGTACTTGCCGTTGTCGATCAGGTGCTGCAGCGCCTTCTGCAGGGCCACCGCCAGCGGGGAGGACTTCTGCACGGCCCAGCCGTAGGGCGCGGAATCGAACAGCGGGCCCGCCGACTCGATCTTGCCTTCGCTCTGCTTGATCGCGTACGCGGTCACCGGGGAATCCGCCGACATCGCGTCGACCTGGCCGAGCACCAATGCGTTGGTCGCGGCGCTCTGCTCGTCGAATGCCTTCATATCGATAGCGGGCTTACCCTCGGCGACGCACTTGGCGCTCTTGGCGGGAATCTCGTCGGTGTGCTCGACCGTAGTGGACTGTACGGCGACCTTCTTGCCGCACGCGTTATTCGGATCGATCGCTTTACCGGTTTGCTGGGCCCACTGGATACCCGCGGAGAAATAGGTCGTGAAATCGACCTGCTGTTCGCGTTCGCGCGAATCGGTGATCGAGGACATACCCACGTCGTAGGTGCCTGCCTGAATGGCGGGAATGATCTTCTCGAACGAGGATTCGACATAGTCGACCTTCAGTCCGAGGGTGCTCGCGACGGCGTCGAGGAGGTCGACATCGAAGCCGACGATCTTGCCGCTGGCGTCCTTGTACTCGTTCGGCTGGTACGGCACGTTCACGCCGACGACCAACTTGCCTGCCTGCTTCACCTTGTCGGGGACGGCCGCGGCGAGCGCGTCGACCTTCTCCGCCGACACCTTGCTCACCGAGGCGCCGTCGCCCTCGGTGTTCTCGGCGCAGCCGGTCAACAACAAGGCACCGCCGGCGACGGTACACAGCAGCCGCACGGCGCCACGGCCGAGGACAGTTCGAACAGACAAAGGAGCCTCCACATTTCACGTCGACGCCGGCCACGTGTCAGCGCCTGTTTGGCAATGTATGCGAACCGGACACAGCGTGGTGCGACAGTAACCGAAGATTAATCAGCCAATGTGAAAGGGGTCCCTTCACCTCCGGTGCACGCGGGCACTGACCTGCTCGGTGAATTCGCTGGTGGAAGCCAGGCCGCCGAGATCCGCGGTCGCGATTCCGGCCGCCAGTGTCGCCGTCACGGCGTGGGTAATACGGTCGGCCGTATCATGGAGCACCCTATTGTCGTCACGAACCGCCAACCAGCGCAACAACATTGCCGCCGACAATTGCAGCGCGGCGGGATTGGCCCGATTGTGTCCGGCCAGACCCGGCGCCGCGCCGTGCACGGCCTGCGCCATCGCGCGCGTATCGGAGCAGTTGAGCGAGGCGGCCATGCCGAGGGAACCGCTGAGCTCACCGGCCAGGTCCGAGAGGATGTCGCCGAACAGGTTCTCGGTGACGATCACATCGAACCCGGCGGGTGAGCGGACCAGGTGCGCCGCCATCGCGTCGACGTGTTCGTCGTCGACCCGCACGTCCGGATACTGCTCGGCCACTTCGTAACAGACGTCACGGAACAGGCCGGTCGTCATCGGCAGCACATTGGCCTTGTGCACCACGGTGACCCGCTTGCGCCTGCCCTGTGCCAGTCGCAGCGCCTGATGCGCGATCCGCTCGCACGCCTTACGGGTGATCACCGCGACCGCCATCGCCACGTCCTCGGTGGGGCGGAACTCCCCCGAGCCGGCGAACATATTGCGGTCGGCGTAGAAGCCCTCGCTGTTCTCCCGGACGATCACCAGATCGATATCGGGCGCCAGCGCGCGCACCCCGGCGAACGCGGCGGCGGGGCGGATGTTCGCGTAGAGCCCGTGGCGTTTGCGGATGACGCCGCCCGGTGCCACCCGCATGTCCGACGGGTAGGAGGCGTTGTCGTGGGGACCGAGGATCCAGGCGTCGAGGTCCTCGAGGGCGGTCATGGTCTGTTCCGGCAGCGGGTTGCCGAAGGCGGCGATCGCCTCGTGCCCGATCAGCAACGGCACCCACTCCACCGGCGCGAGCCCGGCCGCGCCGATCGCTTCGTCGACGACCGCTCGGGTCGCGGCCACCACCTCGGGGCCGATTCCGTCGCCGTCGATCACACCGAGTCGCAGGTTCGCCTTCACACCGTTCACTCCCCCATCCTCGCGCGTGTCCGGTCCGGATCGAGCGAGTGGGCTGTGCGGACACGCCGCAGCGACTAGTTTCTGCAGATCATGGTGCAGTCGGTGGAGTTGCTCCTCGACGAGGGCGGCGAGACGGAGATCCGCAGGCAATGGGCGGTTCTTGCCGAAGCAGGCCTCGGCAATCGCCACGGTGAGACCTATCGGCCGCACATCACCGTCGCGGTGGCGCGCGAGATCTGGCCGCGCATCGACCACGCGCTCGAGCGGCTCGCGTTCGAGCCGCTGCCGATCCGTTTGGGCGGACTGCTCGTCTTCGGGGCGCGCCGACCGATCCTGGTCAGGGCGGTTGTCGTCACCGCTGACCTGCTCGCCCTGCATCGCCGGGTCAGTGAGGTGGTCTCGCCCTGCCCCGGCAGACCGGCGACCATGGCTCCCGGCGCGTGGACACCGCACGTGACCCTGGCGCGGCGCGTGCCCCCCGAACGGCTCGGCGACGCGGTGCGGGCGGTCGCGGCCGACACCGATTTCCGGTCGCTCATCGTGGGGATTCGCCGCTGGGACGGGGAGGCGCGGCAGGAGCGAATCGTGATCGGGGGAAGATAGTGGGACGCCCCGGCGTTACAGCCGAGGACACCGACAAGGAGAGGACGTCATGGCCACCCAGACGCTGACCCAGCAGAACTTCGACGAAGTCATCACCGGAAACGACGTGGTCCTCGTCGATTTCTGGGCTTCGTGGTGCGGTCCGTGCCGCAGTTTCGCGCCGACCTACGAAACCTCGTCGGAAAAGCACACCGACGTCGTGTACGGCAAGGTCGATACCGAGGCCGAGCAGGGGCTCGCCGCTGCCGCCAACATCCAGTCGATCCCGACCATCATGGCCTTCCGCGAGGGCGTGCTCGTGTTCGCCCAGCCCGGCGCACTGCCGCCTGCCGCGCTCGAGGATCTGGTGACCCAGATCAAGGACCTGGACATGGACGAGGTGCGCAAGCAGATCGCCGAGCAGCAGGAGTCCTCCCCCGCCGAGTAGTTCGGCGCCGCATACCTTGCGCGTAACGCGAAGGGCCCGTTCACCTTTCGAGGTGAACGGGCCCTTGTGTGTTCTGTGTGGTGTCAGCCCGCGAGCAGGTTGACACCGGCGATCATGGCGCGCACGGTCGATTCCGCGCTGCCGGTGGCTGTCGCCACCGCCCAGCCGCGCCTGCCGTTGAACTCGCACTGCATGAAAGTGGCAATGCCGTCGGCGGTCGGGCGCTGATGGAAGTGCAGGATCTCGAGGGGGTAGCCCTCGTCGTAGAGCGCGGAGGTCATCGCCGCGACCGGGCTGCCGGTGGCGATGACGGTGCGAAGGTGGTCGGCGAATTCCAGGGTGGCGGTGAAATCCGTTCCGGAACAAGACCATTCGCGCAGGGCGATGGATCCGTCGGCGCGGGTGTACCGGTCGAGGAAAGCGGCGGGGTCGAGGTCGGTGAGCTCGGCGCGCAGGCCCTTGGGGGCGGCGGCGAACAGGGCATGGTCCAGTGTCAGCGTCATTGCAGGTGAGGTCTTCCCGAAGATGTCTTCGTTGGCAGGGTGGGACCAGCAGAACGATGAAATACAGCCCGCAGCGTAGGGGCTGGTCCGAATCAGACCCCGCTACGGCGGATTACTACGAGAAGAATTCGCCGTGAAGCTTCCTGCGCGATCTGCGCAGCAGCGACCGCGAGGTCGCGGTCAGCGACTAGCAGCGCGGCACAGCGGGCGGGATTCGGCACGCACTCGAGAATAGGGCGATCGTCGCGAAACCGCAACCTGGTCTACCGCCCGGAGTGTCTACCGGTGAGTACCATCACCGCAGCTCAGGATCGGTAACATCGGGCGCGGTCGCGGCGATTCGACGCTATCGCCGCCGGATCAGCGCCCCGGGATCGTGCCGGGTAGGGGTGCCACCGAGGCGAGCGCGCGCGCCGAGCCGTCGACGTCGACCTGGACGCGCAGGCTGTCGGACCGCGAGCTCGTCCGCAACGCCACCTTGTCGCCCATCATCACCGGGCCGACGTGTTCCACGATCGCCCGGTACGGCAGCCGGTGGCGGTCCGGGTGCGCGGCGAGGGCTTCCTCGACCGCCTCCCAGTACACGGCGTTGTTGACGTGGCCGAGCCGGTCGACGTCGGTGACCCGCAGCGGGAACGGCACCGACTCCACGTGCGGGTCGTCGAGTTCGGCCAGGGCCGCTTTCCAGCGCAGGCGGTGTTCGGTGGTGCCGGCCAGCATGGGCGCCATGAACGCGTCGCTCATCCGGGTGGGGCGACCGGCGACGGGGTCGATATGGATCAGGAACGCCGCGGCTTCGATGTGGCCACCCTTCTCACCGCGTAGCCGAATTCGCATGTCACACCAGCGATTCGAGAGCGCGTCGGCCCAGCGGCGTAGGTGGACGCGGTCGCCGAACACGATCGGCTCGTACACGTCGATGACCGTGCGTCGCACGATCCACGCCTGATGGGCATCGCCGTCCTCGACCGCATCGAGGTGATCGAATCCGATGTCCTGCAGATACCGCGCCACCGCGTCGAGCCGCAACCGGTCGTCGCCATCGGTATCGCCCAGCCGCACCGGCCACGACATCGCGAAGGCCTGCTCGATATCGGGGCAGTCGGGCAGCGGGGTCGCGATGACGGGTTCGGTCATACGGCCGATGCTGCCACAGTTCGCCGCACCCGAGCCGATGCACCGGACCCGGGCGTTGACCGACCCTCGGAGCACACCTTGAACCGCGGATCTCTCCGTCCGTAAGGTCGGTTCGAAGCCCTCGGACAGGATGGATGCGATGCTGATCGATTTCACACCGGACAAAGCTCTCTACCCCTTCGAGTCCCGGTGGTTCGATTCCTCCGCGGGCCGGGTGCACTACATCGACGAGGGCTCCGGAATCTCCATCCTGTTCTGCCACGGCAGCCCCACGTGGAGTTTTCTCTATCGCAAGATCATCGGCGAGCTGAGCGACCGATTCCGTTGCGTAGCAGTCGATTACCCTGGCTTCGGCTTGTCCGAGCGGCCACCGGGCTACGGCTACACCATCGCCGAACACGCCGCCGTGGTCGGCGAGCTCGTCGACCATCTCGGGCTGGACCAGTTCGTGATCATGGGCCAGGACTGGGGTGGGCCGATCGGCGCCGCCGTCGGCACCGATCGCGCCGACCGGGTTCGCGGGCTGGTGCTCGGCAACACCCTGCTGTGGCCGACGGACACCTGGCCACAGAAGGCCTTCAGCCGGGTCATGGGCAGCAGGCCGATGCAGCGGCAGATCCTGAACAACAACCTGCTCGTCGAGCGGTTTCTGATCGCCGAGCTGCGGAACACGATCAGCGCCGCCGAGGCCGATCACTACCGCAACGTGCAGCCCTCACCCGAGGCCCGGCGCGGCATCGCCGCTATGCCCGGGCAGATCCTGGCCGCGCGTCCACTGCTCGAGCAACTGGCCACCGACGTGCCCGCTCGACTCGGCGCCAAACCCACCTTGCTGGTCTGGGGCATGAAGGACATGGCTTTTCGCGCCCCGGCGTTCCTGCCGCGGATGCGCGACACGTTCACCGATCACCAGGTCCTCGAACTGCCCGACGCCAAGCACTTCATCCCCGAGCACGAGCCCGGCAAGATCGCCGAAGCTATCGGCCGGCGTTTTCTCTAGCGCCGCAACAGGTTTCCCGATGACGGCCGGTAGATCGTGCGCTGACTCCAGCCGCCGGTCACGAGCAAATCAACGGCAAACGAAGTGTGACCAGATCGTGAATCCCCCGCGAGTCGCCGCCCAGAACGGGCGATCGCACTGTAGCGTCGCCGCCGCTAGGCCAATTGTTACTGCGTGAAAGGAATTGTTCGACATGGCATTCGAAGTCACTGGGGCTATCGGCGATCACTACAACGAAGCCGGTGGCGCGTCCAGCCCGCTGGGTGAGCCGACCTCCGCAGAGCAGGACGCCCCCAACGGTGGCAAGTTCCAGGAATTCACCGGCGGAGTCATCTACTTCAAGCTCCCGACCGGAGCCAAGACCGTGTACGGCGCCATCCGACTGGCATGGGAAGCCGAAGGCGGCGCGGGCGGGCGGCTGGGCTACCCGACCACCGACGAGCAGGACATCGACGGCGGCAAGGTGAGCAAGTTCGAGAACGGTTCGATCAGCTACTCGATCGCCGACGATGCCGTGACGGTCAACGCGTAATCAGCGTTCCCTGACACGCCCACAGTGGGCACCGACCCCGCGCGGGTCGGTGCCCATTGTGCTGTGTGGTCCGGTCAGTGCGCGGCCGCGTCCCAGCTACGGCCGGTGCCGACGGAGACGGTGAGCGGGACCGAGAGTTCGATCGCGGCGGACATCTGTTCGCGCGCAAGGGTTTCGAGTGCTTCGCGTTCGCCGTCCACCACCTCGAAGACCAGTTCGTCGTGGATCTGCAGCAGCATGCGCGAGCGCAGTCCTGCCTCGCGGATCGCGTTCTGCACGTTGATCATCGCGACCTTGATGATGTCGGCGGCGGTGCCCTGGATGGGAGCGTTCAGCGCCATGCGTTCGGCGGATTCGCGGCGCTGGCGATTGCTGGAGTCCAGGTCGGGGAGGTAGCGGCGGCGACCGAACAGGGTTTGGGTGTAGCCGACCTTGCGGGCCTGATCGACGACGTCGGACAGGTAGTCGCGGATGCCGCCGAAACGGTCGAAGTAGACGTCCATCTGCTCTTTGGCCTCGGTCGTGCTGATCTTCAGCTGAGCGCTCAAGCCATAGGAACTGAGACCGTAGGCGAGGCCGTAGGACATGGCCTTGATCCGGCGGCGCAGCTCGGGGCTCACCTCCGCGATCGGGATGTCGAAGGCCTTCGACGCGACGAAGGTATGCAGGTCCTCACCGGAATTGAACGCCTCGATCAGGCCGGCGTCACCGGACAGGTGCGCCATGATGCGCATCTCGATCTGGCTGTAGTCGGCGGTCATGAGTTCGGCGAAGCCGGGACCGACCACGAACGTGTCGCGAATCTGGCGGCCGGTATCGGTACGAATCGGGATGTTCTGCAGGTTCGGCTCGGTCGAGGAGAGGCGACCGGTCGCGGCGATGGTCTGGTTGAACGTGGTGTGCACGCGGCCGTCGTCGGAGACCGACTTGAGCAGGCCGTCGACGGTCACCTTGAGCCGGGTCGCGTCGCGGTGGGCCAGCAGGTGTTCCAGGAACGCGTGGCCGGTCTTCTCGAACAGCGATTCCAGCGCATCGGCGTCGGTGGTGTAGCCGGTCTTGGTGCGCTTGGTCTTCGGCATGTCGAGCTCGTCGAACAGCACCACCTGCAACTGCTTGGGCGAGCCGAGGTTGATCTGCTTGCCGATCACGTCGTAGGCGGAGTTCGCGGCCTCGGTGACGCGGTCGGCGAACTGCTGCTGGAGGTTTTCGAGCTGGGCGACGTCGACCGCGATGCCCGCTTCCTCGAGTTGACCGAGCACGCCGAGCAGGGGCAGCTCCATCTCCGTGAGCAGCGGGGTCGACTCGATCGCCTCGAGTTCGGTATCCAGCGCGACGGCCAGGTCGGCGACCGCGCGGGCGCGCAGCATCTCCTCGCGCGCGATATCGGCGGCGAGGGTGTCCTCGTCGTCGAGCAGGGAGAGCTGGCCGGTGTCGCCGGTCTCGACGCGCAGTTCGCGCTTGAGGTAGCGCAGGGACAGGTCGTCGAGGTTGAAGCTGCGCTGGCCGGGGCGGACCAGGTAGGCCGACAGGGCGGTGTCGGTGGTGAGACCGCCGAGGGTGAAGCCGCGCCCGCGCAGCGCGTGACCTGCGGACTTGGCCTCGTGCAGGGCCTTGAGCACCTCGGGGTCGGCCAGCCAGGCCGCGAGGGCGGTTTCATCGTCGGGGGTGAGTACGGTCAGGTCGATGTAGCCGCCCTCACCGTCGGCGGCGGCAATGGCCAGCGCCCGCGCGTCACCGTGCACCGGGGTGCCGGTCCCGACGATCGAGAGACCGTGGCGCACACCGGCTTTCGCGTGCTCGGCCAGCCAGTCGGCGACCGCGCCCTGATCGAGGGCGCCACCGCTGATCTCGAACCCTGATTCGGCTTCCGGCTCGGGCGAACCGAGGGTGTCGAACAGCCGGTCGCGCAGCACCCGGAACTCGAGGTCGTCGAAGAGCTGGTGGATCTTGTCGCGGTCCCACGGGGCCTTGATCAGCTGGTCGGGGGTGTAGGGCAGGGGCACCTCGCGCACCATCTCGGTGAGCTGGCGGTTGAGCACCACACTCGACAGATTCGCGCGCAGCGAGTCGCCGACCTTGCCCTTCACCTGGTCGACCCGGTCGACGAGGGTGGCGAGGTCACCGTATTCGCGGATCCACTTGGCGGCGGTCTTCTCCCCCACGCCGGGAATGCCGGGCAGATTGTCGCTCGGGTCGCCGCGCAGGGCCGCGTAGTCGGGGTACTGCGCGGGGGTGAGGCCGTATTTGGTCTCCACCTCGGCCGGGGTGAAACGGGTCAGATCCGAGACGCCCTTCTTCGGGTAGAGCACGGTGACGTCGTCGTTGACCAGCTGGATCGCGTCGCGGTCGCCGGTGACGATGAAGACCTGGTAGCCCTGAGCGACGGCCTGGGTGGTGAGGGTGGCGATCACATCGTCGGCCTCGTAGCCGTCGATGGCCATCACCGGAATGCCCATCGCGCCGAGCACGTCCTTGGTGAGTTCGACCTGCCCACGGAACTCGTCGGGGGTGGCGCTGCGATTGGCCTTGTACTCCGGGTACGCCTCGGTGCGGAAAGTCTTGCGCGACACGTCGAACGCCGCGGCGACATGGCTCGGCTTCTCGTCGCGCAGCAGATTGATCAGCATCGAGGTGAATCCGTACACCGCGTTGGTGGTCTGACCCGTGACGGTCTTGAAGTTCTCCGCCGGTAGCGCGAAGAACGCGCGATAGGCGATCGAATGCCCGTCCAGGAGCAGCAGCGTAGGCCGCTCGCCGTCAGGGGCAGTGGTCGTAGTCGATGCCTGCGCAGTCGTCGGTGAACTCACGCGCATGAGTCTAGGCACCCCCACCGACAGATCCGGCCCCGCATCGCTCGAGCGCGATACGGGGCCGGACGGTGGACGAATCCCGGGTCAATCGACACCCAGGTAGGCCGACTTGACCGCGGGGTCGGTCAGCAACGACGCACCGGGGCCGGACTTGGTGACCTCGCCGGTTTCCAGGATGTAGGCGCGATCGCTGCGGGTCAGGGCCTGTTGGGCGTTCTGTTCCACGAGCAGCACGGTGGTGCCCTGGCGGTTGATCTCGCTGATGATCCGGAAGATCTGCTGGATCACCATGGGGGCGAGACCCATCGAGGGTTCGTCGAGCAGCAGCAGCTTGGGCCGGGCCATGAGGGCACGGCCGATGGCGAGCATCTGCTGTTCGCCGCCCGACATCGTGCCGCCGACCTGCTTGCGGCGTTCGGCCAGGCGGGGGAACAGTTCGAAGACCCAATCCAGGGTCTGCTGGTACTCGGTCTTCTTCTCGAAAGGCCTGCCGTAGCAACCCATGTCGAGGTTCTCCGCGACTGTCATGCCGGGGAACACACCGCGGCCTTCGGGCGCCTGGATGAGACCCTCGACCACCCGATCGTGCGCCTTCATCGTGGTGATGTCTTTGCCCTGGAACAGGATCCGGCCCGAGGTGAGCGGTAGCAGGCCCGACATCGCCCGCATGGTGGTGGTCTTGCCCGCGCCGTTGGCGCCGAGCAGGGTCACCAGTTCACCCTCGGCGACCGAGAGCGAAATGCCGTGCAGCGCTTCGATCCGGCCGTAGTTCACGACCATGTCCTGCACCTCGAGCAGCGGCACCGCCTTCTCGGCAACGGCTTCGGGCTCGTCCTCGCGCGCCTGCACCACAACCGGCGAAGGGGTCGCCCCCTCCTCCGCAGCGGCCACGGATTCCTCGCGCACCTCGGCGATGGTGTCCGCGTCGGGCACGCCGAGGTAGGCCGCGATCACCGCCGGGTCCTCGCGCACCGCGGTGGGCAGGCCGTCGGCGATCTTGCGCCCGAACTCCAGGACCACGATCCGGTCGGTCACGCCCATCACCAGGCGCATGTCGTGCTCGATGAGCAGCACGGTGTAGCCGTCGTCGCGGATCTTGCGGATCAGATCCATCAGCGCCGACTTCTCGCTGGGATTGAAACCAGCAGCCGGCTCGTCCAGACACAGCAGTTTGGGCTCGGTGGCCAGCGCCCGCGCGATCTCGAGTCTGCGCTGATCTCCGTAGGACAGGTTGCGGGCCTTCTCCACCGCGCGCGGCGCGATGCCGACGAACTCGAGCAGCGCCATGCCGCGTTCGATGGCGTCACGCTCCTCGCGCTTGAACTTCGGCGTGCGGAACACCGCGCCGGGCACCGAGGTGGTGTGGCGAGCGTCGGTGCCGACGACCACGTTCTCCAGCGCCGTCATCTCGCCGAACAACCGCACGTTCTGGAACGTGCGCGCGATACCCAGCCGGGTGATCTCGTTGCGCTTGGTCTTGGCCAGTGGCCGACCGTCGAAGTGCACGCTGCCCGACGCGGGCTTGTACACGCCGGTGATCGCGTTGAAGCAGGTGGTCTTGCCCGCGCCGTTGGGGCCGATCAGGCCGAGGATCTCGCCACGGCGGATCTCGAAACTCACTCCGTCGAGCGCGGTCAGACCGCCGAACTTGACGGTCAGACCGTCGGTGCGCAGCAACGGCTCGCCGACGGCGGTCTCGATCGCGCGATGCGGCGCGACCACCTCGGCGACGGTCTCGGCATCGGCGAGTTCGGGCATCACCGCGGTGACGTCGACCTCGCCGGTCGGCTCGACCTCGGGCGGTGGCTGGTAGCCGGCCTTCATGTCTTCGTTGTCGTACAGCGCGTCTCCCGCGCCCGGCCCCGTCATCGCCCTGCTCCGATCGATTCGGCCGCCGGCTTGCGCACAACGGCCTGGTACACCTGTCTGCCGTAGGCGAGCAGCTTCTGCCGCACCGGGAACAGACCCTGTGGCCGCAGAATCATCATCACCACGAGCGCGATGCCGAAGTAGAGGTACTTCAGGTCACCGAGGTTCTGCGCCCCGCCCTTACGGAACAGCAGCACGCTGCCGAACAGCAGCAAGCCGGCGATCACCGCGAAGATCGCCAGGGCGATCACCACGCGTCTGACCCACACGCCCAGCTGATCACCGCGCAGACGCCACAGCAACCACAGCCCGATCAGCAGCGCGATATCGAGGCCGAGCAGCAGGTAGCCGGTCGACTCGTTCGACACCAGCTGCACCGACTGCAACCGCATCGGCAGGTACGCGATGAGGAACGCGCCCACGATCACGCCGAGCTTGTTGCCCGAACCACCGAGCACGACCGCGCACAGGAACAGCATCGACAAGATGATGTCGAACTGCTTGGGGTTCACGTAGGTGACCTGACCCGCATACATCGCGCCGGACAGACCACCGACCGAAGCGCCGATCACGAACGCCCACAGCTTGAACTTGAAGGTCGGCACGCCCATGATCTCGGCGGCGTCCTCGTCCTCGCGGATGGCGACCCAGGAGCGGCCGACCCGGCTGCGTTCGAGATTGCCGATGATCAACAGCACCACGATCACCAGGACCATGCCGAGCCAGAACCACCAGGTGCCGCTACTGGCCCGATCGAACGGGTTCCAGCTGCTCTTGTCACCGAGGTTGCCCGGGGAGAAGTAGCCACCGGGGTGCGCTTCGGATTCACCGACCTCGGGGTAGGCGATCTTGGACAGGCCGAGGCTGCCGTTGGTCAGATCGCCCAGGTTGTCGGCCATCAGGCGCACGATCTCACCGAAGCCGAGCGTCACGATCGCCAGGTAGTCGCCGCGCAGCCGCAGGGTCGGGGACCCGAGGATCAGACCGGCCAGCGCGGTCAGCGCGACCGCGATGGGCAGACAGGCCACCCACGCCCAGCCCGAGCTGAGCCATCCGCCGTCGGTTTGGTTCCACGGACTGTTCGGGCTGGTCAGCAGGCCGACCGTGTAGGCACCGACGGCGTAGAAACCGACATAGCCGAGGTCGAGCAGGCCCGCCTGGCCGACCACCACGTTGAGGCCGATGGCGATCAGCGCGTACATGGCGAACTGCGCCATCACACCACCGAAGCTCACGCCCGGAGTGTCGAGCAGCGGTGGCGGGAACAGCGGCATCAGGGCCAGCAGGGCGATGATCGGCACACCGACGGCCCACTGGGCAGGCCGCGAGAGCCCGTCCCACCAGCTACGGATCGCGTCGCCGACGCCACGCCGGTCCTTGGGTGCCACGGGAACTTCCGGAGTTTTCGTCAGGTCTGTCATGCGCGTGCCCTCCCCAGGCTCTCGCCGAGGATGCCGGTCGGCCGGAACATCAGCACGGTCACCAGCAGCACGAACGCGACCACGTCACGCCATTCGGTGCCGAACAGGATCTGCCCGTATTGCTCGGCGATGCCGAGGAGCAGACCGCCGAGCAGCGCGCCACGCAGGTTGCCGATACCGCCGAGCACCGCGGCGCTGAACGCCTTGATACCGAGGATGAAACCGCCGGAGAAGATGATGCCGGTGGGAATGTAGAGGGTGTACAACATCGCGGCGGCTCCCGCGAGCAGACCGCCGATGAGGAAGGTCAGCACGATGACCCGCTCGCGCGAGACACCCATCAGGGTGGCGGTGTCGGGGTCTTGGGCCACGGCGCGGATGGCGCGGCCGAATTTGGTTCTGTTGATGACGATTTCGGTGGTGACCGCGAGCACGATGGCCGCGGCGAAGATCACCAGCGCCACATTGGTGACCTGCGCGCCGAGAAAGGTGAACTGCACCTTCGGCTCCACGAGCCGGATTCCGGTCTGGGCGTTGGAACCGCCGAGACCCGGCTTGATCTTGGGCAGGATGTAGTGGACGAACTCCTGGATCACGAACGACATACCGATCGCGGTGATCAGGAAGGCCAGCGGTTTCGCGCCGCGCCTGCGCAGCGGCCGGTAGGCGATCCGTTCGAGCCCCACCGCGGCGATGCCCGAGACGAGCATGCCGAACAGCATCGCCAGACCGAGGTAGAGAACCGTCAGCAGGACACCCTGGGAATACACGTTGCCGCTCGGCGCGAAGCCGAGCAGTTCCAGTCCCACGTAGGTACCGAACATGCCGAGCATGAAGATCTCGGAGTGGGCGAAGTTGATCAGTCGCAGCACGCCGTAGACCAGCGTGTAGCCGACAGCCACCAGGGCGTAGATCGAGCCGTAGGTCAAGCCGTCCACGGTCAATCGCCAGAACTGGTCGATCACCCCGGAGACGTTGAAATCGATGGACCCCTCGGCCAACAGGGTCACACCGAGCGAAGCCGCTGATGTCATGATTACTCTCGCGTCAGGCGCGCGGGGGGGGGGGGGGTCGAACGAGGACCCCCCCCCCCGCCCCGAGCACCAGACGTAACGATGCAAAAACATCATAAGGAACTATAGGTGAACTCCAC